>NZ_NEVS01000004.1:1805014-2406686 GCF_002261215.1 Bordetella genomosp. 11 | reverse complement strand
ACGGCGATTTGCCTGGCGAGTCCGCAGCCGCGAAAATCCGGGGTTTGACGTTCAACCGGGAAGGAATAGCAGCATGAATCAGCCATCCGTTACCGTGGTCGTTGGCGATTGGACCCGCTTGCGCGATGACGCTGCCGCGGTTCGCCACGCCGTTTTCGTCGTGGAGCAGCAGGTGCCGGCGGAAATCGAACTGGACGAGTTCGATGCGGTTTGTGTCCATGCGGTCGCCTACGATGCCGAAGGACAGGTGCTGGGTACGGGCAGGCTGCTTCCCGATGGCCACATCGGACGCATGGCGGTACACCGGCGGGCGCGAGGCCTGGGCGTGGGCGCCCGCCTGCTGCAGGCACTGGTGGAAGCGGGGCGCGCGGCCGGCCATCGCAAGCTGATGCTCAATGCCCAGACGCATGCACGCGGTTTTTACGAAGGGCAGGGCTTCGTCGTCGAGGGCGACAAATTCATGGAGGCCGGCATCGAACACGTTGCCATGGCGCGCGTATTGCAGGCGTGAGGCGGCGCCAAGCCAATAAAAAACCCCGCGAGACAAGTATCTTGCGGGGTTTCTGTCTTGATTTACCCACGGCATCTGCTGCCGTGGATATCGCTATCGGGTGGTGCCCAGGAGAGGACTCGAACCTCCACACCTTGCGGCACATGGACCTGAACCATGCGCGTCTACCAATTCCGCCACCTGGGCCCGCTTCGTTGCCGTTCAAACCTGCGACAGCGAAGAGGCGCGATTATGCAGGCTTTTTTTCCGGGCTGCAAGTGGCCGTTTGTTTTGCGCGGCGTTTTGAACGCCGGAGGCAAGGGCCGGGATTTCAAGAGCCGGAGGTTTGGCCGGGGGTTTTTCAGGGGCCGCGGGTAGCGCATGGATAAACCCGTTCAAAAGGCAACCCCGAAGGCAACCCCGAAGGCAACCCCGAAGGCAACCCCGAAGGCAACCCCGAAGGCAACCCCGCTCAAAGCCAAATCCCGCTCGAAGCCGAACTCCGACGCATAAAGACAAAACCCCCGATGCGTTTCCACATCGGGGGTTTTGCGAATTCTTGGTGCCCAGGAGAGGACTCGAACCTCCACACCTTGCGGCACATGGACCTGAACCATGCGCGTCTACCAATTCCGCCACCTGGGCACTGTATTTTCGTTAGAATACCGCTTTTGCTTTGTAGCAAACCGCCGGTTTAGAACCAGCGGCGCTTCCTGCGCAGCAATTTCCGCGAAAGCACAGAAGCTGCGCATTATAAACAGGAATTCCGACTTTGGCAAAACGATCGAGCGACGACGCCGCTAACAAGAACAGACCCACGGTCGTGCCTGAGGCGCCCCCCGATTTCGATCCCGACGTTCCCAGCCGCGAAGCCATCCTTCGCGCGCTGCGATCGGCCGGTGCGCCGTTGTCGCCAGCCGAGCTGGCAGACCGGATGGGCGTGGCTCGCCCGGATACCTCCGTGGGTTTCGAACGCCGCCTGGCCGCCATGGAACGGGATGGGCAACTGCTCCCCAACCGCAAGGGCGTGCTGCTGTTGGCCACCAAGCTGGACTTCGTGGCCGGCAGGGTGCAGGGCCATCGAGACGGCTTCGGATTCCTGGTCCGCGATGACGGCGGACCGGACATCTTCTTGTCGCCCCGCGAAATGCTGAAGGTGCTGCATGGCGATCGCGTGCTCGTCAAACCGGGCGGTGAATATCGTGGCAAGCCCGAAGGCAATATCGTCGAAGTCATCGAGCGCCGCACCAATAAATTGGTGGGACGTTTCCTGCATGAGCACGGTTTGTCCATCGTCGTGCCGGAAGACCAGCGTATCAAGCACGATATCCTGATTCCACCCAGCGACACGAACGGCGCGCAGCACGGGCAGGTCGTCTCGGTGGAAATCATCGAACAGCCCACGCGACACACCCAGCCCCTGGGACGCGTCTTCGAAGTACTCGGTGAAATCGACGACCCCGGCATGGAAATCGAAATTGCCGTGCGCAAGTTCGATGTGCCTGTGGAGTTTTCCGAGGCGGCGCTCAAGCAGGCAGCGCGCCTGCCGGATACCGTGCGCAAATCCGATCTGAAGGACCGCGTCGACTTGCGCGACGTACCGCTCATCACGATCGATGGCGAGGACGCGCGGGATTTCGACGATGCGGTGTATTGCGAGCCTATCGATCTTGGCACGGGGCAGCGCAAGCGGCCGGCGTGGCGCCTGCTCGTTGCGATTGCCGATGTCAGCCATTATGTGCGCCCCAACGACGCGCTGGATGACGATGCCGTCGAACGCGGTACCAGCGTATATTTTCCGCGGCGGGTCATTCCCATGCTGCCGGAGACGCTGTCGAACGGCCTCTGTTCGCTCAACCCGCACGTGGACCGGCTGGTGCTGGTCTGCGACATGGTGATACCCGCGAGTGGCGCCAAGGCGGGCACCGTGACGGCCTATCAGTTCTATAACGCCGTCATGCACTCGCATGCGCGCACTACCTATACGAATATCTGGGCGGCGCTGCAGCAGGCCGGCGGCCCGGCCGCGCAGGCCATGGCCGGCGTGATGCCGCAGGTCTGGAACCTGTACGAACTTTATCAACTGCTGTCGCAGGCGCGCCGCAAGCGCGGCGCCATCGATTTCGATACGGTGGAAACCAAGATCGTCTGCAACGAGCTGGGCCGCATCGAACAGATCGTTGGCGTGGTGCGCAACGACGCGCACAAGCTGATCGAAGAATGCATGCTGGCGGCCAACACCTGCGCGGCCGATTTCATGGAGCGCAGCAAGCATCCGGGCCTGTACCGCATCCACGAAGGGCCGACGCCGGATCGCCTGCAGTCCCTGCGCGAATTCCTGCGCACGCTGGGGCTGACATTGGGCGGCGGGGACGCCCCGACGGCCAAGGACTACGGCGACTTCCTGGACAGCGTGCGCGGCCGTCCGGACTATCCGCTGCTTCAAACCATGTGCCTGCGCTCGATGCAGCAGGCCATGTACAGCCCGGAGAACGTCGGCCATTTCGGCCTGCTGTATCCGGCGTATACGCATTTCACCTCTCCCATCCGGCGTTACCCGGACTTGCTGACGCACCGGGTCATCAAGGCCCTTCTGCAGGGACAGCGCTATGTCCCCTCGCAGGCGGACGAGCCGGTGGTGATCGGCCGCTCCCACAAGGAGCACGAGCATGCCATTTGGGAAAAGCTGGGGCTGTTGCTTTCCTCCAGCGAGCGCCGCGCCGACGATGCGTCGCGCGACGTGGAAGCCTGGCTGAAGTGCTGGTTCGTCAAAGAGCGCGTGGGCGAGGACTTCAGCGGCACGGTGACCGGCGTGGCGAGCTTCGGCATCTTCGTCACCCTGGATACGCTGCACGTCGAAGGACTGGTCCATGTTTCCGAACTGGGCGGCGAGTATTTCCAGTTCAACGATGCGCTGCATGAATTGCGGGGCGAACGTACGGGCATGCGCTATCGGTTGACCGACAAGGTCCAGGTCCAGGTGGCGCGGGTCGATCTGGAAGCTCGGCGCATCGAGTTCAGGCTGGTCAAGGGCACGAGTTTCGAATCGCTGCGCAAGGCCGCGCAACGAGGGCCGGACGAGCCGCCACGGCGCGTCAAGAAGGCCGCGGGCACCAAGCCCAAGGCTCTGAAAGGGCAAACGGCCAAGGTGCGACGCGCCGAAGCCAAGAAGGCGGATCGCGTTGCCGTGCGCCAGGCGCAGGCTGCCACCAAGTCCGCCGCGCGCAAGCGCCGCTAGCACGGTCCCGCCCGGAAAGGGCGGGTATGACAAGAGAGGTATGGTTTTATGGCGTCAACCCAGGTTCTCGCAGGGTTTCACGCGGTCGTGGCGCGCCTGCGCCATGCGCCGTCGTCCATCAAGGAAATTTACGTCGAGGCCTCGCGGCGCGACAAACGCATGGCCTCGCTGATCGAGCAGGCGGGACGGGCCGGCTGCAAGGTGCATCCGGTACCGACGGAACGCCTGGACGGGCTTGCCCGCGGCACACGCCACCAAGGGGTCGTCGCGTTGGCCGAGCCGGCCCAGTTGGCGGTCGATATCGACGACGTGCTGGACGTCATCGAGGAGCCGGCTTTCCTGTTGCTGCTGGATGGCGTGACCGATCCCCACAACCTGGGCGCCTGCCTGCGCACGGCGGACGCGGCGGGCGTGCATGCCGTCATCGCGCCGCGCGACCGCGCGGTCGGCCTGAACGCCACCGTGCAGCGCGTGGCATGCGGCGCGGCCGACACGGTGCCCTACATCATGGTCACGAATCTGGCTCGCACCATGCGCACGCTGAAAGAGCGGGACGTGTGGCTGGTCGGTACGGACGACCAGGCAGCGACGCCGATGCACGGCGTGGATGCGCGTCGCCCCATGGCCTGGGTGATGGGCGCGGAAGGCGAAGGGATGCGCCGGTTGACGCGCGATACGTGCGACGAGTTGGTGCATATCCCCATGCTGGGTTCGGTGGAAAGCCTTAATGTCAGCGTTGCCAGCGCGGTTTGCCTGTACGAAACCGTGCGCCAGCGCCAGGGGTAAAATCCCTGCTCATTCCCGTATCACCGGTGCGCGCGATCATGGATCAATTCGGCTTTACCACTACCATTCTTCATTCGGATCGCCGCGACGCGGTCGAGCATGGCGCCGTCCACAAGCCCATACATGTATCGTCCGAATACGGCTACGCCGACGCCCACGAATTGGCCGCGGTGTTCCAGGGCAAGGCCGGCTACTCGTATGCGCGGCAAGGCACACCCACCACGGCAGCCCTGGAAACCCGCATCACGCGGATGGAAAAAGGCGTCTCCACGGTCAGCTTCGCGACCGGCATGGCGGCCCTCGCGGCGGTTTTCACCACGCTGTTGCGCGCGGGGGACCACCTGGTGTCCAGCCAGTTCATCTTCGGCAATACCAATAGCCTGTTTGCCACGCTGGTCGAGCTGGGCGTGGAAATTACCTTTGTCGATGCCACCGACACCGAGCAGGTCAAGGCCGCGCTGCGGCCGAACACCCGTATGGTATTCGTCGAAACCATCGCCAATCCCGGTACGCAGGTGGCGGATCTGGCTGGGATCGGCACCCTGTGCCGCGAGCGCGGCCTAGTCTATCTGCTGGACAATACGCTGACCTCGCCGTGGATGCTGCGCGGCATCGATGTGCAGGCATCGCTGGTCATGAATTCCCTGTCCAAGTACATCGGCGGTCATGGCAATGCGCTGGGCGGGTCCATCACGGATACCGGCCTGTTCGACTGGTCGGGCTACAAGAATATTTTCGACTCCTACCGCAAAGGCCCGCCGGCTGGCTGGGGGATTTTGCAGATCAAGAAGAAAGGCCTCCGCGATATGGGCGGCACCCTGTCGGCGGATGCGGCCCACCGCATTGCGGTGGGGTCGGAAACGCTGGCTTTGCGCATGCGCAAGCACTGCGACAACGCATACGCGTTGGCGCGCATGCTGGACGCCCATCCCGGTGTTGCCAAGGTGTACTACCCCGGCCTGGCATCGCATCCCCAGCATGAACGCGCGGCCTCGTTGTTCGACGGGTGCTTCGGTGCGCTGCTGGGTGTTGAATTGGTCGACGGCATCGATTGCTTCGACTTTCTCAACCGCTTGAAAGTCGTCATCCTGGCCACGCACCTGGGCGACACGCGCACCCTGGCGCTGCCCGCCGCCCACACCATTTACTACGAAATGGGCGCACAGCGCCGCGCGCAAATGGGTATCGCCGACAGTTTCATTCGCGTGTCCGTCGGCATCGAGGACGAAGGCGACCTGCTGGGTGATTTCGATCAGGCGCTGCGCGCCTGTCTAAACACCTGAAGCCGGAGTACCCGCGATGTTGATCCAGATTGCCGATGTCCTTACGCCCGCCGAAGCCGCCGAGATGCGCGGCCGGCTCGAAGCAGCCGATTGGGTGGACGGCAAGGTAACCGCGGGCCACCAGTCCGCCCAGGTCAAGCAGAATCGGCAACTGGCCGAGGGCAGTCCGCTCGCGCAGGAGCTGGGCAACGCGATCCTTCAGCGATTGGCCCGCAACCCGCTCTTCATGGCTGCCGCGCTGCCTCGCAAGATCATTCCTCCTTTGTTCAACCGCTACGAAGGCGGTGAAAATTTCGGCTATCACGTCGATAACGCCGTCCGGCCCGTCACCGGCACAGCGGATCGCGTGCGCACGGATATGTCCGCGACACTGTTCCTTTCGGAGCCGGACAGCTACGACGGTGGCGAACTCGTGGTGGATGACCTGTATGGTCCGCGCAGCATCAAGTTGCCCGCGGGACATATGGTGCTCTATCCTGGAACCAGCCTGCATCGTGTCAACGCGGTAACGCGCGGCGCCCGCATCAGTTCGTTCTTCTGGATGCAAAGCCTGGTGCGCGAAGATGCACAGCGCACCTTGCTGCTGGAACTGGACGTCGCTATTCAAAGATTGACGCAGGATGTCAAAGAGCACCCTTCGCTGGTGCAGCTGACCGGCGTTTATCACAACCTGCTGCGCCGCTGGGTCGACGTGTAGCGACCTCGGCGGAGCGGGGCGGCCGCAGGCCTGCGCGCGGTGGCGCCCGCTGTCGCTTTCGCGCCGGAAAGCCAGTAACGGCGCGGGTTTCGCCGGTTTTTTTCTTGACAGCCTTGTGCCGTCAGTGCCTAATACGCCACTACGTCGCTCCTGGTTTGCCTGCCTCAACGCACGCGAAATCATGGGCGGCGTAGCAATTTAAGCGTCGCGGTTTGTCATGCAAACCGTTCAAGAAGAAGTCGTTCGATAGCCCTGCCGGCCGGGCAGGCCACCGGGGCACCATACCTGTGAGGGGTAATTCTGCATGAACAAAACTGAACTTATCGACCACATCGCCAGCAAAGCGGATATCTCGAAGGCGGCTGCCGGCCGTTCCCTCGACGCGTTGATCGGCGCCGTGAAGTCGACGCTGAAGAAAGGCGGGACCGTCACGCTGGTCGGTTTCGGCACGTTCGCCGTATCTTCCCGCGCAGCACGTACCGGTCGCAATCCGCGCACCGGCGAAAGCATCAAAATCAAAAAGGCCAAGGTGCCGAAGTTCCGCGCCGGCAAGGCCCTGAAGGACGCAGTCAACTGATCGATCATTCGATCGCGATCGCCCGGCAGAACGGGGGACGATGAGCGCGTCGCATCGCGCCGCTTCCATGCGCAGTCCCTGTACCCCTCGTTTGCGGCTTCACCGGGCGGTCGCTATAATCCGCACTCGCGGTTTGCATGAAGAGTGGCCCCACTCTATTGGGGTGCTTAGCTCAGCTGGTAGAGCGGCGCCCTTACAAGGCGTAGGTCGGGGGTTCGAACCCCTCAGCACCCACCACTCCATTCCCGTTTCCAATCATCAAACGCTCGGAAGCCTGTCCGTTCCAGGACAAGCGCCCGGAAGCCTCTCCGGTTTCGTAGGCGGGCTCGGTGTGCGCGATATCACGTGGCCTGGCGTCCTTTCCCGAGCTGCTCGCGCACCTTGTCTACGCTGCTACCCGCCTTTGCGACGGCCTCACGCAGTTGATCGGGCGTGCATCCCAGGGTCTTGCTCCAGTAATCGACTTCCCAGCGCTCGTTCAGGTTGATGCGGGAGCGGTCGGCGGGCCCGCGCTCTTGCAGATTGTCGCTCATGCTGGTCTCCTTAAATAACGCCGGATACGCAAACGGTGTGCCTCGTGGCCGTCGTCGTGGATCGCATTGCCTGTCTCACGCCGGGGCAGTTTTCACGGATGGGGACCGCGGGTCGTCGAAGCCAGGGGCGGGAGTCGTCACGTCGCTGCGGTGGTGCGGCTACCGCTATCCAGTCGCGAGGTACTCGGTTCCCGGCATCTGCTTCCCATGTCGCGCATCGCATGAGTTTTCGCTTGGTGGATGGGCATGTTCCCGCAGAATTCCGCCTGTCCGCCACCCCGTCGCGGCAAGGCCCAAATGCTTTTGCGAATAATTCCCATTTGAGATAGCATATCGGACTTATCCCGCGTCGCCGCATTCCGTCCGCGTCGCAGTCCAACTCAAGTCAGGGCATTGGGCTGGTTCATGCCTAGCAACAAAAAGCGTAATTGGTCCACGTCATCGAATGCTTCCCTGGGCGTCAGGCTCGTCGCGGGAATCGTCGTCGTCGCAGTGCATGCCATCGTGGCGGGAGCCATCCTGTCCAGCCGGGAAGTCGTGCCGCTCCCGCCGGAAAGCCAACCCATCATGGTGAGCGTGGTCGAAGCCCCTGTTCCGCAGGTGGCCAAGGCCGACGAAACCCCGGAG
Organism: Bordetella genomosp. 11; assembly: GCF_002261215.1. Taxonomy (NCBI): domain Bacteria; kingdom Pseudomonadati; phylum Pseudomonadota; class Betaproteobacteria; order Burkholderiales; family Alcaligenaceae; genus Bordetella; species Bordetella genomosp. 11. Next base: position 2,398,455 of record NZ_NEVS01000004.1, on the reverse strand, counting down.
CCGCCCAAGCCCGAGGTGCAGCCTCCGTCGCCGCCACAGCCGCAGGTGACGCCAGAACCGGAACCGCAGCCGACCGAGAAGGCGGAGCCCGAACCCGAGCCCGAACCGGTCATCGAAAAGCCCGTCGTTCCGGCCCCCAAACCGAAGCCTAAGCCCAAGCCCCAGGCCAAGCCGAAGCCCCAGCCCGTCAAGGAAACGCCGCCGCCCAAAGCGGTCGAGCAGCCGCCCGCGCCTCCGTCGCCGCCGACGGGGGCACCTGACGGCGCCACCGCGACCCAGGCGCCGCGCCAGGGCCCGCCGCGGGACCAGCCCGAGACGGTGTCCAATATCGAATATCTGGGGCCAGGGCCCTCGGTGGTATATCCCCTGGCGTCCAAGCGGCGCCGGGAAGAGGGGCGCGTCACCGTGTTGGTGGTGGTCAATGCCCAGGGGGGCATCGAAAAGGCGACGGTCGTGGCTTCGTCCGGCTTCCCGCGTTTGGATGAAGCGGCGCTGGATGCCGTGCGCCGGGTGCGTTTCAAACCCTATACGCGCAATGGCGTCGCGTACACGGTCCAGGCAAGAATCCCGTTCGATTTCAATATAAGGAACTGACATGTCCATCGCACACCATATCGCCATGGTGCTGGCGCAGGCGGCGCCCGCCGCGACGGCCGATCCCGCCGCCGGAGCGACTGCCGGGGGTGCCCTCCAGGCACCGGCGGCCATGCCCGCGGCGCCGGCTCCGTTGCCGGTGCCAGATATGGGCGTCATGCATTTTGTCTCGCAAAGCGACGTTGTCGGCAAGACGCTGTTCGTCATCCTGGTCCTGATGTCCCTGGTGACCTGGTACCTGATCGTCGTCAAGGCGGTCAATAGCACCGTGGTCCGCAAGCGCTCGCGCGATTTCCTCAATAAATTCTGGAATGCGAGCTCGCTGGAGCAGGTCGAGCACGAAATCACTACGCATGGTGCGCGCGATCCGTTTTCGCATCTTGCGTCGCATGCCATGCATGCGCAGGCTCACCATGCCAAATACGGCGCGACGACGCTGTCCGAGGCCGGATCCAACAGCGAATTCGTGACGCGGACGATGCGCAAGGTTATCGATGAGGAGACCGCCAAGCTGGAAAACGGCCTGACCGTACTGGCGTCGGTAGGATCCACCGCGCCTTTCGTGGGGTTGTTCGGTACGGTGTGGGGCGTGTATCACGCCCTGGTCGGCATCGGCCTGGCGGACGGCGTTACCATCAACCGCATCGCCGGCCCGGTGGGCGAGGCCCTGATCATGACAGGGCTTGGACTGGCCGTGGCAATCCCCGCGGTGCTGGCCTACAACACCTTCGTGCGCAAGAATCGTGTCTTCCTTTCGCGGCTGGACGCATTCGCGCACGACCTCTTCGCGTTCCTGACGACCGGCCAGCAGGTGGCGATGTCCGACAGCAAAGTGCGCGCCATGCGGCGCACCGGCGGTGCGCAGGCGACGCGCGGGGGCGAATAAATGGCTTTCGGCGGCTTCGACAACAAAGGTTCCGGCGGCCACGCGATGTCGGAAATCAACATGGTGCCTCTGATCGACGTCATGTTGGTGCTCCTGGTCATTTTCATCATCACCGCGCCCCTGATGGCTCATTCGATCCGGATCAATATGCCGCAGGTCAGCGCGGAGCCGGTCAAGGAAGAGCCCAAGACCATCGACTTGGCGATCGACGCACACGGCCAGCTGTTCTGGGATGACAAGCCGGTGCTGGAAGCCGAGCTGCCGGACCGCTTTGCCGCGGCTGCCGGGAGCCAGCCGCAGCCCGAACTGCGCATCCGGGCCGATCTGGATACCCGTTACGAAACCTTGGCCAAGGTGATGGCGGCCGCCCGCCGTTCCGGCCTGGGGCGTATCGGCTTCGTCACCACGCCGGCCCCGTCCGTCCCCGGTACGCCGGGCGCCGGCGCGGGGGGCGTGGAGGCGCCGGCCAAATAGGCCACGAAATATTTCGCCACAGGTTCACGGGACGTAGCGCGCTGCCGTCCGGATCGCGCTAGAATCGCGCCATGCGAGTACTGGTAATCGAAGACGACACAACCCTGGGCCACGCGCTGCAGGAGTTTCTGGCCGACCAGGGGTATGCGGTCGATTGGCTCACCGAGGGCGACAAGGTGCTGGGCGCCTTGGCGGGCCAACCATACGATCTGCTTCTGCTCGATCTCAACCTTCCCGGCATGAGCGGGCTCGACGTTCTGCGGCAATTGCGCGCGGACGGCAATCAGGTGCCCGTGCTCATACTGACGGCCCGTGACGGTCTTGAAGACCGGGTGGCGGGGCTGGACGCGGGCGCGGATGACTATGTCACCAAGCCGTTCGAACTGCCCGAGCTCGCGGCACGCGTGCGGGCCTTCTTCCGCCGCCGCAGCGGACAAGCGCAACCCCTGATCGAAGTCGGGCCTCTCGTCTTCGACACGGTCGGCCGCGAAGTCCGCGTCCACGGCGAACGGCTGTCGCTGTCGGTGCGCGAACTATCCGTCCTCGAAATGCTGATGGCACGTGTCGGTCGCGTGGTGACCAAGCGCCAGATCGTCAACTCCCTGTCTGCCTGGGACGCCGATTTCAGCGAAAACGCGGTTGAAGTCTACGTATACCGCCTGCGCAAGCGCCTGGAAGGCACGGGCGCCAGTATCCAGACGGTGCGTGGCTTCGGCTACCTGCTGGATGTGGAAGCAGCCTGAAAGCTCGCTTGCGCGCGGGTGACCAAAGACCCGGACTCCGACTGTCCGGCCGGGTTGGCCTACGAACATGACCGTGGATATTCCGTCCGACCGTATCCGTAGCAACCAGCAAAGCCCGCGCACTCCCCGGTCCGGTCTGCTTCTGCCCAGAGGGTCGCTGGCCCGCTATCTGGTCGTGCGACTGCTGCCCGCCATCCTTCTGCTGGTCCTGCTGGACCTGGCGGCGACGTGGGTCATGACCCACAAGATCGACATGACGCTCTGGGAGCTGGAAGACTTTTTCCTGCTCATGGTGGTCGGCCAGATCATCCTGATGTCGCTGTTCGCCTGGGTCGTCGTCCATGGCGTGCGTTCCGGGCTGCGCTCGGTCAACCTGCTGTCGGAGGAAATTCGGCAGCGCTCCATCGACGACATGCAGCCGCTGGAAGTGGCGGGCGTGCCCGCCGAAATGGAACCCCTGGTTCTGCACACCAACGATTTGCTCGCCCGGCTGGACGCGTCGCTGGCCGCCCAACGCCGCTTTATCGGCCATGCGGCGCACCAATTGCGCACACCATTGAGCGGCTTGCGGCTGGAATCCGAGTTGATGCTGGCCCGTCCGCTTCCCGACGATGTACGCGCGCGCGCCGAACGCATCAAGGCGGTCAGCGACCGCATGATCCGCCTGGGACAGCAGTTGCTGGTGCTCGCCCGGGCCGATCCCAACGCGCGCCCGCAGGACAGCTTCGTGCGGATCGATCTGTGCGAGTGGGTGCGTGCCAGCGGCGCGGAATGGATACCGCGCGTGCGGGCCGCGCAGTTCGAGCTGGACCTGATCGCGCCGGACACCCCTGTTTGGGTCGACGCGGATCCGCTGCTGCTGGACGAACTGCTCGGTAATCTGCTGGACAATGCCCTGCGTTACGGCACGTCGGGCGGCCGGATTACCCTGACCGTGGGCAGCAATCCGCCCTGCCTGACCGTCATGGACGATGGGCCCGGCATCCCGGCGGAAGACCAGGACAGGGTATTCGAGGCCTTTTATCGATCCCCCGCGGCAACGGCCGGAGGCTCCGGCCTGGGCCTGGCCATCGTGCGCGAAATCGCGCATGCGCATGGCGCGTGGTGGAAACTCTCCAGCCGACCCGAATTCCCGGGCACGCGCCTGACCGTGGTATTCCCCGGTCCGCGCAAAGGCGCTCAATTGACCCGACACGATATACAGGTATGACGACCGGAACCGCGACAAGACCGTCCCCCGTGGCCACGGCGCATCATGCTCCTTCTTCCCGGGCCGCCCTGGTCATCGGCGCGCTCGGCGTCGTCTACGGCGACATCGGTACCAGTCCCCTGTACACGCTGCGCCAATGCCTGGTCGGTTATGGGGATCTGCGGCCGGAACACGTGCTGGGCGTGCTGTCCATCCTGTTCTGGATGCTGATGCTGGTGGTGTCTTTCAAGTACATCATGCTGGTGCTGCGCGCGGACAACCGGGGCGAGGGCGGCACGCTCGCGCTGTTGGAGCTCGCCATTCGGGGGCGCCAGGGCCGCGTCCGCATGCTGCTGATCGCGCTGGCGATTTTCGGGGCGGCGCTGTTCTACGGCGACAGCATGATCACACCGGCCATCTCGGTACTGTCGGCGCTGGAAGGTATCAGCGTCATATCGCACCGCTTCGAGCACTGGGTGGTGCCGCTGGCCCTTATCGTGCTGGTCGCGCTGTTCATGATCCAGTCGCATGGCACCGGGGTGATGGGGAAGCTTTTCGGTCCCATCATGGGGCTCTGGTTCGCCACGCTTGCCGTGCTGGGCGTCTGGCAGATCGTGCAGACGCCGGCGATCCTGCAGGCGCTCAATCCGATCTGGGGCGTGCACTTCGTGATCGAATCGCCGCGTGCCAGCTTCGTGTTGCTGGGTTCGGTCGTACTGGCCTTGACCGGCGCGGAAGCCCTCTACGCCGATATGGGCCATTTCGGCCGGGGTGCCATACGCCGCGCGTGGTTCTGGATGGTGGCGCCGGCGTTGACGCTCTGCTACTTCGGTCAGGGTGCGTTGCTGCTGCGCGATCCCCAGGCCATCGCCAACCCCTTCTTCCTGATGTCGCCGGAGTGGGGGCTGGTACCGCTGGTGTGCCTGGCGACGGTTGCCACCATCATCGCCTCGCAGGCGGTTATATCCGGCGCGTATTCGATGACCCGCCAGGCGGTGCAATTGGGATATTGGCCGCGCATGGAGATCCTGCACACCTCCGCGGTGGAAAAGGGCCAGATCTACCTGCCGCAGGTCAATGCGCTGCTGCTGGTCGCGGTGCTCGTCCTGGTGGTGGTGTTCCGCAGTTCCGATAACCTGGCCGCCGCATATGGGTTCGCGGTCACCGGCACCATGCTGACGACCTCGGTACTGCTGCTATCCCTGATGTCGCGCGCCGCCGTGAGCGGGCCGCGGCGCGCCATGTGGTGGGCCATATTGGGCTTTCTCCTGGTGTTCGACCTGCTGCTGTTTTCCGCGAACGCGCTCAAGGTGGAAGAGGGCGGCTGGTTGCCGCTGTCGGTGGGGATCGTGGTGTTCACCCTGATGTTGACCTGGCGGCGCGGCCGCCATCTGCTCAGCCTGCAGCAGCAGCGCGACCGCCAGCCCCTGGGCGAGTTCATGGAACAGCTGGAACAGTTTCCGCCGGCGCGCGTGCATGGCACCGCGATCTTCATGACGATGAACCCCGGCAACGTGCCGCCGGCGCTGCTGCACAACCTGAAGCACAACAAGGTGCTGCATGATCACGTGTTGTTCCTGACGATACGTAGTGCCGACGTGCCTTATGTGTCGCCGGACGAACGCTTTTCCCTGACCAAGCTCAGTGCGTCCAGCTGGCAGGCCGTACTGACTTACGGCTTCAAGGAAGAACCCGATGTGCCGGAGGCCTTACGCGAAGTCGCCGAGGCCTATCCCGAGGTGGATCTGGAGCCCATGCGCACGTCGTACTATCTGTCGCGCCAGACGGTCGTCGCGGCCAAGAGGCCGGCCATGCGGGGGTGGCGCCGCGCCGTGTTCGCCTTCATGGCCCGGAATTCCACGCGCAGCACGAAGTTCTTCAAGATCCCTCCCAACCGCGTGGTCGAAATGGGCATGCAAGTAGAGCTGTAGCCGCGCGAGCCGCTGTGGCCAGACAAAAAAAACGCCGCGTGCAGGAGCACGCGGCGTTTTGCTTTGCGCGGCGCATGTCACGCCGGCGAAGGCTTTACTTCTTTTCGTCCTTCAGCTGCGGAAGGGCGGCGCCGGCGGCGGGGGCCAGCAGGCCGGCCTTGACATAGGTGAACAGCTTTTCGCGCGTGTCGACGATGTCCAGGTTGCGCATGGTGAGCTGGCCGATCCGGTCCTGCGGCGAGAATACCGATTCTCCCTTTTCCATCGTCAGGCGTTCCGGCTTGTACGTCAGATTGGACGACTCGGTATTGACGATGGAATAATCGTTGCCGCGGCGCAGCTCGATGGTGACTTCACCGGTGACGGCGCGCGCGACCCAGCGCTGCGCGGTTTCGCGCAGCATGATGGCCTGGGGATCGAACCACCGGCCCTGGTACAACAGGCGGCCCAGCTTGCGGCCGTTTTCGCGATACTGCTCGATGGTGTCTTCGTTGTGGATGCCGGTGACCAGGCGTTCGTAGGCAATGAACAGCAGCGCCATGCCCGGCGCTTCGTAGATACCGCGGCTCTTGGCTTCGATGATGCGGTTCTCGATCTGATCGCTCATGCCCAGGCCATGGCGTCCGCCGATGCGGTTCGCTTCCAGCATCAGCGCCACGGGGTCGCTATATTCCACGCCGTTCAGTGCCACGGGCTGACCTTCGACAAAGCGCACGCTGACTTCCTCGCGCTTGACGTCGACGTCGTCGCGCCAGAAGGCCACGCCCATGATGGGTTGCACGATGCGAATGCCGGAATTCAGGTGTTCCAGGTCTTTTGCCTCGTGGGTGGCGCCCAGCATATTCGAGTCGGTCGAATAAGCCTTTTCCGCCGACATGCGATATTCGAAACCCGATTGCCGCATGTATTCCGACATCTCGGCGCGGCCGCCGAGTTCGTCGATAAAGGCCTGGTCCAGCCAGGGCTTGTAGATCTTGAGTTCCGGATTGGTCAACAGGCCGTAGCGGTAGAAACGCTCGATATCGTTGCCCTTGAAGGTACTGCCATCGCCCCAGATATTGACGTCGTCTTCCTTCATCGCGGCGACCAGCATGGTGCCGGTGACGGCGCGTCCGATCGGCGTCGTATTGAAGTAGGTGATACCCGCGGTGGAAATATGGAATGCGCCGCTTTGCAGGGCCGCAATGCCTTCGGCCACGAGCTGGCTGCGGCAATCCACCAGGCGCGCCTTTTCCGCGCCGTATTGCATGGCGCGACGGGGGATTTCGTCGTAGTCGGGCTCGTCGGGCTGGCCCAGATTGGCGGTATACGCATAGGGCACGGCGCCTTTTTCGCGCATCCAATGCAGCGCGGCGCTCGTGTCCAGACCGCCTGAGAACGCAATGCCGACCTTTTGGCCGGCGGGGATGTGCTGAAGGATGGTTGCCATGACGTTATCGCCTTGTGTCGCCTGGAGGTAGAAAACCGTGCATTTTACCGCGTTTGCGCGATCCTCCAGGCGAGCCCCCGGCACTCAGCCGGCGCGCGTGGCGCTGGCCCCTGGGGCGATGCCCAAGCCATCGGACGGCGCGGCGCCGTCTTCCTCGATGCGGGACAGGTCCAGCCCATTGGTCTCCGGCAGCAGCAGCGCGGATACGATCACCAGGGCGTAGCCGACGCCCGCGACCACCGCGATGGAGACGCCCAGCGCCAGGGTGCCGCCGCTCAGCCAGCCGACGCTGAGCGGAAACAGCGATCCGATGACGCGTCCCGCGTTATACGAGACGCCATAGCCGGTCGCGCGTACGCTGCTGGGATAGGATTCGGACAGGGTGGCGCCGATTCCGGAGAACATGCCCTGCATGAGGATGCCCATGGGAAATCCCAGGAACAGCATGGAGGTGTTCGAAATCGGAATCAGCATGTAGATCAGCGCCATGGCCATGGCGCCGATCGCGAACAGGATGTAGGTGGCGCGGCGCCCGAAGCGGTCCGTGGCATAGGCGCCCGCCACGTAGCCCAGGAAAGAGCCGAGAATCATGACCACCAGATAGGAACTGGTGCCGAACACCGACAGCCCGCGCTCCATCTTCAGATACGTGGGCAGCCACGTCGCGATCGCGTAGTAGCCGCCCAGCATGCCGCCGGACAGCAGGCTGCAGAGCACGGTCTTGATCAGCAGCGGAGACTTCACCACCCGCAACGGGTCCGGCTTATGCAGGTGTTTTCCGGAGGCGGACCGCGCCGCGAGGTAGATTTCCGGTTCAACCAGATTGCGCCGCAGATAGATGACGACCAGGGCCGGCAGGATGCCCAGGAAAAAACAGACGCGCCATGCATATTCGGGCGGCATCAAGGCGTACATGGCGGCATAGGCCAAGGCGGCGGCGCCCCAGCCGAATGAATAGCTGCTGGCGGTAAAGCCGGAGTATTTGCCACGGTGCGCCGGGTTGCGGATCATCTCCGTTACCAGCACCATGCATAGCGAGGATTCGCCGCCGAAGCCCAATCCCTGGATGATGCGGAAGATCATCAGTTGCTGCGGGTTCTGCGATAGTCCGCACAAAAAGCACGCGAAGGCGAAGACCACGATGGTCCAGCGCAGCACACGCACACGCCCATAACGATCGGCAAGCACCCCCGCCAATATCGCGCCGACCAGCGACGATACCAGGGTATAGGTGACGATGGCGCCGGCCTCGGCCTTGCTCATGTTCCATTGCGAAAGCAGGGTCGAGATCAGGAACGAGTAGATCATGAAGTCGAAGACATCGACCGCATGTCCCAGGAACGCGCCATAGAAGCCCTTGCGCTCCATGCGTGTCAACTCGGTGAACCAGGTGAACATGAGCTTTTCCCTTCGTATCGTGGGTGGATCGGTATGGGTATGCGGCGGCGGCAGGGTCAGGCGGCGTGCGTCATCGTGGGCGGCTGGAAAGCATGGCCATGCTGCTCCAGCCATTGCGCGAAACGCAGCGAAGTCAGGTCGTGCGAGCGTGCCGCGACGATCTGCACGCCTACCGGCAAGCCGGTGGGCGTGAGTCCGGCGGGGGCGACGGTAGACGGCAGGCCGCATAGCCCCGAATGTCCTGCCCAGAACAATTGGGTCGTCATGGGTTGAAGTTCCCCGTTGACGTTCAGGCTGCGCTGCCAGGGCTCTCCCTGCTCATTCAGCTCGAAGGCCGCCGTGGCGGCTGCAGGGCATAGCAGGACATCGTGATCGGCGAAAAAATCCGCCCACGCCTGCTCGATACCGCGCCGGATATCGGCCAGTTTGAGCCAGGTCCGGTGATCCAGCGTGGCCCCTACGTACTGCAGTGTCGCGTAGGACAGGTCGGCGGGATCCGCGTGCCCCGTTCGTTGGCGCGCCGCCTCGTAGGCGGAGTCGGTCATATAGGCGGACGTCGCCGCGCGCAGCATCAGGATATAAGTCCGCCAAAGCGTTTCGGCGTCGATGGCGGGCCTGGCATTCCAGGAGACCCGCATGCCCTGGCCTTGCAGTTGCCGGCCCAGGTCTTCGATGACGCGGGAAACCTCCGCATCGACGGGCGCGAAGGAATGCGTGGGCAATACCGCCACGCGAAACTCGCTCGGCGCACGGTCCGGCGCCGCCGCCAGCGTACGTGCCTGGCCCGCCTGTCCGGTATCCCCGGACAGTACTCGCAGCACGATTTCCAGATCCGCCGCGGACCGCGCGACAGGGCCGGCGACATTGATGTCGGGGGCGGGATCCGTATTGCGTATGCCGTGGCCGCGCAGCGATACCAGGCCGTGGCTGCTTTTGTGCGAAAAAACCCCGCAATAGTGGGCGGGGTTGCGCAAGGAAGATCCGATATCGGAACCCACGTCGAACACGCTCATGCCTGCGCAGACCGCCGCGGCGCTGCCGCCCGAGGAGCCCCCCGGCGTACGGGACAGATCGCGCGGGTTGCGTGTGGTGCCATAAAGCGCGTTGTAGCTTTGCCAGTCACGCAAGTGGAGCGGGACATTGGATTTGCCCACCAGGATCGCGCCGGCCGCCCGCAGGCGCCGCACCACCTCGGCGTCGCGCGGCGCCAACTGGCCGGCATGCGCGGGGTCGCCGCAGGTCGTCGGCCAGCCGGCGACATCGAAGCTTTCCTTGATGGAAAAGGGAATACCGTGCAGGGCGCCCGGCGGCTCGCCGCGCTGGCGCGCGGCATCGGCGCGACGGGCCTGGGCTTGCGCGGCCGCGTAGTCCTGGAGCGCCAGCGCATTGATCTGGGCGTGGCTGTCGGCAAATGCTTGCGCGCAGGCATCCACGAGCGATTCGGCGGTGATTTCGCCCTGCCTCAAGGCTTGCAGGCTTCGCGACAAGCTCCAGTAGCGCAGTTCATTCGAGGCCGGGTTAATGGCTGCGTCCAAAGCGCGCTCCGGGAGAAATTTCGATAACGTACTTTGTATACTATATTCACGATTGAGCGCATCGGGGTTCACCCCAGCTAGGGTTAGTCCGGGCCCCCAAGGCGGCGGGCGCCGCGCATTGGCGGGGCTCGCCGGGGGGAGGGGGCGAGGAAGTGCGCGTCCAGGCAGTGAGAAAGCACGCGGGTGCACATTGCCCACGTAGCGGCCTTGCGCGACCATGCCTGTTTTCCTGGAGGCACCGATGAGCGAGACACCGCAAGGCATAGCCGGACAATCCACCGACGTCCTTCTCTTGAAGATCCCTAGCGAACGCCTGTCCGCCGCGCGCTTGGCGGCGCTGGGCGAACAATTGCGCGCGGGATCGGCGCAGGCGGTCATCCAGGGGTATGCGGCGGTGGAGGCCGCGGAAACCTATGTCTATTGCCGGCTGCCGCGGGATGGCGCCGAGGCAGCGCTGTCTACCCTGCGGGAGCGGCTGGCAGGCCTGCATCCCGATGCCGGAATGCAGTGGCTGCGACGGCTGGCGGACCTGCCCGGGGCTTCACGGGGGCGCCCCGCGCCGTGGCATTACATCGTGGAGACGGATGTGCTGCCCGAGGCGGAGCAGGATATGAACGACTGGTACGACCAGGAACACTTGCCCGGCCTGGCCGGCGTGCCCGGTACGGTACGGGCGGAACGCTACGCTTGCGCGGAGTCGTCGCCACGCTATCACGCGTGTTATGACCTGGAGACTATCGAGACCTTTGGCAGCCCGCCCTGGCTGGCCGTGCGCGCCAGCGCCTGGAGCGATCGGGTGCGCCCGTCGTTTCGCAACACGAAGCGCACCATGTTCAAGGCCATCGGCTGAAAGTACGCGCTCGCGGTGAACGGATGGCGCCCGGATGCGGCCATCCGTTCAATGCCGGTCCATCACAAGCCCGGCCCGATACTACGACAAGCGGCCCAGCAACAGGAATTCCATCAAGGCTTTTTGCACGTGCAGGCGGTTCTCGGCTTCGTCCCAGACCACACTCTGCGGGCCATCGATGACTTCGCCCGTGACTTCCTCGCCGCGATGCGCGGGCAGGCAGTGCATGAACACGGCATCGCTCGCCGCCACGGCCATCATGTCGGCATCGACACACCAATCCGCGAAGGCGGCGCGGCGCTGTTCGTTTTCCGCTTCGTAGCCCATGCTGGTCCAGACGTCCGTCGTGACCAGGTGCGCGCCGCGGCAGGCTTCCATCGGGTCTTTGAACTGCCGCAGCACCGACGCCGGGGGCGTGCCGATGCGCGCAGGCTCCAGTTCATAGCCCGAGGGCGTCGATACATGCAGGGTGAATCCCAGCATTTCGGCGGCTTGCAGCCAGGTATAGGACATGTTGTTGGCGTCGCCGACCCAGGCCACGACCTTGCCCGCGATGGGGCCGCGATGCTCCACGTAGGTGAAGATGTCCGCCAGTATCTGGCAGGGATGGAATTCGTTGGTCAGGCCGTTGATGACCGGAACGCGGGAATGCGCGGCGAAACGCTCGATACGCGTCTGCTCGAAGGTGCGGATCATCACGATATCCACCATGCGTGAGATAACGCGCGCGGTGTCTTCGATAGGCTCGGCACGCCCCAACTGGGAATCGTTGGAGGTCAGGTTGATGACGGATCCGCCCAGTTGATACATCCCCGCCTCGAACGATACGCGCGTACGCGTGCTGGCCTTTTCGAAGACCATCGCCAACGTGCGGTCATGCAGCGTCATGTGCGGATCGTAGCGCTTGAACTTGTCCTTGATCAGGCGCGCGCGCTCCAGCACGTAGTGGATCTCGGCGGCGGAAAAATCGCGAAACTGCAGGAAATGGCGCAGGGGGCCGTTTTGGGTGCTTGCTGTTGTCATGGTCGATCTGCACATCGTTGGTCTCGCCCGCTGGCGGCGGGCGAGGCGCCTCATTATGCCCGTTCTTTTTTAAAAACGTCCGTTATGGCAGGGATGCGTGGAAAAGCACGCCAAAGCCGTATGGAAGCCAGCGGTTCGACCTTGAGGCAGTCGGCCGAATACAATGTGGGCAAGCTTCAATCATATACAATCGGCGTCGCGACCCACGTGTCGCGAGCTGCTCACTGACGGCGCGCCGCGCCCGTCGCCGACAGCAGAACCAACGGTATTCCGCGTGCGACAACTCGTTATCCTCGGTGTTACGGAAGAAGGCCAGCGATTTCGACCCAGCGATTGGGCCGAGCGGCTTGCCGGCGTCATGGCGCAATTCCGACCGCCGGGTAGCGCCCCCGCCAGTCCGCTTTATTACTCTCCCTACGTGCTTCCCGTGATCGTCGACGGCTATCGCAGCGTGGTGGTCGACGAACGCCTGCGCGAACTCGAGCCGCTGGCCTGGAAGTTCGTCATGGATTTCGCCACGGATAATCACCTGAAGACGGAAGAGCGCGAAATCGCCCATCCGTCCTAGGCAGGGGCGTACGGTCCGAAGCCTTAATCGGTGACCGGTGTGATCAGCCTGCCTGTCTGCAGGAATGACTCCAGGTTGCGCACCATCAGGTCTTCCATGTCGCGGCGCGTTTCGAGTGTGGCGCTGCCGATATGCGGCAAAAGCACGACATTGTCGTTGGCCTTCAACGCATCCGGCACTTTGGGTTCGTGCTCGAATACGTCCAGCGCGGCGTTGCCTAGCTTGCCGCTTTGCAGCGCCTGTACCAGCGCGGCCTCGTCGATGACAGGTCCGCGGGCGATGTTGATGATGGTCCCCTTCGGTCCCAGCGCTTCCAGTACTTCGCGCGAGATCAGATGGTGGGTGCCCGGGCCGCCCACCGTGGCGACTACCAGGAAATCCGCCCAGGCGGCCAGGTCGACGAGCGAAGCCTCGTAGCGGTAGTCGACGTCCTCGCGCTTGTTGCGGCTGTGATAGCGCACGTCCATGTCGAAGCCGATGCCCCGCCTGGCGATGGCCTGGCCGATGCGGCCCAGGCCCACGATACCCAGCTTTTTCCCGCTGACACGCGAGCCGAGCGGGATACTGCCGTGCACCTGTCCCCATCCGCCGTCGCGGACGAAGCGGTCACCATAGGCGATCCGCCGCGCCGCGGCGATCATCAGGCCCCACGCCAGGTCCGCCACGCAGTCGGTCAGGACATCCGGCGTATTGCTGACCTGCACCCCACGGCGCTGCGCCGCTTTGACGTCTATGGTCTCGTAGCCGACTCCCCAGCTGCAGATGGCCTTCAGGTCGGGCAAGGCATCGATCATTGCCGCCGTGCAGCCGAAGTTGGCGGAGGTCACCAGTACGTCGACGCCCTTGCCGTGTTCTGCCAGCGCGGCCTCGCGGTCGGGATATTTCCACAATTCGACGACGTCGTAGTCACGGGCGAGCCGTTCGTTCGCAGTGGGCGAGCCGGCATAGGAGCCGACCTGGATGATGCGGTGCTTGGCGGTCATTGGGCGCGTACCTGATCAATCGCGGAAAAAACGGTAGCGGGTAATTTACTCCAACTTGATATTGCTCTTGGCAATCACATCCTGCCAGCGCTTGACTTCGGCCTGCTGGAATTTCGTGAAGGCCTCCGGGCTATCGGCAACGACTTCGAAACCCAGGCCGTGCAATGTCTTTTCAACCGCGCTGTCGCGCAGGGTTTTGCGCAGTCCATCCGAAAGCGAGGTCACGATGTCGGCCGGCGTCGCCGCGGGGACGGCGAATCCCTGCCAGGAATACACGACCATATCGTTGATGCCGGCTTCCGCCATCGTCGGTACGTCGGGAAGATCGGGGATGCGTTTGTCTCCCGTCGTGGCCAGCGCCTTGAGCTTGCCGGCCTTGATATGGGAGAGGACCGCGCCGAGATTCTGGAAGGATACGTTGACCTGGCTACCCATCAGGTCGCTGATCGCCGCGGCGCCGCCCCGGTAGGGAACGTCTACACCGGTCGTGCCGCTCTTCTGGCGGAACAGTACGGCTGACAGATGATCCGAGGAACCGGTGCCCGACGAGGCGTAGGACACCGAGCCGGGATTCTTCTTCGCATAGGCCACCAGTTCCGCCACGGTCTTGGCGGGGAAGTTCGGCGCGGCGACGAGCACGTTCGGGTTGCGCACCGCCATCGTCAGGTATTTGAAATCTTTGCTGGGGTTGTACGATAAGTCCTTGTACAAGGCCTGATTGATGGCGAAGGTCCCGATGGATCCCACCATCATGGTGTAGCCGTCCGGGGTGGACCTGGCCAGTGCCTGGGCGCCGATGGAGCCATTGGCGCCGGGCTTGTTCTCCACCACGAAGGTCTGTCCGAAGATTTTGTTCATGCCGGGCAGGACGGCGCGCGCGGTGATGTCGGAGGATCCCCCGGGTACGAAGGGAACGATGACCGTGACCGGCTTGTCCGGGTACTTCGCGAGGGCGGGAGCCCCGGCTGTCAGCGTGAGGGCGGCGGCGAGCGCGATCGCGCGCGAGAACGTGGTCATGGAGGTCTCCTGTATGGTGAGGTCGCGCATCTCGGCATGAGAGCCACACGCCTCGTTTATTGTCAGTTGTCAGACTACGTGCTTGTAAAACAACTATATGTATTGAGCATTAATATGTCAACCAAGTATACTTTTAACCGAGATCGAGGACTCTTGTCCGACATTTGCCCATGAACGCGCCGACGTGGCAAAGCCATGCCCCGCGCGGGCTGCTTTCCTCCACGCATCAGGAGTCGATTCATGAAAACCACGGCCGTTACGGTGACCGATCTGCGCCGTTCCGTAATCGCGGTACCACCGCTCGCACGCAACGCCGATCTCAGCCTCAATGCGCAGGCAAACGCGGCCTTGCTGCGGCATCTAGAGCAGGGCGGGGTGCGTAGCGTGATGTACGGGGGCAACGCCAACTTCTATAACGTCGCCGTCAGCGAGTACGCGCGCATCGTCGATTTCCTGGCCGAGCAAGCCGGACCAGACACCTGGGTCTTGCCGTCCGCGGGGCCGGATTACGGCAAGTTGATGGACCAGGCCGCCATCCTGAAATCGCGGAGCTTTCCGACCGCGATGCTGCTGCCCATGTCGTTTCCGTTCACCGATGCGGGGCTCGCCGATGGTATACGGCGATTCAGCGACGCCATCGCGCGCCCTGTGGTCGTTTATATCAAGGCGTCCGACTATATCGCGCCATCGACCCTGGGCCGCCTGGTGGAAGAGGGCCGCATTGCAGCCGTGAAATACGCCGTTGTGCGGCATGATCCTGCCGTGGATCCTTATCTGTCCGCTTTGTTGAAGGCAGTCGATCCACGGCTGATGGTCAGCGGTATCGGAGAGCGGCCGGCGATCGTGCATTGCCGCGAATTCGGCCTGCAGAGTTTCACGTCTGGTTCCGTATGCGTCGCGCCGCGCGGCTCCATGCAATTGCTGCGCCTGCTGCAGGAAGGGCGGTTGCCGGAGGCCGAGCGCGTGCGCGCGGCGTACATGCCGCTGGAGGACTGCCGCGATGCCATTAGCCCGATCCGGGTCCTGCACGACGCGGTGACGCTGGCCGGTGTCGCGGATATGGGCCCCATGCTGCCGCTGCTGACCGGGCTGACCGACGCCGAGCGGGAGCGCGTGGCTCCCGTGGCCCGTGCGCTGCTGGCGCGCGATCGCGACGTGCTGGCCGCGTGACCGGATGGCGCGGGGCGTCGATGGCGTACGATTAGCGCTCGATTCAAAGGAGAGCAAGGTGTCTACCAGGCAACGCACGCAGGATGCGGACAGTGTCCGCGCCATCGAGGCAGGCGCGGAGGGTGTACGCACGCTCGATCGCGGCCAGCGTGTGCGGCTGGGTGACCAGCTTTACGGCCAGATATTCGATCGCATCGCATCGGGCGACCTGAACGTGGGCGATAAGCTTCCGTCCGAGCATGAAATCTGCGAGCAGTTCGGCGTCTCGCGGCCGGTGGTGCGCGAGGCACTGCTGCGCCTGCGCGCCGACGGGCTGGTCAGCGCGTACCAGGGCCTGGGCACCTTCGTTATCCATCAACCGGCACCGCGCCTGAAAACGTTCGGCGATGTCCAGAACGTCGGCGCTTATCTGAGAGCGCAGGAAGTGCGCGTGGCATTGGAGGGCGATGCGGCCCGGCTGGCGGCGCTGCGGCGTACCGACGAACAGCTCAAGAAAATCGTCGAGGCGCACGAGACCTTTGCCCACGGCCTGGCGCAGGGACAGGTATCCGCCGAGGCCGACCTGGCTTTCCATGCAAGTATCGCCGAGGCCAGCGGCAACGACTTTTTCCTGGGCGTCCTGGAAACGATCCACGAATCCATTCATGGCTTTATGCGTCTGTCCCTGAACCTGACTCGTACCGGTTCGCGCCAGCGTGCGGAACGTGTGATGGACGAGCACGCCAGCATTCTCGCGGCCATACGCGAACAGGATGGGGAACGGGCACGTACCGCCATGCAGTTCCATCTGGGGCAGGCGCGCTATCGGCTGGTCGACCGCGATCGCGACTAGAACCGTGGCAGCGCCATCGCCGCAATAAACGACTATAGGAGACAGGCAGTGGCAAGCGAACAGACACCGGGTTTCAATGCCTCGCCCGCATCGGTGCGCGAGCAAATCGTGCTGGTGCTGCGCGCCTGGGGCATGCAAGCCGATCTGGCCGACACCGCGGCGGACCTGATGGCGGAGACGGACGTGCTGGGCATCGATTCCCATGGCATCTCCATGCTGCCGAGCTATGAGGACAAGGTGCTGGCCGGCACGCTGGCGATCGGCGCGCGGCCGCGCGTGGTGCGCGACGGGCCGGCTTCGGCCTTGCTGGATGGCATGGGGGGCCTGGGTTATCCGGTTGCCGCGCAGGCCATGCACCTTGCCGTGGACAAGGCGCTGGCGCATGGCGTGGGGGCTGTGGCGGTGCGCAATTCCCACCACTTCGGCGCTGCCGGCGTGTATGCCCGCATTGCTGTGCGGCGTGGCGCCGTGGGGCTGGTTACCAGTAGCGCCAACGGTGTGATCATGGTGCCGACCGGCGGTGCGATGCCCATGCTGGGCACCAATCCGATTGCCTTCGCCGCGCCCGCCGCGCGCAACGAACCCTTCGTGCTGGATATGGCGACCACGACGGTGGCCGCCAACAAGGTCAAGGTATACGACTTTCACGGCAAGCCCTTGCCGCCGGGTTGGGCCGTGGATGGACGCGGCGAGGCCGTCACGGATGCGGCACAGGCCATGGCCTATATCTTCAAGCATCCGGAAGGTGGGCTGTCGCCGCTGGGCGGCACGCCGGCGATGAGCAGCCACAAAGGCTATGGTCTCGCGATGATGGCGCAGATCCTGGGGTCCACGCTTACCGGCAGCGGCTTCGGGGCGTTGCACGCCAAGCGCCGCGGGCCGGGCGACCCCGACAATATCGGGCATTTCTTCCTGGCGTTGAATCCCGACGCGTTCCGCGACACGGGCTCGTTCGAGGCGGATCTGGATGAAATGATCGACGCGATGCACGACACCCCGCGGGCGCGGGCCGATGTGCCGGTGCAGGTGGCCGGCGAACCCGAAGCCCGGACGCGCGAGCATCGGCAGCGCGAAGGCATACCGATCCCGCCGGCGCTCGACGCCCGCCTGCGTGACATCTGTGAACGCTGCAAGGCCCGTTATGTGTTGGAGCCGATATCATCATAAGGAGACAAGCATGTTCCCGCGTTTCATCAACGGCGCCCGGCGCCGCGCGCTTTCCATATTCGCGCTGGCGTTACTAGGCCTGCCCGCCGCCGCGCACGCCCAGGCGGGTGACTGGCCCTCTCATCCCATACGGCTGGTCGTGCCTTTCCCGCCTGGCGGCAGTACCGATGCGGTCGGACGCCTGGTCGCGGCGGAGCTCGGCAAGGCGCTGAACCAGACCGTGATCGTCGAGAACAAAGGGGGAGCCAACGGCAATATCGGTTCGGACGTCGTCGCCAAGGCGGCGCCGGATGGCTATACCCTGCTGTTGTCCGGCGTAGGTTCCAATGCCATCAATTACGCGCTGTACGCCAGCATGCCGTACAAGGACAGCGATTTCGAGCATATTTCCCTGCTGGCGACCGGGCCGAACGTGCTTGTGGCCAACCCCGACTTTCCGGCCAAGACCTTCAAGGATTTCATTGCGCTGGCCAAGGCGAATCCCGGCAAATACACGCATGCCAGCTCGGGCAACGGCTCGTCCGGCCACCTGGCCATGGAAATGCTGAAGCGCGCGGCCGGCATCGAGCTGGTCCATGTCCCTTACAAGGGCGGGGCGGCGGCTATCACCGACACCATCGCCGGCCGAGTATCGGTGCTGTTCCTGAACCAGGACAATGTGCTGCCGCAGGTCAGGGCCGGCAAGCTGCGGGCCCTGGCCGTCGCCAGCGAAAAGCGCAACCCGGCCTATCCGGATACGCCGACGATTGCCGAATCGGGCTATCCGGGTTTTGCCGCGGAGTCGTGGTTCGGTCTCTCCGCGCCGGCCAAAACGCCGCCCGCTGTCGTCCAGCGCCTGAGCGTCGCCACGCGAGCCGCGCTGGCTGACCCGGCGCTGCGCCAGAAGCTGGAGGCGGTGGGATTCGTGGTGGTCGGCGATAGCCCTCGGCAGTTCTCGGATTTCGTCACGGCCGAGATCGCGAAATGGGGCAAGGCCGCCAGGGATTCGGGCGCTCGCATGGATTGACACGGCTTCGCATTCGGGCATGCGCATGTGCCCCCGCAATGCTTTCGAGTTGCCGGCGGCATTGCCGGCAACCTCGCCGCGGTGCCTGCGCACCGCGTTACCTTCAGGATGGATAGGATGACTGCACCGATTCCCAATCGCTTTCGCCAGCGCATTCTCGCGCGTGAGACCTTGATCGGTTTCTGGATGAGTATGGCCAGCCACATCACCGCGGAATTGGCCGGGCTGGCCGGCTACGACTGGTTGCTGCTGGATGGCGAACATTCGCCTAATGACGTGCCGCTGTTCGTGCATCAGCTGCAGGCTCTGCAGGGCAGCGAATCGGCGGCGGTCGGGCGCCCGACCATCAACGATCCCGTGGAAATCAAGCGGCTGCTCGACATCGGGTTCTACAACCTGTTGATTCCCTTCATCGAGTCGGCGGACGAGGCGCGCCGCGCGGTCGCCGCAACGCGCTATCCTCCCGCCGGCATGCGGGGCGTGGCAGGTTTGCAGCGCAGTAACCGCTTCGGGACGGTGCCCGACTATCTGACGACCATCAACGACAACATCTGTGTACTGCTGCAGATCGAAAGCCGCCCGGGCATCGATGCGGTCGATGAAATCGCGGCGGTGGAGGGCGTGGACGGCATCTTTATCGGGCCATCCGATCTGGCGGCCGCGCTGGGGCATATTGGCAACCCGTCGCATCCCGACGTGCAGGCCGTCATTCGCCATCTGTACGAGCGCGCGAGCGCGCATGGCAAGGCGGTGGGGATTCTGGCGCCCGTTGCCGCGGATGCCAGGCGTTATCTGGACATGGGCATGCACTTCGTTGCCGTGGGCACCGATCTTGGCGTGTTCAAGCAGGCGACCTTTGCGCTGCGCGAGGCATTTCGCTAAGCGCGGCACGCGAAAAAAAGGACGCCAGGGCGTCCTTTTTTTATTTGCCGATGCGGAATGCCGCGACCTTGCTCGCTTCAAGCTTGCACGGGGCCACGCGCCCGCTGCCGATTGCATCGCGTTCGCGATCCATATCACGCGCATGCGTGATATGCACCAGGTCCGCTGCGCGGCAATCGGCCTTCAACCACGTCGGGCCGCCGACCCAGGGGCGGGGCGGCCTATACCGGATACGGCTGGAATACAGCCGAACCCAGACTCAGAACAGGCGTATTACGCCAGCGCCTTGACGGCAGCGGACAGGCGGCTCTTATGGCGAGCGGCCTTGTTCTTGTGAATGATGTTCTTGTCGGCGACGCGGTCAATCACGCTGGTCGCCTTTTGCAGCACAGCGGCGGCAGCCGCCTTGTCGCCAGCTTCCACGGCTTGGCGCACGCGCTTGATCGCGGTGCGCAGCATGGAACGCAGGCTGGAATTGTGCTTGTTACGCTCGACCGATTGGCGAGCGCGTTTGCGAGCTTGGGCAGTGTTGGCCATGTGCAGTTGAAAAATTAGAAATTCGGCAAAGCTCGACATTGTAGCAAGTTTGCCTCGGAAAGCAAGCTTGCCGCCTCAAGCCTGGGCTACGTCTATGCTGACCAGCCAGGGGGTATAGCGCCGGACCGTGACGGGCATGCTCTGCTCCAGCGTATCCAGGGTGGCGTCCGTATCGTCCAGGGGAAACTGGCCGGTCACCGGCAGGCCACCCGCGGCCATGGAAATGCGCAGGATGCCGCTACGGTAGGGACGCAGGGCGGCGATGACATCGGCCAGCGGCCGGTTGCGCACCGCAATCCAGCCGGTTTCCCAGGCCGCATCGGCGAGAAGTTCGGCCCGGGGAGGGTCCACTCGGGCATCGTCGAAGCGCGCGCCCATCCCGGCACCGATCACCCCGCGCGCTTTCTCGAGCGTCTGCACTTCGACTTCGTGCTCATGCACCACGACCAGGGAGCGGCGAGCCTGCTGGCGCACCATGAACCGGGTACCCAGGGCACGTACCGTCCCCTGTTCCGTGGTGACGATGAACGGCCGATTGGGGTCGTGCGCGACGGAAACCGTGATTGCCCCTTCCAACAAGCGGACATTGCGCTGCGGACCGGCAAAATCCAATTGGACCCGCGAGCGGGCATCCAGCAGCATCTGGCTGCCGTCGGACAGCCTGTACAGCCTGCGTTCGCCCGTGGCAGTGGCGGCGTCGGCCGTCAGGTTATGCAGGGGATAGATTTCGTTCAGCACTACGGATCCGACCACGACGGCCGTCACAGCCGCCGTGCCGCCCGCGATGAATCGACGCCGCGCCGGGTTCGCAGGCAAAGCGCGAGGAGGCGAAATGGGCGTGGACCGGTATGCCGCCAGGGCGGGTGTCAGGACCGGCCGGCTGTTGGAGGTGGAAAAGCCGATCGGATAAAAGTCGCTAAGCCGGCCAAAGGACGAACCGAGCGCCGAAGTCAATTGCTGCCATGCGCTCTCGTGCATGGGGTTCTCGGCCCGCCAGGCGAGAAAGTCCGCGTAATCGGATTGCGACGCACGGCCGGAACGCAGCAGCAGCAGCCAGTTTACGACCTGGTCTGCGACGGGCGTCGATTTGTCCGGGGTGGCGTCTTGATCCAAAGTGGCTTCCGAGTGGGCCGCAAGGGGTGTCGAATTGTAAATATTAAAGCGTTTTATCAAGAACAGGGGCAATTTGCCAGCGTGGTAAGCAAAAAATCCGGCAAGGGAGGGGTGTCGGTCCCTAAAAATTACAGGTTGAGGGGGGCCAGGCGGCGGATATCGCCCATCCGTCCCATCAGGTAAGCAATGCGGGAAAGTGTCTTGTGAATACAACAGGTGACTCAGGCCGCGCCTGGCGCCGGAGCAGGTGAGTGCCGCAGGAAGTCGCGGGGCCGGAATCCGCAGATGAGCAGCAAGCCAAAGTAGACCGCGACGCTGGCGCCCAGGACGGCCCCCAGCAAACCGACGCGGGCCCAGCTGTGGGCTTGCAGGGCGATCCAGTCCACGTGGCGATCGGCGTATAGCAGCACAGCGGCCAAAGCGGCCAGGGCGGGCACCAGGCGCAGCACGAATACCGGCCAGCCGGGGCTGGGACGGTAGACGCCGCGCTTATGGAGTACCGTCAACAATAGCAGCGCATTCAGGCACGCCCCGATCGCGATGGCCAGGGCGAGTCCGGCGTGGGCCAGCTGTGGGACCAGCACGATGTTCAGCGCCTGGGTGGCGATCAGGGCGACGATGGCGATCTTTACAGGTGTGCGGATGTCCTGCCGTGCATAGAAGCCGGGGGCGAGGATCTTTACCGACAGCAGGCCGATCAAGCCCACGGAATAGGCCATGACGGCCATGCGCGTTTGCATGACATCGCGCGCGGCGAACGCGCCGTAGTGGAACAAGGTGGCCACCAGTCCATCCGACAGCAATGCCAGGCCCAGCGCACTGGGCAGCCCCAGCAGCAGCGTCAGGCGCAGGCCCCAGTCCAGCAGGGCGCTGTAGCCCTCGGTGTCGGCGCGGGCGTTGGCCGCGGAAAGGCTGGGAAGCAGCACGGTGCCCAGCGCCACGCCGAGCAGCGCGGTCGGGAATTCCATCAGCCGGTCGGCATACGACAGCCAGGTCACGCTGCCGGGGGGCAGCCACGTGGCGATGTTGGTGTTGATCAACAGCGAGATCTGGCCCACCGAAACACCGACGATGGCCGGCAGCATTTGCCTGAGGATGCGGCGCACCAGGGGGTCGGACCACGCGGCACGCGCATGCAGGCTATAGCGGGGTACCAGGCCGAGGCGTGCCAGGGCGGCCCACTGTATAAGCAGTTGCAGGACTCCGCCCACCATGACGCCGATGGCCAGTGCATAAATGGGCGGATCGTAGCGCGGCGCCAGCCACAGGCAGGCCGCGATCATGGATAGGTTCAGCAGCACCGGCGTGAACGCCGGGACCGCGAATCGGCGCCAGGTATTCAGCACGCCGGAGGCGAACGCAACCAGCGACATGCAAAGGATGTACGGGAACATCATCCGCGTCATCCACACCGCCGAATCGAAAGCCTGCGTACCCGCTTCGCCGCGCAGTCCGCTGGCCATCGCCGTGACGACCCAGGGTGCGAGCGCGATGCCGACCAGGGTGATGAGCATCAGCGCGAGGGTCAGCAGGAGTGCGACCCGGTCCAGCAGGGTGCGTACCTGCTCTTCGCCCTGCTTGGTCCGCACCGTCCCCAGGATGGGGACGAAGGCCTGGGCGAACGCGCCTTCGGCGAATAACCGCCGCAGCAGGTTCGGAATGCGGAACGCGACCCAGAATGCGTCGGTCAGCGGCCCGGCGCCAAACGCGCGGGCCACCAGTATGTCGCGGATCAGGCCGGCGATGCGGGACAGCAAAGTGAAACCGCTGACCGTGGCGGCCGATCGCAGCAAACTCATGGCGAAGAGGGACGGGCGCGGCTGCTGGCGCGGGGATTCACTTGGGCGGCATGCGGATGGCGCCATCCAGCCGGATGGTTTCGCCGTTCAACATGTCGTTGGTGATGATGCTTTGTACCAGCTTGGCATAGTCTTCCGGCCGGCCCAGGCGCGCCGGAAACGGGATGCTGGCGGCCAGCGAATCCTGGACTTCCTGAGGCATGCCGAAAATCATGGGCGTGCCGAAAATGCCGGGCGCGATGGTCATGCAGCGTATGCCGACCTTGGCAAGATCGCGGGCGATAGGCAAGGTCATGCCGGCGACGCCGGCCTTGGAGGCCGCATACGCGGCCTGGCCGATCTGGCCGTCGAACGCGGCCACCGAAGCGGTGTTGATCAGGATGCCGCGCTCGCCGGTGGGCTCGGGCGCGTTCCCGCTCATGGCCTGGGCGCACAGGCGCATCATGTTGAAGCTGCCGATCAGGTTGATGGCGATGACTTTCTGGAACAGGTCCAGTGCGTGCGCGCCGTTCTTGCCGACGATACGGGCGGCGGGCGCGATGCCCGCGCAATTCACCAGCCCGAACAGGGCGCCGAGTTCCGTGGCGGCATGCACCGCAGCCTGGGCATCGGCTTCCTGGGTGACGTCGCAATGGACATAGCGCTGTCCGAGTTCGGCCGCCAACTCGCCGCCGGCCTGATCCTGCACGTCGGCAATGACAACGCGGGCACCGTTGGCGACCAGCATGCGCGCCGTGCCGGCCCCGAGACCGGAGGCGCCGCCTGTGACGATGAATACTTTGTTGGCGATTTCCATGGTTCGATAGGGCCGTCAGGCCTGGTCAGCTTTGAAGGGCGGCCATCAGCCGCGCGCGGATTTCGTCGACGGCGCCGACGCCCGAGATCTTTCGATAGCGCGGCGCTTGCGCATCGGACTTGGCCCAGTTGGCGTAGTAGTCCACCAGCGGCCGCGTCTGGTCGCGGTAGACGGCCAGGCGGTGACGTACCGTTTCCTCGCGATCGTCGTCGCGTTGTACCAGCGGTTCGCCGGTCAGGTCGTCCTTGCCCTCGGCCTTGGGCGGGTTGAACCGCACGTGATAGCTTCTGCCGCTGGCCGGATGCACGCGGCGGCCGCTCATCCGCTCGATGATATCTTCCTCGGGCACTTCGATTTCGACGACGTAGTCCAGCTTGACGCCGGCATCCTTGAGGGCATCCGCCTGCGGAATGGTGCGCGGGAAGCCGTCGAACAGATACCCCTTGGCGCAATCGGGCTGCCGCAGGCGGTCGCGCACCAGGCCGATGATGATTTCATCGGAGACCAGGCCGCCCGTATCCATGATTTTTTTTGCCTCCAGCCCCAGCGGCGTGCCTGCCTTGACGGCGGCCCTCAGCATATCGCCCGTGGAAATCTGGGGGATGCCGAATTGCTGGGTGATGAAGCCCGCTTGGGTACCTTTACCGGCGCCGGGAGGGCCGAGCAGGATGAGACGCATAAAAACTCCTGAGGAATGTAATTCTTGTACTGGGCCCGATTATGCCGCATCGACCGCGAGGCATGCCCGCGGGAGCGGCAAGGTGTCGATCTCTTATAACCGATTTGCGTATACGGCACGCACCCGTTCCAGATCGGCCGGCGTATCGACGCCGGCCGCGGGCGCCCTCGACACCTGGTGGATCAGAATGGTGTAGCCGTGTTCCAGGGCGCGCAGCTGCTCCAGCGATTCGAAGCGTTCAAGCACGCCTTGGGGGAGACGCGGAAAGCGGCGGAGGAATTCGGCCCGATACGCATAAAGGCCCACATGGTGCCATGCCGGTAGTCCATCCGCCATCCGCCGTTGGCCGTCGGCCAAGGCATCGCGCGCCCAGGGGATCGGCGCACGGGAAAAATACAGGGCGCGGCCGTCGGCCGCGCAGACGGCCTTGACGACACTGGGATTGAACAAGGCCTCGGCGTCGGCCACGGGCGACGCGCAGGTCGCGATCGCCGCGTCCGGCCGTTGCGCGAGCAGGTGCGCGACCGCGTCGATCAATTCGGGCTCGATGAGCGGTTCATCGCCTTGCACGTTCACCACGATCGCGTCGTCCGGCAAGGCGAGCAGATCCACGGCTTCGGCGAGGCGGTCGGTGCCGGTGGCGTGGTCGGCGCGGGTGATTACTGCCTCATGGCCGTGCTGCCGGACTGCCTGGGCGATGCGCGGGTCGTCGGTGGCGACCAACACCCGGCTGGCGCCGGAGAGCGCCGCGCGTTCGGCAGTGCGCACGACCATGGGCTTGCCCGCGATATCGGCAAGCGGTTTGTCGGGCAGTCGCGTGGAAGCCGCGCGTGCGGGAATGAGGGCGATGAAATCCACGGTCGTTGCTACGGCGCGTCGACACCGCGATCGGTGTCCAGGGATCGCGCCTCGCTTTCCAGCATGACGGGAATGCCGTCGCGCACAGGGAAGGCCAGACGGTCGGCCGCACAGACGAGTTCGGCGTTCTGGCGGTCGTACCGGAGGGGGCCCTTGCAAATCGGGCAGACGAGAATGTCGATCAGGCGGGATTCCATGGACGGATTTTAGTGGACTTTTCGCAGCGCCGGCGCCTTCACTGCCGTGCCGGCAGGCGGGCGGCCACGCGGTCGAAGAAGCCTGGGTCGGAGAAACGGGGCGTGACGGGGACCGCCCATAAGCGGTTGTCGCCCAGGCCGCTGCACTTGACGGCGTCCTTGGCGGTGACCAGGATGAGCGCGGTCTTGACCGATGCGAACGGAGACTTCGCGTAGCTGTAGTGATCGGGCAAGGGGACGGTGGTGTTCAGGGTCACGCCGGCCGTGCGCAGCGTGGCGAAGAATCTATCCGGGTTGCCGATGCCGGCGGCGGCGGCGATGCCGCCGGACTGGTAGGTTGCCTGCAATTCCCAGAGCGTGCGCAAGGTGCCGTCACGCAGATTCCAGGCCGCGCCCGGCTCCATCCACATGCTGACACGATAAGGCTCACCCGACGGGGCGGCCGCGACGGGCACGGGGCCATCGACATTGGTGACGATGGCGTGTACCTGCCCGAGGCGCGTCGGCGGCTCACGGAGCGGGCCCGCCGGAAGCAGTCGCCCATTGCCGATGCCGCGCCCATCCTGGACGACGATTTCGATGTCCCGCGCCAGGGCCAGATGCTGCAGCCCATCGTCGGATACCACGACGTCGACGCGTGGAAAGGCACTTAGCAGGGTGCGCACGGCACGCGGACGGTCCGGGTGGACACTGACGGGCGCGTCGGTCGCGTGCGCGATCAGCGCGGGTTCGTCGCCGAATCGCTCGGCGGCAAGTTCTCCCTGTCCGGTTCGCGCATGCTTGCCGATTTTTACCCCGTATCCCCGGCTGACCACCCCGGGCGTCCAGCCTCGCTCCCGCAGGGCCCGTACCAGCTCGATGACGACCGGCGTCTTGCCGGTGCCGCCGACATAGATGTTGCCGACAACGATGACGGGGACGGGCGGCCGGTAGGATTGCAGCCAGCCGCGCCGGTAGAGCGCGCGTTTGGCCGTGAGCGCCAGCAGGGTGAGGGCGGAAAGCGGTGTAAGGAGGGAGGACAGCCAGCCGCCGCGTTGCCACTGGGCCTGCAGTACGTTGCGCATGACGCGGCTCACCGGGCGAGCTGTGTGGCGAAGTTCACCCTGGCGATGCCGGCGAGGCGCGCCGCTTCCATGACGTTCACCACGGTCTGGTGGGTTGCCAGGGCATCGGCATTGATGACCAGCACCGGATCGGCCTGGCCCGCGGCGGCGCGGCGCAGCGCGTCCGCGATTTCGTCCGTGGACGTGGCTTCCAGCAGCGTGCCGTTCAGCGCGTAATGGCCATCCTGGCTGATCGCGACCTCGATGGGCGAGGCCAGCCGCTGTTCGGCGGTCGCCTGGGGCAGGGTGACCTTCAACTGGCTGAAGCGCGCGAAGGAGGTGGTGGCCGCCAGGAAGATCAGGATGACCAGCAGCACGTCGATCAACGGGATGAGGTTGATCTCCAGTTCGTCCTGCCTGCGATGATTGCCGAAATTCATGCCAGCGGGTCCTGCACCGCGGCCGCGCGCGCGCCGAAGAGCGTGTCTTCCTCGTCGCCGCGGCGGCGCGCGGGCGCGCCCAGGATACGCGCGGCGCGAGAGGCGGCGTTCTCCAGCTGGTGCATATAGTCATCCACCCGGCCGCGCAGGTAGCGATGGAAAATCATGGCCGGGATGGCGATCAGAATGCCGAAGCCGGTGTTGTACAGCGCCACCGAAATGCCGTGAGCCAACTGCGCCGGATCGCCGCCCGTGGGGGAGTACGAGCCGAATATGTCTATCATGCCGACCACGGTGCCGAACAGGCCCAGAAGGGGCGCGACGACCGCGATAGTGCCGATGGCGCCGATGTAGCGGTTCAGCTCATGCGCGACGGCGCGACCGGTGTCCTCGACGGCGCCGCGCATTTCCTCCCGCGGCAGGTGCCGCTGGCGCAGGACTTCCGCCAGGACACGCCCCAGCGGGGAATTGCGTTCCAGCCGGGCGATGGCTTCCGGAGAGTCCTGGCGGTTGCGCACCATGTCCAGCACCTGGGTCACGAGGCCGGCCGGCGCCACCTGGCTGCGGCGCAGGGAAAACAGCCGCTCGATGATCAGCGCCAGGCAAAGGACGGAAGTGGCAAGCAGGGGCCAGATGGGCCAGCCCGCATCACGAAGGACGGACAGCAAGAAGAAACTCCAGAGGGTCGCAGGCGACGGCCAGGGTAGGGGACGGAATCAGCGCACTGTAACGGCCCGGCACGGGCCCTGGCAATAGCCCAGGCGGCCGCAAGCTATCCACAATTTTTGTGGATAATTCTGTGCAAAACCCATGCGGATGGCCCATTTCAGCGGGGAATCTTCGGCAAGCCCTTGTTGAGGGCAACTGGGCTGTAAAGCTGTTTATTCTTATATATCAATGGCTTGCGAGCGTGTTTTAAAGCGGAAACCGACGCAGCGTAAGAAAAGGCCCTTGGAGGGGGCTTCCCCATGGATTTTCGCGCCCTGTGGACAGATTTCGCCCGGAAAGCCTTATGACAGTTGAATTTCAAGTTAAAGACGCCGTGTTTTCGGGCGATGTCGTCACGGTCGGACAGTTGAATCAGGCCGTTGGCCAGGTCCTGGAACGCAATATCCCGATGCTTTGGGTTCGCGGCGAAATCTCCAATTTCACCCAGGCGGCATCGGGGCATTGGTACTTCACGCTCAAGGACAGCCGGGCGGCCGTCCGCGCCGTGATGTTCCGCGGGCGCGCCATGGCGGTCGGTTTCGTGCCCCGGGCTGGCGACAGAGTCGAGGTGCGGGCGCGTGTCGGCCTGTACGAACCGCGCGGCGATTACCAGTTGCAGGTGGAGGCCATGCGGCGCGCCGGCCTGGGCGATCTCTTCGAAGCGTTTCTCCGCCTGAAGCAGAAGCTGGAATCCGAAGGGCTCTTCCTGCCGGACCGCAAGCGCGTCCCCGTGGCGCAGCCCCGGGCCATCGGGGTGGTGACTTCCCTGCGCGCGGCGGCGCTGCGCGATGTCCTGTCGGCCCTGGCACGGCGTGCGCCCCATGTACCGGTCATCCTCTATCCGGCGCCGGTACAGGGTGCCGACGCTGCCCCCCGGCTGATCGCGGCGATCGCGGCGGCGAACCGGCGTGCCGAGGTCGATACCTTGCTGCTGGTACGTGGCGGGGGCAGTATCGAGGACCTTTGGAGTTTCAACGACGAGGGACTGGCCCGTGCCGTGGCGGCAAGCGCGATTCCGGTCATCAGCGGCGTGGGCCACGAAACGGATTTCACCATCGTCGACTTCGTTTCCGACCTGCGCGCGCCCACGCCGACGGCTGCGGCCGAACTGGCGTGCGTGCCGCGCCTGGAACTCTACAACCGTGTCATGCAATTGGCCGGCTTCCTGGTGCGCGCGCAGGAACGGCGCCTGGAACGCCTGGCACAGCGACTGGACCGCGCCGCCGGCCAATTGGCCTCGCCCGGCCAGCGGTTGGCCCACCAGCGTGAGCGCCTGGTGACCTTGCGGCACCGGCTGGTCAATGCCTGGGCTGGGCCGCAGGCACGCCGGCGGGCGCGCATCGATCTGCTCCTGGCCAAAGTGCTGCACCGCGGTCCCGACCTGAATCGCGCGACGGACCGGGTGGAGGATCGCATCCGGCGCTTGCGGCGGGCGCAGATCCGCCTGCTGGAGCATCGCCGCGCGCGCCTGGACGCCCTGGCCTCGCAGTTGCGTGCCTTCGATCCGCAACACGTGCTCGCGCGTGGCTATGCGCTTGTCAGGGACGATCGCGGTCATGTGGTTCGCGACGCCGGGTCCCTGGCCGCCGGCCAGGTACTGGCCGTGCTGTTCAGCCAGGGCGGCGCGGACGTCTCCGTGCTCGCCGCGCGGCCCGCCGGTCGCGATGCGGCGTCTTAATCCCGTCTGACGGCAGGGGTTAATGCGTCCGCGAAGAAAGTGCCGATACAATGGTCGGCTCGATCGTGCTCTCAACAAAGAAGGAACCCGATATGGCACATACGCTACCCCCCCTGCCGTACCCGATGGATGCCCTGCAACCGCACATCTCCAAGGAAACGCTGGAGTTCCACTATGGCAAGCACCATCAGACTTACGTTACAAACCTGAATAACCTCATCCCGGGCACGGAGTTCGAGAACGCCTCGCTGGAAGACATCGTCAAGAAGTCCTCGGGCGGCATTTTCAATAACGCCGCGCAGGTGTGGAACCACACCTTCTACTGGAACAGCCTCAAGCCGCAAGGCGGCGGCGCGCCCAGCGGCAAGCTGGCCGATGCCATCAATGCCAAGTGGGGCAGCTTCGACGCTTTCAAGGAAGCGTTCAACAAGTCGGCCGCCGGCAACTTCGGTTCTGGCTGGACCTGGCTGGTGAAGAAGGGCGACGGCTCGGTCGACATCGTCAACACCAGCAATGCCGCCACCCCGCTCACGACCGCGGACAAGCCCTTGCTGACCTGTGACGTGTGGGAACACGCCTATTACATCGACTACCGCAATGCCCGTCCCAAGTACCTGGAAAACTTCTGGAGCCTGGTGAACTGGGATTTCGCGGCCAAGAATTTCGGCTGATCACCCGCTAGCCCGCAAAGGGCCGCCGCCATTGCGCGGCGGCCCTTTGTTTTTTGTTTAAACTCCTATCGGAATTCCCGTCGCCGCGTCTCGGAATAGCCCGGCGGATGGTGGTATGGTTACGCCCTTGTCCCGTCCCATCGCCCCGTTTCCATGTCCGAATCTTCGCCGTCGCCTCTGCGAGGCTGGTCCACGCATCTTCGTCGCATCGTTCGGCGCAAGCTGCACCAGGCTTCCAGGCTATCTCGCAAATCGGTGGAACTGGCCTTGTTGCTGGGCGGCGCTGCCCTGGTTTCGCTGGTCTCCCTGGGCTTCGCGCAGCTGGCCGACCTGGCGCTGAAATGGAATGCCGCCTGGATCGCCCGGTCGGCCTGGCTATCTTTCATCCTGCTGCCTTTCGGACTGGCGGCCATCCGCTGGCTGACCTTGCGCCTGGCGCCGAATGCTTCGGGCAGCGGGATTCCGCAGGTCATCGGCGCGCTTTCCTTACCGCCAGGTGCCGGGCAATACAGTCTCGTCTCGCTCCGCCAGACCGTCTGGAAGATCCCGTTGACGTTTCTCGGCTTGCTGACAGGAGCGTCCATTGGCCGCGAGGGGCCGTCGGTGCAGGTTGGGGCAGCGCTGATGCTGGCATGGGGGCGCTTCTGGAAGAACCGCCGGTTGCCATTGCGGTCCTTCCACAACAACGAGCTGATCGCGGCCGGTGCCGCGGGGGGGCTGGCCGCTGCCTTCAACGCGCCATTGGCCGGCGTTATCTTCGCCATCGAGGAATTGGGGCGCAGCACCGTGCTGCGCTGGGAGCGCTTGGTCCTGATAGGCGTTCTGGCATCGGGCTTCATGGTTGTCGCGCTGGCCGGCAACAACCCGTATTTCGGCGTATTTGGCGGCGGCACGCTGACGCACATGGTCGGCTGGGTATTGCTATGCGGTGTGGTCAACGGCGCGGTGGGCGGCATATTCGGACGCTTGCTCGGCAAGGGCCCAACCGTGCTGGTTCCTGCCCGCTGGCGTTCCACCGTCAGGTCGCATCCGATCGCGACGGCTTTCGTGTTGGGTATCGCCCTGGCGGCGTTGGGCCTCTTCATGGGCGGGACGACCTACGGCACAGGTTACGGCGCGGCCGCGCAATTGCTGGCGGGAGATCCGTTGGAGCAGCACGGCTTCGGACTGGCCAAGGTGGCGGCTACCCTGGCATCGTACTGGGCGGGTATTCCGGGGGGCATATTCACGCCGGCACTGACCGCCGGCGCCGGTATAGGGGAATCCGTTTGGCGCCTGATGGATGGCGCGGTGGACCAGCGGGTGCTGGTACTCATGTCCATGGCGGCTTTTCTGGCCGCCGCCACGCAGGCGCCACTCACTGCCAGCGTGGTGGTCATGGAAATGACCGGCAGCCAACCCATGCTCTTCTGGCTGCTCCTGGCCTCGCTCTCGGCATCTCTGGTGTCGCGCCAGTTCTGCCCCCAGGCGTTCTACCATCTGGCTGGGGGGCGATTCCGCCGTCAGGCCATCGTAGAGGCCGGACGGGCCGCCAAGGCCTCGTCGACGGCGAAAGGCGCGTCCGCGCCCTAGACGCCGTCCATGCCATGGACAAGCCTTGGCAATGGCGCCAAGGTCCAAAATGGACTGGGATACCATTCCGCTTCGCACTTTTCGAGAGCCAGCCATGACCGAGCACGCCTACATTTGTGACGCCATCCGTACTCCTTTCGGCCGCTATGGCGGTGCATTGTCATCCGTCCGCGCGGACGACCTGGCCGCCGTACCGATCAAGGCCTTGATGGCGCGCAATGCGGGCGTGCAGTGGCACGAGCTTGACGATGTCATTTTCGGCTGCGCCAACCAGGCGGGCGAGGATAACCGCAACGTGGCCCGGATGGGGCTTCTGCTGGCCGGGTTGCCTGTCGAAGTCCCCGGCGCCACGGTCAATCGCTTGTGCGGGTCCGGGCTCGATGCCCTGGGCAGCGCCGCGCGGGCGATACGCGCGGGCGAGGCCGGCCTGATGCTGGCGGGTGGCGTCGAAAGCATGAGCCGCGCGCCTTTCGTCATGGGCAAGGCCGAGACGGCATTCTCGCGCAACGCCGCGATCTACGACACCACCATAGGCTGGCGCTTCGTCAATAAGCTGATGAAGGCGCAGTACGGCGTGGACTCCATGCCGGAGACCGCTGAGAACGTGGCGACCGAATTCAAGGTCAACCGCGAGGACCAGGACCGCTTCGCTCTGGCCAGCCAGGAAAAGGCCGTGAAGGCGCAGCAATCCGGCTACTTCGATACCGAATTGACTCCCGTATCCGTGCCGCAGAAAAAGGGCGACCCCGTTCTGGTAGACAAGGACGAGCATCCCCGCGAAACCAGCATGGAAGCGCTGAGCCGCCTGAAAGGGGTGGTCCGCGAAGGCGGGACCGTGACGGCCGGCAACGCCTCGGGCGTCAATGACGGAGCAGCGGCGCTGCTGCTTGCCGGCGAAGGCGCATTGCGCCGGCACGGCCTGACACCGCGCGCGCGCGTCGTCGGTATGGCCACGGCCGGCGTGCCGCCGCGCATCATGGGAATCGGTCCGGTGCCCGCCACGCGCAAGGTGCTGGCGCTGACCGGCTTGAAGCTGGACCAGATCGATGTCATCGAACTGAACGAAGCCTTCGCCGCGCAGGGCATTGCCGTGCTGCGCGAATTGGGTATCGGCGAGGGCGATCCGCGGGTCAATCCGAACGGCGGTGCCATTGCCCTGGGGCACCCGTTGGGCGCCAGCGGCGCCCGTCTGGCCACCACGGCCGTCAACCAGTTGGAGCGCACCGGTGGCCGATACGCCCTGTGCACCATGTGCATCGGAGTCGGCCAGGGTATCGCCGTGATTCTGGAACGGGTCTGAAAGACGGGCGACGGTTATGTCCGCCGCCTGCCCTGTTTACCTTGCGGTATTATCCTTTCAGATTAACCGTGATTATCATTATCAATAAAGCGAGCATCGCCGCTCGCTTTTTTATTATGTATTCTTCTCCATACAATTAAGGCAGGCCGTCGATTTTCTTGCCCGTGGTGATTCCGTGGTCCGCAAACCAGCCCTGGGCCATTTCCAGCGCGTATCGGACGGGTTTGCGCGAGCAGTGGGTATCGTCCGTTTCGGGGGCCATGTCGTCGATATTGACGATCGTGCCGTCGTCGGCGATGAAGGCTATCGATAGCGGAAGGGGAGTGTTATGCATCCAGAAACACTGTTTATCGGGCCGCTCGAACACGAACAGCATGCCGTCGTTGCCTTCCAGCCGCTTGCGGAACATCAAGCCCCGTTCGCGGGTCTCGTCGGTATTGGCGACCTCGGCCTGGATGATGTGGATGCCAGCCGACAGCTGGGTTTTCGGCAGCGGGGGCTGCGCTTCGGTGAAACCCTGGGAGCGGGCCATCCCCGGCAGGACCGCGACGGCGAGGGTAGCGGCGGCGAGAAGGGTGCGCAGGGCCGCGCGGCTTCTCCTGGACTTGATTTGAGCTTGCAGCAAGACAGCACCGTTATGCATGATGAGTACGAAAGCAGTACACAAAAAAGGCGGGGCGTCAGCCGCCCCGCCTTCGTATGGTACTCGAAGACGCCTACAACGCCACGACTGATCGCTCAGGCCGCGGTAATGTTCAAAGCCTGCTTGCCCTTGGGTCCTTGGATGATCTCGAATGCCACCTTTTGGCCCTCTTTAAGGGTCTTGAACCCGTTCATCTGGATAGACGAGAAGTGCGCGAACAAGTCTTCACCGCCGTCGTCGGGAGTGATGAAACCGAATCCCTTGGCGTCGTTGAACCACTTCACGGTCCCCGTAGATTTTGGGTTGTCCCCTTGGACAGCGGTTGCGGTCGTATCAGACATGCGGACTGCCTCTTGAATCATATGTTGACAGAAGGGCTCCCCGGCCGTGCCGTCTCCCCCCCTTTTTTTCCAAGGCTAACAAGCAGTTGAAAGCACTCAGAATTCTTCGATAATGCGCCGTTTTTCTTTCGCGCGTCAAGTATGGAAACTACGCATTTCGACATGTAAAAATACGCCGATTTCCATACCCGGTTTTCTACCGTTAAATAAAATAGCCGCCGCTATGAGCACAAGCACGGATACTCAGCATGATCTTGTCGTGGAGAAGGAGAGCGCGCGAACCGCGCCGCCCCCCATGTACCAGGTCGTATTGCTGAATGATGATTACACCCCGATGGAATTCGTCGTCGCGGTGCTGCAGAAATTTTTCGGCAAAAGCGAAGAAGAGGCCACCAGAATCATGCTGCAGGTACACCACGAGGGCCGCGGCGTATGCGGGGTCTATCCGCGGGATATCGCGGCGACCCGCGTCGCACAGGTGGCGCAACACGCGCGTGCCAAGCAGCATCCCTTGCAGTGCGTGATGGAACCTCTTTGACGGCCTGCCTGGCCGGACTCGGCCGACAGGGCAATATGTAAAGCAATAAGCAATAAAGTTGGCAGGTCTGTACGTGCCCGTGGGGAAGCGGGCCGGGGCTGCTTCAGTCGGCATTTGGGAGAGGGGGTATCGTGGAGCAGCGCAAGCGCGCCGGCCGTTTGGCGGGCGTGGCCATCGTGGCCGTCGTAGTCGTTCTGATCGCCATATGGCTGGCGCATCGATTTTCCGTACCGCCGGATACCCCGGTCAACGCCGTTGCTTCGTCCGGCACAGCGCCCGCGCCGGCCAGCGCCGCGGTGGCCGCCTCCGACCCCTTCGCGGGACTGAGCTGCGGCGCCCGGCAATACCAAGGCAGTCTCGCCCTGGCCGTCACGCTTACCCAGCCGGTCGATCGCAAGGGCGACCTGGGACGCCACCTGCAGGTCATCGACGGCGGGGCGGCCAAGACGGCAGGTCAAGCGAGCGATGAAACCGCGGCCCAGGCCGCGTCCGCGGCCACCCATGCCGTCGAAGCGGGCGATGTCACCGCATCCGGCAAGCCGGTACAGGGCAATTGGGTGGTCGGCGACAACCCTCGCGTCATTTACTTTCCCTACATCTTGCCTCAGCGCCGCTATACCGTCAGGCTGGGTGCCGGACTGCCCGCCGGGGATGGATCCTCGTTGCGTGAGCCCGCCCATTGCCAGCTGGTTACCGATGCGATGCCGCCTGCGTTCTACTTTGCCAGCCGCGGGGTTGTGCTGCCAGCCGGGCAGAACGGTGGTTTGCCGGTGGCTACGGTCAATGTGCCGGAGGTCGACGTGCAATTCCTTCGAGTCGCTCCGGAACACGTGTCGGCGTTTTTCGATCTGCTGGCCGGCAATCGCGCAAGGTCCGGTGGCGACGCGGACGACGATGCGGAAAGTGGCGGCTACGTCGACTCGGTGTCGTTGAAGGGCGCGGTCGGTGCCTGGGATCTGGATCGTTTGAAATCCATCGCCGAAAGCGTGTACCAGGGCCGCTTCCTGACCGACGATAAGCCGAACCGCCGCCATGTCACTTTCCTTCCCGTCGAGAACATCAAGGAGTTGCAGGACGCGGGCATTTACGTCGCCGTTATGAGCGAGCCGGGGCGCTTCCGGACGGAATACCAGACCACCTACTTTTACGTCAGCGATATCGGCTTGCACGCCAGGCGCTATGAGGGGCGCATCGAAGCGTTTTCGGTGTCGCTGCGATCGGGGGAGCCCATTGCCGGCGATACCGTGGAATTGCTGGACGGCGGCGGCAGGACTCTGGCGAAGGCGACGGCCGACGCGCAGGGGCATGTACGCTTCGACGGGGACTATCAACGGGCCAGCGTGCTGCGCGCCATGCGCGGCAAGGAGATGACGGTTTTGTCGCTGGCCGATCCGGCGCTGGATTTATCCGAGTTCGATGTGGGCGGCCTGCCGGCCGTCAACAACAGCATATTCGTGTACGCCGGGCGGGACCTGTACCGGCCCGGGGAAACGCTGCAGGTGTCGGTGCTGCCGCGCGATGCGGATGGCCGTCCGCTGGCCGCTTCGCCGTTGACCGCGACATTGAAACGGCCCGACGGGCGCGTCGTCCAGAGTGCGTTATGGCGGCCCGATCCTTCGGTGCAAGGCTACGTCAGGCACGCCATTGATTTGCCCCCGATGCGCAGACCGGCACATGGATGCTGGAGCTGCGGGTCGATCCTTCGGTGCGTAATGCCGATGCGACCTGGGCTTTCCATCTGGAGGAATTCCTTCCCGAACGCATGAAGCTGCTGTTGAGCGCGCCGGAAGGCGTGATGCCCGCGGGCAAGTCCTTGCGGGTGGCGGTACAGGGAGACTATCTGTATGGCGCGCCTGCCGCGGGCAACCGGCTGCTTTCCAGTTTTACCGTTAAACGGGATCGTCAGGCGCTGCCGGCACAATGGCCCGGTTTCATTTTCGGCGACGTCGCCGACGATAGCCTGCGCCATTACGAGGAGCTTCCCGAGTCGCAACTGGATGACCAGGGCAAAGGCCGGATCGATGTCGATCTGTCGGGACAGAAGGCCGCCTCGCCGCTGCAAGTCCGCGTTCAGGCCAGCTTGCTGGAGTCCGGAGGGCGTCCGGTCGTCCGTTCCTTGACGCGGTCGATCTGGCCCGCGCCCATGCTGATCGCGGTCCGCCCGCTTTTCGACGGCGATGTGGCCCAGGAAAATACCCCTGCGGGCTTCGAGGCGGTGCGGGTCGATGCGGAGGGCAAGATCAGGCCCCTGGGCCAGGCGCAGGTTCGTTTGTACCGGGAAGAGCGACAGTACTACTGGCGCTACGACGAGCAGCGGGGCTGGAACAGCGGCTATACCGAAACCGAGGAGCTTGCGGACTCCCGCTCCTTGCCCCTGAGCGGACGCGAAACGTTCAATGTGCCCGTCGGCTATGGCCGGTATCGGCTGGAGATCTCCGATTCCGAAACCGGGCAGACCCTGCGCTACCGGTTCTACGCGGGCTGGGGCGCGCAGGGCGAAGAGGCCGCCGGGAACCGGCCGGACCGCGTGCGCATGAAGGTCGAAGGCCTGCCCGCCAAGCCGGGCGATACCGTCCGCCTGACGTTGACGCCGCCGCATGATGGTCATGCCCTGATTACCGTGGAAGGCGATCGCATGCTGTGGTCGAAGTGGATAGACGCGAAGGCCACCGGCACCGAAGTCGACATACCGGTGGACCCCGCCTGGAAGCGCCACGATCTTTACCTCGGTGCGGTGGTCTTTCGTCCGGGCAGCCAGGGCGATCGCGTGACGCCGGCGCGCGCGGTCGGGCTGGCGCCCTTGCCGTTGGATACCTCGGCTCGCAAGCTGGACGTACACCTGCAGGCGCCGTCGAAAGTCCGCCCGGAGGCACGCACTACCGTCAAGGTCAAGATCGACGGCGCCGCCGATACCAAGGCGACGGTAACGTTGTCCGCGGTCGACGTCGGCATCCTGAACATAGACCGCTATGCGACGCCGGACCCGTATGGCTTTTTCTTCGGCAAGCATCGTTATGCTCCCGACCTGCTCGACATGTACGGCAAACTGATCGAGAAGATGGATGGCACGAAAGGGCGCCTGAAATGGGGCGGCGATGCGGCGATGCGCGGAGATACGCGTCCGCTGCCCAAGAAGGTCAAATTGGTGGACCTGTTCTCCGGCCCCGTAACACTGGACGCCAAGGGCGAAGCCGAGATCCCATTGGATGTGCCGGATTTCAACGGAACCTTGCGTTTGATGGCGGTTGCCTTCACCGCGGACCGATATGGCAGCGCGGACGCCGAGATGGTGGTCGCCGCACCGGTGGTGGCCGAGCTCAGTACGCCACGTTTCATAACGCCGGGGGACCGCGCGGCGATCGCGCTTGACGTCACGAATCTTAGCGGCGCGACGCAAACGTTTTCCGTATCGCTGCAGGCGCGCGATCCCCTGTCGATTGCCGACGGAGAGCGCACGGTCACGCTGAAAAACCAGCAGCGCACGACTCTGCGCTACACCGCCACGACCACGGGATCGTATGGCCTGGGCTTGTTGCGTTTGTCCGTGTCCGGCCAGGGTGGCGCGGACGCCGTCCACATCGTGCGCGAATCGGTGCTCCAGGTCGAGCCCGCGCAGGCGCCCGAGCGTCAGGTGCGCCGCCTGCGGTTGATGCCGGGCGACAGCAGGCGCCTGGATGCCGCATGGGTAGCGGGGTATTACCCCGACTCCATCACCGCCAGCCTGACCGTGTCCGATCGTCCGCCGTTCAATGTGCAGCGGATCGTCGGCAACCTGCTGACATATCCCTATGGGTGCACGGAGCAGACCATCAGCGCGGCATTGCCTTGGCTGTTGATGGACGCGGATAGCGCGCGCCTGTATGGCGTGAAGGATTTCTCGCCGGCGGCACGCCAGGACAGGGTGGACAGGGCACTGCAGCGCTTGTCCGGCATGCGCGGTTCCAGCGGCGCCTATTCGCTATGGGGCGGACCGGCGGGGGCGCGCGACGTTTGGCTGACGGCGTATGCCGTCGGCTTTTTGCAGGACGTCCGCGACCGCGGGTTCAGCGTACCCGAGACCGTGCTGGATCGCTCGCGCGGCTGGCTGTTGGAGCAGGTGCAGCGAGCGCCTTCCGGCTTCGGCGTCTGGTCCGCGCAACTGCGCGCGGCGGTGCAGAACGGCCGTATCCCGGCGGACGCCCACAGCGTGCTGCGCGACGATCACCGTCGCTTCGCCGGCCTGGCCGCAGCATCGCTGGTGCTTGCTCGCGACGGCAAGGCGCCGCTGGCCACGGTACGCCAGTTATTCGACAACTACCAGGCGCGCGCGCGTTCGCCGCTGCCTTTGGTCCAGCTTGCCGCCGCCTTCAAACTGATGGGGGACGCCGACCGGGCGCGTGCGGCGCTGGACGCGGCCATGAGCCGTCCATACGGTTTCGGCACCATGTCCGGCGGCGTGGATGAGTGGATGGGTGACTATGGCAGCGCGGTACGCGACCTTGCCTTGTCCTATGCGCTGATGGGGCAATACGATCTGCAGCACCCGCGCCGGGAAGTCCTGATGACGGAACTCGCCGCGCGCCTGGGGGGGCGATCGTATTTCTCGACGCAGGAAGAAATGGCGCTGCTGATGGCCGCGCGCGCGGCCAAGGGCGGCGCGCCCGGAGCCTGGGAAGCCACCCTGTCCAGGGGCGCCGGCCGCACGGTACTGCAAGGAAGCGAGGACCGTACCGTAACCCTCCAGCCCGGCGATATCGATGGCATGCAGCTGTCCAATACCGGCGCGCGGCCTGTGTACGCGGAAATCGACATACAGGGGACGGCCGACCATCCGCCGGCACCGCGCGATGGCGTCATCCGTTTGCAGCGGCAATGGTATCGGCCGGACGGCAAGGCCTGGGACGGTGGCACGCTGCAGACCGGCGATATCCTGGTCGCGTGGATACGCGCGGACGCGAGCCAGGCCATTCCCGACGGCCTGATTACCGACCGCGTGCCGGCGGGCCTGGAGGTCGAGAACCTGAACCTGTCGCAGAATCCGGATATGAACGATTGGACCATCGCCCAACATCGCGTGGCCGACGCGTTGTCCGATCCCCGCATCAAGCACACGGAGTTCCGCGATGATCGCTACGTCGCCGCGGTGTCCCTGGGGCAGGGGCCGGTCGACATTTTCTATCTGCTGCGCGTGGTGACGCCCGGCCGGTACGCGGTGCCGTCGACCGTGGGCGAGGACATGTATCGTCCGGAGGTCCAGGGTGTCGGTGCGTCATGGGGCGATATCGAAATCCGCGATCGCGGCGCGCCGCCACAGCCATGACGATGGTCCCCGAAGCGAAGGTTCCGCGCGGAAGAAAAAACCGCCGCGCGCGTACCCTCGCTGCTGCGCTGGTGGCGGGTTTCGTCCTGCTGGCATGCGTGTGCGCACTCGTGTTGGATCGCCTGTATCCTCTGCCACCGCCTTATGCGGACGGTGCCGTTGTGGTCACCGCAGCCGACGGCACGCCGTTGCGCAACTACCCCAGCCGGGACGGGATCTGGCGCTATCCCGTTCAGCCGGGAGATGTTTCTCCCCTGTACCTGCAGACACTATTGACCTACGAGGACCGCTGGTTCCGCTGGCATCCCGGCATCAATCCCGTCGCGATGGCGCGCGCGGCGGCCCAGTGGCTGTTGTCCGGCCACATCGTGTCCGGCGGTTCGACGCTGACGATGCAGGTGGCGCGTCTGATCGATCCCGCGCTCGCCGGCCATCCATCCCGCACCCTGGGTGCCAAAGCCCGCCAGGCGCTGCGGGCCCTGCAGCTGGAACTCCACTACAGCAAGGACGAGATCCTTGCGATGTATCTCAGCCGGGCGCCCATGGGCGGCATCGTGCAGGGGGTCGAGATGGCTTCCCGGCTTTGGCTGGGCAAGTCCGCGCGCGATCTCAGCGCCGGCGAGTCCGCACTGTTGACGGCCTTGCCGCAGTCGCCGTCGCTGCTGCGTCCCGACCGCAACCCGGAACTGGCCCGCTCCGCCCGCGATAAGGTGCTGGATCGCATGGCGGCGCTGGGACGCTGGACCCCCGGCCAGGTGGCCGACGCCAAGATGGAACCGGTCATGGCGCCGCCATTGCGTGCGCATTGGCTGGCGCCGCTCGCGGCGCAGCGCCTGTTGCGCGAGGCGAAGGCCGGGTCCACCGTATCCTGCCCCACGTGCATGGGATCGGCCGCCGGATCTCCCGCCCGGCCGGGAACGCAGCGTATCGCGTCCACCATCGATGCCGAACTGCAGGCACGCGTGGAACAACTGCTGCTGGATCGCGTCGATGCGTTGCCGCCCAAGGTTTCCATGGCGGTGCTTGTCATGGATAACGATAGCCTCGCCATTCGTGCGTATGCCGGATCGGCCGACTATACCGACAATACCCGTTATGCCCACGTGGACATGGTCGCGGCGGTGCGCTCGCCCGGGTCTACACTGAAGCCGTTCCTGTATGGTTTGGCATTGGACGATGGCCTGATTCATTCGGAAAGCCTGCTGATGGACGTTCCGATTTCGTTCGGCGGTTATGCGCCGGGCAATTTCCAGGCGGCATTCTCGGGTCCGGTCAGCGTTGCGCAAGCATTGCAACGCTCGCTCAACGTACCGGCGGTGGACTTGCTGGATCGTGTCGGACCGGCGCATTTTGCTTCGGTTATGCTTAGCGGTGGCGTTCGTCTGCGCATGCCGGCGGGGGCTTCGCCGAATCTAAGCTTGATTTTGGGCGGTGGTGGCACCACCTTGGAAGAACTGGTGGGCGCATACCGTGCCCTGGCGCGCGACGGCCTGGCCGGCCATCCGCGGCTCGATCCGGCCGAACCCTTGCTGGAGTCCCGCATGATCAGCGCGGGCGCGGCATGGATAGTGCGCGATATCCTCGAAGGCGGAGGCCATCCGGACCGGCCGTTTCACCAAAGCGGTGCGCCAGGCAAGGCATTGGCCTGGAAGACGGGCACGAGTTTCGGGTTTCGTGACGCCTGGGCAGTCGGGGTGACGGACAATTGGACGATCGGCGTTTGGGTGGGCCGGCCCGATGGCACGCCGAATCCGGGGTTTTTTGGCGCCAACGTCGCCGCGCCATTATTGCGGGACGTGGTCGCCGCACTGCCCGACGGGCCGGCGCGTGCGCGTATCCGGCCGCCCAGCGTGCAATCCGTGGTCATCTGCTGGCCGCTGGGGGTGCGACGGGAAAGCGTGGAGGCCAAAATGTGTCCGGAACCGCGTGCGGCGTGGGCTTTGAACAACACTGTCCCACCCTCGTTCGCGGGTTATGCGGATCCGGGCCAGGCACCCTTGCGGGTGGTGGGCCTGGCGCAGGGCGCGGTTCTGAGGCCTTTGCCGGGACGGCGTCTTATCGCGTTCGACGTAGACGCGATGGGGGCGCAAGGTGAGGTATGGTGGATGCTGGACGGCCGGGTGCTGGGACAGGCGCGGGCGGATCATCCGTTTACGGTGTCGTTGGGGCGCGCCGGTCGGTATACGCTTACGGTAATGGACAGCCGGGGCCGTTACGACCGGATCGAATTTGAAATCGCTGGCGTTACGCCCTGATAGGCATAGAATATGAATTGTGTTTTTGTCCGCTTCGATGCGTTATGGAGGAAGCGTGATTTCCCAAGAGCTTGAAGTTAGCCTGCATATGGCATTCGTCGAGGCCCGTTCGGCCCGGCACGAATTTATTACAGTAGAGCATCTACTGTTATCGCTGCTCGACAACGCTTCCGCGGTGGAAGTGCTGCGCGCTTGCGCCGCCAATCTCGACGACCTGCGTCGCAATCTGCGTCAGTTCGTGAACGAGAACACGCCTGTCATTCCCAGCGGCGCCGAGGTGGACACCCAGCCGACGCTGGGCTTCCAGCGTGTCATTCAGCGCGCGATCATGCATGTTTCGGCCGGCGGCAGCGGCAAGAAGCCCGTGACCGGCGCGAATGTGCTGGTGGCGATTTTCGGCGAGAAGGATTCGCACGCGGTGTATTACCTGCAGCAGCAGGGGGTGACGCGCCTGGACGTGGTCAACTTCCTGTCGCACGGGATCACCAAGCAGCCGCAAGTCGAATCGGCCGCCTCGCAAAAGGAACAGCAGCCCAATCCCGAGGAACAGGGCGAGTCCCGCCAGTCGCCGTTGGACCAGTATGCGACGGACCTGAACGCCGCTGCCCTTGCGGGCCGCATCGATCCGCTGATTGGCCGCGAATCCGAAGTCGAACGCGTTATCCAGGTTCTCTGCCGGCGCCGCAAGAACAATCCTTTGCTGGTGGGCGAAGCGGGCGTGGGCAAGACCGCGATCGCGGAAGGCCTTGCCTGGCGCATCACCCGTGGCGAAGTGCCGGAAATTCTGCAGGCAGCCCAGGTTTATGCGTTGGATATGGGCGCGTTGCTGGCCGGGACCAAATACCGCGGCGATTTCGAACAGCGCCTGAAGGGCGTGCTCAAGCAATTGCGCGGCAATCCCGATGCGATTCTGTTCATCGACGAAATCCATACCCTGATCGGCGCGGGCTCCGCGTCGGGCGGGACGCTGGATGCCTCGAATCTGCTCAAGCCGGCGTTGTCGTCCGGCCAGCTCAAGTGCATCGGCGCGACCACCTACACGGAATATCGTGGGGTCTTCGAAAAAGACCACGCCTTGTCGCGCCGCTTCCAGAAGATCGATGTCAGCGAACCCAGCGTCGAACAAACTGTGCAGATTCTGCGTGGCTTGAAGACCCGTTTCGAAGAACACCATAATGTCCGCTATTCGGCCGCGGCGCTGTTGGCGGCCGCCGAGTTGTCGGCGCGCCATATCAACGATCGCCATCTGCCGGACA
Source organism: Bordetella genomosp. 11 (assembly GCF_002261215.1). Taxonomy (NCBI): domain Bacteria; kingdom Pseudomonadati; phylum Pseudomonadota; class Betaproteobacteria; order Burkholderiales; family Alcaligenaceae; genus Bordetella; species Bordetella genomosp. 11. The sequence continues at coordinate 2,355,055 of NZ_NEVS01000004.1, read as the reverse complement.
AGGCCATCGATGTGATCGACGAAGCGGGTGCCGCGCAGCGCCTGCTGCCTCGTTCGCGCCAGAAGAAGGTGATCGGCAAGGTCGATATCGAGAATATCGTCTCGAAGATCGCCCGCATTCCGCCGCAATCCGTATCCAACGACGATCGCAGCAAGCTGGCCACGCTGGATCGCGATCTGAAGACGGTAGTGTTCGGGCAGGACAACGCCATCGAGGCTCTTTCCGCCTCGATCAAAATGGCGCGTTCCGGTCTGGGCAAGCCCGAGAAACCGATCGGTGCTTTCCTGTTCTCCGGCCCGACCGGCGTGGGCAAGACCGAAGTAGCGCGCCAGCTGGCATTCACCATGGGTGTGGAGCTGCTGCGCTTCGATATGTCCGAATACATGGAACGGCACGCGGTGTCGCGCCTGATCGGCGCCCCGCCGGGATATGTCGGCTTCGACCAGGGCGGTCTCCTGACCGAAGCGATCACCAAGCAGCCGCACTGTGTGCTGCTGCTCGATGAAATCGAAAAGGCGCACCCGGACGTTTTCAACATCCTGCTGCAGGTCATGGACCACGGCACGTTGACGGACAACAACGGACGCAAGGCCGATTTCCGCAATGTCATCCTGATCATGACCACGAACGCCGGCGCGGAAACGTTGAACCGTCCGTCGATCGGCTTCAACAATGCGCGGGTGGTGGGCGACGAGATGGCGGAGATCCGCCGGATGTTCACTCCGGAATTCCGCAACCGTCTGGATGCCATCATCCCCTTCGCACCGCTTTCGCGCGAAATCATCCTGCGCGTGGTCGACAAGTTCCTGATGCAGCTGGAAGACCAGTTGCATGAGCGCCGCGTCGACGCCGTTTTCACGGAAGCCTTGCGCGATCATCTCGCGAAAGAGGGGTTCGATCCGCTCATGGGTGCACGTCCGATGCAGCGCCTGATCCAGGACACGATACGCCGCGCCCTGGCCGACGAGCTGTTGTTCGGCAAACTGGTCGATGGCGGCTCGGTCACGGTGGATCTCGATCAGGAGGGCAAGGTGTCACTTACCTTCGGTGATAAGCCGGCTTCGGACGCGCCGGATGCGCAGGAAGTCGCGCTGGCGGAGTAATGGCGTCGACATCGCCTCTTATCTCCTGCGAGCATTGCGGCACGATCTACCGCCGCCAGGAGCTGAGGCCAGGTGAACAGGCTTCCTGCAGTCGCTGCGGCTCGGTGCTGTGGCGCTACAGTGGCCTTCATCCCTCGGGGTGGCTTGCGCTTGCGCTCGCCGCCCTGATTGTTTTCATCATCGCCAATGCCTATCCTGTCGCCATCATGCGCGTGCAGGGTATGGTGCAGGCGGCCTCATTGCCGGAGGCGGTTCTCGTCACGTGGCGGCAGGGTCATGAGGTCGTTGCGGTCATGACCGGCCTGGCCGGGCTGGTCCTCCCATTGCTGCAACTGGTATTGCTGGTCTGGGTGCTTTACCCCCTCTCGACGGGCGCCCGTCCTCCCGCCTTCGCTTCCTCTACCCGTATGTTGCGCCTGCTCGCGCCGTGGAGCATGGTCCCGGTATTCGTGTTGGGCGTGCTTGTCGCTGTCGTAAAGCTGGCCGGGATGGCGTCGGTGTCGCCCGGGGTCGGGCTGGCCGGTTTTGCCCTGTTGACCATATTATTGACCACGCTGGGCCGTCTTTCTTCGCAATCGCTCTGGCATTATGCGGAGCGGGCAGGGGCCGTGGATCTGCATATTCCTCATACCCGCCCGGGCGATGCATTGGCCGGGTGCCATGTGTGCGGGCAGGTACAGGCTTTGCCTCGCGCGCATCCGGATTCGCCGCATCGCTGCGTTCGGTGCGACAGCCCGCTGCATCTGCGTAAACCGGATCACTTGGCCAGGACCTGGGCGTTGCTCATCGCGGCGGCGATTCTTTATATTCCGGCCAATGTCCTGCCCGTCATGAATATCGAGTCGATTTTCGGCGACAGCGGGCACACGATACTGGGCGGTGTGATCGAACTGTGGCAAACCGGCTCGTGGGATATCGCCTTGATTGTCTTCGTCGCCAGCGTGATGGTGCCGCTGACCAAGCTGCTGGCGCTTGCCGTGCTGGCATGGAAGGTGCAGCGGGGCAGCGCGACGGGGCTGCGTCAGCGCACGCGTTTGTACGGTATGGTGGAGTTCATCGGTCAATGGTCGATGCTGGACGTATTTGTCGTCATCCTGCTGGCCGCGCTCGCGCATTTCCAGGGCTTGATGACTATCAGCGCTGGGGCTGGGGCCGGCGCTTTTGGTACGGTTGTCATTTTGACCATGCTGGCCGCAATGAGCTTCGATCCGCGGTACGGTTGGGATATGGCCGCCGATGAGGCCGATCATGCGACGCCGTTGTCGCCCCGGGTTGCCCACCCGGCGGCCAATCCGCCGTCGGCCATGCAGGCCTTGGGCAATGCGATCCACAAACAAGAGGAATAAGGAAGCAGCTGTATGTCAGACCCAGCATCGTCCGGAGACAACCCAGGGATCCGGACTCCGGAGGTCACCCGGCGCAAGCGCCGTATTTCCTGGATCTGGCTAGTACCATTCGTCGCCGCGGTCGCCGGGCTCTCCCTGGTTGCCAAGACGTGGTGGGAATCCGGACCTACCGTCACCATCACCTTCAAGACGGCGGAGGGCCTGGAAGTCGGCAAGACCCAGGTCCGTTACAAGGACGTCAATATCGGCACGGTGCGCAGCATCCATCTCAGCGAAGACCGGTCCCAGGTGATCGTCAAGGCGGATCTGGTCAAGGAGGCTGCCAGCATCGCGCGGGAAGGCACGCAATTCTGGGTCGTGCGGCCGCGCCTGGGCCTTAGCGGCGTTTCCGGTCTCGGTACGTTGCTCTCCGGCGCTTATATCGGTGTGGATGCCAAGAATGGCAAGGACGCGACAAAGTCGGCGTCGGATGAAGAAAAAACGGAGTTCGTCGGACTGGAGACACCGCCTGAAGTCACCCACGACCGGCCGGGCAAGCGGTTCACGGTGCGGGCCATGGATCTGGGGTCCCTGGACGTGGGCTCGCCGGTCTATTACCGGCGCATCAGTGTGGGGCAGGTGATCGGATACCAATTGGACCCTACCGGCAAGTTCGTGAACATCCAGTTGTTCGTCGATGCGCCCAACGACAAGTTCGTGACTACCGATACGCACTTCTGGAATGCCAGCGGTGTGGATTTCACCCTTAACGCCGATGGCCTGAAGGTACGCACGCAGTCCCTGCTGTCCGTGGCCGTGGGCGGCATCGCCTTCGGCCAGCCGGATGATGACACGACGGAAACACCGGCCAAGGCGGATACGGTGTTTACGCTATACGGCACGGAGGCCGCCGCCCAGGCGAAGCAGGACGGGGAGCCGTTCCCCATCGTCATGCGCTTCGACCAATCGATACGCGGCCTGAGCGTGGGTGCGCCCATCGATTTCAATGGTGTGGTGCTGGGGCAGGTGGACTCCATCAGTATGGATTTCGACCGCGCGTCGAAGCGCTTCTTCGCGCTTGTCCATGCCAATCTGTACCCCCAGCGGCTCGGGGCTGTCTTTGATCGGGTGCGCGAATATTCCGAGCGAGAGGATAAAAAGGCCGGCGGGGAAGGCACCACACACCCGGGTGGCCGTCTGTTGGGCTCCATGGTGCAGCACGGATTGCGGGCACAGCTGCGCAGTTCGAATCTGTTGACCGGCCAGCTGTATGTCGCGCTGGATGTGTTTCCGAACGCCAAGCCGGTGGCATTCGAGATGTCCACACCGGCGAGGATTCCGACGCAGCCTGGGAACCTGGACCAATTGCAGCAACAGATCGCCAATGTCGCGGCCAAGCTGGACAAGATCCCGTTCGACAAAATAGGCACGGATTTGCAGCAGACGCTGGCGAATACCGCGCGCCTGACGGCACGCCTGGACAAGCAGCTCGCTCCGCAGGCGGAGGCATTGCTCAAACAAGCCAACAAATCCCTCGCCGATTTGGGTAATCTGTTGGCTCCGGATTCGCCCTTGCCGCTCAACGCGCAGAATGCGATGGACGAGCTATCGAGGGCGGCGCGCTCGCTGCGGGCGCTGGCTGACTATCTTCAGACCAATCCGGAGGCCCTGCTACGCGGTCGTGGGCCGGATCCGTTGCCCAACTACGGTAATACCAGGAGCCCACGATGAACTCGACGATTCGACGCGTGCTCACACCGGCGGTACTTGGGGCCGCGCTGGCCGGGTGCTCTACTTCTCCCCCGGTGCATTACTACACTCTGCTTAGGCCGGATGCCGGCCAGGAGTCGCGCGCGGCGGCCCCGTCGGATGGCGGCAAGCCGCCTTTCCTGCTGGATGTCCTGCCTGTCACCGTGCCGCCGCAGGCCGATCAGCCCCAGATCATGCTGCGCGAAGCCGACGGCGTGGTCGCGGCGTATTACTCCGATCGCTGGACGGCTCCCCTTTCCGACGAAATCCGTGGCGCCTTGTCCTATAACCTGGTGCGCGATCTGGGCGTGGTCGATGTGCAATCCATTAACGCGCCCGCCAACGCGGCTGTGTGGCGAGTCCAACTGGATGTGCAGCGCTTCGATGCGACGGCGCATGGCGAGGCGGTACTGGATGCGACCTGGCGGGTGCGGCCTTTGAACCTGCCGGGCCAGACGCTGCTGTGCCGCAGTGTGATTCACGTTCCCCTGGATGGCGCTACGCCCGCGCGTGCGGTGGCCGCGCAGCAGAGGGCGACCGCCGATTTGGCGGCGACCATCGCCAGCGGTATCCGGGCGGGAGGAGCCCGCGCCCAGGCCGGCAGCGAGGCGGTGCAACTCAAGGGCTGCGATGTCGGCTGAATGATCGCTGGAATGGAGGCTGGCCCGACGGTCTCCACTCGAGAGAAGTGCTGAGGAAACCTAGGGTTAACCTTAATACTCGGTTAGGTGTAACCCGCCTACTATCGCGGTGAACCTCCGCCTTGGGCGAGGTCTATCCAGCCCTTTTCAAGAAATAGCGAGTATCAAGCCAGCATGGGCACTACCACTCTTGGCGTCAAAGTCGACGAAACGTTGCGCGACCGTCTGAAGGACGCGGCATCCAAACTGAAGTGCACGCCGCATTGGCTGCACAAGCAAGCCATTGTGGCTTATCTCGACCGTATCGAGCGTGGTCAGTTGCCGGCTGAAATTGCGCACTTCACCGGGGGAGAGGGACCCGCCGAAGAGCCCGAGCTGCAACCGCAGGCCCAGGTGCCGCCTTTTTTCGAGTTCGGTCAGGACGTGCAGTCGCAATCCGTCTTGCGCGCGGCCATCACCGCGGCCTATCGGCGACCCGAGCCGGAATGCGTTCCGCTCCTGCTGGGACAGGCGCGGATGCCCAACCCGGAAAAAATCCACGCCATGGCGGCCAGCCTGGTGCGGGCCCTGCGGGAAAAACGTACCGGCGGCGGGGTGGAAGGGCTGATCCAGGAGTTTTCCCTGTCCAGCCAGGAGGGCGTGGCCCTGATGTGCCTGGCCGAAGCCCTGCTGCGCATCCCGGATCGTGCCACGCGCGATGCCCTGATCCGCGACAAGGTGGCGCGGGGAGACTGGCGCTCGCACGTCGGCGAATCGCCTTCGCTGTTCGTGAATGCCGCGACGTGGGGCCTGATGCTTACCGGCAAGCTGGTGGCGGTGAACAGCGAACAATCCCTTTCGCGCGCCTTGACACGTCTCATCGGCAAGGGCGGCGAGCCCCTGATCCGCAAGGGTGTGAACATCGCCATGCGCATGATGGGCGAGCAGTTCGTGTCCGGCCAGACCATATCGGAGGCCCTGGCCAATAATCGCAAAATGGAAGCCAAGGGCTTCAGCTATTCCTACGACATGCTGGGCGAGGCGGCGACCACATCGGCGGACGCCGACCGCTACTTTGCGTCGTACGAGCAGGCCATCCATGCCATCGGCAAGGCGGCCGCGGGACGGGGCATCTACCAGGGGCCCGGCATTTCCATCAAGCTCTCGGCCTTGCATCCGCGGTATTCGCGCGCACAGCGCGACCGTGTCATGGCGGAGCTGCTGCCGCGCGTGCAGTCGCTGACGCGCCTGGCGCGCGGCTACGACATCGGTCTGAACATCGATGCGGAAGAAGCGGACCGCCTCGAAATTTCACTGGATCTGCTGGAAGCGCTGTGCTTCGACCCGGAGCTGGAAGGCTGGAACGGTATCGGCTTCGTGATCCAGGCCTACCAGAAGCGCGCGCCGTTCGTTATCGACTACGTCATCGATCTGGCGCGCCGCAGCCGCCATCGCCTGATGATACGGCTGGTCAAGGGCGCGTATTGGGATAGCGAGATCAAGCGGGCGCAGGTGGACGGCCTGGAGGGTTACCCGGTCTATACGCGCAAGGTCTATACGGACGTGGCATACCTGGCCTGCGCGCGTAAGCTGCTGGGCGCGCCCGAAGCGGTCTTCCCGCAATTCGCCACCCATAATGCCTATACCCTTGCCGCGATCTACCAGCTGGCGGGGCAGAACTACTATCCGGGCCAGTACGAGTTCCAGTGCCTGCACGGCATGGGCGAGTCGCTGTACGAGGAAGTGGTGGGCCCCGTGGCGCAGGGCAAGCTGAATCGTCCCTGCCGCATTTATGCGCCCGTCGGCACCCACGAAACGCTGCTGGCTTATCTGGTTCGCCGGCTGCTGGAGAACGGCGCCAATACGTCCTTCGTGAACCGCATCGGCGACCACAGCATATCGATCGACGAATTGATCGAAGACCCGGTGGAAGCGGCGTCGGCGATCGTCCCGCTGGGGGCGCCTCACGAGAAAATCCCGCTGCCGCGCGAGCTTTACGGCAGCATTCGCTCGGGCGCGCGCGCCAATTCGCAAGGGCTCGACCTCAGCAACGAACACCGCCTGGCATCGCTGTCCGCCGCCTTGCTTTCCAGCACGGCGACGGCCTGGCGCGCCTATCCCACGGTCGGGCCGAATGCATGGGATGACGCGCGTGCCGTACCCGTGCGCAACCCCGCGGACCACCGCGATATCGTCGGCCATGTCGTCGAGGCCTCCGAAGCCGAGACGCAGGAGGCGCTGCGCCGTGCGGGGCAGGGCGCGTCGATCTGGCAGTCCACGCCGGTGACCGAGCGCGCGCTGTGCCTGCGCCGCGCCGCGCAGATGCTGGAAGAGCAGATGCAAACACTGCTCGGGCTCATTGTGCGGGAAGCGGGGAAATCCTTGCCGAACGCGATTGCCGAAGTGCGTGAAGCCGTCGATTTCCTGCGCTATTACGCCGAACAGGCCGAGCGCGAGTTCGATAATGCCACTCATCGCCCGCTGGGGCCGGTGCTGTGTATCAGTCCCTGGAATTTCCCCTTGGCCATTTTCACCGGCCAGGTGGCCGCGGCGCTGGCCGCGGGCAATGCGGTGATCGCCAAGCCGGCCGAACAGACCCCGCTGATCGCGGCACGGGCCGTCGACATCCTGCGTGCGGCGGGCGTGCCCGAGGACGCGGTGCAACTGCTTCCCGGCCGTGGCGAGACCGTCGGCGCGGCGCTGGTGGCCAGTCCCGATATCCGGGGCGTGCTATTCACCGGGTCCACCGATGTGGCGCGCCTGATTGCGCGCAGTCTGGCCGATCGCCTGGATGATGCCGGCCATACCATTCCGCTGATCGCCGAAACGGGCGGCCAGAACGCGATGGTGGTGGACTCTTCCGCGCTGACCGAGCAAGTCGTCTACGACGTACTGACTTCGGCTTTCGATTCCGCCGGTCAACGCTGTTCGGCGCTGCGCGTGCTGTGCGTCCAGCAGGACAGTGCCGACCGCGTGCTGGAAATGCTGCGTGGTGCCATGGCCGAGTTGCGGGTCGGCAATCCGGACCACCTGTCGACGGATGTCGGCCCGGTCATCGACAACGAGGCAAGGGAAGGCATACAACGCCATATCGAAGGCATGCGTACCGCCGGCAAGCCGGTCACGCAGATTCCGCTATCTCCGGCCTGCCGCAATGGCACTTTCGTCGCGCCCACCTTGATCGAAATCGGCAGCGTGCGCGAGCTCAAGCGTGAAGTGTTCGGACCGGTACTGCACGTCGTGCGCTACAAGCGGGATCAACTGGACAACCTGCTGGAAGACATCAATTCCACGGGATACGGCCTGACCTTCGGCGTCCACACGCGGATCGACGAAACCATCGGCCACGTCACGTCCCGGGTGCATGCCGGCAATATGTACGTCAATCGCAATATCGTCGGCGCGGTGGTGGGCGTGCAGCCCTTCGGCGGCGAGGGGCTGTCGGGCACCGGTCCCAAGGCCGGAGGGCCGCTGTATCTGTACAGGCTGTTGTCGCTGCGTCCTTCGCAGTTGCCGGTAGGTGGCGGGGCTTCCGCGATGCCCATTGTCCTGACATTGCCCGGCCCCACCGGTGAAGCCAATACCTACCGGCTGGAGCCCCGTGGCACGGTGCTTTGTGTGGCGTCCTCCGAACAAGGCGCGCGCGCACAGTGGGCGGCGGCCCAGGCGACGGGTAATCGGGTGCTGTTCGCCGATGGCGGCGTTTCCCGCCAATTCGTCCAGGGCCTGCCGCCCGCCCAGCGCGATGGCGTGGCCTTCACGCGCGACGAGGATGTGGAATCGGCCGATTTCCAGGCTGTCCTGTTCGAGGGCGACAGCGATGCGCTGCGGTTGCTGAGCGGACGCGTGGCCGCCCGCCCGGGACCGATCGTATCGGTGCAGGGGCTGTCGGTCGATGCATTGGCACAAGGGCAATCCTATGTGCTCGACCGTCTGGTGGCGGAACGCTCCATCAGCGTCAACACGGCGGCGGCTGGCGGCAATGCGAGCCTGATGACCATAGGCTAAGGCACTTTCCACGCCAGAGGCGTGCAAGCGTTGAAAAAGCGAAAACCCCGGTGTGCTTCAGTAGTCAGATACCGAAGCGCGCCGGGGATGACATGACATATCCTTCTGCCTGCCGTAGGGTCCGGGATGCCCGGCTTTATGGTGGGGAGGGTAATCGCCAATACCTGTCGCCCTTGGCGGCATCGAAAATTCCGTTGCCATGGCGCCGTTGGCGCCAAAGGCGCGCCTATCCGGCGCATGCATAAATTCACAATAGCACCGGTCCGCGTCACCCGCGGACTGTGCGGCAAGGACGGACGGGACCACCCTCCCGCAGATCTTACTTGGCTATCCTACAAGGAGGAATAGATGCGCTTCACGACAACGATACGATCGCTCGCCATGGCCGTCACCGCCGGCTTTTGCGTGGCAGGCGCCGCGCATGCGGCCGATACGGAAATCAAACTAGGCTATGCCGGTCCGCTGACCGGACCCCAGGCGCACTATGGCGAGGACATGCAGAAAGGCCTGATCCTGGCCATCGACGAAGCCAATAAGAAGGGAATCAAGCTGGACGGCAAAGCGGTCAAGTTCGTGCTGGTTTCCCGGGATGACCAGGCCGACCCTCGTACCGCGGTAACGGTGGCCCAGCAATTGGTCGATGACGATGTCAGCGGCATTCTGGGACATTTCAATTCCGGCACCACCATTCCCGCCTCGCGCGTCTATCACGATGCCGGCCTGGTGCAGATCGCCATGGGTACCGCGCCCGAATACACCAAGCAGGGTTATGACAACACCTTCCGGATGATGACCAGCGATACCCAGCAGGGCGCCGCGGTGGGAAGGTTCATGGTCGAGACCCTGCACAGCAAGAAGATCGCCATCATCGACGACCGCACTTCCTACGGCCAGGGCCTGGCCGACCAGGTCGAGAAAGCCGTGAAAGCGGCGGGTGGCCAGGTCGTCCGGCGCGAGTACACGACCGACAAGGCAAACGACTTCACGTCCATCCTGACCAATATCAAGGGGGCTGCTCCCGAAGCGATATTCTTCGGCGGCCTGGATGCGCAGTCCGGCCCGATGAAGCGTCAACTCGCGGCGCTGGGGCTGACGATGCCTTTCGTTTCCGGCGAAATGACGCGCAGCGACACCTTCCTGAAGCTTGCCGGAGACGCAGCCGAAGGCACGTATGCCTCGCTGGCCGGCGTGCCGCTGGACAAAATGGCCGCGGGCAAGGAGTTCGCCGCGGCCTACAAGGCGCGTTTCAAGGAAGAGCCGGGTGTCTATGCGCCGTACGCCTATGACGGTGCGTGGAACATGATTACGGCCATGGAAGAGGCCGGCTCCGCAGACTCGGCCAAGTATCTGCCTATGCTGCGCAAGCTGCATCGCAAGGGCGCGACCAGCGAAAGCATCGCCTACGACGCCAACGGCGACCTCAAGGAAGTGTCCGTAACCATCTACCAGGTCAAGAACGGCAAGTGGGAGATGGTCGAGACCATGGTGAGCCAGGCGCAATAAAGGCGCCGCGGCACGGCGCGACGCCGTGCCGCAACCCCATCTCCGGGGTTCATCGGTGCGCGGCATCGGCTGTCCGCGCGATTCACGTTTCACCTGGCATTCCATGGATATTTTCATTCAGCAACTTATCAACGGCCTGACCCAGGGCAGCATGTATGCCCTGGTCGCGCTGGGCTATACCATGGTGTATGGCATCGTCGGCCTGATCAACTTCGCGCATGGCGATGTGGTCATGGTGGGCGCCATGGTGGCGACCACGCTGGCGTTGACCCTCGTCGGCGCGGACCCGTCGGTTTCGCCATGGCTTGTCTTCGGGGTGGGCCTGCTTTGCGCCGCGCCCGTCTGCATGGCGCTGGGCTGGCTGGCGGAACGCGTCGCCTACCGTCCCTTGCGGCGAGCTCCCCGGCTGGCGGCGCTGATCACCGCCATCGGCGTTTCCATCATCCTGCAAAACCTCGCCATGATGATCTGGGGACGTGACTACGAACACTTCCCGCAGATCGTCAAGCTCCAGATGTTCTCGTTGGGCGGCGCAAAGATCAGTTCGCTGCAGATTGCCATCATCCTCATCGCCGCGCTGGTCATGGCCGCGCTGCTACTGTTGGTGCACAAGACCCGCCTGGGCACGGCCATGCGGGCGACCGCGCAGAACCGCGAGGTCGCGGGGCTGATGGGCGTGAATATCAATACGGTGATCTCCGCCGCCTTCCTGATCGGCTCGGCGCTGGCCGCCGTGGCCGGCATGATGGTGACTACCTATTACGGCGTGGCGCACTACACGATGGGCTTCATGCTGGGCCTGAAGGCCTTTACCGCCGCGGTGCTGGGCGGCATCGGCAATCTTGCCGGCGCCATGTTCGGCGGCATATTGCTGGGGGTGATCGAAGCCTTGGCAGCAGGGTACATCGGCGATCTGACCGGCGGTTTCATGGGCAGCAACTATCAGGATGTGTTCGCATTCCTCGTGTTGGTGCTTGTCCTGATCTTCCGTCCTTCCGGATTGCTCGGCGAACGTGTGGGGGATCGCGCATGATGACAAGTTTTGCTTCGCGCGGCCGCATTTCACCCGCCGCGTGGCTGGGTATAGGGCTCGTGGCGGCCGCATTGGCTGTCCTGCCTTTCATGTTGGGCATGGCTGGCCAAAGCTGGGTCCGCATCCTCAACTTCGCCCTGTTGTATGTGATGCTCTCCCTGGGCCTGAACATCGTGGTGGGCTTCGCCGGCCTGCTGGATCTGGGGTATATCGCTTTCTACGCCGTTGGCGCCTACACCTGGGCGTTGCTGGCGTCGCCGCATTTCAACCTGCACCTGCCGTTCTGGGCCATCCTGCCGATCAGCGTCGCGCTGGCCTGCCTGTTCGGCATCCTGCTGGGGGCGCCCACCCTGAAGCTGCGCGGCGATTACCTGGCCATCGTCACATTGGGCTTCGGCGAGATCATCCGGGTCTTCCTGAACAACCTGAACGCTCCCATCAATATCACCAACGGGCCGCAAGGGGTCAACCGCGTGGACCCTTTCCGCGTGGCGGACTTTGCCTTCAACCGCACCGAAACGCTGTTCGGGATACGCGTGACGGGGCCGGAGAAGTATTACTACCTCCTGCTCTTGTTGACCTTGCTGATCATGTTCGTGTGCCTGCGATTGCAGAATTCACGCATCGGGCGGGCGTGGGAAGCCATACGGGAAGACGAGGTCGCGGCCAAGGCCATGGGGATCAATACACGCAACATCAAGTTGCTGGCCTTCGCGATGGGCGCCTCGTTCGGCGGCGTGGCCGGTTCGTTGTTCGCGTCCATGCAGGGCTTCGTCAGTCCGGAAAGCTTCAGCCTTACCGAATCGATCTCCGTCCTGTGCATGGTGGTGCTGGGTGGAATGGGCCATATTCCGGGCGTGATCCTCGGGTCCATCGTCCTGGCGGTTTTTCCGGAATTCCTGCGCGCGGTTATCGTTCCGGCCCAGAAGGCCATTTTCGGCGCCGTCGTCGTCGATCCGGAAGCCATCCGCATGTTGTTGTTCGGCTTTGCCATGGTGTGTGTCATGCTGTTCCGGCCCGCCGGCTTGTGGCCCTCGTCGGTACGCAAGCGTGAGCTGAGCCGATCGTCCGAAGGAGGTCAGGCATGACTGCAACCTTGCTTGAAGCACGCGGGCTGGGCAAACGATTCGGTGGCCTGCAGGCGCTATCGGACGTCAGCTTCGATATCCAGAGCGGCGAAATCTATGGCTTGATCGGCCCGAACGGGGCGGGCAAGACCACATTGTTCAACGTGCTGACGGGGCTGTACGTACCGGAAGCGGGGCAATGCGTGTTCGCCGGCGAAAACCTGGTGGGCGCGAAACCGCATGAAATCGCTACGCTGGGCATGGCGCGCACGTTCCAGAACATCCGTCTGTTCGCGAATCTGACGGCGTTGGAAAACGTCATGATCGGCCGGCATGTACGCACGCGGGCGGGGCTGATCGGCGCGGTGCTGCGCAACCGCCGAACCCGCGCGGAAGAGGCCGCCATCGAAGCGCGCGCGCATGCTTTGCTGGAGTACACCGGTATCGCGGCGCGTGCCAACGACATCGCCAAGTCCCTGTCTTACGGAGATCAGCGGCGGCTGGAGATCGCCCGGGCGCTGGCGACCGAACCGCGCCTGCTGGCACTGGATGAACCGGCGGCCGGCATGAACGCCTCCGAAACCGTGGTCCTGCGCCGGCTGATCGAGAAAATCCGTTCCGATGGCGTTACCGTGCTTTTGATTGAACACGATATGAAACTGGTAATGGGTTTGTGCGATCGCGTACTCGTACTGGAATACGGCAAAGTCCTGGCCATGGGCAAGCCGGCCGATGTGCAGCGCGATCCCAAGGTAATCGAAGCGTATCTGGGTGCCGGCGCGGCACAGGAGGCGGCGGCATGAGCCAAACGCCTTTGCTCGAATTGCGTGACCTGCAGGTCGCCTATGGGGGGATTCGCGCGGTGCGTGGTGTCGACCTGGTGGTGAACCGCGGCGAACTGGTGTGCCTGATCGGCGCCAATGGCGCGGGCAAGAGTTCGACACTGCGCGCTATCTGCGGCCTCATCCCGGTCGCGGGTGGACAAGTCCTTTACCAGGGGGCGTCCATCCAGGGACGGCGGCCCCACGAATTGGTCCGTGAAGGACTCGTCATGGTCCCCGAAGGACGCGGCATCTTCGGCCAATTGACCATCGAGGAAAACCTGGCGATGGGCGCCTATGTGCGGCGCGACGGGGCCGGAATCCGCGCCGATATGGAAAGCGTCTTCGAGCAGTTCCCGCGCCTGGCGGAACGCCGCAAGCAGGCGGCGGGCACGCTGTCCGGCGGCGAGCAGCAGATGGTCGCCCTGGGGCGTGCCATGATCGCCCGTCCCACCTTGTTGCTGCTCGACGAACCGTCGATGGGACTCGCGCCGCTCATGGTGGAGAAGGTGTTCGAAGTGATATCGGGCATCGCCGCCGACGGCGTGACGATCCTGCTGATCGAGCAGAATGCGCGGCTCGCACTGGAATACAGCAAGCGTGGCTACGTGATGGAGTCGGGCGAACTGATTTTGTCCGGCGCTTCCAGGACCTTGCTGACAGACCCGAAGGTCCGGGCGGCGTATCTGGGCGAACTCGAAACCGCCTGATGCGTTGCACGATCACGGCCAGGCCTTTGCCTTCGGCGGTGGCCTGGCCGTGATCCTTAACCGGGCATTGCCTGGACGAGCAAAAGATAGCCGTCGAGCAGGATGATCGCCGTTGTGGCCGCGATCGCCAACGCGCGCCAGACCCCCCGCAACACGAAAGACCCCATCACCTCCCGCCGCACGGCCAGCATGACGAGCGGCACCAGGGCGAAGGGCAGTGCCAGGCTCAATATCACCTGGCTCAGCACCAGCAACTGATCGGGATCCTGTCCTCCGGTATAGGCCAGCATGCCCATGGCCGCGACACCGGCAACCGCCCGCGTCACCAAAGCGCGCCGGCGATCGGACCATCCTCCCGTGCTGAATCCTTTCGACAGCACCTTGCCAGCCAGTACGCCGGTGATGGTCGAGCTTTGCCCGGCCGCATACAGGGCCACGGCGAACACGATAGCCGCGCCGACGCCCAGGGTCTTGCCAATCGCGGCATGGGCCTGGTCCAGGCTGCTGACCGCTACTCCCGTTCCCGAGAGCGACGCGGCGGCGACGATCATGATGGCGGCATTGACCAGGGTCGCGATGCCCAGCGAGAACACCGTATCGCTACGGGCCACGCGCATCGCCATGCCTCGCATCGCGACGGGCAGGCCGTGCGCGCGCTGGGCCAGTTCGCCCGAATGCAGGTAGAGATTGTGCGGCATGAGCGTCGCGCCAATGATGCCCAGGGCAATCATGAACCCTTCAGGGGAACGCAGCGCGCGGGTGGGCTGCGCGGCGCCGCTGGCGACTTCGGTCCACGCCGGGTTCGCCTGGAAAAGCAGGTACACGAACGACACCGAAACGATCGCGAGCAGCAGGCCGATAATTCGCTCATGGCGCTCGGCATTGTTGCGCGCGAACAGAAGAACGGCATACGTGCCGGCACCCGTCATGGCGACGCCGGCCATCAACGGGATGCCGAAAAGCAGGCGCAGCGCAATCGCACCGCCGATCAGTTCCGCCAGGGCAGTGGCCAGGATGGCCGCTTCGCCTGCCAGCCATGCGGTCCTGGCCAAGGGGCGCGGAAGATGGCGCACCGTCAGCGTCGCCAGGTCCTGGCCCGTCGCCAGCGCCAACCTCGAGACCAGCACCTGGAATCCCAGCGCCAGGAAAGCAGCCAGGAAAACCACCATCAGAAGATGGTAGCCAAAGCGGCTGCCGCCGGCGATGTCGGTGGCCCAGTTGCCCGGATCGATGTATCCCACCGCGACGAGCAATCCCGAGCCGATCAGCCGGCGCAGGCCGGCGGGCATCTTGCCGCCGTCCTGGAGGGCAGCCTTGCCCCCCGAAATCGCGTAAATCAACTCGCTCATGGCGTCTTCCTTATGAGAATGGTTCTTATTGTCGGGGCGGATGAGCAATTGGTCAAATAAATTAAACTTAGGGTGGAATTAGGGTGGGCCTATTGAGGACGTTGCCTGAACGGGGACCGTGGCCGCCCCGGACGCAGGAGGTGTGCCCACGGGGCGCCGGCCTCATTCAGAAGGGGTGGGAAGGCGGCGAGGAGTTCGCTGCCGGGCACGTTGGCGGCGCCCGGCGTTACGGCGCGTCAGGAAGCCAGGCGCGCGTCCATGGTGATGGTGGCGTTCAGCACTTTGGAGACCGGGCAGCCGGCCTTGGCTTTATTCGCGGCTTCTTCGAAGGCATGAGGATCCGCCCCCGGTATCTTGGCCACGACGGTCAGATGCACCGCGGTAATGGCAAATCCGCCGTCGGCCTTGTCCAGCGTGACAACCGCTTCCGTCTGGATGCTATCGGCCGTCATGCCCGCCTCGCCAAGGATGTTCGAGAGTGCCATGGAGAAGCAGCCGGCGTGCGCTGCCCCAAGAAGCTCTTCCGGATTCGTACCCTTGGTATCGCCGAAACGTGTGTTGAAGCCATAGGGTGCGCTGGATAGCGCGCCACTGTCGGTAGAAATCGTCCCCGTGCCGGACTTGAGATCGCCTTTCCATACTGCCGATGCCTTTCGCTTCATGCTCGTACTCCTTGACGGGTGAGTGTCGGAAACGGGTCATGCGGAGCCGCATGACTTCTTGATCATAGACCCACCCGGCTGCCCGGACTCGAAGTAGGGTATTCAGGAAAATACGCCTATCCCTGCGGTATAACGGCAAGGTTTCCTGGCTCGGAGTTCGCATGGCATCGCTATTCTCTTCCATTTCGCTGGGGCGGATGTCGCTCCCCAACCGTATCGTCATCGCCCCTATGTGCGAATACTCTGCCGAAGACGGCAAGGCGACGGATTGGCACATGATTCATCTCGGGCATCTCGCGCTGTCGGGCGCGGGCCTGCTGTTTACCGAGGCTACCGCCGTCGAGCCGGGTGGCCGGATTACTCCCGCCGACCTCGGGTTATGGGATGACGCGACCGAGGCCTCCATCGCCAAGGTCATGCACGCGATCCGCCGCTATTCGACCATTCACATGGGAATGCAGCTGGCACACGCGGGCCGCAAGGCCTCCAGCCATACGCCGTGGGAAGGCGGGGACCAGATTCCCTCGGCCCAAGGGGGATGGATATGCGACGCGCCTTCCGCCGTCCCGTACAAGGACGGCGAGGAGCCGCCCCATGCGCTGGATGCCGCGGGATTGGAACGCGTCCGCGCCGCCTTTGTGCAAGCCGCCCGCCGTGCGGACCGTCTGGGTTTCGATACCGTCCAGGTGCATGCCGCGCATGGCTACCTGCTGCACCAGTTTCTGTCGCCGCTTGCCAATCGCCGCACCGATGAATATGGCGGCAGCCTGGAAAACCGCATGCGATTTCCGCTGGAAGTGTTCGATGCCGTCCGCGCGGCATTCGGCGCGGACAAGCCCGTCGGCATACGCGTGTCGGCGACCGACTGGGTGGATGGCGGGTGGGACCTGGAGCAAACCGTGGCCTTCGCCCACGCCTTGAAGGCGCGGGGATGCGACTATATCGATGTGTCCTCGGGCGGTATGTCGCCCGCGCAGAAGATCGCGCTGGGGCCGGGATACCAGGTGCCTTTCGCCGAACGCGTCAAGCACGAGACCGGCTTGCCGACAATGGCGGTCGGGTTGATCACGGAGCCCGAGCAGGCCAACGAGATCGTTGCCCAAGGCAAGGCGGACATGGTGTCGCTGGCGCGGGGCATGCTCTATAACCCGCGTTGGCCCTGGCATGCCGCGGCGCAGCTGGGCGAGCATGTACAGGCACCCAAGCAGTATTGGCGTTCGCAGCCCCGCGAGTTGAAAACGCTGTTCGTCGACGCCAGCTTCGGTCAACGATAGGCACGCGGGGGGCGGCTGGGCCGCTTTCCCGCAAAAGCCCCTGGCGGCCGCTGGCGCAGCAAAGCGCCAGCTAGCCGCGGCCCGTGCTGCCGAAGCCGCCGGCGCCGCGCTCCGACGCGTCGAAGTCCGTCACGACTTCGAAGGCCACCTGGGCCACGGGCACGATGACCATCTGCGCCAGGCGGTCCATGGGGTGCAACGTGAAGTCGGCACTGCCACGGTTCCACGTCGACACCATCAATTGCCCCTGGTAGTCGGAGTCGATCAGCCCGACCAGATTGCCCAGTACGATTCCGTGTTTGTGGCCCAGGCCCGAACGCGGCAGGATCATGGCGGCATATCCGGGATCGCCGATGTGGATGGCCAGCCCCGTGGGCACGAGCGCCGTCTCGCCCGGGGCAAGGGTCAGCGCGGTTTCCAGGCAGGCACGCAAGTCCAGGCCGGCGGCGCCGGGCGTGGCGTAGGCGGGCAGGAATTCGCGCATGCGTTCGTCGAGGATTTTCAGGGCTACGGATTTCATCGTTTCGGGATGGTAAGGCTGGAGCGTCCGCCGAACGCGGACGGCAAGGGATTCAGCGGGCCGGTTTACCGGGCTCGTGTTTGGCGATGGTGGTCAACGGAGGCAGGCGGGCGGGCGGCTGGCCGGCCCGTGTCCGCTGGCTGCGGGCAGCCCGCCAGAGCATGCCGGCGAAAATCAATAGAAAGGCGACGGGCACCAGGTCCTGTGGATCGAATTCCGGCTGGCGCAGCGCCTGGAACAGCATGCGAAGCGCTTGCCACGCGATGGCGAGGCCCACGATGGTGACTGCCAGAGCGCCACGGCGCTTGCCGGCGCGCGCGGCCAAAGTGTCCTGTGCGGGTGGCGCGGTGTCGCGTGACGGTGCGGAAGCGGGCGTGGCCGACGCGGCCCCGCGGCCCCACGCCGCGGCAGGCCGGCGGGCGGCAGGCGGCGCATCGCGAACCACTTCGCCGGGCGAGGGCGGTGGCAGCGGTGACGGCCCCGCGTGGCCCGCCTTGCCGAGGACCTGGCCCGGCGCGGCCTGGCCGCGGTTCACCAGTTTCTCGATATAGCGGACGTAATCGCCGTCCTTGGGCTCGCCATCGATCGCCATGCGAGCTCCTACCGGCGCGTCCGGCGCGCGGCGGAAGGGATACGCCGCTTGCGCAGCATCACGCACAACAGCCATACGCCAAGCAGGATCGAGATACCCGTGCCGATCAGCATGCCGATGTGGCTGGCGCCCGAGATGTCGTCCATGTTCCGCATGGTCAGGTAGCCGGGTGCAAGCATGGCCGGCATCCATAGGGCGGCCGACAAAACATTGGCCGCCTGGAAGCGGGCGTGGCTCATTCCCATCACCCCGGCAACCGTGGGGATCGTGCTGCGGATGGGGCCCATGAACCGCCCGGCCAGCACCGAAGCGAAGCCGTACCGCGAAAAGAACAGCCGCGCGCGCGCGACGGCGGGGCGATGATTGCTGAGCGGCCAGCGGCGCAGCACGCGCGGGCCGACGCCACGCCCCAGCCAATACGACAAGGCATCGCCCACGACAGCACCCGCGATGCCCCAAAGCAGGATGGTGCTGCCGTCCAGCGATCCGCTGCCGACCAGCCCGCCGGTGATCAGCATCAGCGCTGTGGCGGGCACGAACAGCCCGACGATCACAAGCGATTCCGCCATGGTCAGCAGGGCCGTGATGGGGCCAGCCCAATCCTGGTTGGCCTCGATAAAGCTTCGTACCTGGTCGACGAAATGGTCCATGTCGCGCCCCGCCATTCGGATGCGGTATCTTACCTTGTCGGCTGGGCGCCGCGCGGGGCGGCGCCGCGCACCGCTGGCAATGGAATACACGCAAAACATGGATTCGCTTACGCACGTTGCTATGGGGGGAGCCATTCAGGCGGCCCTGCTGGGTCGTTTTCAGGGACGCAAGGCCCTGCTGTACGGTGCCGTGCTCGCCACGCTGCCGGATCTGGATGTATTTGTGCCGTATCCCGATCCGGTTTCGCTGATGACCTATCACCGGGGTTTTTCCCATTCCCTCTTCGTCCTGACCGGCCTGGCCGCCTTGCTGGCCTGGCTGGTGCGCCGGCGCTGGCCGTCGGCACCGTATTCCGCGAGCCGCCTATTCCTAACCTTGTGGCTGGTGCTGATCACGCACCCGTTGCTGGATGCGATGACGACCTATGGAACCCAGCTGTTCTGGCCGTTGCCGGTGCAGCCTGCCAGCCTATCCAGCATCTTCATCATCGATCCGGTCTTCACGCTGCCTTTGCTGGCTGCATTCCTGGCCAACCTCGTCTGGGGCGAACGCATCAGCCGCCTGCGCGGCGGGGCGCTGGGGTTCGCGGCGGCCTACCTGGCCTGGACGCTGGTCGCGAAAACCCTGGTCGAGCAGCACGTGCGTACCGCATTGGCCGCGCGCGGCGAGCGCGCGTCGGCGATGTTTTCCGCGCCCATGCCCTTGAATAGCCTGCTTTGGCGGGTTGTCGCGCGCGGGCCCGACGACACGTACTACGAAACCGTGGCCAGCGTGTTCGATCGCGACGAACCGGAGCAATTGCGCCAGCCGCTGAACCGGGGATTGCTGCGGGGCCTGCCGCCCGATCAACTGCTGGCGCGTCTGGAGTGGTTCACGGGGGGCTGGCTGCGCTACGACGCGATCGGCGGCGACCTCGTGGTCACCGACCTGCGCATGGGCATGCCTGGGTATTACACCTTTCGATTCGTCATGGCGAGGGGCTCACCCTTGGCAGGTTGGCGGACCGTCCTGCCCAGCCGGTGGCCGAGCGATCGCGGCGGGTGGGCTGAACTGCGGCAGATATTGAATCGCATCGTCGCGCCGCAGCCGCCCCTGCCATTGGGAGCCTGGGCCAGCCGCACCACCCAGGCTGCTTCCGCGCAGGCGGACTAAGAGCAGGTCAGCCGGGCAGTCGCGCCGCGATTTCGGCGACAAGGCGCCGGGCCGCATCCAGCTTGGCGGCCGGCGGCAGCGGATGCATGCCGCTTTCATCGAAAAGCACGAGCTCGGTGTCGTCGAGGTCCATGACACGATGCGCCAGATTGCCGACCAGTAACGGGACACCCTTGCGCCGGCGCTTGGCTTCCGCGTGCGCGGCCAGGTCTTCGGTTTCCGCCGCGAAGCCCACGCACCATGGGCCGTCCGGCATTGCCGCTACCTCGGCCAGGATGTCGGGGTTGGGTTCGAACTCGAGCACCGGCGCGCCGCCCCCGGATTCGTCCTTCTTCATTTTCTGTGCGCTGGCGTTTTTCACGCGCCAGTCGGCGACGGCGGCAACGGCGATGAATATATCGGCTTGCCGCGCCTGCGCCATCACCGCGGCATGCATTTGCCGCGCCGTCTGCACGGGTTGGATATCCACCCCGCGCGGGGCGGGCAGGGATGTCGGACCGCTGACCAGCGTGACGCGGGCTCCCGCCTCTCGGGCGGCCCGCGCGATCGCATACCCGGTCTTGCCCGACGAACGGTTGCTGATGACGCGCACGGGGTCGATGGGTTCGACCGTCGGGCCGGCGGTCAACAGCACATGCTTGCCCGCAAGCGTCTTGGGCTGGAAGAAGGCGATGACGTCGGCCAGGATCTCATGCGGTTCCAGCATGCGGCCGTCGCCGATCTCTCCGCAGGCCTGGTCGCCTGCCGCCGGGCCCAGGATTTCGACGCCGTCCTCGCGCAATTGCGCGGCGTTGCGCTGTGTGGCGCGGTTGGCCCACATCTCGCGGTTCATGGCCGGCACGATCAGCAGGGGGCAGGTGCGTGCCAGGCACAGGGTGGACAACAGGTCGTCGGCCATGCCGTGCGCCAGCTTGGCGATGAAGTCGGCGCTGCAGGGGGCGATCAGCACGGCGTCGGCGCCCCGCGTCAGGTCGATATGCGCCATATTGTTATCGACGCGGGCATCCCATTCGCTGACATAGACGGGCCGCCCTGACAGCGCCTGCATGGTGACCGGCGTGATGAAGTGCGTCGCGGCGTCGGTCATGACGACGTCGATGACCGCCCCCTGTTCGGTAAGCCGGCGCACGAGCTCGGCGACTTTGTAGGCGGCGATGCCACCCGACATGCCTAGGACGATACGTTTGCGGGCGAGATCGAGCATGGAAGAATCGCGGATCGGGAAGACGTGCCCATTATGCGCCGATCATGGCCTGTTGACAGGGCCCGGATCGGGTTTGCGCATCCGCAGCAGTTCGTCCAGCACCAGCAGGATGGCGCCGCAGGTAATCGCGACGTCGGCCACATTGAACGCCGGGTAGTACCAGTCCTTCCAGTAGAAAAGCAGGAAATCGACCACGTGGCCGTAGACGACCCGATCGATCACGTTGCCCAGCGCCCCTCCCATGATCATCGCCAGGGCCAGCGAGAATCGGGGATGCGCGCGGCGTCCCTGGCGCCCGAGGATCACCGTGATGACGATGGCGGCGACGACGCCCAGCGCGGTGAAGAACCAGCGTTGCCAACCCGCTTCCGTGGCCAGGAAACTGAAGGCCGCGCCACGGTTGTACACCAGCGTGAAATCGAATATGGGCAGTACATTGACACGTTGGCCATAGGTGTAGCTGCCGTTGAAGTACAGCTTGGCCGCCTGGTCCAGAACGATCACGACCAGGGCCACCAAAAGCCAGAACGCCAGTCCGCGGCCGCGCGGCGCGGGCGCCGCGCCGGCGGCGGATAACCGATCGCCTGCCTCAAGCATGCTCGCGCGCCTCGCCAGTGCCGAACAGGTTGCTGACACAACGACCGCAGATTTCCGGATGGTCCGGGTCCACACCCACGTCGGCCCGCCAATGCCAGCAGCGTTCGCATTTCTTGTGCGAAGAGGGCGCGATCGCGATCTGCCGCTCGCCACCGGTGCCGGCATGTACCGTCGCCCGGGAAACGATCAGGACGAAGCGCAGGTCGTCGCCCAGACTGCGTAGCGCATCGAGGTCATCGCCGGATGCGGTGATGTCGATCTCGGCCTGCAGCGACGAACCGATGCCGCCGGCGCTGCGCACTTCCTCGAGCTTGCGCATCACCTCCGCGCGGATGGCCCGCAGGCGACTCCATTTGGCGGGCAGCGGGTCCCCCTCGGCCAGGGGCGGCAGGGCCTGGAAGACTTCCGCGAACACCGTGGCGCGCGCGACGTCGGCCTGATGCTTGAGCGCGGTGCCGGTCAATTCCTTCCATGCCTCTTCGGCGGTGAAGGACAGCACGGGAGCCATCAGCTTGACCAGCGTCTGCGTGATGTCGAGCAGCGTGCTTTGCGCGGATCGGCGCGCCACGCTGGCGGCGCCGGTCGTGTACAGGCGATCCTTCAGGATATCCAGGTAGAACGCGCCCAGGTCTTCGGAGCAGAAGGTCTGCAGGCGCGACATCGCGGGATGGAAGTCGTATTTTTCGTAGTGGCCCAGCACTTCCTGCTGCATTTGCGCGGTCATGGCGAGCGCATAGCGGTCGATCTCGAGGCGCTGCGCATAGGGCACCGTCATCGATACCGCGTCGAAGTCGGCCAGGTTGGCCAGCAGGAATCGCAAGGTATTGCGGATGCGGCGGTAGCTTTCGACCACCCGCTTGAGGATCTCGTCGGAGATGGACAATTCCCCGGAGTAGTCCGTGGACGCCACCCAAAGGCGCAGGATCTCCGCGCCGAGGGAGTCCGAGACCTTCTGCGGCGCGATGACGTTGCCCACCGATTTGCTCATTTTCCGGCCCTGGCCGTCGACGACGAAGCCGTGCGTGAGCAACGCGTTGTAGGGAGGGCGGCCGTAAAGCATGCAGCCCGTCAGCAGAGAGGAGTGGAACCAGCCGCGATGCTGGTCCGAGCCCTCGAGGTAGAGGTCGGCCGGCCAGGCCAGTTCTTCGCCATGCGAACCCGATTGCGTCGCGTCCTTG
This sequence comes from Bordetella genomosp. 11, assembly GCF_002261215.1. Lineage (NCBI taxonomy): Bacteria > Pseudomonadati > Pseudomonadota > Betaproteobacteria > Burkholderiales > Alcaligenaceae > Bordetella > Bordetella genomosp. 11. Next base: position 2,331,937 of record NZ_NEVS01000004.1, on the reverse strand, counting down.
CCGCCCAGTACCGTGAAGTGCGTGGTGCCGGAGTCGAACCACACATCGAGCGTGTCGCGGCTTTTCTCGTACATGTCGGCTTCGTCGCCCAGCAATTCGCGCGGATCCAGCGACTGCCAGGTTTCGATGCCGCCCTGTTCGACGCGCTGCGCAATCTGCTCCAGCAGTTCGACGGTGCGGGGATGCAGCGTACCGGTTTCCTTGTGCACGAAGAACGCCATGGGCACGCCCCATTGGCGCTGGCGCGACAAGGTCCAGTCGGGACGGTTGGCGATCATGGCGTGCAGGCGCGCGCGGCCCCAGGCGGGATAGAAACGCGTCGCCTCGATACCGGCCAGCGCGGCTTCGCGCAGGGTGGGGCCGCCCTCGCGCGGCGTGATATCCATGCCGGCGAACCATTGATTGGTGGCGCGATAGATGATCGGTGTCTTGTGCCGCCAGCAGTGCATGTAGCTGTGCTTATGCTTTTCGCTGTGCAGCAGCGTACCGGCCTCGCGCAGGGTTTCGACGATCTTGGGGTTGGCGTCCCAGATGCTCAGGCCGCCGAATAGCGGCAGCGTGGAGGCGTACCGACCGTCGCCCATCACGGGACTGAGCATGTCCGCATCGGCCAGGCCGTGCGTCTTGCACGACACGAAATCCTCGATGCCGTAGGCGGGCGCCGAATGCACCACGCCCGTGCCGGTATCCAGGGTGACATAGTCGCCCAGGTAAACGGGTGACAGGCGGTTGTAGCCGGCATCGACCCGTGCAAGCGGGTGATGGAACGTCAGCCCGGCCAGCGCTTCGCCGCGCGTGGTGGCCACGATTTCACCTTGCAACCCCCAGTGCTCCAGACAGGTTTGCACGCGTTCAGTCGCCAGCAGCAGCAGCGGACCGGTGGGCAGGGCGGGGGATACCCGCACCAGCGCGTACTCGATTTCGGGATGCAGGTTCAGCGCCTGGTTGGAAGGAATCGTCCAGGGCGTGGTCGTCCAGATGACAATGGCGCCGTCGTCCACGGACGCCAACCCGAATGCGCGCGCCAGCCCTGCCTTGTCGGCGAAGGGGAAGGCTACGTCGACCGCCGGGTCCACCCGGTCGGCGTATTCGACTTCCGCCTCGGCCAGCGCCGAGCCGCAATCGAAGCACCAGTTCACCGGCTTCAGACCGCGGAACACATAGCCCTTATCCATGATGCGCGCCAAGGCGCGGATTTCGTTGGCCTCGTTGCGAAAGGCCATCGTCATGTAGGGCCGGTCCCACTGGCCCAGTACGCCCAGGCGCTTGAAGTCCTTCTTCTGCCGTTCGATCTGCTCGTGCGCATAGGCGCGCGCCTTGGATTGCATCTCCGCGACGGGAAGGTTCTTGCCGTACTTTTTCTCGATCTGGATTTCGATCGGCATGCCGTGGCAGTCCCAGCCCGGCACGTAATGCGCGTCGTAGCCGGCCATGTTCCGGCTCTTCAGGATGATGTCCTTCAGGATCTTGTTGACCGCGTGGCCGATGTGGATGTCGCCGTTGGCGTAGGGCGGCCCGTCATGCAGGACGAAGCGCGGCCGCCCTTTGCTGGCGGCACGGATGGCCTGGTAAACGTGGTTTTCCTCCCATTCGGCAATCCATGCGGGCTCGCGCTTCGCAAGGTCGCCCCGCATCGGAAAGGAGGTGTCGGGCAGGTTGAGCGTCTTTTTATAGTCCATGAACGGCAAAGTAGGCGCGCGCGTTTCGCGCGTCTTCGGCGATGGCGGCTGTCAGGGAAGGGAGATCCGGGAACTTTTCTTCGTCCCGCAGCTGTTGCAGGAATTCGATCCGCACGAGTTTACCGTATGCATCCAGGGCGGCGGCGTCCAGTACGTGGGCTTCCAGCAGCACCTGCCCGCCGTCCTCCACGGTGGGGCGCACGCCCAGGCTGGCAACGGCGGGCAGGGGCGTATCGCCCAGCCCGTGCACCCGTACCACGTAGATGCCCGAGCGGGCCGCGCAGCGCGGCGTCACCCGTACGTTGAGGGTGGGGAATCCAAGGGTGCGGCCCAGCTTGCGGCCATGCACGACGTGGCCGCTGAGGTGATAGGGGTGGCCCAGCAGATCCTGCGCGCGCGCCAGGTCGCCCACGGCCAGGGCGGTGCGGACCTCAGAGCTGGAAATGCGGTGCCCATGCGCATCGGTGACATCGGCCAGCGTTTCCACGTCGAAACCGTGGGTCCTGCCGGCGTCGCGCAGCAGCTCGATGTCCCCGCTGCGCTTGTGGCCAAAGCGGAAGTCCGGGCCGACGAGGATCCAGCGGGCGCCGAGGCCGCGCACCAGCAACCGATCGATGAAGGTCTCGGGCGACATTTCCGCCAGGCGGGCGTTGAATCGCTCGACGACCACCTGTTCGATGCCGAATCGCGCCAGGGCGTCCAGCTTGTCCCGCAGGCCGGTGATCCGCGTCGGCGCGAGTTCCGGGCGTTGATTCAACACGGCGAAATATTCGCGCGGATGCGGTTCGAAAGTCATGACGGCCGGCGTCAGGCCGCGTTCACGGGCCGCGGCGCGCACGCGCGCCAGCATGGCCTGGTGTCCCCGATGCACCCCGTCGAAGTTGCCGATCGTCAGGGCGCAGGGGCGGCGGGCGCCGGGCGGGGGAAGGGAGCGGAAGATGTGCAGCGCGGGTTTCACGAACGAGAGTTTACAATTTTGCCCGCGCTTGCTCTTTATTTCCTCTGGAACATACACCTTGGCAGCTTTATCTTCGGGTCGTCGGCGGCTCGTTATTCTGATTTCCGGCCGCGGCAGCAATATGCAGGCCCTGGTCCAGGCCTGCCGCCGCGAGAACTGGCCGGCCGATATTTCCGCGGTCATCGCCAGCCGGCCCGATGCGGCTGGCCTGCAATGGGCCCGCGAAGCCGGCATCCCGGCTGCATCCGTGTATCACCGCGATTTCCCCGGGCGCGAGGCGTTCGACGCCGCCCTGGCCGAGGAGATCGACCGCCATCGGCCCGATTACGTGATCCTGGCGGGATTCATGCGCGTGCTCACGCCCGGCTTCGTCAGCCGCTATGCGGGCCGCCTGGTCAATATCCATCCGTCCTTGCTGCCGGCGTTTCCCGGCCTGCACACCCATGGCCAGGCATTGGCTACGGGGGTACAGGTGCATGGCTGCACCGTCCATTTCGTCACGCCCCTGCTCGATCATGGGCCCATCATCGCGCAGGCCTGCGTGCCTGTGCTAAGCGGCGATACGCCGGAAAGCCTCGCCGAGCGCGTCCTGGGCATGGAGCACCAAATGTTTCCCGCGGCGGTGCGCTGGCTCGTGGAGGGGCGTGTCAGCCTGACGGCGGACCATCGCGTCCAGGTAGAGGGCGAGCCGTCGCGCCTGTTCATAGGGTCCGCCGGCGATACCGCCGGAACGTAAACCGATCTTTTATCGATGGGCGAACGCCCGTCAGGGAATAGACATGAAGAAACCGCATCGCGCCGGCGCAAGATCCATGGCGCCGCGCGCCGGCGAGGCGGATCGTCCGCGCCCGTCGTTTGCTGCCATCCGGCTGGGCCAGGTGCAGCAGGTTCTGGGCGAGATGCTGCAATGGGCGCATCCCGCGGACGGTGTCCTGACGCATTGGCTGCGCGCGCATCCCGCGCTGGGCGGGCGCGACCGCGCGCAAGTGGCGGAGGCGGCCTACGACGTCCTGCGCAATCTGCGGCGCTATCGGCGCTTCGCCGAAACCGGCGTCGGCGCCGCCGCGCGCCGGCTGGCCATCCAGGGCCTGGCCGCCACCCAGGGGCGGGAAGCCCTGCGCGACGCATTGACGCCCCAGGAAAATGATTGGCTGGACCACATCCTGCGGATCGATCCGGCCACGCTGCCGCGCGCCGTGCGCGCCAGCCTGCCGGACTGGCTCGATGAGCGCCTGGGGGCTTTCGAGAACGCCGACGCCCTGGTCGATGCCCTGAACCGCCCGGCGCCGCTCGATCTGCGCGTCAACCCCTTGAAGGCGGATCGGGACACCGTCCTGCGAGGCCTGAGCAACGGCCCGGCCGCGCGCTACCAGCCGCGCCCCATGCCTTTCTCTCCGTGGGGGATACGCCTGGACGGACATCCGCCTGTCAATCGGTGGCCCCAGTTCGAGGCCGGGGAAATCGAGGTCCAGGACGAGGGCAGCCAGCTTCTCGCCCTGCTGGTCGCGCCACGGCGTGGCGAAATGATCATCGATTTCTGCGCCGGCGCCGGCGGCAAGACTTTGCTGATCGGGGCGCTGATGCGGTCGACGGGCCGGCTGTACGCCTTCGATGTGTCGGCCGCGCGCCTGGCGCGCGCCAAACCCCGTTTCGCGCGCAGCGGCCTTTCCAATGTGGTGCCGGTCGTCATCGACAGCGAAAACGACACCCGGGTCAAACGCCTGGCCGGCAAGGCCCAGCGGGTGTTGGTGGATGCGCCCTGCAGCGGCATCGGCACCTTGCGGCGAAATCCTGACCTGAAATGGCGCCAGCACCCGGAGGCATTGCAGGAACTGGGCGTCCTGCAGACCCGCATCTTGTCCGCGGCGGCCCGCTGTGTCGCGCCGGGCGGGCGGCTGGTCTACGCCACCTGCAGCCTGCTGGTGGAGGAAAACGAGGCCCAGGCCGAGATTTTCCTCGCCACGCACCCCGAGTTCGAACGCCTGGACGCCGCCGCGCTCGTCGGCGCGCGCTGCGAAGGGCTGAACCTGCAAGGCCCTTACATGCAACTGCGGCCGGACGTGCACGGCACCGATGGCTTTTTCGCGGCCGTGTTCGAGCGGCGCAAGGGCGGCGCGGCGGCCGAGCAGGCTGCCGTCACGAGCGAACCTGTCGCCCTGGAGCCGCCCGCCGAAGCGGACGCGGCCGACCGGGCCGAGGCGGACCCGCAACCGCTGGCCGGGCAGGCGCCGGTCAGCGATCCGTCGGCCGGCCAGGCGTGACGGTCGCGCTTCCCTGGACCGCCCGCGTGCCCAGGTCCCGTGCCTGGAAGAAAATTTCCCAGGCGAAAGCGTCCTGTCCCGGCCTGTCGCCGGCGTGGTACAGGACGCGCGTTACCGGCACCTGGACGTGGCGGCACTTCGCCGAGCGGCTTGCTTGGCCTGTGGTCGTATTCACCACCAGCTTGCCCAGCGTCGGGCGCGTCTTGACAATGACCGGCGGGGCGCGCATGGCGCGGCAGCCGGATTCCTGGATTTCGTAGTATTCGGCCAGCACGACGGTTTTCCCGGCTGGCACGGACCACGCCAGGCGCTCGGGCGCATCCGCTGCGCGGACGCCGCCGGGTGGGAGGGCAAGGAAGAGCGCGATGGCTGTGGCGCAAAAGAAACGCCCGCGCGCCCGGGGGGCCGGCCTGGGCAGGTCGCCCCGGCCTCCGGGCGGGGCGTGAAAGGCGCCGGAAGGGTCCGGCGCCGGGCGGGGCGTTGAAAAAGCGGTCAAGATGAGCACAGTAGTGGGGGAAAACAACAATTTTGCCGGAATTTCAAGTGGGTTGCGTCAATGTTGAGTGCTGTCATAACGGCGCAAGGTAGGCTAAACTCCGAAGCTGGCTCTTAGCTGAGGTCTCTACGCCCTATATGGATCACATCCTTTCCTTCGCCGCCGGCGGTTTCTTGCACGCTTCCTGGTGGCAGATCGTCATTTTCACCTTGGTTGCAACGCACGTCACCATCGTCGGCGTCACGGTGTTCCTCCATCGCAGTCAGGCGCACCGCGGTCTGGACCTCCATCCGGCGGTCATGCACTTCTTCCGCTTCTGGCTCTGGATGACCACCGGCATGGTCACCAAGGAATGGGTCGCCATACACCGCAAGCACCACGCGAAATGTGAACGCGACGGCGATCCGCACTCGCCCATGCTGTTCGGCATCTGGAAAGTACTGTTCCGCGGCGCCGAGCTCTATCGCGAAGAAGCCACCAACGCAGAGACCATGGCGAAGTTCGGCCACGGCACCCCGGATGACTGGCTCGAGCGCAATGTCTATGCGCGCCACAGCCTGATGGGCGTGATGATCATGCTCGTCCTGGATATCGCCATGTTCGGCGCCGTCGGCGTGACGGTCTGGGCGGTGCAGATGGCCTGGATCCCGTTCTGGGCGGCGGGCGTCGTCAATGGCATCGGCCACTATTGGGGCTATCGCAACTACGCCAGTCCCGACACCAGCACCAATGTGTTCCCGTGGGGCATCGTCATCGGCGGGGAAGAGCTGCACAACAACCACCACGCCTACGGTACCTCGGCCAAGTTCTCCGCCAAGTGGTACGAGTTCGACATCGGTTGGGGCTATATCCGTATCCTGCAATTCGTCGGCCTGGCCAAGGTGAAGAAAGTCGCGCCCAAGCTCAAGCTGGAATCCAACAAACCGATGGTGGACCTCAGCACCCTGCAGGGCGTGATTACCCACCGCTACGAAGTGATGGCGCGCTACGGCGACATCATCAAGAGCGCTGCCCGCCAGGAACTGGCCAAGCTCAAGACCTCCCGCAACCCGGATGGCGCGGAATGCCGCTGGACGACCCTGCGCCGCGTTCGTCGCTGGCTTCATCGCTCGGAAGACGCCTTGCAGCCGGAGCAGGTCGCCCAGTTGGACCAGGCCATCGCCGGCAGCCAGTCCTTGTCGACGCTGGTACAGATGCGGCGCGAGCTGGGACGCCTGTGGGAAAGCTCCAGCGCGAGCAGCGAACAATTGCTGAGCCATCTGCAGGCCTGGTGCCAACGGGCCCAGCAGAGCGGCATTGAAGGGCTGGAGCAGTTCGCCGACCGACTCCGCCGCTACGCGGCATGATCGACAAGTTAAATCCGGAACAACGCGCCGCAGTCACGCTGGAACCGCAGCACGCCCTGGTCTTGGCCGGGGCGGGCAGCGGCAAGACGCGCGTCCTCACTACCCGCATGGCATGGCTGATCCAGAATGGATTGGCCAGCCCCTATGCGCTGCTCGCGGTCACGTTCACCAACAAGGCCGCGCGCGAAATGCTGGCACGCATTTCGGCCATCCTCCCCATCGATACGCGCGGCTTGTGGATTGGCACTTTCCACGGCCTGTGCAACCGGCTGCTGCGGGCTCACCACCGCGATGCCGGTCTGCCGCAAGCCTTCCAGATCCTCGATACCGCGGATCAATTGGCGGCGATCAAGCGGCTGCTCAAGGCCAACGGCATCGATGACGAGAAGTATCCGCCTCGCGATGTCCAGCGCTTCATCAATGGCGCCAAGGAAGAGGGCGAGCGACCGGGCGACCTCGAAGCCTGGGACAGCCACCGACGGCGCCTGATCGAAATCTATCAGCTGTATGAAGCGCAGTGCCAACGGGAAGGGGTAGTCGACTTTCCCGAATTGCTGTTGCGCGCGTACGAGCTTCTCTCGCGCAATGCGCCGGTACGCGAACATTACCAGCGCCGGTTCAGGCACATCCTGGTCGACGAGTTCCAGGACACGAATACGCTGCAGTACAAATGGCTAAAGCTGCTGGCGGGCGGCGGCGCGTACATTTTCGCGGTCGGAGACGATGACCAGTCCATCTATGCGTTTCGGGGCGCGAATGTCGGCAACATGTCCGACTTCGAACGCGACTACGCGAAGGGCACGGTCATCAGGCTGGAGCAGAACTACCGTTCCTACGGCCATATCCTGGATTCCGCCAACGCGCTGATCGACCATAACAGCGGCCGGCTGGGCAAGAATCTGTGGACCGAACAGGGCGAAGGCGAGCCGGTACGGGTCATCGAGCAACCGTCCGATGGCATGGAAGCGCAGTGGGTCGTCGACGAAATCCGCTCCCTCGTCAACGAGGGGCGGGCGCGCCGCGAGATCGCCGTGCTCTACCGCAGCAACGCGCAATCGCGCGTGCTGGAGCATGCCCTGTTTTCGGCCGGCATACCGTATAAGGTCTATGGCGGCCTGCGCTTTTTCGAACGCCAGGAAATCAAGCACGCCCTTGCGTACTTGCGGCTGATCTCCAATCCGCATGACGATACGTCGTGGATGCGCGTCGTCAACTTCCCCGCGCGGGGCATAGGCGCACGCACCCTGGAACAACTTGCCGACGCGGCTCGGGCCCATGACACCAGCCTCTACGGCGCCGTGGCCCGCGTCGCGGGAAAGGGCGGATCCAATCTGGCGCAGTTCGCGACATTGATCGGCCGCATGGCCGATGACACCCGTGAACTGCCCCTGCCTGAGATGGTCGAACATGTGCTCGAGGCCAGCGGGCTGATCGAACATTACCGTGGCGAAAAGGAAGGCACCGAGCGCATCGAGAACTTGAACGAACTCGTCACGGCCGCTGCGGTGTTTTCGACCGAGGAAAATTTCGACGGCCTGCCCGCGGGCGTGCCCGCCCAGCGCGATGCGATAGCGGATCCGGCGCTCGAGGCGAACATCAACCCCGTCCCGGACAACCTGACGCCGCTGGCCGCCTTCCTGTCCCATGCGGCATTGGAAGCTGGCGATAACCAGGCGCAGGCGGGGCAGGACGCCGTGCAGATGATGACGGTTCACGCCGCCAAAGGGCTGGAGTTCGACGCGGTCTTCATCACCGGCCTGGAAGAAGGCTTGTTCCCGCATGAAAACAGCGTGCTGGAACAGGCGGGCCTGGAAGAAGAGCGGCGCCTGATGTATGTCGCGATCACGCGTGCGCGCGAACGCCTGTACCTGAGCCTGGCCCAAAGCCGCATGCTGCATGGGCAGACGCGCTACGCCATGCGTTCACGTTTCCTGGCAGAGATCCCGGAACAGCATCTGAAGTGGCTGACGCCGCGCGCAGGCGCTGCGGACGACCATTTTGGCGGGGGATCGGCATGGAGTGCGGCGCCCCGGGATGCATTCGGGCGCAAACCCGTAAGCGCCATCGCACCGCGCCAGCCCCGTGGGGTGACTTCGGGTGTGACGGTCGGCGACCGGCATTACCGCATTGGCCAGGGGGTCCGGCATGCGCGTTTCGGCGATGGCACCATCATCGGCCTGAGCGGCACCGGCCAGGATGCGCAGGCCCAGATCCAGTTCCGGGATGTCGGCGCCAAAACTCTGGCGTTGGGTATCGCCAAGCTGGACGTCATCGCGGGCTGAGCCGACACGGGACGCGGGGCCGCCCGGCCGGATCGTTTCGTGCCTCAGGCTGTGCAATACCGGAAACAAGCGGGCGTCCATGGGAAAGCCCGCTTGCTTTCAGGAAGGCGAGGAAACCGAGGCGGTTTTCTCCGCCGCCTCGATGGCTTCGTGCAAACCCAGCCACTGTTCTTCCAGTGCCGCCATGCGTTTGCCCAGTTCGCCGTGTTCGCTCATGACTTTCTGGCGTTCCGCGCGGCGAGCGTCCGAGTACAGGTCGGCATCGGCAATCAATGCGTCCAGGGATTCCAGGCGCGTCCGCACGGTTTCCATTTCGGCGTCCACCTTGGCCAGCTTGGCCTCCAGCGGCTTGCGGGCCGCCGCCACGCGTTGCCGCTGTTCGGCCTCCAGGCGGCGCTGCTGCTTGCGGTCCGCGGGAGGCGGCGTATCGCTCGCGTTGGCACGCGCGGCTTCGGCTTTTTCCTCCGTGCCCCGCGCGGCCAGCCAATCCCGATAGTCTTCCAGGTCGCCTTCGAATTCACGTACCGTGCCATCGGCGACGATCCAGAAGCTGTCCACCGTGGTGCGCAACAGGTGGCGGTCGTGGGACACCAGCAGCATACTGCCGGCGAATTCCGCCAGCGCCGCGGCCAGCGCCTCGCGCGTTTCCACATCCAGGTGGTTGCTGGGTTCGTCGAGCAGAAGCAGGTTGGGCTTCTGCCAGACGATCAGCGACAACGCCAGACGCGCCTTTTCGCCGCCGGACATGGGACCCACCAGCCCCGTCACGGCGTCCCCGGAGAAGCCGAAACCGCCCAGGTAGTTGCGCAATTCCTGTTCGCGCGCGTTGGGTGCGATGCGGGCCAAATGCAGTAGCGGCGTGGCGTTCAGATCCAGCATATCCAGCTGGTGCTGCGCGAAGTAGCCGATCGACAGGCCACGCGAGGCCCGCCGTTCGCCCGATCGCACGGGCAGGGTCTCGGCCAAGGTCTTCACCAGCGTGCTCTTGCCCGCGCCGTTGGCGCCCAGGATGCCCACACGGCTGCCCGCGCGCACCATCAGCGTCACGTCGCGCAGGATATCGACCGGACGGCCGTTGTCATCCGTATACCCCGCCGATAGCTTCTCCAGGACCAGCAACGGATCCGGCATATGGTCCGGTGACGGAATGCGGATGTCGATGCCGGCTTCGGCGTGCAGCGGTGCCAGCGTCTGCATGCGCGCCAATGCCTTGACCCGGCTTTGCGCCTGCTTGGCCTTGGATGCCTTGGCCTTGAAGCGGTCGATGAATCCCTGCAAGCGGGCCGTTTCCCGGCTTTGCTTTTCCCAGGCAATGCGGGTTTGACGCAAGCGCTCGGCACGTTGCTCGAGGAAATCCTGGTAGCCGCCACGGTAGCGCACGAGCTTGCCGTGGTCGAAATGCAGGATGGCCTTGGCCGCTGCATCCAGGAATTCCGTGTCGTGGGAAATCAGCAATACCGTGCCGGGATACGCCGTCAGCCATTTTTCCAGCCACAGCATGGCGTCCAGATCCAGGTGGTTGGTCGGCTCGTCGAGCAGCAGCAGGTCGGACGGCGCCATCAGCGCGCGCGCCAGCGCCAGGCGCATGCGCCAGCCGCCGGAAAAGCTGGCAACCGGCTGGGTCCATTCCGCCGGCTTGAAGCCCAACCCGGCAAGCAGTTGTTCGGCGCGCGACGGCGCGCTCCAGGCGCCGGCTTCAATCAGCGCGGCTTCGGTTTCGGCGATTTCGGTACCCTGGTGATCGGCGAGCGTGGCACGCCGGGCCTGCAGCGCTCGCAGAGGCGTATCGCCATCGATGACGAACTCGCGCGCGGGACGGTCGTCGGCGTGCAGTTCCTGTTGAACGCTGGCGATGCGCCAATCGGGAGGCAGGGTAAGGCTGCCGGCATCGACGTCGAGCGCGCCCGTCAGCAACGCGAACAGGGACGATTTTCCCGCGCCATTCTTGCCGACGATGCCGACGCGTTCTCCCGGGTTGACGACGAAGTCGGCGTCGTCCAGCAGGACCTTCGTCCCGCGGCGCAGGGTGATTCCAGATCCGCGTATCACGGTGCCAGTTGCTCGCGGGTCAGCAGAATGATCTGGTCCGAGGCCTCGGACGAATCCAGCCAGACGGGTTCCAACTGAGGAAATGCGCTTTCGAAATGCGCGCGCTCGTGGCCGATTTCCAGTACCAGCAGCCCCTTGGGCGCCAGGTAGGCAGGGGACTCGGTCAGGATGCGCCGGACCAGGTCCATGCCGTCATCGCCGCCAGCCAGGGCCAGATGCGGCTCGTGCCGGTACTCCTGCGGCAAGGCATGCATGGAGTCCGCATTCACGTAGGGTGGGTTGCAAATGATCACGTCGTACTGGCGCGGCGCCAGTTTCTGGAACAGATCGCTGCAATGCAGGAAGACACGGTCATGCAGGTTGTAGGCGCCCACGTTATGCATCGCGACTTCCAGCGCGCTGGCTGAAATATCGACGCCGTCGACGTGCGCGAAGGGAAATGCCAGTGCGGACAGCACCGCCAGGCAGCCCGAGCCGGTGCACATGTCCAGGACATACTCGACCGTTTCGGGGTCCGCCACCCAGGGCGAGAGGCTGTCATCCAGCAGTTCGGCGATCGGCGAGCGGGGCACGATGACGCGGTTGTCGACATAGAAGCGGCGCCCGCGCAGCCATGCTTCGTTGGTCAGGTAAGGGGCCGGCACGCGCTCGCGCACGCGCTTGTCCAGCAGCGCCAGTACCTGTTCGCGTTCTTCAGCCAGAACGTGCGCGTCCAGGAAGGGATCCAACGTATCGAGGGGAAGGTGCAGCGTGTGCAGTACCAGATACACGGCTTCGTCCCAGGCATTGTCGCTGCCGTGGCCGAAACTGACCTGGCCCGCGTTCAGACGGGAAACGCCATAGCGGATAAGGTCGCGGACGGTGAGCAATTCGGGGCGATTGGATAAGGACATTGGACGGTCACACCGCGAGCAGCAGGTTTTCGACCGTGCGGCGATAAATGTTCTTCAGGGGAACGAGCGAGTCGAGTTCGATGCGTTCGTTGACTTTGTGGATGGTCGCGTTGCAGGGACCGAATTCGATGACCTGCGGGCAGACCTTGGCCAGGAAACGGCCATCGGACGTACCGCCGGTAGTGGACAGTTCCGTTTCCAGTCCCGTTTCCGCGCGGATGGCGTCGGTGAGCGCGGTGCTGAGCGTGCCTTTCGGAGTCAGGAAGGGTTCGCCGCCCAGCGCCCAATCGATGTGGTAGTCGACGCCGTGCTTGTCCAGCACGGTCGTGACACGGGCCTTCAGGCTGTCAGGCGTACTCGCGGTGGAAAAACGGAAGTTGAACACCAGGACCGCTTCGCCGGGCACGATATTGGTTGCGCCCGTGCCGGCGGACATATTGGAGACCTGGAATGTCGTCGGAGGAAAGTAGGCATTGCCCTGGTCCCATTCGATGGAGACCAGTTCGGCCAGTGCCGGCGCAACGTCGTGAACGGCATTGCGCGCCAGATGCGGATAGGCGACGTGGCCCTGCATGCCTTTGACCTTCAGGCGTCCCGTCAGGGAGCCGCGCCGGCCGTTCTTGCAAACGTCGCCCAGGCGATCGGTCGAGGTGGGTTCTCCCACAATGCAGTAGTCCAGCGTTTCTCCACGTTCTTGCAGCCATTCGCACACGCGCACGGTGCCGTCCACCGAAGGGCCTTCTTCATCGGAGGTCAGCAGCAGCGCGATGGAACCGGCATGCGAGGGGTGGGCTGCCACGAATTCCTCGACCGCCACCACGAACGCCGCGATGGAGCTTTTCATGTCGGCCGCGCCGCGTCCATACAGGAAACCGTCGCGCTCGACCGGTACGAAAGGATCGCTTTCCCATTTCTCCAGCGGGCCGGTGGGGACCACGTCGGTGTGTCCGGCGAATACCACCAGCGGGCCGGTCGTCCCGCGGCGCGCCCACAGATTGGTTACGCCGTTGCGAACGATGCTTTCGCAGCGAAAACCGCTCTGTTCCAGCCGCAGTGCCAGCATCCGCTGGCAGTCGAAGTCTGCCGGCGTGACCGAGGGGCGGGCGATCAGATCCTTGACCAGGTCGAGTACGGCGGTTGCAGCCATTACGCCCTCAGCAAATCATTGATGCTGGTCTTCGCACGGGTCTGGGCGTCCACGCGCTTGACGATCACGGCGCAATACAGGCTGTGCGAACCATCGGCCGCGGGCAGCGACCCCGGCACGACCACCGAACCCGACGGGATGCGACCATAGGTGATCTTGCCCGTGGCGCGATCGAAGATCTTGGTGCTTTGCGACAGGTAAACACCCATGGAGAGCACCGAGTTCTCTTCCACGATGACGCCTTCCACGATTTCGGAGCGCGCGCCGATGAAGCAGTTATCTTCGATGATGGTGGGATTGGCCTGCAGCGGCTCCAGCACGCCGCCGATGCCGACGCCGCCGGACAGATGGACGTTCTTGCCGATCTGCGCGCACGATCCGACGGTGGCCCAGGTATCGACCATGGTGCCTTCGTCCACATAGGCGCCCAGGTTCACGTACGACGGCATCAGGACCACGTTGCGGCCAATGAAGGCGCCACGGCGCGCCACGGCGGGCGGCACCACGCGGTAGCCGCCGTGCTGGAACGCGGCGTTGCCATATTCGGCGAACTTCAGCGGCACCTTGTCGTAGAACTGCAGCGGGGCTTCGCCCATGACGGCGTTCTCTTGCAGGCGGAACGACAGCAGGACCGCCTTCTTGATCCATTGATGCACCAGCCATTCACCCGTCGTTTTATCCGCCACGCGCAGGCGACCCGTGTCCAGGGCATCGATGGTGTGTTCGACGGCTTCGCGGATTTCCGCGCTGGCATCGGTGGGCGTCAGGGAGGCCCTGGCTTCCCAGGCGTATTCGATGGTTGTTTGAAGGTCGAGAGTCATGTTTTTCAACGGTTGAGGGGTTAGACAGCAGTCTTGGCGAAATTGGCGATGCGTTCGGCGGCGTCGACGCACTGCGCCAACGGGGCGACCAGCGCCATGCGGATGCGGTTCAGCCCGGGATTGCGGCCGTGGGCGTCGCGGGCGAGATAGCTGCCCGGAAGTACCGTTACCCCGGTGCTGGCGTACAGCTCGCGCGCGAAATCCGTATCGGGTGTCGGCGTGGCGGCCCATAGATAGAACGACGCGGCGGGCCGCGTGACGCTCATCGTGCGCTGCAGAATGGGCACGACCGCATCGAATTTCTCGCGGTAAAGCCTGCGATTCTCTCGCACATGGGTCTCATCGGTCCAGGCCGCGATGCTGGCGGCCGACACGACGGGGCTCATCGCGCTGCCGTGGTAGGTCCGGTAAAGGAGGAAGCGGGCGACAAGGCTGGCGTCGCCGGCAACGAAACCCGAGCGCATGCCCGGCACGTTGGATCGCTTGGACAGGCTGGAGAAGGCGAGCAGGTTGCGATAGTCGGTACGGCCCAGTGCGTGCGCGGCCTGCAATCCGCCCAGTGGAGGCTGGGTTTCGTTCAGGTAGATCTCCGAGTAGCACTCGTCGGAAGCCACGATGAAACCGTAGCGGTCGCTCAATTCGAGGATCTCGCGCCAATCGTCCATGGTCATGACGTTGCCCGCCGGGTTGCCGGGCGAGCATACGTACACCATGCGGGTCTTGCGCCACACCTCCTCGGGAACCTGGCTCCAGTCCGGCCCGAAGTTGCGGTCGGGATCGGCGTTGACGTAATAAGGTTGGGCACCGGCCAGCAGCGCGGCGCCTTCGTAGATTTGATAGAACGGATTCGGGCAGATCACCACGTCATCGCCCGTGGGGTCGATAACGGTTTGGGCGAAGGAGAACAGCGCCTCGCGCGAGCCGAGCACGGGCAGGACCTGGGTCTCGGGATCGGGCGCGGCAATGCCGTAGCGCTTGGCCAGCCATTGCGCGATGACCTCCCGCAGACGCGTCTCGCCCTTGGTCGTGGGATAGGATGCCAGCCCGCCGGGCAGGGCCTGTACCATGGCCTGGGCGACGCGGGCCGGCGTGTCGTGCTTGGGTTCGCCGATGGATAGGTTGATGGGCGCCAGCCCACTGGGCGGCGCGCCCGCATCAGCCATCAGGCGGCGGAGTTTTTCGAAGGGGTAGGGGTGCAGTGCATCGAGGCGGGGGTTCATGGGGCGCGATTTTAACAAGCAAGCTACAATATCGGGCTCCGCTTGCGAAGGTGGCGAAATTGGTAGACGCACCAGGTTTAGGTCCTGACGCCGTAACAGGTGTAGGGGTTCGAGTCCCCTCCTTCGCACCACTCTTTGAACCCGTTGATTCAGTGGGCCCATCCGATGGGCTTAAAGCCATAAGAATCAACGGGTTGCGGGCTGTTTCGGGCCGAGTGGCAGATCCGGGCCAAGGCCGGGATCCAAGTCCCGCAGGACTACGTTGCAGGTTCGACCACGTTGCAGGTCCCGACAACAGGGTCAGGTTGCAGGTCTCGGCCGCAATCGGCCGGCAGAAGCGTTGCAAGTGCGGGACGGCTTCTCGATCCTCATGGCCGGGCCGGGCCTGGCCGGCGCCGCCATACGGTTGATCGCGGGGTTGGTTCGCGGTCGATGCGGGCCGCCAGGATGCGTTCGGGTGACTGTGCTATATCCCGTTCCGCGAATCGCCGATATATGACATTCGTCAAGGTTCCACGATCGGACAAAGTCTAAAGTTGTGGCTATTAAGCCGGGCGTGCGCTTCGTTGCGACGTCGGTCCGCCGCAAGCCACGCCAACTGCTTATTTTCGGTGGGCCGTGGTTGACCCGGAAAAAAAATCCCGATTACACTCGATCAGCGAGATATCCAAGCGACGTGGTCTTAATTCTATCTGTCGCCGTCATAGGTACTGTAGTTGCCGGTTTCCCTTCCTTGATAATCTAGCGAAATCTTTTTCTATTCATCAGCTCAGGTGGTGGCAAATATGGCAACCGGCATCGTCAAGTGGTTCAACGCGGAAAAGGGATACGGCTTTATCGTTCCCGACGATGGCAGCAAGGATCTGTTCGTGCACTTCTCGCAGATTCGCACGGAAGGGTACAAGACGCTGCAGGAAAACCAGCGCGTCACTTACGAAGTAGGCCAGGGCGCCAAGGGTCCTGCCGCCATGAATATCCAGATTCTGAAGTAGGGCTGCGCGCCGCGCCAGCGGCGGCCGTGGTCCCTGCGGTGATCCCCGCGAATCCCCTCGTCTCGCGGTGGGCGGGTGGAGCAACTGAAAGGCGTGTCTGTCGGACACGCCTTTCTCTTTTTGCAGCCTGTGTCCGCATCCGAATTCAATGCGCGGCGTGGCCCTTGGTCGGCGACGGCGGCGCCAAAAGCCGGTCCACGTAGGCGATGCCGATGGCTGAAAGAATGAACACGCAGTGAATGATCGTCTGCCACATGACGCCGCTTTCCGTGTACTTGACGTCCGCGGTGCCCAGCGCGCCGGCCTCGATGAAGGTGCGTAGCAGGTGAATCGACGAAATGCCGATGATGGCCATTGCCAGTTTGACCTTGAGCACGCTGGCGTTCACATGGCTTAACCATTCCGGCTGATCCGGATGCCCTTCCAGCCTCAGGCGCGAGACGAAGGTCTCGTAACCGCCCACGATCACCATGACCAGCAGGTTTGAAATCATGACGACGTCGATCAGGCCGAGCACGATCAACATGATCTGCTGTTCGCCGAAGGACGTCGCATGGCTGACCAAGTGCCAGAGTTCCTTCAGGAACAGCAGCACGTAAACCCCTTGCGCGACAATCAGGCCGAGATACAAGGGCAACTGCAGCCAGCGGGAACTGAAGATAAGGGCCGCCATGGTGCTCAGGCGGGGAGGGGTGTCGCCAGGGGCGCGTGGTTGCATGGGCATGAAGACTCGCGATGCGGAACGGGAGCGAATTTTATCAAGCTGACAGCAGCCTTTCCGTGCCGCCGCGTCGGCGCCCGCACGCTTCTCCATCACGTGGAATCAACGCCCGAAGTTATCCGTCCCCCGCCGCGGCGGGTGCTTGAAAGAGGGCAAACGACTTTCCGGTAAAATGACCGGTTGATTCCCATCTTCCCTTCACTCGCAAAATAGGTCTTTTCAATGCAGCCTGTGGTTGAAACCCTCTCCGGCCTGAAGCGCCGCGTCGATCTGTCCGTGTCCGTGGCGGACGTCGAAAAAGAAGTCCAGGCGCAGCTGAAGCGCGTCGCGCGCACCGCCAAGGTGCCCGGCTTCCGTCCCGGCAAAGTGCCCATGGCCATGCTGGAGCGCAGCCACGGCCCCGGCATTCGCTACGACGTTATCAACACGCAGGTGGGCCGTGCGTTCGAACAGGCCGTGGATTCCGCCAAGTTGCGTATCGCCGGCGCTCCTTCCATCGAACCGAAGACCGAAGGCGTCGCGGAAGACGCGCTGGCGTTCTCCGCCACGTTCGAGGTCTATCCCGAAATTTCCGTGCCGGACCTGGCCAGCCTGTCGGTGACCCGCTATGACAGCCCGGTGACCGACGCCCAGGTGGACCAGACCATCGAGGTCCTGCGCAAGCAGCGCGCGACCTACGAGGCGCGCGAAGGCCGTGCCGCGCAGGACGGCGACCGCGTCACGCTGGACTTCGCCGGCACGATCGACGGCGTGCCGTTCGAAGGCGGCAAGGCCGAAGGGTTCCCGTTCGTGCTGGGCCAGGGCCGCATGCTGCCCGAGTTCGAAGCCGCGGCGAAGGGCCTGAAAGCGGGCGACACCAAGGTGTTTCCGCTGACGTTCCCGGCCGACTACCAGGGCAAGGAAGTCGCCGGCAAGACGGCGGAGTTCACCATCACGGTCAAGGAAGTGGCCGAAGCCGTGCTGCCGGCCGTGGACAGCGAATTCGCGAAGTCGCTTGGCCAGTCCGAAGGCGATGTGGAAAAGCTGAAAGCCGACATCCGCAAGAACATCGAGCGCGAAGCCAAGACCCGCTTGCTGGTGCGCACCAAGAACAGCGTCATGGATGCATTGGCCGAAGCAGCCAAGTTCGATGTGCCCACCGCGCTGGTGGACAGCGACGTCAGCAGCCGTGTGGCGGCTGCCCGTGAAGAACTCAAGCAGCGCGGTCTGCCGAACGCCGATTCCGTGCCGATTCCGCCCGAAGCCTTCAGCACCGAGTCCGAGCGCCGCGTGCGCCTGGGCCTGCTGGTGTCCGAGCTCGTCAAGGACGCCCAATTGCAGGCCAAGCCGGAGCAGGTCCGCGCGCGCATCGAGGAATTCGCCCAGAATTACGAGGAGCCGGCGCAGGTGGTCAGCTATTATTTGGCCGACCGGCAGCGCCGCGCTGAAATCGAAGCGCTCGTCGTGGAAGACAATGTCGTTTCCTATGTGCTGGAAAAAGCCAAGGTCACGGATGAGCAGGTGCCTTTCGATCAGTTGATGGGGATGGCTTGATGAACAGATTTACGGATTTCTACGCGTCGATGCACGGCGGCTCGTCCGTGACGCCGACCGCCCTGGGGTATATCCCCATGGTGATCGAGCAGTCCGGGCGCGGCGAACGGGCATACGACATTTATTCCAGGTTGTTGCGGGAACGCGTCGTATTCCTGGTGGGCCCGGTGAATGACAATTCGGCCAACCTTGTGGTGGCCCAGTTGCTGTTCCTGGAGTCGGAAAATCCGGACAAGGACATTTCCTTCTACATCAACTCGCCGGGCGGTTCCGTTTATGCGGGCATGGCCATCTACGACACGATGAATTTCATCAAGCCGGATGTGTCCACGCTATGCACGGGGCTGGCTGCCAGCATGGGCGCGTTCCTGCTGGCCGCGGGGAAGAAGGGCAAGCGTTATTCGCTGCCCAACTCCCGCATCATGATTCACCAGCCCTCGGGCGGCGCCCAGGGCCAGGCCAGCGATATCCAGATCCAGGCGCGCGAGATCCTGGACCTGCGTTCCCGCTTGAATCGCATCCTGGCGGACAACACGGGCCAGCCGGTAGAGCGCATCGAACAGGACACGGAGCGCGACAACTTCATGTCGGCGGAAGATGCGGTATCGTATGGCTTGGTGGACAAGGTACTGGCCTCGCGTTCCGAGGATCGCTAAGGCGTCCCCGGATCCGGTTCCTTCCCGCCGCTATTTCAAGCCAGCGTAGGATGGGTGGTGCGCGCAGGCGCGGCGCCCATCGTCACCAGAGATATATATGCCTGAAAAAAAGGGATCGGCAGACGCGAAGGTGCTGCATTGCTCTTTTTGCAACAAGAGCCAGCACGAAGTCCGCAAATTGATCGCGGGCCCTTCCGTGTTCATCTGCGACGAATGCATCGATCTTTGCAACGATATTATTCGGGAAGAGGCGCAGGCGACGGCGCGAGCCGCCATTCGCTCGGAATTGCCCACCCCGACTGAAATCAAGAAGTTCCTGGACCAGTACGTGATCGGCCAGGACACCCCCAAGCGCACGCTGGCAGTTGCTGTATACAACCACTACAAGCGCATCCGCCACGGCGAGCTCAAGGGCGACGAAGTCGAGCTCTCCAAGAGCAATATCCTCCTGGTGGGTCCGACCGGTTCGGGCAAGACATTGTTGGCGCAGACCTTGGCGCGCATGTTGAATGTGCCCTTTGTCATGGCTGACGCGACCACGCTGACCGAAGCCGGATATGTCGGCGAGGACGTGGAAAACATCATTCAGAAGCTGCTCCAGAACTGCAACTATGAAGTTGAAAAGGCGCAGCGTGCGATTATCTACATCGACGAAATCGACAAGATCTCTCGCAAATCGGACAACCCGTCCATCACCCGCGACGTATCGGGCGAGGGCGTCCAGCAGGCCTTGCTCAAGCTGATCGAAGGCACGGTCGCGTCCGTGCCCCCGCAGGGCGGCCGCAAGCATCCCAACCAGGATTTTGTCCAGGTCGATACGACCAATATCCTGTTCATCGTCGGGGGCGCCTTCGACGGGCTGGAAAAGGTCATCCGCGATCGTACGGAGAAATCCGGCATCGGCTTTTCCGCGTCGGTGCGCGCCAAGTCCGAACGCGGCGTGGGGGAATTGTTCCGCGAAGCGGAGCCGGAAGACCTCATCAAGTTCGGCCTGATCCCTGAACTCGTCGGCCGTTTGCCCGTGGTGGCGACGCTCGGCGAGCTGGATGAAGCGGCCCTGGTGCAAATCCTTACCGAACCCAAGAATGCGCTGGTCAAGCAGTTCCAGAAGCTGTTTGCCATGGAAGGCGCTGAATTGGACGTGCGTCCCGCCGCCTTGCGTGCCGTCGCCCGCAAGGCGCTCAAGCGCAAGACGGGGGCACGTGGATTGCGGTCCATCCTCGAGTCCGCGCTGCTGGATACGATGTACGAGCTGCCCTCGCTCGGCAATGTCAGTCGCGTCGTGCTCGACGAGAACGTCATCGATGGCGATGGTCAGCCTTTGCTCATCTATGCGGATGATGCCGCGCAGGCATCGAAGCCGGATCGGGGCGAAGTCAGGGACGCCGCGGCCTGATTCCGCGAAAACCCGCCTCGGGAGGCGGGTCTTTCGGGGTTTTCGCGGCCGACAGCCGGAAGCTTGATTTTTCGGCTATTGTTCCCATATCAGACGTAGCTGACGATTAGACGGGACCTCGCCACCGCATTTTCCGCCGCATCGCCGATACGTTGAGTCATCCCAAGGAATTCTTTATGTCTGGCACTCAGACCCTGCCTTCCGAACCCATCGACCTCCCGCTGTTGCCGCTGCGCGACGTCGTGGTGTTCCCGCACATGGTCATCCCGCTATTCGTCGGACGTCCCCGTTCCATACGCGCGCTTGAAGTGGCGATGGAAGCCGGCAAGAGCATCATGCTGGTCGCCCAGAAGTCCGCCGGCAAGGATGATCCCTCTCCGGAGGACGTCTACGAAATTGGCTGCGTGGCAGGCATCCTCCAGATGTTGAAGCTGCCCGACGGTACTGTAAAAGTGCTGGTCGAAGGCGCGCAGCGCGCTCGCATCACCCGGGTGGACGATGTCGAATCGCACTTCACGTGCGAAGTCGTACCCATCCAGCTCGACCCCATCCAGGGCTCGGAGACCGAGGCCCTGCGACGCGCCATCGTTGCGCAGTTCGAGCAGTATGTGAAGCTGAACAAAAAGATTCCGCCTGAGATCCTGACCTCCCTGGCCGGAATCGACGATGCCGGCCGGCTGGCCGACACCATTGCCGCGCATCTGCCGCTGAAGCTCGAGCAGAAGCAGAAGATGCTGGAAATCTTCGGCACGGCCGAGCGCCTGGAAGGGCTGCTCACGCAGCTGGAAACCGAAATCGACATCCTGCAAGTCGAGAAGCGGATTCGCGGCCGCGTCAAAAAGCAGATGGAAAAGAGCCAGCGCGACTATTACCTGAATGAACAGGTAAAGGCCATCCAGAAAGAACTGGGCGAAGGCGAAGAGGGCGCCGATATCGAGGAACTCGAGAAGAAAATCGTCGCCGCCCGCATGCCCAAGGAAGCGCGCAAAAAGGCCGATGCCGAGCTGAAGAAGCTCAAGCTGATGTCGCCGATGTCCGCCGAGGCAACGGTGGTGCGCAACTATATCGACACGCTGATCAATCTGCCGTGGCGCAAGAAGAGCAAGGTCAATAACTCTATCGGGAACGCCGAAACCGTACTCGATGACGATCACTACGGCTTGGACAAGGTCAAGGAACGCATCCTTGAATACCTTGCCGTCCAGCAACGCGTCGACAAGGTAAAAGCGCCCATCCTGTGCCTGGTCGGTCCTCCGGGCGTGGGCAAGACTTCGCTGGGGCAGTCCATCGCCAAGGCGACGAACCGCAAGTTCGTCCGCATGGCGTTGGGCGGCGTGCGCGACGAAGCCGAGATCCGTGGTCACCGTCGTACCTATATCGGCTCGATGCCCGGCAAGATCCTGCAAAACATGAGCAAGGTGGGTGTCCGCAACCCCTTGTTCCTGCTGGACGAGATCGACAAGCTGGGCATGGACTTCCGTGGCGATCCTTCGTCCGCCCTCCTGGAGGTGCTGGATCCGGAACAGAACCATACGTTCCAGGATCACTACGTCGAGGTGGACTTCGATCTGTCGGACGTGATGTTCGTGGCGACCAGCAATACGCTGAACATCCCCCCGGCACTGCTGGACCGGATGGAAGTCATCCGTCTGTCCGGCTATACCGAAGACGAGAAGGTTCACATCGCCAGCGACCACCTGATTCCCAAGCTGTTGAAGAACAACGGGCTGAAGGAAGCGGAACTGACGATCGACGAATCGGCTTTGCGCGATATCGTCCGCTACTACACGCGGGAAGCCGGTGTGCGAGCGCTGGAGCGCGAGGTCGGCAAGATCTGCCGCAAGGTGGTCAAGCAACTGCTGACGGAGCGTGATGCCAAGTCGAAGGCCGACGGCAAAGGCGAGGCGAAGCCTATCGCCGTGACGTCAGAGAACCTGAACGATTACCTGGGCGTGCGCCGCTATAACTTCGGCATGGCGGAGAAAGAAAACCAGGTTGGCCAAGTTACAGGCCTGGCCTGGACCGAGGTGGGCGGCGATCTGCTGACCATCGAAGTCGCCGATATGCCTGGTAAAGGCGCCATCCAGCGCACGGGTTCACTGGGCGACGTGATGAAGGAATCCGTCGAGGCGGCACGTACGGTCGTGCGGTCGCGCGCTCGCCGGCTGGGCTTTGCCGACAGCGTTTTCGAAAAGCGCGATATGCACGTCCACGTGCCGGAAGGCGCGACGCCCAAGGACGGTCCGTCCGCGGGTATCGCCATCACCACTGCCATGGTGTCGGCCTTGTCGGGCATCCCGGTGCGCGCGGACGTGGCCATGACAGGCGAAATCACGCTGCGTGGGGAAGTGCTGGCCATTGGCGGTTTGAAGGAAAAGTTGCTTGCCGCGCATCGGGGTGGCATCAAGACCGTGCTGATCCCCGAGGAAAACGTCAAGGATCTGGCTGAGATTCCCGACAACGTGAAGAATCAGCTGGAGGTCGTGCCGGTTCGCTGGATCGACAAGGTGCTGGAACGTGCGCTGGAACGCATGCCCGAGGCGATTTCGGAAGAGGAAGCCAAGGACAAGCCGCTGGTGACGCCGGCACCCGCGACGGAATCGGTCGACCCGGTCATCAAGCACTGACCTCGTCGCCGTGCCTTGTTCGCAAGGGCCTGCAGCGCAAGCTGTCAGGCCCTTTGCTTTTCAGTGCAGCGCCTGGATACGAATCAGTCCGACCGCGATGCCTTCCAGGGCGAATTCCTGACCGGGCTGGACAACGATGGGCTGGAAATCCGGGTTTTCCGGCAGGAGTTCGATGCGGCCGCCTTCGCGGTGCAGCCGTTTTACCGTGACGTCTTCATCGATCCGGGCTACCACGATCTGGCCTTCGCGGGCTTCGCTGGCTTTTTTGACGGCCAGCAGGTCGCCGTCGAGGATGCCGATATCGCGCATGCTCATTCCCCGCACTTTGAGCAGATAGTCCGGACGCTGCGTGAACAGGGCGGGGTCCACGCCCACGTCCCGTTCGACATGTTCGGCGGCCAGGATGGGGCTGCCCGCCGCTACCCGCCCTACGAGCGGCAGCATGAGCTGGGCAAGGGAAGGGATGGGCAGCATGGCTTGCCCGCCTTCATGGCGCGGATCCTTCAGGCGGATGCCGCGGGACGCACCGGCAGTCAGCTCGATCGCGCCTTTGCGGGCCAGGGCTTTCAGATGGTCTTCCGCCGCGTTCGGCGAGCGGAACCCCAATGCCTGGGCAATTTCCGCGCGAGTGGGCGGAAACCCCGTACTGGCGACCGCCTGGCGTATGAGGTCGAGGATTTGCTGTTGGCGTTCGGTAAGTTTGCTGGCCATTTGCGGGTTCCTGCTTCCCTGTATGGATATACAGCTCCGCATTTTGGGGGACGCAGCTTCAAAACGCAAGGGGCTATCGCGCTTTACGGGCTTGGCGCTCGTAAAAAGAATGGGGCCCTCAGGCCCCATTCCGTTTTCGCAAGCTGCGGGTCTTAGCCCTTCAGTACCGCCGCGATCGCCTTGGCGACGGCATCGATGTTCTGGCTGTTGAGCGCCGCCACGCAAATCCGCCCGCTGGAGATCGCATAGATGCCGTGTTCTTCGCGCAGGCGATCGACCTGGGCCGCGGTCAACCCCGAATACGAGAACATGCCGCGCTGCTGCAGGACGAAGCTGAAGTCCTGCTGCACACCCTGTTCCTTGATCTTTTCGACCAGTTGGCGCCGCATCAGTCGAATGCGCTCGCGCATGCTGCCCAGTTCCTGCTCCCACAGCGTGAAGAGTTCAGGCGTATTCAGCACGGTGGAGACGACGGTGCCGCCATGCGTGGGCGGATTCGAGTAGTTGGTACGGATGACGCGCTTGAGCTGGCTGAGCACGCGTGTCGCTTCGTCCTTGCTGCCGGAGATCACCGTCAGCGCGCCGACGCGTTCGCCATACAGCGAGAAGGACTTGGAAAATGACGAGCTGACGAACACCGTCATGTCCATGCCGGCGAAAAGACGTACGACCGCGGCATCTTCCTGCAGGCCTGCCCCGAACCCCTGGTAAGCGATGTCCAGGAAGGGAACCAGGTCGCGCTCCTTGACGACATTGGCGATCTGCTGCCATTGCTCCGGCGTGGGATCCACGCCGGTGGGGTTGTGGCAGCAGGCGTGCAGCACGACCACGCTGCGCGCCGGCATCGCCTTCAGACCGGCAAGCATGCCTTCGAAGTTCAGGCCGTGGGTTGCCGGGTCATAGTACGGGTAGGTTTCGACCTGGAAGCCGGCCCGTTCGAACAGTGCCCGGTGGTTTTCCCAGCTGGGATCGCTGATGTAGGCCTTCGACTGAGGCAGCAGCTGATGCAGGAAATCGGCGCCGATCTTCAGCGCGCCAGTGCCGCCCAGGGCTTGCGTGGTCAACACGCGGCCAGCCGCCGACAAGGGCGAATCCGCGCCCAGCAGCAGCGCCTGCGCGCCTTTGTTATACGCCGCGATGCCTTCGATCGGCAGGTAGCCGCGCGCGGCAGCTGCTTCGATGCGCGCGATTTCCGCCTTGCGCACCGCGGACAAAAGCGGAATACGCCCGTTATCGTCGTAGTACACCCCTACGCCCAGATTCACCTTGCCCGGCCGGGTATCTGCGTTGTACTGCTCATTCAGCCCAAGGATGGGATCGCGCGGGGCCAATTCGACGTTTTGGAAAAGGGAGGTCATCGGATCGTGAAGAAGGGTAGGTGGACGCGGCCGGACATGCGGCGGATAATGGGGGGTTTACCCTGAGACAGTCTAGCATGACCGCACCTGGATTCGTCGAATTTCCGGACAGCCCGTTCCAGCTCTACCAGCCCTATCCCCCGGCGGGCGACCAGCCCGGCGCGATCGGCGCGCTGGTGGACGGCGTGCGGGACGGCTTGATGTACCAGACCCTGCTCGGCGTGACCGGTTCGGGGAAGACGTACACGATGGCGAACATGATCGCCAGGCTGGGCCGTCCCGCGCTGGTTCTGGCGCCCAATAAAACCCTGGCCGCGCAGCTGTACGCCGAAATGCGCGAATTCTTTCCCAAGAATGCCGTCGAGTATTTCGTTTCCTACTACGACTACTACCAGCCCGAGGCCTATGTGCCGACGCGCGATCTGTTCATCGAGAAAGACTCGTCGATCAACGAGCATATCGAGCAGATGCGGCTGTCAGCCACCAAAAGCCTGCTCGAGCGGCGCGACACGGTCATCGTCGGGACGGTCTCGTGCATCTACGGTATCGGCAACCCGGGCGATTACCATGCCATGGTGCTCATTTTGCGCACCGGCGACCGCATCTCGCGACGCGAAATCCTGGCGCGCCTGGTGGCCATGCAGTACACGCGCAACGATGCGGACTTCACGCGCGGCGCATTCCGCGTCCGAGGCGAAACCATCGACATCTTCCCGGCGGAAAGCGCGGAACTTGCGCTGCGCCTGACGTTGTTCGACGACGAAGTCGAAACCCTGGAGCTGTTCGACCCCTTGACAGGCAAGGTGCGCCAGAAGGTCCCGCGGTTTACCGTTTATCCCGGGTCGCATTACGTCACGCCGCGCGATACGGTGCTGCGGGCCATCGAAACGATCAAGGAAGAGCTGCGCGAACGCGTGCAGTTCTTCACGTCGCAAAGCAAGCTCGTCGAGGCCCAGCGTCTGGAGCAACGCACACGTTTCGATCTGGAAATGCTCCAGGAACTCGGCTTTTGCAAGGGGATCGAAAATTATTCCCGGCACTTGTCCGGTGCCGCGCCGGGCGAGCCGCCGCCTACGCTGATCGACTACCTGCCGGGCGATGCGCTGATGTTCATCGACGAAAGCCACGTCACCATCGGCCAGTTGAGCGGGATGTACCGCGGCGACCGCTCGCGCAAGGAAACCCTGGTGCAGTACGGCTTCCGCTTGCCCTCCGCCTTGGATAATCGGCCGTTGCAACTGCAGGAATTCGAAGCGCGCATGCGGCAGTGCGTGTTCGTGTCCGCGACCCCGTCCGCCTACGAGAAGGAACACTCCGACAATGTCGTCGAGCAGGTGGTGCGCCCGACCGGTCTGGTGGACCCCATCGTGGAAGTGCGTCCCGCGCATACGCAGGTGGACGACCTGCTGGGCGAGATCAAGCTGCGCGTGGCGCAGTCCGACCGGGTGCTTGTCACGACGCTGACCAAGCGCATGGCCGAAGACCTGACCGACTTCCTGGCCGAACACGGCGTCCGGGTGCGTTATCTGCATTCGGATATCGATACCGTGGAGCGTGTCGAGATTATCCGGGACCTTCGGCTGGGCACGTTCGACGTACTGGTGGGCATCAACCTGTTGCGCGAAGGGCTGGATATCCCGGAGGTGTCGCTCGTTGCCATCCTGGATGCCGACAAAGAGGGTTTCCTGCGCTCGGAGCGCAGTCTGATCCAGACAATCGGACGGGCGGCACGGAACCTGAATGGCCGGGCCATTCTCTATGCGGACCGGATAACCGATTCCATGCATCGCGCCATCGGCGAAACCGAACGCCGGCGCAAAAAGCAGGAGGAGTTCAATCTGGAGCACGGGATTACCGCCAAGGGGGTGCAGAAGGCCGTCAGGGAGCTGATCGATGGCGTCGTGGCGCCTGTCCATCACTCGACGGTCGAGGACGCGCTGCCTGCGGAATTGTTGACCGACGAAAAAGCGCTGGCGCGGGAAATCCGCCGCCTGGAGAAGCTGATGATGGATCACGCCCGCAATCTCGAGTTCGAGCAGGCCGCGGCGGCCCGCGACGCGCTGAATGCCTTGAAGGAGCGGGTGCTGCTGGACGGTGCGCGCTAACCGTCCCTTTTTGTTGTCGATCGGAAGGCGGGCGCGCCGGAGCGGAAATCCGCATGCGGTACCGCTGTCGCAGCCGTGTCACGGCGGTGACATGGCGCCGACATGATTTCGTGTTGCAACGCCGCGTCGCCTACCATTGAATTGGTGCCGGAATTGATTTAGGGATGTTCAATAGCATTATTAGGTTTACCCTATAAGTCCCTAAATCGGCTGGATTTTTTAGTCGTTTGACTTTTGTCCGGATAGTGCCTTTGTACTGAAAAAAAGCTTGCCTCCTTGCGGGTTTTCCCGCAGACTATCAAGCATGATGACCAAGGTACTTTTCGTTTGCATGGGCAACATCTGCCGCTCGCCGAGCGCAGAAGGCGTGTTCCGCCGGCTGGTCAATGATGCCGGGCTGGGCGATGTCGTGCGGATAGATTCCGCCGGTACGCATGCCTTCCATATTGGCGAAGCCCCAGATGCCCGGGCTCAGGCCGCTGCCCGGAAGCGCGGCTATGAAATCACGCATTGCGAGGCGCGTCAGGTCACGCCCGACGATTTCCGTGAATTCGATCTCATTCTGGCGATGGACTGGGAAAACCTTTCTGCGCTGCAACAGCAGTGTCCGAAGGCTTACCAGCACAAGCTGATGTTACTGATGCGGTTCGCCAACGAGTTCGAGGAAGCCACGGTTCCCGATCCTTACTATGGCGGCCCCGAAGGTTTCGGCAAGGTACTCGACTACCTGGAAGACGCCTGTCAGGGCGTGCTGGAGTTGGTGCGCAAGCGCGCCACCCAATACCAGGCGGCTTGATTCACGGGGTTTGCGTCAGCTCTGGCTGGCGCCACCCCATGGTAGAGCGACTGCCCGCCTTTTCGGTGGGCAGTTGTACGTCTAGCCGGGGATTCGTGCGGTCGCCTTAGTGGCGTCCGGTGTCATTTTTGGGGTGCCAGCCTCGCTGGCGGGGCATGGACGATCGCGGTGCCTTGTCCGTGTTGTCGTTGTTACCGTTGTCCCCGTTGTCCCCGTTGTTTAAGCCGCCCCCGGGCGGTTTTTTAACGGTCCGTCCGGCAGGGCGTTCCGCCCGGGCCCGCCCTCGTGCCGGCCTGCTTCCCGGCCCTATCGGCCGCAGGGTTTCATAGCAAATTAGTCGGGAATAGGCTATACTTGAGGCAATTACTCAGGTATTGGATCCCGGCTTGCCGGGCCTACTGGCTAAACAGGAAACCTCGATATGCGGCTGACTACTAAAGGACGTTTCGCCGTGACCGCCATGATCGACCTCGCCATGCGTCAGCACAGCGGGCCGGTTACGCTGGCGGCCATCAGCCAGCGCCAAAACATCTCCCTTTCCTACCTGGAACAACTGTTCGGCAAGCTGCGGCGCCACGAACTGGTCGACAGCGTGCGTGGTCCGGGTGGCGGGTACTCCCTGGCGCGACTGGCCCGTAATGTTACGGTCGCCGACATCATTTTCGCCGTCGACGAGCCGCTGGACGCCACCAGTTGTGGCGGCAAGCAGGACTGTACGAGCGGCAAGGATGGCAAATCCGGAAAGTGCATGACGCACGAGCTCTGGGCCACCCTTAATCGCAAGATGGTCGACTACCTGGATTCCGTGTCCTTGCAGGACCTTGTGGACCAGCAGCGTGTCCGCCAGCTTCAGGAAGCGAATAACCAGGCGCAAAACGGCACGGTGCGAGTCAACCGCATGACCAACGGTGCCGGCGTTGTCAGCCCATGTACCAGCGCGGCGCAGCCGGGCGCGTCCGCCACCGTATAAGAAAACCAGGAGCTGTACGAACATGACCAACCGTCCCATTTACCTCGACTATTCCGCCACGACGCCCGTCGATCCGCGCGTGGTGGAAAAAATGGTGCCGTGGCTGTACGAAAACTTCGGCAACCCCGCTTCGCGCAGCCATTCGATAGGCTGGGAAGCGGAGGATGCGGTGGAACGCGCCCGCGAGGAAGTCGCCAAACTGGTGAATGCCGATCCCCGCGAGATTATCTGGACGTCGGGTGCCACCGAATCGGACAACCTGGCGATCAAGGGCGCCGCGAATTTCTATAAGGAACGCGGCAAGCACATCATTACGGTCAAGACAGAGCACAAGGCTGTTCTGGATACCACGCGTGAACTGGAGCGCCAGGGGTTCGAAGTCACGTACCTCGACGTGATGGATAACGGATTGATCGACCTGGACGTGTTCAAGGCGACCTTGCGGCCCGACACGGTGCTGGTGTCGGTGATGATGGTCAATAACGAAATCGGCGTCATCCAGGATATCGAAACCCTGGGCGAGATCTGCCGCGAACGCAATATCATTTTCCATGTCGACGCCGCGCAGGCGACCGGCAAGGTGGAAATCGACCTGCAAAAACTCAAGGTCGACCTGATGTCGTTCTCCGCCCACAAGACCTATGGTCCCAAGGGTATCGGCGCCTTGTATGTGCGGCGCAAGCCGCGGGTGCGGATCGAGGCGCAGATGCATGGCGGTGGCCACGAACGCGGTTTTCGCTCGGGCACGCTGCCCACGCACCAGATCGTCGGGATGGGTGAAGCCTTCCGGCTGGCGCGCGAAGAAATGGGCACGGAAAACGAACGCATCCGCATGTTGCGAGACCGCCTCTGGGCCGGCCTGTCGGAGATCGAAGAGGTCTATCTGAACGGCGACATGGACCGCCGCGTGCCGCACAACCTGAATGTCAGTTTCAATTACGTGGAAGGCGAGTCGCTGATCATGGCCGTGAAGGAATTGGCTGTGTCGAGCGGGTCGGCCTGTACGTCCGCCAGCCTGGAGCCGTCTTACGTGCTGCGCGCGCTGGGCCGCAACGATGAGTTGGCGCATAGCTCCATCCGCTTTACGATCGGCCGCTTCACGACCGAACAGGAAATCGACTTCACGGTCGATCTGCTGAAGAAACGGGTCGGCAAGTTGCGCGATATGTCGCCCTTGTGGGAAATGGCCAAGGAAGGCGTCGATTTGAATAGCGTGCAGTGGGCGGCGCACTGATAGACACACCGGCGGGACGCCGGCCGCACGGCGCCCTCCTGTTAGAAATACCTTCGCCTGGCGAAGTGGAGAAAAATCATGGCATATAGCGAAAAAGTTCTGGATCACTACGAAAACCCGCGTAACGTGGGCTCTTTCGAAAAGGGCGACGCTTCCGTCGGCACCGGCATGGTCGGTGCGCCGGCCTGTGGCGACGTGATGAAGCTGCAGATCAAGGTCAATGCCAGCGGCGTCATCGAAGACGCGCGGTTCAAGACCTACGGCTGCGGCTCGGCCATTGCTTCCAGTTCGCTCGTGACCGAATGGGTCAAGGGCAAGACGCTGGACGAGGCGATGAGTATCCGCAATACGCAGATCGCCGAAGAGCTGGCCCTGCCGCCCGTGAAGATCCACTGTTCCATCCTGGCGGAAGACGCGATCAAGGCGGCCGTCAAGGATTACAAAGAAAAGCACACGCGGAGCTGATATGGCCGTCACGCTGACTCCTCAAGCGGCGAACCACATCAGCCGATATCTGCAGCGCCGCGGCAAAGGGGTGGGCTTGCGCCTGGGCGTCAGGACCACCGGCTGTTCCGGTATGGCATACAAGCTGGAATACGTGGATGAGCCGGATGTCGCCGACCAGGTCTTCGAAAGCCATGGAGTGAAGGTGTTCGTCGACCCGAAAAGCCTGGCGTATATCGATGGAACCGAGCTCGACTATGCCCGCGAAGGGTTGAACGAAGGGTTCAAGTTCCACAATCCCAACGAGAAGGCGACCTGCGGCTGCGGCGAGTCTTTCACGGTGTAAGCCTTGGCAGCCGTCGACGATCATTTTTCGCTGTTCGGCCTGCCGGCGCGGTTCCAGATCGATGCCGGAGCGCTCGAACAGGCGTGGCGCGCCGTCGCGGCCCGGGTGCACCCCGATCGCTATGCGACAGCGTCCCCGGCCGAACGGCGGGTGGCGATGCAATGGTCGGCCCGCGCGAACGAGGCATACCGGCAATTGCGCGATCCTTTGCTGCGGGCGCGCTACCTGTGCGAACAGGCCGGGGTCGATCTGCAGACGGAAAGCAATACGTCCATGGACGCCGATTTCCTGATGCAGCAAATGACTTGGCGCGAGATGCTGGACGACGTGCGCGAGCAGGGCGGGGCGGGGACGGCCACCAGTACGCTGCGCGCCGAGCTGCAGGACGCGGAGGCGGCCTTTCAGCGAGAGGTGTCCCGCCTGCTGGACGATCAGAACGACCCGGCCGGCGCCGCCACGAAGATCCGCGAATGGATGTTCGTGCGCAAACTGCTCCAGGAACTGGCCCAGGCCACCGACTAGGTGTCCTCCACCGCCGGACGGGCCGGCAGCGGGTCTGCCGCCATTCACACACTTATAAATCCCAACCATGGCTTTACTGCAGATTTCTGAACCGGGTGAATCTCCCGCGCCGCACGAACGCAAGCTTGCGGTCGGGATAGACCTGGGCACGACGAACTCGCTGGTCGCCACGGTACGCAGCAGCGTGCCGGAGGTTCTGCGGGACGAGGATGGCCGCGCGCTGTTGCCTTCGGCGGTGCGGTATCTTGCGCACGGCGAACCCGTCGTCGGCCATGAGGCCCTGGCCGCCCAGGCCGAAGACCCCTCCAATACCATCGTGTCGGTGAAGCGCTTCATGGGGCGTACGGCCGACGAGGCACGTGCATCCGGTGCAGGCTACGATTTCGTCGATGCGCCGGGCATGGTGCGCCTGCGCACCGCGCAGGGCGATATCAGCCCGGTGGAAGCGTCGGCGCAGATCCTGGCGCGCCTGCGCGCCCAGGCACAGGCGGCGCTGGGCGACGAGCTGGTGGGCGCGGTGATCACGGTTCCCGCTTACTTCGACGATGCCCAGCGGCAAGCCACCCGCGACGCGGCGCGCCTGGCCGGGCTGAATGTACTCCGCTTGTTGAACGAACCCACGGCCGCCGCCATCGCCTACGGGTTGGAGAATGCCTCGGAAGGCGTATATGCGGTGTACGACCTGGGGGGCGGCACGTTCGACGTTTCCATACTGCGGCTGACCAAGGGCGTATTCGAAGTCGTTGCCACGGGCGGCGACACCGCCCTGGGTGGCGACGATTTCGATGCCTTGATCGCCCAGCGCGTCATGGCAGCCGTGGCGGATTCGGACCGCTGGTCCCGCCACGACCGGCGCGCCTTGTTGGTGGCCGCGCGAGCGGCCCGCGAACGCTTGTCCGACGCGACGGAAACCACGGTAAGTTTCCAGCTGCAGGATGGAACCGCGGTGGATGCGCCGCTGACGCGGGACCAGTTCGAGAGCCTTGCCGCGCCATTGATCGAGCGTACGTTGGCCTGTGCGCGCCGCGCGTTGCGCGATGCCGACCTGACGACCGCGCAGGTGCGAGGGGTGGTCATGGTGGGGGGCGCCACCCGTATGCCGGTGGTACGCCGCGCCGTGGGCGAGCTGTTCGGCCAACCGCCGCTTACCGATCTCGATCCCGATCAAGTGGTGGCGCTGGGTGCGGCGCTGCAGGCCAACCTGCTGGCGGGCAATCGCGCGCCGGGCGAGGACTGGCTGCTGCTGGACGTCATTCCGCTGTCCCTGGGGCTGGAAACGATGGGAGGGCTGGTCGAACGCATCATCCCGCGCAACAGCACCATCCCCGTTGCGCGTGCTCAGGAATTCACCACCTTCAAGGATGGCCAGGGCGCGATGAGCATCCACGTGGTGCAGGGCGAACGCGAGCTCGTATCCGCCTGCCGCTCGCTGGCGCGGTTCGAATTGCGCGGTATTCCCCCCATGGTGGCGGGTGCCGCGCGCATCCGCGTGACCTTCCAGGTCGACGCCGATGGCCTGCTTAGCGTGACCGCCCGCGAGCAGAGCACGGGCGTGGAATCCTCCGTGACGGTGAAACCCTCCTACGGGCTCTCCGACGATGAGATCACCCGGATGCTGGCCGACAGCATCGACCAGGCGGATGCCGATGCGCGGGCGCGCATGCTGCGCGAACAGCAGGTAGAGGCGCGCCAATTGGCGGAATCGGTACGCGCGGCGCTGGCCGTCGATGGCGATCTGCTGGAGCCGTCGGAGCGCGAGCGCGTGGATGCGGCATTGGAACGCGCCGAGGCCGCGCGCGACAGTGAGAACGTCGACGAGGTGCGCGCCGCGGTGCATGAATTATCCGAATCGACGGAGTCCTTCGCGGCGAACCGCATGGACCGCAGCATCCGCCGGGCGCTGTCTGGCCGCAAGCTCGATGAGTTGACCTGACGGGTCGTTTATATCTGTTGCCATCATGCCGAAACTGACCGTATTGCCGCATCCCGATGTTTGTCCCGAAGGTAAAGTCATCGAGGATGCCCCCAGTGGGGTGTCGATCTGCCGTGTCCTGCTGGATCACGAGGTCGAGATCGAACATGCCTGCGAGCTATCGTGTGCGTGTACCACCTGCCACGTGATTGTGCGCCAAGGGTACGAATCGCTGGGCGAGGCCAGCGATATGGAAGAGGATTTGCTCGACAAGGCCTGGGGCCTGACATCGACCTCGCGCCTGTCCTGCCAGGCCAAGCTTGCCGGCCAGGACGTCACGGTCGAGATCCCGCGCTACACCATCAATCACGCCAAGGAGAACCACTGATGAAGTGGACCGATATTCACGATATCGCGGCGGCGCTGGCCGATGGGCATCCGGATATCGATCCGGCCCAGGTCCGTTTCACGGCGCTGCGCGACCTGGTACTGGCACTGCCGGATTTTGACGACGATCCCAAGCACTGTGGCGAGAAAATCCTGGAAGCGATCCAGCAGGCCTGGATCGACGAAGCGGCCTGAAGTTCTACACGGCTGACACAGTAAGAGCGGGGCGGCGGCGGTATTATCCGTAGCTGCCCCGTTTTCCATTGTCCGCCATGTCCAATTCCATCCTGCATTTCGGCCTGGCCGCCAACAGGCTGCATCACGAGACCCCCGACGCCATACTCTTCGATTGGCTGCGCGCCTGTTCGGCCAGCATCCGCGAGCTGGGCATGCACCTGTATACCGTCGGGCGCACTCATGACGCGATCTCCCGCGAGGGTATGCTCCAGGGCTATGCCGGCCTGATCCGCTATCCCTACGGCCGCGAGGGCGGGCTGATGAAGCTGGTTGCCCGGGTAACGGAAGGCCGCGATGGAACCGTCCCTTTCGATGGGGCGATCTATCTTATCGATCCGGTCGACCCGTCTTCCGTGTTTCCGGAGGCACAAGCCCTGAAGCGCCAGTGCGTGACGCACGGCAAGCCTTTTATCTCCACGTTGGCCGGGGCGCGCGAGTGGGTGGAAGTGGAGCGGTTGCATGCGGGGCTGGCCCCGGATCCAGGCGCGTCCGAGCTATTCGACTTTGCGGCGCAGACCCTGGCATTGGTCGCGCACGATGCGCTGAAGGACGAGATGGTGGCCTTCGCGGACGAGCATTTCGATATCCTGTCACGCTTTCGCAGGCGGGTCGCCACGGGCACGACAGGTGGCCGCTTGAACGACCTGGCGTGGTCGCGCGGTTGGCCCAGGGACCGGCCGTGGACGCATCGCTACCTTAGCGGGCCTTTGGGCGGGGACGCGCAGATCGCGGAGCTCGTACTGGAGCGCCAGTGCCAGCGGGTGATTTTCTTCGAGGACCCGCACGTCGCACGCCAGCACGAGGCCGATATCCAGCTGCTCGAGCGGGCGGTGCGCGTGGTCACGCGGGTCGCCGCGTGCGCGACGTCCCCGGCGGTGGCGCGGCGCTGGGCGCAAGCCGTCGCGCTGCGCGATGCCGCCGGAATCAGTCTTCGCGCCGCAGGTGGGGGAACAGAATGACGTCGCGTATGCTCGGGCTGTCGGTCAGCAGCATGACCAGCCGGTCGATGCCGATGCCGCAACCGCCGGTCGGCGGCATGCCGTATTCGAGCGCGCGGATGTAGTCGGCGTCGTAGTACATCGCTTCCTCGTCGCCGGCGTCCTTGGCCTCGACCTGGGCGCGGAAGCGTTCGGCCTGGTCTTCCGGGTCGTTCAGTTCCGAGAAGCCGTTGGCGATTTCACGGCCCGTGATGAACAGTTCGAAGCGTTCCGTGATGCCGGGACGCGAGTCGGACGCCCGTGCCAGCGGCGAGACTTCCACCGGATAGTCGACGATGTAGGTGGGATTCCACAGCAGCGCTTCGGCCGTTTCCTCGAAAAGCGCGAGCTGCAGCGCTCCCAGCCCGGCGCGGGACAGCGGGGCGGAGTCCACGTCGACTTTCAGCTTCTTCAGTTCCGCGCGCAGGAAGGCCGCGTCGTCCAATTGCGCCTGGGTATAGTCCGGCGCGTACTTCAGGATGGCCTCGCAGATGGTCAGGCGATCGAACGGCTGGCCGAGATCCAGCTCGCGCCCCTGGTAGGTCAACACCGCGCTGCCCGTGGCGGCAACCGCCGCCTGGCGGATCAATTGCTCCGTGAAGTCCATGAGCCAGCGGTAATCGGTGTACGCGGCGTAGAACTCCATCATGGTGAATTCGGGGTTATGGCGCGGGCTGACCCCTTCGTTGCGGAAGTTGCGGTTGACTTCGAAGACGCGTTCGAAACCGCCGACGATCAAGCGCTTGAGATAGAGCTCGGGCGCGATGCGCAGGAACATTTCCATGTCCAGCGCGTTGTGGTGGGTCACGAAAGGCTTGGCCGCGGCGCCGCCCGGGATGGGGTGCAGCATCGGGGTTTCGACTTCCAGGAAGCCCGCATCCAGCATGTACTGGCGGATCGCGCCTATGGTCTTGCTGCGGGCCTCGAATGTGCGCCGCGTGTCCTCGGTCATGATGAGGTCGACATAGCGCTGGCGATAGCGCAGTTCCGTGTCCGCGACGCCGTGGAACTTGTCCGGCAGCGGGCGCAGGGACTTCGACAACAACCGAGCCTGCGTCGCGTGGATGGACAACTCGCCCTTGTTGGTCTTGAAAACCGTGCCTTCGACCGCGATCAGGTCGCCGATATCCCATTGCTTGAAGGCCGTATAGCTGTCTTCCCCGAGCACGCCGCGATCCAGGTAGATCTGGATGCGGCCGGTCGCGTCCTGCACCGTGGCGAAGCTTGCCTTGCCCATGACGCGCTTGAGCATCATGCGGCCGGCCACCTTGGCGACCTTGCCCAGGGCGGCCAGGGCGTCCTGGTCGGAACCATCGTATTGGGCGTGCAGGTCGGCGGCGCGGGCGTCAGGCGTGAAGTCGTTCGGGTAGGCGGGGCCGCTTTCGCGCAGCTTGGCCAGCTTGGTTCGCCGTTCGGCGATCAGCCGGTTTTCGTCCTGCGCGACGGGGGCGGTCGAAGTATCGGTCATGATGCGGGTCAGTTGTAATTGCGGATGTCGTCGATTTCGGTCGTGCCGAAGTCTTCGCGTTCGAGATAGGCGGCGATGCGCGCGGCCACATCGGCCGGCGCGGCCAGCTTGCCGCCGGCATGCAGGTCCTTGAAACGGGGCAGGGCGGGGAAGGCGGCGGGATCGCTGGAGCGGATCACACCCTGCATGTCGGTATCGACGACGCCGGGCGCCAGCGAAACGAACTTCGCACCGTGGGCATCCTCTTCCTGCCGGGCGACGCGCGTGTACATGTCCAGCGCCGCCTTGGTCGCGCAGTAAACGCCCCAGCCGGCGGTGGGATTGCGCCCGGCGCCGGAAGATATGTTCAGGACGCGCCGGTCGGCCGGCAGGCCGCGTGTCGCGGCCAGGAAGCGCGACGTCAGCAGCATGACCGCGATGACGTTCAGGTTGAGGGCCTGGGTGATGGCGGCGGCATCGTTCAGGTCGTCGACCGGCGAGACCGGGGCGACGGTGCCGGCGTTATTGATCAGCACGTAGCGCCTGGCGTCGCGCGGCAGGCCTTCGGCCACCCGCGCCGCTACCGCGGTGGCCGCCGCGGTGTCGGACAAGTCGACGGCAATCTGCTCCAGTTCCGCGCCCTGGGCCGAAGCATAAGCCGCCAGTTCGGCATCCTGGCGGCGCGCCAGGGTGATCAGGCGGGTGCCGGATTTCGCCAGTTGGCGGGCCAGGGCGGCGCCGATACCGCGGGAAGCGCCGGTCAGAACGACTACGGAATGGGTCATGGGATGGCCTTTTATACGCGTGCGTCAGTGGGTGGGAGAAGCGGAGCGGCAGGGGTCAGACGCCCTGTTTCAGGCTGGCCTGGATGAACGGGTCGAGGTCGCCGTCCAGGACCTTCTGGGTATTCGAGATTTCCACGTTGGTGCGCAGGTCCTTGATCCGGCTCTGGTCCAGCACGTAGGAGCGGATCTGGTGACCCCAGCCGACATCGGTCTTGGAGTCTTCCAGCTTTTGCTGCTCGGCCATCCGGTTGCGCATTTCCAGTTCGTACAGGCGCGACTTCAGCATCTGCATGGCTTCGGCGCGGTTGCGGTGCTGCGAACGGTCGTTCTGGCACTGCACGACGATGCCCGTCGGCATATGCGTGATACGAACCGCGGAGTCGGTCTTGTTGATGTGCTGGCCGCCGGCGCCGCTGGCCCGGTAGGTATCGACGCGCAGGTCCGCCGGGTTGATCTCGATTTCGAACGAGTCGTCGATCTCGGGATACACGAACACGCTGGCGAAGGAGGTGTGGCGGCCGCCCGAGGAGTCGAACGGACTCTTGCGCACCAGGCGGTGCACCCCGGTTTCCGTGCGCAGGTAGCCGAAGGCGTACTCGCCCTCGATCTTGATGGTGGCGGACTTGATGCCGGCGACTTCGCCTTCCGACTCTTCCAGGACTTCGGCCTTGAAGCCCTTGCGTTCGCAGTATTTCAGGTACTGCCGCAACAGCATCGATGCCCAGTCCTGAGCTTCGGTGCCGCCGGCGCCGGCCTGGATATCCAGGAAGCAGTTCAGCGGGTCGGCCGGATTCGAGAACATGCGGCGGAATTCCAGGCCTTCCAGCTTTTCCTGGAACGCGTCGGCATCCGCTTCGATGGAAAGCAGGGTGGCGTCGTCTTCATCGCCGGCCGCCAGTTCGAAGAGTTCGGCGGCGTCCGCCAGGCCGCTGCCCAGCGCGGACAGCGTTTCCACGACATCTTCCAGGCTTTTCTTTTCGCGGCCCAGGTCCTGGGCGTGCTTGGGATCGTTCCAGACGTCGGGGTTTTCAAGTTCCGCGTTTACGACTTGCAGGCGCTCGGACTTGGCATCGTAGTCAAAGATACCTCCGTAGCGCCTTTTCGCGCTCGGCGTAGTCGGCGAGTCGGGCGGCGATCTGGTTCTGACGTTCGGCTTCCATGGTGCTTCCTGGCTTGAATTTCGAAAACCTGACATTTTAGCCTGCCTGCCTCGGGACCACCCGCGGCAAGCGGAATGCACGGGGGCAGCCTGGACTTCAGGCGCCGTCCGCCCGTTTGGAACGGCGCCGGCGCGACGTGCCGGGGCCCGGAAGGAACGTGGCCGGGGGCAACGCCGGCCATGCGGCGAAGGATGCGTCCCCGTGCCTGGATTATGTTCAGGTTTAAGTCAGTTTGCGCCGTCTAGGCTGCGGGGTTTACAGAGCCGCGCAAGCCTTGCCGCGCGGCCACATAATGCCGGCGCGCGTCGCGACGACAAGCGCGGGCCGCCACCCGGCGGTACA
The DNA here is from genome assembly GCF_002261215.1 of Bordetella genomosp. 11. NCBI lineage: Bacteria > Pseudomonadati > Pseudomonadota > Betaproteobacteria > Burkholderiales > Alcaligenaceae > Bordetella > Bordetella genomosp. 11. The sequence continues at coordinate 2,293,127 of NZ_NEVS01000004.1, read as the reverse complement.
ACCATCCGATACGGAGGAGACGAATGGAAACGGTCATCAACCCCGGTGCTTCGGCACTACCCGCCAGCGCGGAAGACCCGCTTTACCGCAAGGTGACGCTGCGCATCGTGCCTTTTCTGGTGCTTTGCTACGTGGTCGCGTACCTGGATCGCGTGAACGTCGGCTTCGCAAAGCTGCAGATGCTGCAGGATCTGCAGTTCAGCGACACCGTCTACGGATTGGGCGCGGGGATTTTCTTCCTGGGCTATTTCATTTTCGAAGTGCCCAGCAACATCATCCTGCATCGCGTCGGCGCGCGCCGTTGGATCGCGCGCATCATGATCACCTGGGGCATCATCTCGTCGGCCATGATTTTCGTGACCACGCCCGGCATGTTCTACCTGCTGCGGTTCCTGCTGGGCCTGGCCGAGGCCGGCTTCTTCCCCGGCATTATCCTGTACCTGACGTACTGGTTTCCGCACGCGCGCCGCGGCCGGATCACCACGTTCTTCATGACCGCCGTGCCCTTGTCCGGCCTGATCGGCGGCCCGATTTCGGGTTGGATCATGCATACCTTCCATGGCGACCACGGCATGGCCGGCTGGCAGTGGCTGTTCATCCTGGAAGGCATCCCGTCGGTGATCATCGGCCTGATCGTGCTGGTGTTCCTGGACGACCGTGTCAGCCAGGCGAAATGGCTGACCGAAAGCGAACGCGCGACGCTGGCACGCAACATCGAGGCCGAGGAAAAAGAGAAGCAGGATCCGCCCATCCGCGAGGCCATGACCAAGCCGCGCGTCTGGGCCATGGCAAGCATCTATTTTTCCTTCGTGATGGGCTTGTACGGGGTCGGCTTCTGGATGCCTACGCTGGTTCGCAATACCGGCGTGCAGGATCCGTTGACCATAGGCTTGCTGACGGCAGTGCCGAACCTGTTCGCGGTGATCGGCATGGTCCTGATTTCACGCAGTTCGGACCGCAAGCATGAGCGCCGCTGGCATCTGGCGGTGCCGTCCCTGATCGGCGCGGCGGGGCTGGTGTTCTCCGCCTTGTACGCGGGCAATACCTGGATCGCGATCGCCGCGCTGACGGTTGCCAATGTGGGGATCTGCACGGTGCTGCCCCTGTTCTGGAGCCTGCCGACCGCCGTGCTGGGCGGTACGGCTGCCGCCGCCGGTATCGCGCTGATCAATTCCGTCAGCAATCTGGCCGGCTTTATCAGCCCGTATCTGGTGGGCTGGCTGAAGGACACGACGGGTTCGACCAATAGCGGCATCTATGTGCTCGCGGCATGCCTCTGCGTGGGCGCGCTGGTGGCATTGGCGCAGCCCGCCAAGCTGGTGAATCGTTAAGCGGCGGCCGGGGCCAGGGCCAGGTCCTGGCCTGGCGGCCTGCCGTCCCTTGCGGGCGCAAGCATCCGCGCGGACGCGCGGCAGGTCGGCCGTGCGGCGGTAATGCTAGCGCCGCAGGTTGAATGCGAACGGTATCACTGCGCTGATCCCCGTCGGCGGCGGCGCATCCCCGGTTACGCGTATGCCGCGCGCCGCCTGCAGCGCCGCCTGGTCCAGGTCGGCGTGGCCGGATGACCGCGCCAAGGTGGCGATCAGCTTTTTCTCGTGGTTGATCAGCACGCGGACGTGCACTTCCCCTTCCTCTTGCAGGCGACGAGCGATGGGTGGATATGCGGGGAAGGGAAAGGTAAGCGACAGGCGGCCAGGCGGTTTTCCATGGTCGCCCGGGATGTCGATCGTGTAGTGTGCGAGACCTGTGACTGCGGCGGCCGACCCATCGAAGGAGGGCTCCGGCGGCTGCCTGCCATCGGGTGCGATAGGTTCCTTTTTACTGAATGCGAGATTGGGCTGTTCCTTGTAGGGGGCAAGTACCGACGAGACGGCATGGCTGGGGTTCGGTCCACCGCGCGGACGCGAGCTGCCGCGCGTGTCCTCCTGCGTGAACAAGTGATAGACGAGGTTGCAGGCGACGAGCAGCATCCAGGCCCATGCCAACCGCCTTCGCATGGATCCCCAGAATCCGTAGCGTGGCGTCTCGGCGATCACCCGTTGCCAACTGCGCTGTACGCCTCGCGGCACCTGGAGCGTCAGCCAGGATTGCATGCGAACGCACATCGTCTGTACGTGCGGTCCAAACTTGCGCGCCTTGCGGCGACTCGGCTCCGGGCTGCGCAGCATCTCGGCGATCGCGCGTTCATGGGCCTTGTGCACGCGTGGGGTTTGCCGGCGCAGGATGCCGCCTTCGTGGATGACCTGCTGCAGCCATTGCCGCTCTGGCTTGTTGTCGTCACCCGGCCCGATCTGGGCCCAATCGAAGCGTTCCGCGGCCTCCCGGTACAGGCTCATTTTGCCCTCCGGATTCGCCGCCAGGGCCCGCAGCAATGCATCCGAGAACGCCCCCGTCGCTTCCAAATGCTGTAAATCCGGGTCGGCCATGGCGCGCCGCCATTGTTCCGGAATGTCCCGCGCGGGCGCGCGCATCAATTCGGCGACCCAGTGGTCGATCGCCTTCGCCCGCCGGCGCAGGGCATTGCGGCTTTCTTCCGCGGCGGCCTGGCGTAGCGCCATGGACTGCATGGGCGACCGCAAGGAAAAGTCGATGGGCGGGGGGCGCGTTCCCGACGCGTGCGCGGGGAGGTCCGTGGCGTCGTCAGCGAATGGCCGGGTATCGCCTGTCTCGGGGGGAACGACCGGGGCCGGCGGCGCGTTTGCCGCGGGCGACGGGAGTATTGTGTCGGCACCCGCGTCCTTTCCGTCCGCGGGACTGGCGGGCGTCGCGGAATGCCTTTCCGCCCACTTCAGCGCCCATTCGTAGGCGGCACGCAGCTGTTCGAACGCGTCGCGTTGGCTTTGCTGGTCGATCTGTTTAAGGGCGGCGGCATACGCGCGACGGATGGCTCGCGTGTCGGAGGTCGGGACGATGCCCAGCACATCGAACATGTCGGTTTCCTCAAGACGGTTCGGTGCCGCCCTCGAAGACCCCGGCGCGCTCGAAGTATTCGATGGCGTCCCGCAGGCGTTCGCGCGCGGACACGATCGAGCGTTCGTGCTGGTGTGCGAGCACCGCCTCGAACTCGCCGATTTCGGCGGCCATGCGCTCGCGGCTGGCGCCGCGCAGGAACTCATGGATGCGTTCCGCTTCCGCAATCAGGGTGCGGTTCTCCAGTTTGTCGCGCGGATGTACTTTCAATTCGGCCAGGGCCTGGAAACGCGCTTCGATTTGCTGTTCGGTCAGGTCGGTATCGTTGTTGCGGATCACCAGACGGTAGACCTGCTGCGTCTTCAGACGAGTCACTTCGACTTCCAACAGACCGTTTACGTCATAGGTAAAGCGGACTTCGACCGCGCCATCCCCGCGCGGGCCTCCTTCGAGCGGCACGGACAACTTGCCGATTTCGATATTGTCCCGGGCCAGCCGCGACTCGCCCTGGAAAATCCGCAGTTCCAGGACCTGCTGGCCATCCCGTTCCGGCGCGAAACCATGCACCCGGCTGACCGGCACGACGGTATTGCGTTCAATGATCGGAATGAACTGCCCGTGGGCCTTCTCGCCGCTGGGCAAGTCCCGATTGGCCTCCACGCCCAGGGAGTACGGGCAAACATCGGTCATGACGACTTCGCGCAGGCTCTCATCGCGTGCCTTCATGCCGGCCATGACGGCCGCTCCCATGGCGACAACTTCGTCCGGATTGAAGTGCGCGGATGGGAAACGGCCGAACATGCGCGTCACCAGATTGCGGATCATGGGAGCGCGGGTCGCGCCTCCGGCAAGGACCACTTCCTGCACGTCACCCGCGCGCAAGCCCGCATCGCGCAGGGCGCGTTCCAGCGGCAGGCGCAGCCGGGCCAGCAGCGGTTCGCAAAGGCGTCGATAGTGGTCCTCGGAAAGCGTGGCCGTGTAGTCCCGTCCTTGCCAATGCACGGCGAGTTCGGCTTGCGGCTCGGTGCTTAACGTGCATTTGAGCGCCTCTGCCCGTGCCGCCAGATGCTGCATGAAATGCCCGTCGCGCCGGGCCTTGTCGGGCAGGCCGCTGGCTTGCAGGAACCAATGGACGATTTCGTTGGAGAAGTCCTCGCCTCCGAGAAAATTGTCGCCGGCGGTGGCACGGACCTCCATGACACCCTCAAACAATTCGAGGATGGAGACATCGAAGGTGCCACCGCCCAGATCGAACACGAGGAATCGCGATTCGCTGCCCCGTTGATGCAGCCCATAGGCCAGCGCGGCCGCGGTAGGCTCGTTGACGAGGCGTTCCACATGCAGGCCGGCGAGCTGTGCCGCCGTGCGGGTCGCCTTGCGCTGCCCATCGGAAAAGTACGCGGGCACCGATATCACGGCTTCCGTCACCGCCTGGCCCATCGCGGCTTCCGCGTCTGCTTTCAAGGCGCGCAGCACCAGGGCGGACAGTTCCTCCGGCCGGAAGGAGCGGGAGCCCAGCCTGAACTCCTTATTGCCGCCCATATGCCGCTTGAACACGGCGATGCTGCGGTCGGGATGGCTTTGCAGGCGCTCGCGTGCCGCGCGGCCGACCAGGACGGTTCCGTCCTGGTCCAGGCTGATGCAGGATGGCGTGAGGACGCTGCCCAGGGCGTTCGGAATGAGATGCGGCGCGCCGTCCTTCCAGCAGGCGACCAGGCTGTGGGTGGTGCCCAGATCGATACCGACTATCATCGCGTATGTTTCTTAGTGAAATAAAACATTTCCAATATATAAACCAAAGCGGGGCGATGGGGAAGTGCGGGTGGCGCCCCGTCCCAACTGCGGCGGATAAACAACGAGGGGCCGCGCCTGGTTGCGAGACGCGGCGCATCCGCGCACGGAGGCGCTACGGGCGGGTCAGCCGCGCGAGCTGGTCCAGCAGGGGCTGCTGGCTTGGAATGATTTTGGCGGCGGCCTGGTCCAGGGACATCCAGGCGGCCCGGTCCACTTCCGGAAAGGCCTGCATCCGTCCGCTGCGGGGCGGCCATTCCATTTCGAATCTATTGCTGCTTAGCGTCGCCACGTCGAAATCGCCTTCCAGGGCATAGGCGATGACACGCTTGCCGGCGCGCTGGCGGATTTCGCCGAGCAGCCAGGGGTCTCCGCCGGGGTGGCTGCCAAGTTCTTCCGTGAATTCGCGCAGCGCCGCCGAGAGGGGTTCCTCGCCTGGGTCGAGCTCTCCCTTGGGTATCGTCCATGCGCCGGTGTCCCGGCTGGCCCAGAAAGGTCCGCCGGGATGCACCAGCAGGACGGACAGATCGGGCCCGGACCGGCGATACATCAGGATTCCTGCACTGGTTTTCGGCATGAGGGCGTCCGGCGGGGGAGCGTTGCTCGCGAGGTCAGAGCGATTGCGCGGCCATGGCCGGTCAGCGCGGGTGTTGTCCTGGCGGCGTGCGACGTCCCGGTCTTACGCGGCGTGTTCGACCACCAATTGCACCGAAACGCGGCCGTTCCAGAGATTCTGCTCCAGGCGGTAGGCGACGTCCACCGTGTCCGGCAGCAGGCGCGTCTGGCCGAACCAGATAGCGTCGAAGCGTTGATAGCCACGTTCCAGCGTCAACTTCAGATGCTTGTCGCCGAGCAGGCGTTGGGCACGGATCTGGAAGGTATCGAGGAACAGCGGGGCGGCGAAACCCGATCCCCAGACCTGTTGTTGCAGCAATCCGGCGACGTCGGCGTTGGCATAGCCGGATTCGAGCGAGCCGTCGGTTTCCAGGACCGGTTCGAAGTTGTCGCGGCCGGTGAGTTCGCGCACGGCGGCCTCGAAGGCCGGCGCGAAGCGCGGAAAGTCGGTGCGGCCGACGGTCAGGCCCGCGGCCATGGCGTGGCCGCCGAATTTGCGGATCAGCGTCGGATCGCGCTTGGATACCAGGTCCAGCGCGTCGCGCAAGTGGACGTCCGGGATGGACCGTCCGGATCCCCGCAGCTCGTCGTCGCCCGCGGGCGCGAACGCCAGGGTGGGGCGCCAGAACTGATCCTTCAGGCGCGACGCGACCAGGCCGACTACGCCCTGGTGCCACGTATCGTCGTAGACGCAGACGGTAGCGCCCGTGGCTGCTTCCGGCTCCTGCATCGCGGCCATGGCCTGTTCGCGCATGGCGGCTTCGATGCTGCGGCGATCGCGGTTGATGGCGTCCAGCTCGCGGGCGATTTCCAGCGCGCGCGCCTCGTCGTCGGTGGTCAGGCAGGCGATGCCCAGGCTCATGTCCGAAAGGCGGCCGGCCGCGTTGATGCGCGGGCCCAGCGCGAAGCCCAGGTCGAAGGCGCTTGCGGTGCGGGGCTCTCGCGCGGCCACCGCGTACAGCGCGCGCAGGCCGGCCTGCATACGCCCGCTGCGGATGCGTTGCAGGCCTTGCGTGACCAGCAGGCGATTGTTGGCATCGAGCTTGACGACGTCCGCGACGGTGCCCAGGGCGACCAGATCGGACAGCGCGTCAAGACGCGGCCCGCCGTCGGGCGGATAGACGCCGCGCCGCCGCAGTTCGGCGCGCAGGGCCAGCATTAGATAGAAGATGACGCCGACCCCCGCCAGGTTCTTGGATGGGAAACCGCATCCCGGCTGGTTGGGGTTGACGATGGCCAGGGCATCCGGAAGCCGGTCGCCGGGCAGATGGTGGTCGGTGATCAGGACGCCGATCCCGGCGGCGTTGGCACTGGCCACGCCATCCACGCTTGCAATGCCGTTGTCCACCGTGACGATCAGATCCGGCTTGCCCGCCGGATGGCGGCAGGCCAGATCGACCACCGCCGGCGACAGGCCGTAGCCGGTTTCGAAGCGGTTGGGCACCAGGAAGTCGACCACGGCGCCCATGGCCCGCAGCGCGCGCAGCCCCACGGCGCAGGCGGTGGCGCCGTCGCAGTCATAGTCGGCGACGATAAGCAGGCGCAGCCGCCGCTCGATGGCGTCCGCCAGGATGGCGGCGGCGTGATCGGCGCGGGTCAGGTGGGCCGGGGGCAGCATTGCGGGCCAGGCCAGGCGGGTCTGGTCCGGATGGATGACGCCGCGGGCGGCCCACAGGCGTGCCAGCAAGGGATGGATGCCGGCGGCTTCCAGCGCCCGGCAGGCGGCGGGATCGCCGTTGCGTACGGTCAGACGGGGGGAGACCACCAGGCCCTCCAGGATTGTTCGCGTGTGGGCAACCAGCGCAGAAGTGCGCCGCGCGGCTGCAAGGTGAGCGTCGCGCGCCGGTCGCGGCCCAGCAGGGTCAGCGTCACGGGGGTGGATGCGCCGCCGCGGACGTCGGCGTGCGGCTTCAGGACCTCCGCGTCCAGGCGTTCCAGCGCCTGCAGCCAGGCACCCCAGTCCTCCGCCTGGAAGGCGGAAAGCAGGTCGTCGGCGATGCGGGGCGGGGACGGCACGGCGGCGGGCCTGGCCCATGGCGCCGCGCCGCCGTACAGCCACAGGCCGTTCGCCGGCAATAGCCCACGGCCGGCACGCTGGACGTTGACGGGGTGCTCGTACCACGCCATTTGTATTTCGTTGACCAGGCGGCGCCAGGGGCGGGCCGCCGGATCCTGGGTCCACCAGGCGCTCAACGGCTGTCCCGTCACCACCGCGGGGCTGGCACTGGGCAGCGGCATGTCGCCGGGCACGCCGATACGCCAGCGAAAGGGCTGCAATGGCGCGACGTCGAAAGGCGTGTCGTCGAACAGCGGGCGCGCCGTCTCGAACAGCGCGGCGCCTTCGGCGCTGTCCAGATCCAGCGCTTCGGCCGGCACCAGGCTGGCGCGGTCGGTGCCCAGGGCGATGTGGGCCAAGTCGGCAATCCAGACGCGCCCTTCGGCCGGCGCGTCGACGCCCGCGCGCAGGGGGCCCAGGCCGGCGCCGATGGGCTGGCCGGGAGCGGGCCGGAAGCCCGCTTGCTCCAGCTGCCAGGCCTCGAATGGCGTACAGCCGTGGGTGTGCGGGTCGAAGGGCGACTGACGGCCCGTACCCTGGCGCATCCAGGTGTGCAGGGTGGGAGCCGCCGTGGGCAGCCGCTTGGCCAGCTCCGCGGCGATGGGCGCGCTGGGAGGCAGCGCGCCGGGAAGGACAATATGCATGGCGGGGATTGTAGTGCGGCGGGGCGGACCGGGCGCATATCGGCGTGGATGCCGGGCATGGGTACCGTCCTCCGGCGTCCGCATCGCCGCCGGCCGTTAATGCCATAATGCGCGGGTGCTGAAAATACCTTACGAACTCTGGATAGGCGCTCGCTACGCGGGCATGGCCCGTATCCGCCGGCGTCGCGGCCGTCGCGACAGGTTCATCTCCTTCATCGCCGCCAGCTCGATGGCCGGCATCGCCCTGGGCGTGGCCGCGCTCATCATCGTGCTTTCGGTGATGAACGGCTTCCAGAAGGATGTGCGCGATCGCATGTTGTCGGTGCTGCCTCACATCGAGCTGTACGTGCCGGGTGGCAACCCGGACCACATCCTGGCGCAATGGCAGGCGCTGGCGAAGGCGGCCGAGCGCAACAAGGAAGTGCGCGCGGCCGCGCCCTTCGTGGCTGCCCAAGGCATGCTGGTGCGGGGAGAGGCCCTGCGTGGCGTCCAGGTGCGGGGCATCGACCCGCAGACCGAGGGTCATGTATCGGATATCCCGCGGCAGATGGTGGAAGGCAAGCTCGACGACCTGAAGCCGGGCTCGTTCGGCGTGGTTCTGGGGCGCGACCTGGCATCGCAGTTGGGGGTACAGGTCGGCGACACCGTGTTGCTGCTCGCGCCGCAGGCCTCCATCAGCCCCGCCGGCTTCGCGCCCCGCATGCGCCAGTTCACCGTGGTCGGGGTGTTTTCCTCCGGACATTACGAATACGATTCGTCGCTGGCCTTCATCGACGACGAGGATGCCGCCAAGGTGTTCCGCGACAGCGGCACCGCCGGCGTGCGGCTGCGTATCGAGGATATGCAACGGGCGCCGCAGGTGGCGGCGCAGCTCTCCAAGGAATTGCCGCCGTATATCATGGCCAGCGACTGGACGCGCAACAACCGCACGTGGTTCGCGGCCGTGCAGACGGAGAAGCGCATGATGTTCCTGATCCTCGCGCTGATCGTCGCCGTCGCCGCCTTCAATCTGTTGTCGTCGCTGGTCATGGCGGTGAAGGACAAGCAATCGGATATCGCCATCCTGCGCACGCTGGGGGCCAACCCCGGCGAGGTCGCGCGCATCTTCCTGGTGCAGGGGGCGCTGATAGGCATCGTGGGGACCCTGCTGGGGGTCCTGGGCGGCATGCTGATCGCCTACAACATCGAGACCATCGTGCCGTTCATCGAACACCTGCTCGGCATCCATTTCCTGCCGCGCCAGATCTATTTCATCAGCGAACTGCCTTCGGATCCCGAGATGTCCGACATCGTGACGGTCGGCCTGACGTCCCTGGTGCTGTCGCTGCTGGCCACGCTGTATCCCAGCTGGCGCGCTTCGCGCCTGCAACCGGCCCAGGTGTTGCGACATGACTGAGTACGCGCTGCATGCGGAGAACCTTACCAAGGTATACGACGAGGGCCCCGCGCGCATCGATGTGCTGCGCGACGTCAGCGTTTCGATCCGGCGCGGCGAAATGCTGGCCATCGTCGGGGCGTCGGGATCGGGCAAGAGCACGCTGCTGCACATTCTGGGGCTGCTCGATGTGCCCACGCACGGCTCGGTCACCGTGGACGGCGTGAATGCCACCGGACTGGCGGAAAGCGCCAAGAGTACGCTGCGCAATCGCAGCCTGGGCTTCGTGTACCAGTTTCATCACCTGCTGGCCGAATTCTCCGCCCTGGACAACGTGGCCATGCCGCTGATCGTGCGGCGACTCGACAGGCAAAGCGCGCGCAAAGAGGCGCAGGCGGTGCTCGAACAGGTCGGCCTGGCGGCGCGGGCGCAGCATTTCCCCAGCCAATTATCCGGCGGCGAACGCCAGCGGGTAGCACTGGCGCGCGCGCTGGTGACGCGCCCGGTATGCGTACTGGCCGACGAACCCACGGGCAATCTCGATCGCAACACCGCCCATAGCATGTTCGAATTGCTGACGCGGGTAAACAAGGAATCGGGTACGGCCTTTGCTATCGTCACGCACGACCGCGAACTGGCCGGACGCGCCGATAGGCAACTCGCCATGGAGCAGGGCCGTCTGGTGTAGTGGCAGCGGTTCGCAGGAGCGCCCATGCTGATCGATACCCACTGCCATCTCGACGCCCAGGAATTCGACCACGATCGTAACCAGGTAATCGCCCAGGCCGCCGAGGCCGGCGTGCGTGCCGTGGTGATCCCCGCGATCGGGCGCGCCAACTTCCAGACCGTGCGCGATCTGGCGCATGCGATGCCGGGAGGCGCCTATGCGCTGGGCATCCATCCCTTGTACGTGGGCGCCGCCTGGGATGACGATCTTGCCTTCCTGCGGCATGCCGTCGAGGCGGCGATGGACGATCCGCGCTTCGTGGCCATCGGCGAAATCGGCCTGGATTTCTTCGTCAAGGACATCGCTAGCGGAGACCCGCGCGACAAGCAGGAGCGTTTCTACGCGGCGCAGCTCGACCTGGCCGTGGAGTTCGGGTTGCCGGTGTTGCTGCACGTCCGTCGTTCGCAGGACATCGTACTCAAGCATCTGCGCCGACATCCCAACCTGCGCGGCGGGATCGCGCATGCGTTCAACGGCAGCGAGCAGCAGGCGCAGGGGTTCATCGACCAGGGCTTCGCGCTGGGCATCGGCGGGGCCATGACCTTTCCTCGTGCCTTGCAGATCAGGCGCCACGCCCAGCACCTGGGGCTGGAGCATCTGGTGCTGGAAACCGATGCGCCGGATATTCCGCCCGCATGGCTGCATGAGCCGGACAGGCGCAATACCCCCGGGCAGGTCGCGGGGGTGGCGCAGGCCTTGGCGGAATTGCGCGGCACGAATGCGGCGGCGGTGGCTGCCGGGACCGCCGCCACCGCCTTGCGGGTGTTGCCCCGCCTGGTGCCGGTTGTCGGCTGATCTTCTTCATGGTGTGAAGAAAAGGAATCCGGTCGTAATGCAGCCATTCAACATTGAATTGCTGCGGTATTTGGAAAGATGATTTTCGCGTATCCGGGTTTATACCTATGTGTTGGCGGCGCAGAATGCAGCTCATGGGGGAAACAGCAACGGTTACCGCGAACCTCGGCCCATCGGTAGAGCGCGGTATCCGGCCCTTTCCAAACTATCCAGGACCAGGAGTACTGCCATGAAGATCAAGACTATTGCTACCGCGTTGATTCTCTCGTTTGCCGCCATCGGTGCCGCTCAGGCCCAGACCCCGCGCGGCGACTCGGACAACCAGCCCTTCCAGGGCACCTACGGACAGGACCAGGCCAGCGCGAGCCGCAGCCAGGTGCTGGCTGACCTGGCGCAAGCCCGCGCCGCCGGCCTGACCGGCAACAGCGACCCCGACAACGCGCCTTTCGTCGCCCAGCAAGACAGCGGCGTGACCCGCGCGCAAGTCGCCGCCGGCGTGGATCACCGTAGTAGCGCCACGGATATCGCCTTCGGCGACATCGATAACCAGCCCTTCCAAGGCGCCTGAGGCGCCCGGGTCGTGAACCGGTGGCGCCTGTGAATTTCGGCCCGCCGCTTCGGTCGACCCAACATCTGCTTTCGGGTCAGGCGCCCCAGCGTGCCTGACCAGGAAGTCCTGGCCATGCGGATTGCTGTCCGTGTGGTTCCCCGATGAGAGGCGGGGATGCTGTAAGGTCCTCTCGTGCAGTACCCGGCCCCGCGCAAGCGGGGCCGTCTGTATTGGTGCGAAGGAGGGCGCGGATCCGTGTTACGGGATGGCGGCATGGTGCTGTTTTGGTCCCGCCCATCCCATTCCGCGCCGCGGCGCCGGGTAGCATCTTGCCGTGCAGTTGCGGGAGATGCGGATGGAAGGCCGTCTGGCCATGCTGGCCTTCATCGCCGCGGTGGCGGGAGTGCAGACATTGCCGGCCCTGCCTCCGCCGCACGCCACATTGCCGCTGGCGGTGGCGATCGCGATGCTTGCCTGGTTTCGATATCGTGTCGCGGCCGCGACGTCCGGCGGGAATCCGCCTGCACGGCGCTGCGTCGGTGCGGTCCTGCTGTGTGCCTGCGCGGCTGGCGGCGGCGCCTTGTATGCGGTCGAGCGTGGACGTGCGCGTCTTGACGATGCACTCGCCGCGGACCACGAAAACCAGGTCGTCCGGGTAGCGTTCAGGGTGGTTTCGCTGGCCGAACTATCGGCCGACGCGGTCCGGTTCGACGCGCGTGTCCTGGACGCGGGCTCTGCGGCCATGCCGGGGCATATACGGGTTTCGTGGCCATTGCCCATGCGCGGGGCTACCGCGGAACAGCAATCCGTCATACCCGGCCAGCAGTGGCGCGCGGCTTTGATCATGAAGCGTCCGCACGCCGCGCTCAATCCCCACGCGGCCGATGGCGAGGCGCGAATGTTCCAGCGCAATGTGCGCGCCACGGCTACCGTGCGGGGCACCCCGCGATTGCTATCGGACGATGGCTGGCAGGTCGGCATGGTCGCGGTGCATCGCGCCCGGCATGTATTGCGCGAACGGATGCGGGCCGTTCTGGAAGATGCACGCTATGGGCCCGTCGTCGTCGCGTTGGCATTGGGCGATCAGGCCGGCGTCTCGCGCGAGGATTGGCGGGTGTTCAATGCGACGGGCATCACGCACCTGGTGTCGATCAGCGGCCTGCATGTGACTTTGGTGGCGGGACTGGCGGGCGGTAGCGTGGGTTGGTACTGGCGCCGGCTGCGGTGGCGCGGCGCGTACCTGGCGGACAGATGGCCATCGCAACTGGCGGGAATCGCGGCGGCGCTGATGGTGGCGTGGCTGTATTGCCTGCTGGCCGGGTGGGGCATCCCGGCGCGACGCACGTTTTTCATGCTGGCGGTAGCGGGGGCCTCCGCGCTGTTGCGGCTGCCGCTGTCGTGGGACGCGATGCTGCTGTCGGCCGCGTGCGCGGTGGTCGCGCTCGATCCCTGGGCGCCTATTGCACCGGGCTTCTGGCTCTCTTTCGGTGCCGTCGCTGCCGTGCTGGCCTGGGGGCAGGCTGCCCAGGCCCCATCGGCTGCGAGGGTTGAGGACGCGTCGAGCACCGGGGCATCGCGCTGGCGTGGGTGGTTGCGCGGCGGGGTGCTGGCCGGCCGCCTGCAATGCGTGGTGACGCTCAGCCTGACTCCCGTGTTGGCCTTCCTGACGCAGCAGGTCGCATTGGCTTCGCCGTTGGCCAACGCGGTCGCCATTCCGGCCGTGAGCTTGCTGGTGACGCCGCTGGCGCTGTTGTGCGCCGCCTTGTGCGCGATGCCCGGCGCGGAGGGCGTCGCAGCCTGGGCCGGCCACGCCGCGCACTGGGTGTTCGACATGGCGATGCGGTGGATAGCGTGGCTGGCGGGTCACGAATGGGCGGTGCTGGATGTCGCGGCGCCGCCCGCCGTACTGCTCGCGCTGGCCATATGGGGGATCGCATGGGCTTTGCTGCCCCCAGGCATGGCCTCGCGCCGCTGGGCCTGGCTGCTGCTTGTGCCCGCCCTTTGCTGGCGGCCCGCGCGTCCAGCCGAAGGCGAATGGCGCCTGACCGCGCTGGATGTGGGGCAGGGTGGGGCGATCGTGATCGAAACGGCACGGCGCACGCTGGTTTTCGACGCCGGCCCGCTGCATCGCAACGGTACCGACGGCGCGCAACGGGTCGTGTTGCCCTACTTGCGCGCGCGCGGGATCGATCGCGTCGATACGCTGGTGGTTTCCCATGGGGACCAGGATCATGCCGGCGGCCTGGATTCCCTGCTGCGCGCGGTGCCGGTACGCGAGGTTTATACGTCGTTCGATCTGGGCGCGCGCCTGCGCCGCGAGGCGCGTGTGCGCGGGACGGCCGCGGAAGCCCCCATGCCCGCGGACCGCCGTTTTTGCGAAGCAGGCCAGGCATGGGAGGCCGATGGTGTGCGCTTTTCGTTCTTGCATCCATTCGGCAAGGCAGAGGGCGGGAAAAGCGGCGGGCCGCCAGCGTCCACGGCCGCGGTTCCAGGGCCGCCGGCGCGCGGCGCGACACGCCGGCGATCCGGCAAGGGCTCCAACGCCGGGGGCTGCGTGCTGCTGGTGCAGGGACGGCACCATGCCGCGCTGCTTCCCGGGGATGTCGGTACAGCGCAGGAGCGTCGGTTTGCCTATACCGTGCCCCGCATCCATGTGCTGATGGCCCCCCATCACGGTTCGAGCACTTCGTCCGGCGTTGCGCTGGTCGAGGCGTCGCAGCCGGATCACGTTATCGCGCAGGTGGGCTACCTGAACCGCTTCCGCCATCCGGCGCCATCGGTCGAGCGTCGCTGGCGCCGCGCCGGGGCGACTTTCTGGCGCACGGATCGTCATGGCGCCGTCATCGCGGCTTCCCGTGAGCAGGGCCTGGCGGTGCATGGGCAACGCGAGGCGGCGGGTCGCTATTGGCACGCGGCAATGTAGATCCGGGTCGGGATGGCGCCAGGCCGGCACGCGCGCCTTGGGTGAAGAGGCCGCCAGGTCCTGGGATAACATAGTCGTGGCCGGCGGCCTGGCCCGGCTTCCCTCTGGAGCGCCCATGCAAGATCCGCGTCTCGATTTCGTCACCTGCGCCAGTCCGGCGGGCATGCATCGCATGGCGTACTGGGAATGGGGCGACCCTGCCAACGATAGGGTATTGCTGTGCGTGCATGGCTTGACGCGTACCGGGCGCGACTTCGACACCCTGGCGCGCCGCTTGTCCGGCGACTACCGTGTGGTGTGCCCGGACGTCGTGGGGCGGGGCGCCTCCGATTGGCTGCTCAACCCCACCTTTTATACCGTGCCCCAATACGTGGCCGACATGGTGACGCTGATCGCGCGCCTGCGCCCCGGGACGCTGCATTGGGTCGGCACATCGATGGGCGGGCTGATCGGCATGGTGCTGGCAGGCTCGGCCGCCGTTTCCACGCGGATGCGCGAGGCACGCCAAGGCGCCAGCGGCAACCGACTGGGCAAGGCCGGCTTGCGCGTGGACAAGATGGTATTGAACGACGTCGGCCCCCGACTGGCCGCCGATGCCCTGGCGCGAATCGGGCAATACGTGGGGGAAGAGCAGGAATTTGCCTCCTTCGACGATGCGGTGGCTTACCTTCGGCAGGTGTCGGCATCCTTCGGCAGCCACACGGATGAGCAGTGGCGCGAGCTGGCGCGCCACGTATTCCTGCAGCGAGGCAACCGCTGGATCAAGCATTACGACCTGGGCCTGGCCATGCCTTTCGCGGCACAGAACGACGCCGCCATGGCGGCCGGCGAACAGTTGCTCTGGCATTCCTACGAGGCCATCGACTGCCCCATCCTGGTCATGCGGGGGCAGCAATCGGATCTGCTCAGCGCCGAAACCGCGGCCGAGATGGTGCGGCGTAATCCCCGCGCCCGCGCAATCGAGGTATCCGGGGTCGGGCATGCGCCGACCCTGATGGACGACGCCCAGATCGACCTGCTGGCCGTTTTTCTGCGCGAACCGGGCTGATTCCCTGGAGTGGCCCGCGCCGGGCGCCTACAATAGCCCCATGCATCCCACTCCTGCTTACAACGTCGATCTGCACTGCCATTCCACCGTCTCGGACGGCGTCCTGTCGCCTCGCGATGTAGCGCTGCGCGCGCACGGCAACGGCGTGGACGTCTGGGCGCTGACCGATCACGATGAGGTCGGCGGCCAGGCCGAGGCGGCGGCCGCGGCGCGGGAGATCGGCATGCGGTTCATTACCGGCGTGGAGATATCCGTCACCTGGGCCAGCCAGACGGTCCATATCGTCGGCCTGGGATTCGACCCGGAACATCAAGGCTTGCGCGAAGGCTTGCGCCGTACCCGGGCCGGCCGCGCGGACCGCGCGCGCAGGATAGGCGAAAAACTGGCGGCGATGGGCATGCCCGGCGCCTTCGAGGGGGCCCTGCCGTTCGCCGGCAATCCGGAGCTGATCAGCCGCACGCACTTCGCGCGCTACCTGGTGGAAGCCGGCTTTTGCCCCGATGTCCAGACGGTCTTCAACAAATACCTGGGCGATGACTGCCCGGGCCAGGTGGCCATCCAGTGGGCAACCCTTTCCGAGGCGATCGGCTGGATCCACGACGCGGGCGGACGCGCGGTCGTCGCCCATCCCGGCCGCTACAAGTACACGCCGCTGCAGTTTGCCGCGTTTTTCGACGAATTCCAGGCACTGGGCGGCGAGGGCATCGAGGTCACCACCGGCAGCCATACCGCCGACGAATGCCGGCGGTATGCCGAGGTCGCCCGGGAGCGAGCATTGCTGGCGTCGCGTGGGTCGGACTTCCACAGTCCGCACGAAAGCCGGGTCGACCTGGGGCGCCTGCCGCCCCTGCCGGCCGACCTGAAGCCAGTCTGGCACGACTGGGTTTGATACACCGGCGTCCCAGCCAGGCGCTCCATCGCAATCGCCGTACGCCATATCGGTACACCGCGCATACCGTTTTGCGACCAGGCATCCGAGTCCGCCATGAATAAAGCCTTTGTGAAAGAGTCCGAACAGGACGAAGACGACGACATCCCGCATGCCCAGGCCCTGCCGCCCGGCACGCGAAACTACATCACGCCGCAGGGTTATGCCCGCCTGCGCGACGAGCTGGTGCATTTGATGAACGTGGAGCGCCCGTCGGTCGTGCAGGTGGTGTCGTGGGCGGCCTCGAACGGCGATCGTTCGGAAAACGGCGATTACCTGTATGGCAAAAAGCGCCTGCGTGAAATCGACCGCCGCATGCGTTTCCTGACGCGGCGCCTGGACATTGCCGAGGTGGTCGACCCGGCCGTGCAGCCCAACCGCGACCAGGTGTTCTTCGGCGCCACGGTCCTTTATATGGACAAGGCGGGCGACGAGCACGAGGTCACCATCGTCGGCGTGGACGAGGCCGAGCCGCTGGCCGGCAAGATCAGCTGGATTTCGCCGGTGGCCAGGGCCTTGCTGAAGGCCCGCGAGGGCGATACCGTGACGCTGCGCACACCTGGGGGCGTGGAGTCGCTGGAGATCCTGGAAGTGCGATATCCGGACGCCGCCTGAGGGCGCGAGACAAAACCGTCCTATCCGGCGAAAGCGGTGGCCGTAACGGGTAAAATCCTGGTTTTGCCCCTCCTTCTACGGCGCCCATCGTGTCCATCGTTCAGTACCTTCCCGGTTCGTCTGTCCTGTCCACATTTCGTCGCGAGCGCCTGCTCGCCCAACTGAAACAGGCCGGCTTGCCGGTGGCGGACATCGCGGCCCGCTACGAGCATTTCGTGCTGTGCGACACGGCGCTCGCCCCGGCGGACCAGCAAAGGCTGGCGGAACTGCTCGACTACGGCGATCCCTACGATGGGGCCGAGCCGGCCAAGGCCCTGGTGCTGCGGGTCATCCCCCGCCTGGGGACGATTTCGCCCTGGGCCAGCAAGGCCACCGATATCGCGCACAACTGCGGATTCGCCGGTGTCCGCCGCATTGAGCGGGGCGTGCGCTATATGCTGACGCCGGAACGCGGCCTGTTGGGGGCGAAGGCCTTCGACGACGCCATGCTGGCCCGCGCGGCCGACTGCCTGCACGACCGGATGATCGAAACCGTGGTGGACGCCCAGTTCGACGGCCAGGCTTTGTTCGCGCCGGTGGAAGGGCGTCCCATGCGCACCGTGCCGGTGCTTGCGCAGGGCCGCACCGCGCTGGAGCAGGCCAACACCACGCTCGGGCTGGCGCTTTCCGGCGATGAAATCGACTATCTTGCCGAGGCCTTCGCCCGGCTTGAACGCGATCCGACGGATGTAGAGCTGATGATGTTCGCACAGGCCAACAGCGAACATTGCCGGCACAAGATCTTCAACGCCCAGTGGGTCATCGACGGTCAGCCGCAGGACAAGACCTTGTTCGGCATGATCCGCGCCACGCATGCCGCCCAGCCGGGCGGCACCGTGGTGGCGTATTCCGATAACGCCGCCATCATGGAAGGGGGGACGGCGCAGCGCTTCCATGCGGGCGTCGCCGGTACGGCGGACGATGCGTTGACATACAAGCGCCGCGAAGCCCTCGTCCACACCTTGATGAAGGTCGAGACCCACAACCATCCCACCGCCATCGCCCCATTTCCGGGCGCATCGACGGGCGCGGGGGGCGAAATCCGCGACGAGGGCGCGACGGGCCGCGGCTCCAAGCCCAAGGCCGGACTGACGGGCTTTACCGTTTCCCATCTGCGTTTCGATGACGCGCCGCAGCCCTGGGAGGCCGACCATCATGGCTTGCCGGACCGCATCGCGTCCCCGCTCTCCATCATGATCGACGGCCCGCTTGGCGGCGCCGCGTTCAACAACGAATTCGGGCGGCCCAACCTGCTGGGCTATTTCCGTACCTTCGAACAAAGCGCCGGCGGCACGCGCTGGGGGTATCACAAGCCCATTATGATCGCCGGCGGCCTGGGCAGCATCGATGCGGGCCTGACGCACAAGGAAAGAATTCCCGGTGGCGCCTTGCTGATCCAGCTGGGCGGTCCGGGCCTGCGCATCGGCATGGGCGGCGGCGCCGCTTCCAGCATGGGGGTGGGCAGCAATAGCGCCGATCTGGATTTCGATTCCGTCCAGCGCGGCAATCCGGAAATCGAGCGCCGTGCGCAGGAAGTCATCGACCGCTGCTGGCAGCAGGGCGACCGCAACCCCATCCTGGCCATCCATGACGTCGGCGCGGGCGGCTTGTCCAATGCCTTCCCGGAACTGGTGAACGACGCCGGCCGTGGCGCCGTCTTCGATCTGAAGCGTGTTCCGGTGGAAGAATCCGGAATGTCGCCTGCCGAGATCTGGAGCAACGAATCCCAGGAGCGCTATGTCCTGGCGGTCATGCCGGAGGACCTGGCCCGTTTCGACGACATCGCGCGGCGCGAACGCTGCCCCTACGCCGTCGTCGGGGTGGCCACCGAAGAACGGCAACTGCGGGTGGTGCAGGGCGAAGGCTTGCCTGGCGTGGATCCGCAAGGCGAGGCGGCCGGCCCGGTGCGGCCGGTGGACGTGCCGATCGATGTCATCCTGGGCAAGCCGCCGCGCATGACCCGCGATGTCCAGCGCCTGCCCGGCGTTGGCGAGCCCATCGATCTTGCCGGTATCGACCTGACCGAAGCGGCCTATCGCGTGCTGCGCCATCCCACGGTGGCCAATAAAACCTTCCTGATCACCATTGGCGACCGCAATGTGGGCGGCTTGTCCGCGCGCGACCAGATGGTCGGCCCGTGGCAGGTACCGGTGGCCGACTGCGCGGTCACCCTCTCCGATTACGAGGGCTTCCGCGGCGAGGCCATGGCGATGGGCGAACGGACCCCCATCGCCATGATCAATGCCCCTGCCTCCGGCCGCATGGCCGTGGCCGAAGCCTTGACCAACCTGGCGGCGGCGGATGTGCGCCAGGTGGAACATATCAAGCTGTCCGCCAACTGGATGGCCGCCTGCGGCGTGCCGGGGCAGGATGCCGCCTTGTACGACACGGTGTCGGCGGTCAGCGAGCTGTGCCAGACGGTCGGGTTGTCGATCCCGGTTGGCAAGGATTCCCTGTCCATGAGGACCTCCTGGTCGCAGGATGGCGAGCAGCGCCAGGTCGTCTCGCCGGTCTCGCTGATCGTCACCGCGTTCGCCCCGGTGGCCGACGCGCGGGAAAGCCTGACGCCGCGCCTGCGCACCGACGCGGGCGACACGGTGTTGATCCTCATCGACCTGGGGCGCGGCCTGCATCGCATGGGCGGCTCCATCCTGACGCAGGTCTATAACCAGGTCGGAACCGAAACCCCGGACATCGACGTCCCGCAGGACCTGCGGGCCTTTTTCATCACCATTCGCACGCTGGCCGAGGCCGGCACTTTGCTGGCGTACCATGACCGCTCCGATGGCGGCCTGTTCGCGACGCTGTGCGAAATGGCATTCGCCGGCCACACCGGCGTATCGGTCAACCTGGACATGCTGACCTTCGACGCCAATTCGGCCGATTGGGGCGATTACAAGATCCGGCCCGAACAGGTCGCGGTACAGCGCGAGGAACTTACCCTGAAAGCCTTGTTTTCGGAAGAGGCGGGCGCGGTGATCCAGGTTCCGGCGGCGCAGCGCGATGCGGTGATGCAGGTGCTGCGCGGGGCGGGGCTGTCCAAATTCGCTCACGTCATCGGTGGCTTGAACGACAGCGACGAAGTCGAGTTCTTCCGCGATGGCCGCAAGATCTGGGCTCAGCCGCGCGCCGAACTCGGTCGTGCCTGGAGCGAAACCAGCTATCGCATCATGTCCCGTCGCGACAATCCCGCCTGCGCGCAGGCGGAATTCGACGTCTGGCAGGACAAGGAAGATCCGGGCTTTTCACCCTTGGTCGCGTTCGATCCGCAGGAAGATGTCGCCGCCCCATATATCTCCACGGGCCGGCGTCCGTGCGTGGCCATCCTGCGCGAACAGGGTTGCAATAGCCAGGTCGAGATGGCGTGGGCCTTCGATACCGCCGGGTTCGACGCGGTCGATGTCCATATGACGGACCTGCTGACCGGCCGTGTGGACCTGCGCGGCGTGAACGGGATGGTCGCGGTGGGTGGTTTCAGCTACGGCGACGTGCTGGGCGCCGGCGAAGGCTGGGCCCGCACCATACGCTTCAACAGCCAGCTGGCGGACCAATTCTCTGCGTTCTTCGGCCGGCAGGATACCTTCGGCCTGGGCGTATGCAATGGCGCCCAGATGTTTGCCGCGCTGGCCAGCATGATTCCCGGTGCGCAGGCGTGGCCGCGCTTCACGCGCAACCTGTCCGAAAAGTACGAGGCGCGCCTCGCCATGGTCGAGATCGCCGAGTCGCCGTCGATCTTCTTCGCCGGCATGGCCGGTACCCGCGTGCCGGTGGCGGTGGCGCATGGCGAAGGTTATGCGAACTTCGCGCGCCAGGGAGACCCGGCCGGGGTCATCGCCGCCGCGCGGTACATCGACAACCGTGGCGGCCATACCGAAGCCTATCCCTACAATCCCAATGGCAGTCCGGGCGGCATCACGTCGGTGACGACCGCGGACGGACGCTTCACCGCCATCATGCCGCACCCCGAACGCGTCACGCGCAACGTGATGATGTCCTGGGCGCCGGAAAAATGGGGCGCGCGCGATAGCGGCGGCGCCTTCAGTCCCTGGATGCGCGCGTTCCGCAATGCCCGTGTCTGGATGAAATAAGCCAAGGAGCTCCCATGAACGCCCGCGTTCCCGATTCCGCGCATTCCGGTCCCCTCGATCCCGGGGCCTTGCAAGCCTACGTCGACCAGAAATGGGACGGCGACATCGTGCCCGCCTTGACGGACTACATCGCCATTCCGGCCAAGAGTCCGGCCTTCGATGCCGATTGGGAGGCGAACGCTTATATCGAGCGCGTGGTGCGTGACGCGGCGCAATGGGTCGAGACGCAGAAGGTTCGCGGGTTGACTCTGGAAGTCGTGCGCCTGCCCGGGCGTACGCCGGTGATCTTTTTCGACGCGCCGGCGACGCGCACCGACAACGGCGATACGGTGTTGCTGTATGGCCACCTGGACAAGCAGCCGGAGTTCTCCGGCTGGCGGGCCGGACTGGGCCCCTGGACGCCCAAATACGAGGACGGCAAGCTCTATGGCCGCGGCGGCGCCGACGACGGCTATGCGATCTATGCATCGCTGACCGCCATCCTGGCGCTGGACAAGCAGGGCGTACCGCGCCCGCGCTGCGTCGGCATCGTCGAAACCTGTGAAGAGTCGGGCAGCTACGATCTGCTGCCTTATGTCGACGCGCTTCGTCCGCGCCTGGGCAACGTGGCGCTGGTGGTGTGCCTGGATTCCGGCGCCGGCAATTACGACCAGCTATGGATGACCACGTCCCTGCGCGGCATGGTGTCCGGTACGCTTGAGGTCCAGGTTCTGGACGAAGGTGTGCACTCGGGCGATTCCAGCGGTGTCGTGCCTTCCAGCTTCCGTATCCTGCGCCACTTGCTGGATCGACTGGAGGACAGCGCGACGGGGCGGCTGCTGCCGCAGAGCTTCCATTGTGAAATTCCCGCCGAACGCATCGAACAGGTGCACGCGACCGCCAAGATCCTGGGAGACGAAGTCTGGCGCCGGTTCCCCTGGAGCTGCGGGGCCGACGGCGGCTTCGTGCTGCCGATGACCACCGATCCGGAAGAAGCCCTATTGAGCCGCACCTGGCGGCCCACGCTGTCGGTCACGGGTGCGGATGGCCTGCCGCCCCTGTCCAGTGCCGGCAATGTCCTGCGGCCTCGTACCGCTTTCAAGCTGTCCTTGCGCCTGCCGCCCCTGGTCGACGCGGTCGCCGCCGCGCAGGAACTGAAATCGCTGCTGGAGCATGACGCCCCGTACAACGCGAAGGTGATTTTCAAGCCCAACGAAGGGCAGGCCACCGGCTGGAACGCGCCCGCGTCGCAGCCATGGCTGACCGCCGCGCTGGACGCCGCTTCCCGGCAATACTACGGCGCGCCCTGCGGCTATATCGGCCAGGGCGGGACCATTCCGCTGATGAATACCTTGCAGCAGGGCTTTCCCCGCGCGCAATTCATGGTCTGCGGGGTACTGGGCCCGAAATCGAACGCGCACGGCCCCAACGAATTCCTGCACGTGCCTTATGGCAAGAAGCTGACCGCGGCAGTGGCGCAGACCATCGCGGCGATGCCGGCCGCCTGAGCAGGCAGAAGGGCGCGCGGTCCTGTCGACGTCGCGCCCGTTTCCGCACCTCCATCGCCATCCGCCAATCTCTCTGCGGCAGTAGCCAGGCATGACCGATACGGAACCCCAGGCGCATGACGCCATCGCGGCCACCCAAGCGTGGCTGACCCGCGCGGTCATCGGCTTGAACCTGTGTCCTTTCGCCAAGGCCGTGCACGTGAAGGGCCAGATCCGGTATGTGGCCAGCGCGGCGACGGACGAAGAGGGCGTTGCGGCCGAGCTCGAACGTGAGCTGCAATTCCTGGCCGACAGCGATCCGGACGCCATCGATACGACGCTGATCATCCTGCCGCATGCCTTGCGGGATTTCGGCGACTATAACGACTTCCTTGGTAGGGGCGACCGGCTGCTCAAGCGCCTGCGCCTGCGCGGCGTCCTGCAGATCGCCAGCTTCCATCCCGACTACCAGTTCGCCGATGCCGAACCTGGCGACATCGAAAACTGCACCAACCGCGCGCCCTATCCCATCCTGCACCTGCTGCGCGAGGCCAGCGTGGCCAGGGCGGTGGACGCGTATCCCGATCCCGATAATATCTATCGGCGCAATCAGGAAACCCTGCGCCGCCTGGGATGGGAGGGCTGGCGCAAGGTGTTACGCGGGGAATAGCGCGGGCCTGCGGACAGGGCGGCTGGACGGCGGCGCCCCGGTACGCGTTAAGCCTCTGGGGCAAAGAAGCGCGTCTTCAGTTCCTGCAGCCCGATGCGATCGAGCATGGCGTTTAGCCGTTCGGCCGCGCGCCGTTGCGGTGCGTTCTTGTATTGCGCGATGATCAGCTCATTCTTCATCGAGTGCTCCCAGCCGACCAATTCCGTCACGCTGACCTGATATCCGTGCGCTTCCAGCTGCAGGCAACGCAGGACGTTGGTGACCTGGCTGCCGAACTCACGGGTGTGCAAGGGGTGGCGCCAGATTTCCGATAAGGGGTCGCCCATCGCCTGCTGCTTGTTGCGCCGGAGCGCCGCCGCGACTTCCGCCTGGCAGCAAGGCACCACGACGATGTAGCGCGCCTGCTTGCGCAGCGCGAAGCGGATCGCGTCGTCCGTCGCCGTATCGCAGGCATGCAGGGCGGTCACGATGTCGACCGTCGGCGGCAATTCCACGGATTCGGTGGCCTGCGCCACCGACAGGTTCAGGAAAGACATACCCCGCGCAAAGCCCAGCCGCTGCGCCAGTTCGCGCGTATGCAGCACCAGCTGTTCGCGCGTTTCGATGCCATAGATATGGGAACGGTCGCCCAGGTCCTTGAAGAACAGGTCGTACAGGATGAAGCCCAGGTATGACTTGCCCGCGCCGTGGTCGACCAGCGAGATATCGCGGCCGTCTTCCTTCAGGCTCTTGAGCAGGGGCTCGATGAACTGGAACAGGTGATAGACCTGCTTGAGCTTGCGGCGGCTGTCCTGGTTCATCTTGCCGTCGCGCGTCAGGATGTGCAGCTCCTTCAGCAGTTCGATGGACTGGCCGGGACGTATATCGTGGGTATTGGACATGGCTGGGAAAAACGGGCCCGGTGTCGTGGGCCGGGACGGCGTCATTCTACTTGCATGCGCGCCATGGATAATCCGGCGGCGCCCGCGCCCATGGCCGGCCGGGCCGCGCGGGTCGGCCGGCCCGGCTCCGATCCATGCATGAAAACAGGGACGCAATCTTGAAAACGAGCGCCGTAGCCCCAATTTACTGGGCCTCTCCGTCCTTGCGCTTTCCTTAGTGCAAGGCGAAGATACTGGTCGGAGTTCCCCGCGCGTCGCGTTGTCGCGCTGTCGCGGAAGCCCGTGCGGCGCGTATCGCCGGACGGCACCATCCTTGGAGAAAATCGTGCCTCGCAAGACCCCTATCGAGAATTACCGCAACATCGGTATCAGCGCGCATATCGACGCTGGGAAAACGACGACCACCGAGCGCATTCTTTTCTATACCGGGGTGAATCACAAAATCGGCGAGGTGCACGATGGCGCCGCCACCATGGACTGGATGGAGCAGGAGCAGGAACGCGGCATCACGATTACGTCGGCCGCTACCACGGCCTTCTGGCGCGGCATGGCGGGCAACTACCCCGAGCACCGCATCAACATTATCGACACCCCGGGCCACGTGGACTTCACCATCGAGGTCGAGCGTTCCATGCGCGTGCTGGACGGCGCCTGCATGGTGTACGACTCCGTGGGCGGCGTGCAGCCGCAGTCCGAGACCGTCTGGCGCCAGGCCAACAAATACAAGGTGCCCCGCATCGCGTTCGTCAACAAGATGGACCGCATCGGCGCGGATTTCTTCCGCGTGCAGCGCCAGATCGGCGAACGCCTGAAGGGCGTGGCCGTGCCCATCCAGATTCCGGTTGGCGCGGAAGACCACTTCCAGGGCGTCATCGACCTGGTGAAGATGCAGGCCATCATCTGGGACGACGAAAGCCAGGGTGTCAAATTCCAGTACGCCGAGATCCCGGCCGAACTGCGCGAACAGGCGCAGGAATGGCACGACAAGATGGTCGAGGCGGCCGCCGAGGCCAACGAAACCCTGCTCGATAAATACCTGGGTGGCGAAACCCTGACCGAAGCGGAGATCAAGCAGGGCTTGCGCTCGCGCACCATCGCCAACGAAATCGTGCCGATGCTGTGTGGCAGCGCCTTCAAGAACAAGGGCGTGCAGGCCATGCTGGATGCCGTCATCGACTACCTGCCGTCGCCGGTGGACGTGCCCGCCATCAAGGGCCACGACGAAAGCGACAAGGAAATCGAGCGCCATCCCGCCGACGACGAGAAATTCTCGGCGCTGGCCTTCAAGATCATGACCGATCCCTTCGTCGGCCAGCTGGTGTTCTTCCGGGTGTATTCGGGCGTGGTCAATTCCGGCGATACCGTGCTGGTTTCCAGCAAGGGCAAAAAGGAGCGCCTGGGCCGGCTGCTGCAGATGCACGCCAACGAGCGCAAGGAAATCAAGGAAGTCCGTGCCGGCGATATCGCCGCCGCGGTCGGCCTGAAAGACGTCACCACCGGCGACACGCTGTGCGACCCGGGGCAGGCCATCGTCTTGGAAAAAATGATCTTCCCCGAGCCGGTGATTTCGCAGGCCGTGGAGCCCAAGACCCAGGCCGACCAGGAGAAAATGGGCGTGGCACTGAACCGGCTGGCGCAGGAAGACCCGTCGTTCCGCGTCCATACCGACGAGGAATCCGGCCAGACGATCATCTCCGGCATGGGCGAACTGCACCTGGAGATCCTGATCGACCGGATGAAGCGCGAATTCGGCGTGGAAGCCACGGTAGGCAAGCCGCAGGTCGCGTACCGCGAAACGGTGCGCGCCACCGCCACGGACGTCGAAGGCAAGTTCGTCAAGCAATCCGGGGGGCGCGGCCAGTACGGCCATGCCGTCATCACGCTGGCGCCGAACGAGCCGGGCAAGGGCTATGAATTCGTCGACGCCATCAAGGGCGGCGTCATTCCGCGCGAATACATCCCTGCTGTCGACAAGGGTATTCAGGACACCCTGCGGTCAGGCATCCTGGCCGGTTATCCGGTCGTCGACGTGAAAGTCACGCTGACCTTCGGTTCGTACCATGACGTGGACTCCAACGAAAACGCCTTCCGCATGGCGGGCTCCATGGCCTTCAAGGAAGCCATGCGGCGCGCCAAGCCGGTGCTGCTGGAGCCCATGATGCACGTGGAGGTGGAAACCCCCGAGGACTTCATGGGCAATGTCATGGGCGACCTGTCGTCGCGGCGCGGCATGGTGCAGGGCATGGACGACATCGCGGGCGGCGGCGGCAAGCTGGTGCGCGCCGAGGTGCCCCTGTCCGAGATGTTCGGCTACTCCACCACGCTGCGTTCGCTGACCCAGGGCCGGGCGACGTACACCATGGAGTTCAAGCACTACGCCGAAGTACCGCGCCAGATCGCCGAAGAAGTCATGGCGGCCAAGGGCGGCAAGTAGGGGACGCCACAGGTGCTTTGCCGTTAAGGGCAGGGCGGTGGACGGTCCGGCGGGGGCCGGGCCGCCGCTGCGGCCGCGGGTGTCCGGACCATGCCGGTGCCCGTGGTCGGGGGCGGTTCGCCACGTGCGGCCGCCCGTCGGCGCGTATAACGGCATACCCCCGTACCCTAGGGCTTACACCTAGAAAATCCGGACGGAACGCGTATAATCTTGCTTTGCGCCCGGAGCTTCCCATGCGTCTCATCCAAACCGCGCTCACCTTCGACGACGTTCTGTTGGTGCCCGCGTTCTCCCAGGTGCTGCCACGCGACACCTCGCTGGCCACCCGCCTGACCCGCAACATCACCCTGAATATTCCGCTCGTGTCCGCCGCCATGGACACCGTGACCGAATCGAACCTGGCCATTGCCATGGCGCAGGAAGGCGGGATAGGCATCATTCACAAGAATTTGTCTGCGGATGAGCAGGCACGGGAAGTCGCCCGCGTAAAGCGGCATGAATTCGGCATCGTGATCGATCCGATCACCGTCACGCCGCAAATGAAGGTCCGCGATGCCATCGCGCTGCAGCGCCAGCACGGCATCTCCGGCCTGCCGGTCGTGGAAGGCCGCAAGGTCGTCGGCATCGTCACCAACCGCGACCTGCGATTCGAAGCCCGCCTGGACGAGTCCATCCGTACCATCATGACCCCGCAGGAACGCCTGGTCACGATGCGTGAAGGCGCCACCCTGGACGAAGCCCAGCACCTGATGCACAAGCACCGCCTGGAGCGCGTGCTGATCGTCAACGACGCCTTCGAACTGCGCGGCCTGGCCACCGTCAAGGACATCGTCAAGAACACCGCGCACCCGCAGGCCAACAAGGATGCCCATGGCCAGCTGCGCGTCGGCGCCGCCGTCGGCGTGGGCGCCGGCACGGAAGAACGGGTCGAAAAACTCGTCGCCGCGGGCGTCGATGTCATCGTCGTCGATACCGCGCACGGCCATTCGGCCGGTGTGCTCGAAGGCGTGCGCTGGGTCAAGAAGAATTACCCCAAGGTCGACGTCATCGGCGGCAACATCGCCACCGCCGAAGCGGCTCGCGCCCTGATGGAACACGGCGCCGACGGCGTCAAGGTGGGCATCGGCCCCGGGTCCATCTGCACCACCCGCGTCGTCGCCGGCGTCGGCGTGCCGCAGATCACCGCGATTTCCGACGTCGCCAAGGCACTGGAAGGCACGGGCGTGCCGCTGATCGCCGACGGCGGCATCCGCTATTCGGGCGACGTCGCCAAGGCCCTGGCGGCCGGCGCCTTCGCCTGCATGATGGGCGGCATGTTCGCCGGCACCGAAGAAGCCCCTGGCGAAGTCGTGCTGTTCCAGGGCCGTTCGTACAAGTCGTACCGTGGCATGGGCAGCCTGGGCGCGATGGCCGACGGGTCGGCCGACCGCTACTTCCAGGATCCCGCCAACAACGCCGACAAACTGGTTCCCGAAGGCATCGAAGGCCGCGTCCCCTACAAGGGCAGCGTCCTGGCCATCATTTACCAGCTGGCCGGCGGGGTGCGCGCCTCCATGGGCTATTGCGGCTGCGCCACTATCGACGACATGCGCACCAAGACCCAATTCGTGCAGATTACGTCGGCGGGCTTCCGCGAGTCGCATGTCCACGACGTGCAGATCACCAAGGAAGCGCCTAACTACCGCGCCGAGTAATAGCCCGGCGCCTCGCCATGCCGTATCCGCGCACCGGGGGAAGTCAGCTTCCCGCCGGTGCGCTTTTCTATTCAAAGGGCGCCGCGCCCGATACCAGAGCCAACCATGCACCAGCGCATTCTGATCCTCGATTACGGTTCACAGGTCACCCAGCTTATCGCCCGCCGCGTGCGTGAAACCGGCGTCTATTGCGAGATCCATCCCGGCGACGTCGGCGATGATTTCGTGCGGGAACAGAAAGCCCAGGGGCTGAAGGGCATCATCCTGTCCGGCAGCCATGCCTCGGCCTACGAAGAGGGCTCGCTGCGCGTGCCGCAGGCGGTGTTCGAGGTCGGCGTGCCCGTGCTGGGCATCTGCTATGGCATGCAAAGCATGGCGCAGCAGCTGGGCGGCAAGGTCGAATGGTCCGATCACCGCGAGTTCGGCTACGCGGAAGTGCGCGCGCATGGCCATACGCGCCTGCTGACGGGTATCGAAGACTTCACCACGCCGGAAGGCCACGGCATGCTCAAGGTCTGGATGAGCCATGGCGACAAGGTCACCCAGCTGCCGCCGGGCTTCAAGCTGATGGCCTCCACGCCGTCCTGCCCCATCGCCGGCATGGCGGACGAAGACCGCCATTTCTACGGCGTCCAGTTCCATCCCGAAGTCACCCACACCATCCAGGGCAAGGCGTTGCTGGAACGCTTCGTCCGCGACATCTGCGGCTGCGCTGGCGATTGGAACATGCCGGACTACGTGTCCGAGGCCGTGCAGCGCATCCGCGACCAGGTCGGCAGCGACGAGGTCATCCTTGGCCTGTCCGGCGGCGTGGATTCGTCCGTGGCGGCGGCCTTGATCCACAAGGCGATCGGCGACCAGCTGACCTGCGTGTTCGTGGATCACGGCCTGCTGCGCCTGGACGAGGGCAAGCAGGTCATGCAGACCTTCGCCGAAAACATGGGCGTGAAGATCCTGCACATCGACGCCAGTGCCCAGTTCATGGGCAAGCTGGCCGGCGTGTCCGACCCCGAAGCCAAGCGCAAGATCATCGGCCGCGAGTTCGTCGAAGTCTTCCAGGCCGAAGCCGCGAAGCTGAAGGCGGCCAAGTGGCTGGCGCAAGGCACCATCTACCCGGACGTCATCGAGTCGGCCGGCGCGAAGACGGGCAAGGCGGTGGCCATCAAGTCGCACCACAACGTCGGTGGCCTGCCGGAAACCCTTAACCTGAAGCTGCTGGAGCCGCTGCGCGAACTGTTCAAGGACGAAGTGCGCGAGCTGGGCGTGGCCCTGGGCCTGCCGCCCTCGATGGTGTATCGCCATCCCTTCCCGGGTCCGGGCCTGGGCGTGCGCATCCTGGGCGAAGTGAAGTCCGAATTCGCCGACCTGCTGCGCCGCGCCGACGCGATTTTCATCGACGAACTGCGCAGCACGCTGGACCCCGTCAGCGGGAAGTCTTGGTACGACCTGACGTCACAGGCTTTCGCGGTGTTCCTGCCGGTGAAGTCGGTAGGCGTGATGGGCGATGGCCGCACGTACGATTATGTCGTCGCCCTGCGCGCCGTGCAGACCTCGGATTTCATGACCGCGGACTGGGCACCGCTGCCGTATCCCTTGCTGGCGAAGGTCAGCTCGCGGATTATCAATGAAGTGCGCGGGATCAACCGGGTGGTATATGACGTGAGCAGCAAGCCGCCTGCGACGATCGAGTGGGAGTGACCGGTCGCAGGTTCGAATAGCGTCGGATACTGTGTCGTAGGGTCGCGATTTTGCTGTTCCGGGAGACCCTGAACGATCTCCGAACATCTGTCGCAGCCCGCCTGATCGACATGAAGATGTCCTGCCAGAGCCGTTGCGTTGGGCCAAGGCGCGCTTCTGGGAGCTCGACGCCGCATGGCCGTCATCGCGCCTGGCCATTACCGCGACCCGGTATGGCCAAGTCCGGCACGGTCACCCTGTGCTCGAAGGCCGGTTCGAGCATGTCCAGGAAGGCGCGGACCGCAGGATTGCTGCGTCGGCTCTCGGGCCATAGCGCGGTGACATTCCGCCGTTCGACCGCGAAGTCTACGAGCACCGGCGACAGCTCTCCGCGCGCGATATAGGGTGCGGCGGCGAACGACGCGCCGATGCCGATCCCGCCGCCGGCGACGAGCGCGGCCATCACCGCCTCGCTGGCGTCCACGACGATGTCGGACCGTGGCAGGATCTCGATTTCCTGGCCGCCGATCCTGAAGGGCCAGCGGAACATCTGTCCCGTGCTCTGGTAGCGCAGGTTGACCGTGTCGTGGCCCTCGAGGTCGTGCGGATGCGCGGGCGCACCGCGCTCGGCGAGGTAGGCCGGTGACGCAAGGCAGCAAAGCCGATACGGCGCCAGCTTGCGCGACAGCAGGCGGCTGTCCGGGAGGTCACCGATACGGACGGCGACGTCGATCCCTTCGTCGATCAGATCGGCCATCTGGTCCCCGAGCCGAAGATCGATCGTCACGCTAGGGAAGCGCCGCCGGAACGCGGGCAGGGCAGGTGCGATAACGTGCAGACCGATTGGCAGGGAGGCGGCCACCCGCAGCGCGCCGCGAGGCGCCGAGCGCGCCGTCAGCGCCATCTGCTCGATTTCCTCGGCCTGGCGGATCAGATTCAAGGCTCGCTCGTAGAGGTCGCGGCCTTCGGGCGTGAACGCCAGCGAGCGCGTCGTCCGCGTGAACAGGGAGACCCCCAGGCGCTGCTCGAGTCGCTGGATGCTCTTGCTGACCGCCGAGGGGGAAACCGACAGCGACCGCGCAGCCGCCGCGTAGCTGCCCAGCGCGCCGACGCGTGCGAACGCGATCAAACCGGTGAGGCGGTCTAGGCTTATTCGTTCCATGACGGAACTATAAAACTGATCTCGGGCCTCATTATCAACTTTATTGTTCGCCGCTACATTTCTCCGCAAGGAGAAAGATCATGAGCGAAACGATGAAAGCGGTTCGACTGCACGCCTTTGGCGGACCTGACGTGCTGACTTACGAAGACGCGCCCAAGCCCGACGTCCGGCCGGGCGAGGTCTTGGTCCGTGTCCGGGCCGTAGGCCTCAATCCGCCGGACTGGTATCTACGCGACGGCTATCGCGCCCTGCCGCCCGAATGGCGCCCGAACGCCGACTTCCCGCTGATCCTGGGCACCGACATTTCTGGCGTGGTCGAAGCGACCGCGGCCGACGTCGACAGTTTCAAGGTCGGCGACGAGGTTCACGGCATGGTGCGTTTCCCCGACGGTGTGATGACCGGCGGCGGCGCCTATGCCGAGTATGTCAGCGCGCCGGCGTCGCATCTGGCCCACAAGCCTGCCAGGCTGGATCATATCCACGCGGCCGCCGCGCCGATGTCCCTGCTGACGGCGTGGCAGTTCCTGGTCGAGCTTGGCCACGACGCGCCCAACCCCTTCCAGAACTTCCCGCATGAGCCGGTCGAGCTTGAAGGCCAGACGGTGTTGATCAACGGCGCGGGCGGAGGCGTCGGCCATCTGGCGGCTCAGTTGGCCAAGGCGCGGGGCGCGCGGGTGATCGCCGTGGCCTCAGCCAAGAACGCGGCGATGCTCGGCGAGTTCGGAGTCGATCAGTTCATCGATTACGGAAAAACCGCTGTCGAGACGGTCGTCCGGGATGTCGACCTGGTGCTCGATGCGGTGGGCGGTCCGCGGATGGAGCGCTTCCTGAGCATGATCAAGCCCGGCGGCGCCCTGTTCCTGGTCAACCCTCTGGGCTTCGAGGGCCATGACGCCGCAGCGCAGCGCGGGATCAGGGTCTCGTCGACCCAGGTTCGCTCGAACGGCGCGCAGTTGGCGCAGGCTGCGGCGCTATTTGACCGGCAGGCTGTCCGGGTCGTCGTCGACAGCGTCTTTCCGTTGTCCGAGGCCTCCCGCGCACACCAACGCGCCGCCGAAGGCGGCATCCAGGGCAAGATCGTCCTGACCGTCTCCTGACCGCGACGTGCTTGCTCGTCGCGGCGGGCTCCGCTTCCTTGTTCGAACTCCTGGAGTCGTTCGCCATGCTCATCGTCACCGGTTACGTGCAGGTTCCGCCCTCGGACTTGCCGCGCTTCACCCGCGACCTCGCCGAACTTGCCGAAGCCACGCGCGAGCGAGACGGCGCCCTGTCCTATGACGCCGCCGTGATTGACGCGTCTCGCGGGCGGCTGCTCGTGATGGAGCGCTGGCGAGACCAGGAGGCCCTGAGCGCCCACCTGGCGGCCGCCGACACCATCGCCTTTGTGGCGCGATGGGGACAGCGGCTCTCGGCGGATATCAGAAAGTACGACGCGACACGCGAGCGAGCCTTGGCGGACGCCTGAACCTTCCAGGCGACCCGCGCCGCGTTTGTATTCGCGGGAACGCGGCGCTCCTCTATCGAGCCGATGCGGGGAAGACCGGAATTGCGGCGAAGCTGCGCGAGTCATGCGCCGGGAGCAGATGTACTTGAGGAAATTTTTCGCGGATCGCTCTGACGAGAGCGATATCCTTGTGCACCGCGATGTCGTTTTCGCCTATCAGCCAGCGAAGCATCCAAGGCTTCTCCGCAGGGATATCGATGCCTTCCATTTGGAATACGAGGTCCCCGATCAGGGCGTATCGGACGCCCGTCGGCAGGCTCACGAAGACGACGACCGAGTCCGGCGTATGGGCGGGAGCCGGGACGATGACCACCGAGCCGTCTCCGAAGACATCGTGGCTTCTCGGAAAGCCGAGATAGGGGCCGCCGTCGAAGTCATACAGCTTGTAGTTGACGGCCTGAAAGCTGTTGATGACTTCCGTCCCTTCCGCTTTGGACGCGATCCAGCGTCTTCCTGCCGCGGTCTCCATGACCGGAACGCCGCGAAAGTCGTCGATGCCGCTGACATGGTCCCAATGACTGTGGGTGGGGATGATCGCGGCGATATCGCCGGGATGGACGCCGCCGGCCGCCAACTGATCCACGGCTGGAACACCCTTGGTTTGCGGCGTACGCTGGATCGGCGGGATCAGCTTGATGTGTGCGTCGATGTTCCGGCCGAAACCCGTGTCGATCAACAGGTTTCCCTTCGGATGCCGGACGAGGAGGGCCGTCGCCGCAAGGTGACGTGTCTCGAACCACGCGCCGCCGCGATAGGTCAGGGCGGCCGGACTGTCATAGGTTCCGGTTGGCAGTGCGCTGATCGACATGGTGGCCGGCGGTGATGCGGGCGGCAGGTCGCCTACGGCGACGGCCGGAAGCTCAAGCTTTGCAGGGGTGAATGTCAGCGCCAACGCGGCGATCGCGATCAGGGCCGCCGTGCCGAGGCCGGCGAAGGCCCAGAGGACGATCTTGCCGGCCCTGGTCTTCGCGACGCCTTTCAGCCTGTCCCAGATTCTGATCATGTTCGCTTCACCTTTCTCTTCGTGAGGCATCGGACCTCCCGAGCCTGTGACGTTACGATAATGGACGTTATCCTATCATTTGGATATACGATAATGATTGTTATCGTTGGAGTCAATGACCGGTGAAGGACTGGGCCTCAGATCATCCCAAGGCGAAACTGATGGCGCGCAAGCGCGCCGCGATCGTCGACGCGGCGCGCGACGCCTTCCTTCGAGACGGCTATGGCGGGGCGAGCATGGAGAGGATCGCCAAGGACGCCGGTGTCTCGATCATGACCCTCTACCGCCACGCCGAGGGAAAGGACGACCTATTTTCGGCCGTCATCGCCCAGGCTTGCCATCCAGCCGATCAAGCCGAGCAGGCGCGCATCGATGAGTCCCTGCAGAAACCGCTGTCGGAAATCCTGGTTTTCATCGGCGTGATGTTTCAGGAACGGACCGCCAGCCCAGCGACGACAAGCTTGTTTCGAACGGTCATGGTCGAGAGCCCGCGCTTTCCGCACCTCGCGGATATCGCCTATCGCGGCCTGATCGGCGCGCACGCGGACGCCCTGGATGCTTTTCTTGGACAGAGAGAGGAAACCGCGGCCCTCGATCCAAGGCAGCGCCAAAAGCTGAGCACCGCCTTCCTCGATCGTCTGGTGGGACTCGATAGCTTCCGCGTGCTCCTCGGGCTCGAGGGGGCGACGGACGTCGAACGGCTTGACCGCGCCAAGCAAGCCGCCGCCGAATTGATCTCCGCATTGTCCGCGCCGACAAGCGGCTCGGGCTGATCCAGAGAAGAGTGCGGGTCACAGCACTCCGCCAGCCGTCCGGGATCGGTGGGAAGCGAACGCGGCGGTCTCGGGCGGCTTCATCAGGTGCCAGACCAAGCCAACGCCGACGGTACTTTTCGCCGCAATCTGGGTTCAGGCGTCTGAGCTGAAAGGATTACGGAGGAGGTCACCCCCCCGTCAGATTTTATGGCTTGAACCTGCCCAGTTCGTGGGAGGAGGTCACCCGCAGGCGCCGCCTTCGAGGCGGCGCGGCTTCATTAGGAATATCGTTGAAATATCTTGGAGATGATCTTCCACTGACCGTCGATCTTGAGCAGAGAAAGAAAGTCGTGAAAGCTGGCCCCCATAACATCGTTCTCCATATCGACTCGGACAACTGCCGCCGTCGGGGCAATAGCCAGGATATCCAGGCGACTACGAACG
Organism: Bordetella genomosp. 11; assembly: GCF_002261215.1. Classification (NCBI taxonomy): domain Bacteria; kingdom Pseudomonadati; phylum Pseudomonadota; class Betaproteobacteria; order Burkholderiales; family Alcaligenaceae; genus Bordetella; species Bordetella genomosp. 11. The sequence goes on along the minus strand of NZ_NEVS01000004.1, from coordinate 2,258,333 downwards.
TTCGGCGAAGCCCCCAGCGACTTGAAGAAGCTCGCAAATACCGGTGTGGCAGGGCCTTGAAGGAGATCATTGCCGCTGTAGCCCCACATCACTGAATTTTTGTGGAAGGCTCGCTCGATGCCGGAGATGTCTCCGGCGCGGTAGCCGTCGATATAGGCTTGTGCGGCCTCAATCACGGCGTCGTACTCACTTGTAGCGATTGGTTTGATGTGCGAAGTCATAGTCATTCCTTGGATATTTCTCGGTGAAGTCCGGGTTCGATGGGTGTCGCCGAACCGAGCAGCGCGACCACCTCAATGAGAGCGATGAAGGTCCTTTTCGGTGCTGGAGCAAGGTCGAGGGGCTCGTCGTTCCGCACGGCGCGATATTTATATGCGTCAAGCATACATCATCGGACCTTGATTTGCATGCGTGGCGCACATAAAATTTCGGCATGAAAGCACACAAGATCGAGAACGTTGTTGGTGCGCTGGCGTTGGCGCTATCCGACCCCTTGCACGTCGATACGCAGGCGCAGGCACCAGAACCCGGGCCAGCTGCGGCAGCCATCGCACTGATAGGTCATGAGCCGGGACTCGCTATCGAGCAGCTTCGCCGCGCTTTGCGCCTCTCACATCCTGGGACAGTTCGCCTGGTGGACCGTCTTGCTAACGACGGTCTTGTTGAGCGCCGGGCAAGCCTTGAGGACCGGCGCGCTGTGGCTTTGCATCTCACGCACGCCGGAGAGGCAAGCTTCGACGCCATACTGGCAGCGAGGCGGAAAAGCATCGCATGTGCGCTGAAGTCCCTAAGTGGTGAAGAGCGGGAAATCTTTGGTCGCTTGGCCGAGAAGCTATTGGGAAGCCTGATACGGGACGCGGATAAGGCATACCAAGTGTGCCGTCTGTGCGACCGGAAATCATGCGACGCCTGTCCAGTCGAGGAGGCGTTGGAGAATGACTGAGGCGCACCCTGGCAGCTTCGCGCGCGCAGCGGACGAGCTGGCAATAACCGAAGGTGCAATCAGCCGCCAGATAGGTCGGCTGGAGGCTCTCCTCGGTGTGACGCGGTTCGAGCGCGTCGGCAATCGCGTCAGGTTTCTGCCAAGCGGGGAGCGGTATGCCGCCCAGGTTCGCGAGTCTCTCGACCGGCTGGAGCGTGATAGCCAGTATCTTATGGGGTAGCCCAGCGATGGCACCGGCATCGATATCGCTACGATTCCGACTTTCGCCACGCGATGGTTCATTCCCCGCCCCCGACTATCGCCACGTCTGCATCGTCGCCGCAGCCGTTGGCAGGCTGTTTTCGATCATGCGATTCTCGTAACGATGCGCGCGGCCTCAACCAAAACTTCCGGTCGGCATACACGCCGCCTTGCGAGGCCGGTGAGGTCGTGTCGTTCAACATGATCGCGAGTTGTTCCCCTTGTGAAGTTCGTCCCGCTGCGGCCGATGAATTTGCCGTGTGATGGTGTAGACGGCCACGATGGCCGCGGCGATGCCCGATGCCGCGCCGACGCCGAGTGCCCATCGTGGACCCAGATGGTTTGCCACCCAACCCACGATCGGTGCACCGATCGGCGTACCTCCGAGCGCGATGGCCACGCGCAGTGCCATCACCCGTCCCCGCATGGCGGGCTCGGTCGTGAGCTGCATCAGGCTGTTGGTCGCGTTGGTGAAGGTTAAGGCGGCTATCCCGATGACAACCAATGCAGCGGCGAACAGCCAGTAGTTCGGGGCGATAGCGGCCAGCGTGCAACCGAATCCGAAAATCGCGGCACCGATCAGCAGCGAGGTAAATCGTGGCCGATCGCGGCCCGCGGCAAGCAGTGCTCCTGAGACCGTACCGATGGCCATGATCGACGACAGGAGGCCGTAGCCACGTGCATCTGCGTGGAAGACACTGACGGCCATGGTTGAGATGAAGATCGGGAAATTCAGTCCGAACGTACCGATCAGGAACAACATGACCAGGATCGCCTTGAGGTCTGGTCGGGACCATACGTAGCGCAATCCCTCTGTCAGACTCCCCTTGGTTCGGTGTGCCCGTGCGTTCGCATGCAGACCGGAGATACGGAGCAGAAACAGGGATGCCAGTACTGCGACGAAGCTGGCCCCGTTGAGCAGAAATGCCCAGCCGGTGCCAACCGAAGCGATGACCGCACCGGCTATCGCGGGCCCGATCATGCGCGCCGCGTTGAACGAGGTCGAGTTGAGCGCGACCGCGTTTGGCAGATCCGCATCGCCAACCAGTTCTGTCACAAAGGTTTGGCGAACGGGGGCATCAAAGGCCGAAGCGCAGCCGGACAGAAAGGCGAATACATAGACGTGCCAGAGCTGGACGCTATCCGTGACGGTGAGAAGCCCCAACACCAGGGCAAGAACCCCCATCGTCGCCTGGGTCGCTATCAGGAGCTTGCGCTGGTTGTAGTGATCGGCCGCGAAGCCAGTCCAGGGCAGCAGCAGGAGTTGTGGCCCGAACTGGAGCGCCATGACCGTGCCCACGGCCGACGCATCGTGATGGGTGAGTTGGGTGAGGACCAGCCAGTCCTGGGCGGTGCGCTGCATCCATGTCCCGATATTCGAGACCAGCGTTCCGGCCGCCCAGATCCGGTAGTTGAAGTTCCTCAGCGAACGGAAGACGCCCGTTGCTGCCGTGCTCACGAACGCTCTGGCCTATTGCCGCCGTGGAAGCGGCCAAATAGCCGTGCGGAAAGCAGTCCGATGGCCAGGATGCCAAGCCCGAATGCGATCGCATCGCTCGTGCGTTTCAGGTCGAAATCACCGACGCGGAAAATGAGCGTGTAGCCGATGACCAGATTGAGAAACCCCCAGAGCACATTCACCGTCGATGAGGATAACCCTTGCCCTGGCGGTTTCGCGAATGGACTCTGAAACGGTTCTCCCTTTACGCCGGCGACGAAGTGCGGCACAGCGTTTGTAAGAAAGGCACCGCCGAAGAAGTAAGAGATGAGATGAAGCCATATCATTTTCAGGCGCTCCTTGTCGACAGCAGGTCGATGACGTCTTGGGCCGTGCCCATTTCCCCCAGCTTCGGAAAAACGTTCTTGATGCTGTAGTCATGCGCCTCAGGACGTGCGTCCGTCATGGCGTCCAGGACCAGGGTGACATTGAAGCCATGCTCGTACGCCTGGCGCGCGGTCGACTCGACGCCAGTCCCGGTGGCGACACCAGTGATGACGACCTGGGTGACACCCAGCGTCTTTAGCTGGCTTTCGAGATCGGTGTTGGCGAACGCGCCCCAGGTGCGCTTCGTCACGACGATATCGCCGGGCTGCTGATCGAGTTCGGGGATGAAGTCAGTCCACCCAGCCGGGAATGATCCACTGTGACGCGGCCGCTCGGTACGGCCCGGCGCGACGCCGGCAACATTGACGAGAACGACCGGCAGGCCGCGTTCGCGAAACGCATCGAGCAGTGCGCGCGAACGATCGACGATCCCGTCAATGGGATGAACGAAAGGGGAGCCGACGATGCCTTTTTGCAGATCAACGACGATAAGGGCGGTATTCGGGTCGATCGTGGTGAGGGCCATGCTATCTCTTGAAACAGGGTGGTGTCGGTTCAGAAGTCGGCGAGGCGCTGCAGCAGCTTCACCGCAGCCCCGAGTTCGCCTTGTTCCTGGGGAGATAGTTGCGCCTGCAGGGCACGCACCAGCCAGTCTTCCTTGGCGGCCCGGCTTTCCTTTAGGGTCCTGCGAAAACCAGGTGTCAGGTCGACGAGGGTTTGCCGGCCATCGGTGGGATCGGGTTTGCCGCTGACGGCCTTCATCGCCTCCAGTCCGGCCACCGTGATACGCATGGACTGCGGACGGACGCTCTCCGCACGGGCCAGGGCGGACACGGTGGCGGGCCCGTCGCGGTCCAGGCGGAGAAGCACCGACTTCTGGGCGGACGTGAAGTCGCCAGGATGCGCCTGCTCCCGCACCCGTCGCACCAGTTTGCCTAGTGAAATGCGCAATTCGCCGGCTAGGGCGGCCGCCGATGGTGCCTTGGACGCGAGTGAGGACTTGGCCATGTCCAGACCATAACATGAATACAGAAAAACTGTACAGGTTAACTGTATTTATGGCCGCACTGTGTCGGCGCGGCTGATCGTTCGCAATGCAATTCCGTGGGAGGGCAAGGCCGAAGCGGCACTGCGTGTCGTTCTCCGAGAGATTGGCTACCGGCTCACGTCGTCACGAGGGTGCTAGAGGGCGCCCGCTGCAATCGCATCCGCGAGACGCGGGAACGTCGCCGTGAAGCCGAGATCGTCGCGAATACGGCGACCGTCAAGCAGCGCATCGAATGCCGCGCCGCGTTCTGCCGCAGATCCATCCGGCGGCGCGGCACCAACCGACGCCAGCAGTTCGGCGATCTCGGGCGCGTCGTCGTCGGCCACGTTATAGATGCGGTACGCCGGGTCCGGCTTGTCGAGCAGGCGCATCACGGCCTGAGCGATGTCCGCATGGTGGCCGATCGACATTCGCTGGGTTGGCCGCCATCCCAGCATGAGCGGCGCGATTTCCGCAATATGCGGATCGCCGTCGCCGTAGACGAACGGCAGACGCAGCACGCGTACATCCAGGTGTTCCAGGCCTAAAAGAAAGCCCTCGGCAGCCAGTTTGCTCATCGGGTAGGCGATAGTCGGTGCGCAAGCGTCGTCCTCGGATGCAGGGCGTCCGCCGGTCGATCCATAGACGAGGCCCGTGCTCAGGAAAACGAAACGCTTCACACCGGCGTCGCGCGCGGCGATGGCAAGCGACTGTGTGCCCAGCTCGTTGACGCTATGAGTCTGCTCCGGCGATGCGCCGCGAAAAAAAGCCGCACAGTGGACAATCGCATCCGCACCGCGCACGGCCGCACGTAGCGAATCGGGATCGAGAAGATCGCCTTCGACGAGTTCGAGCTTATCCGTGTTCAGTTGAGCCGCACGCGCACGGTCGCGTATCAGCGCGCGCACGCGATCGCCGCGCCGCGCCAGTCGTTTGATGAGGCGGCTACCGACTTTTCCGGTTGCGCCGGTCACGAGAATTGTCATGCGGGATCTCCAGCCGAGGAACGGGATACGAAAACTGTATCGCGCCATGGCCGGCGTGCATTGGAAAAAACGGACAGAGCGAACTCGCATCATGCGACGGCCGGGCGTCGTCTACTATACGGTCATGCATCCCGCTTCCATTTAACGCAGGCATCCCATGTCTATTATCGAATCGATGATCGTCGACGAATGCGTTGCGAACGAGCCGAGGGTTATGATTCCGCGCCCGGAGGTGCATCTCGTTGTCAGGATGGGGCAGTCGGTGCACCGGGGATTGGATATGCACGTGCTCGGCGCGCGCCGGTACGTCACGCGCAAGACGATTCGCAAGGGGCAATGGACCGTCGTCGCGCGTCTTCAACTGGGGACTGCCACCGCGGTGCTCGGGATGCCTGCATCCGCGGTCTCGGGCCATACCGTGCCGGTGGAAGACGTGTGGGGCGCGGGTGAATCGCAAGCGATATATGACCGGCTTGCGTCGGCGGCATGCGCCAACGATGCCGCGCGTATTCTCGAACGCGCGATTGCGGCCCGGTGCTCGCCTGACCGTCTACATGGCTATCACCCGCTGCTCGTGCGCGAAGCTGCGAAAAGATTGCTCGACGCGAACGTGTACGAGGTCGCTGCCGGCCTGGGCGTCAGCGAGCGACATCTGCGGCGCGTTTTTATCGAAACGGTTGGCATGAGCCCGAAGATGTTTTCCAGGCTCATGCGGTTTTCGCGTGCGACGGATCTGGCGCGCGCGGATTGCCGCGCGAACTGGGCGAGCATTGCCGCAGAAGCTGGCTTTTATGATCAGGCCCACCTTATCAAGGAATTTCTCAACTTCACGGGTGCGACGCCCGAGGCATTCGTTCATGAACTGAGTGGCGCTCGAGGCCGAGCGCGGGCCGAGAGTTAATCGATCGCGAAGACGATCCGCGCCCGCTGCCGCCAAGCTGGCCGAGGTTTACTTCATCCACCAAGCCGGCATGCCTGCAAAGACAGTGTCCAGGTAATGCGACGAGCTTTTGTCAAAGCTCGGTTTTCAGATTGTCGAAGGCGTCCCGTAGAAACTGGGCAGCGGGCTTTCGCCGGCCGGTCTGTTCTCTCCACGCCTGCAGCGCGACTCTCAGTGCGCCAATGGACACCATAGCCACCATTCGCAGCGCCGGACGGCGCTCGGGCTGCCGCCAGACCTCGCACAGCGCGTTAAAAAGCGCCTGCTCCTGTTCCGCGTAGTGCGTCTGCTTTCTCGCACGCAGCGACTCGCTCGACAGCATTAGATTGTCCACAGCGATCATCTGCTCGCTCGTGTAGCGCGCAACGTGCTGCACCATCACATCGCGGACCGCATCGATCGGCCGCACATCGGGCGATGTCTTGAGCAGGCTGGCTATCAGGCTGGCCCTGTCGGCTTCCACCCAGAAAAAGATGATGTCGTCCTTCGACTTGAAGTACGAGAAGAAGGTACGGCGAGAGATGCCGGCCTCGGCCGCGATGTCGTCCAATGTCGTGCCTTCATAACCCCTGGCGAGGAAAAGGCGCTGCCCGACCTCGGCAATCAGCTGCCGTGTTTCGCGACGTTTGCGTTCGCGCAAGCCTTCTGCGGGTGCCGTGCCCGCAAGACGTACGGTTTCTGTCATCTCAATAGCCCATTGCGTGTTTGCATCAAGTGCATTAAAGTATGCACTCGGTGCATATTTAAGTGCACTCAGTTTACCTTTTCATCGTCAAGCAGGGCCAGGCTCATGACCAATTGGACAGCATCCAGTATCCCTCCTCGGAAAGGCCGCACGGCCATTATCACAGGAACCAGAGGACTAGGTTTCGAGACGGCCCTCGCGCTTGCGCAGGCGGGCATCGAGGTCATCATTGCGGGCCGGAATCTTCCGAAAGGCGTCGAAGCGGTTGCCCGTATCCGAAAAGAAATCGCGTCGGCGAGTGTCCGATTCGAGCAGGTCGACCTGGCAAGCCTGAAGTCCATTGCCGAGTTCGCGCAGCGGCTGCGAGGGCAGAAGGAGAGCCTCGATCTCCTTATCAACAACGCGGGCGTGATGCGGCCGCCGAAACGGCTGGAAACCCTGGATGGTTTCGAACTGCAGCTCGGCACCAATTATCTCGGCCACTTTGCGCTCACCGCGCACCTCATGCCGCTGCTTCGAAATGGAAAAGATGCGCGCGTCGTAACGCTGTCAAGCATCGCCGCGCGAGGGGGCGAGATCAACTTCGACGATCTGCAATCGGAGCGGCGCTACGCCTCGATGCAAGCCTATAGTCAATCGAAGCTTGCCTGCCTGATGTTCGCCTTCGAGTTGCAGCGGCGGAGTGAGGCCGGTCACTGGGGCGTGGCAAGTATCGCCGCGCACCCCGGTCTGTCCCGCACCGATCTCCTGGCCAGCGCGCCAGGCCGCAACGGGCGCATCGGCATATTTCTTCGGATATTGCGCCTGATCATGATGCAACCCGCGTGGCGAGGCGCGTTGCCGACGCTGTTTGCCGCGTTGGCCCCGGAAGCAAGGGCGGGAGGCTACTACGGGCCGGATCGGGTCAGCGAAACACGCGGCTATCCCACCGAAGCCAAGGCACCCCCGCAGTCCCTGGACACACACGTCGCCGCACGCCTGTGGACCGAGTCCGAACGGCTGACGGGTACGGTCTTTCCCACTGACGAAGATCAGGGGCATTCAACATCGGCCCATGTCGTTCGATCGCTACGCGCATGAGGCATGCAAGGTATTGAACGGTCGGCCCCAGAATCCGTACGGCACGGGACACCCCATGAAGGCATTACCGCGAACGTTGGCGAATCTCGACCGATTTGATCGGCGGCTCCCTGTTGCAGCAATTGCACTATCCGCGTTGTTGGCTGCGTGCGCCGAGATTCCTAAGAGCACGATGGCAGAGTCGCAATTTGGAACACTGTCGTGCGCGGAATTGGCCCAGCAGGCAGATGAGGAAAATACAACCAAGGCCGCCGCGGATCAGGCCAAGAGCGATTCCTGGCATGCGGTTGTGCCGCTTATCGTGGCAGCCAGATACGGTCGAGCCGCCTCTGCCTCCAATGAGGCCGACAGGCGGTTGGCCTTGCTTAAGGAACGGTCCATCCGATTCGGAACCGTCCATCCGACTCGGTTGTGTTCGAGGTGATCAATGAAACCCACCTCGGTCAGACAATCACCGCCATTGCCAGCGCATACGCTGCTGCCCACTGACCTGGTATCCGGCGATTATCTTTCGGGGCGACGATTCTGGATGCTTCTGTCGGCCTTGCTTGGCGGTCTCTCCGCCACCTTTCTCTCCTTGACGGCCAGTCGCCTAGGCGTCGCGTTGGGTGAAGGCGGCACGATCCCATCGGCACACGCTCTCATGACGCGCAAGATCAAGCCCGAACGCCGGGGGCTGGGGATCGGTATTTTCTCCATGGGTATCCCGCTTGGGACGATGGTGGGATTCGCCGCCGGCGGAGCTATAGGCGACACGCTAGGTTGGCGGATCGCGTTCTTTGGCGGCGGGGCTATCGGCGGACTGCTCGCCTTGCTGACGATGTTCGTCGCGGGATCGACACCGTCCCTTGACCGTACGGAAGCCGAGCGCCCCCCGTTTTGGCAGTCAAGCCTGCAACTGCTTTCATCCCCGGCCTTCCGCTGGCTATTCATCGGCGCGATCGCCGTGGGCTTCGCGGCAACGCCGTTCTACGCTTTTGCCGCGCCGTTCCTCATTCGCAACTACGGTTTCACGGCCAGCGAGGTCCGACTGACGTTCGGACTGTTGGTTGCGGGACCGGGCAAACAGGCGATGGCATCTAGCCTTGTGCTGACCGGCTCTGGCTTGTTGGGGCCAGCACTCGGACCTGTGATCGTCGGCGCGGTGGGCGACGCCGCGACAGCCGCACAAGTGCCCAATGGCCTCGGTCTGGGGCTGCTAATTGTTCCGTTCGCAAGCGCCGCGACGGGTTTCGCCATGCTGGTCGCGAACCGGCGCATTGCAGCCTTGCTGCGAAGCCACTGAATCCACGATCGGGCTGTAAGTAGACGTCGTTCCCAAACGGTGGACGGAAGCAGGACTTGCGTGATGATTGAAGAAGGGCGACATCACCAGCGAAGCAGGGCACGCAGATCATTGCGCCGCAGTCGCGGAATCTGACAGCATCGTGTCGGCGATATCCAGCATCGCCCTCAAGCGATCCATGTGTCGCAGGTCGTGGTGATAGCCAACCCATATATCCCGCGTCGGAGGTTGATCCGGCGTGTCGATGCGTTGCAATCCGGAGACTGCATCGCCAAGTGACCTTGGCAGCACCGCGATGCCCATGCCCCTCAGGCACATCTGCGCCTGGACCGAACGGTTCGTGCTTGTGAAAGCACGTCGGGAGAGCGGAAATCTTTCCAGTACCCAAGCCACATCGGGGAAGTGCGATTGTGCGGTATTCATGAGAATGACGCCCACGGATGCGGGATCGTCCTGCAACGCCTGGACGGTTCCCGCCGATGCATATACCCCATATGTCATCCGCATCAGGCGGCGCTGGACAATATCCGGCTCGCTGAAAGGCACGATGCGAAAAGCCACGTCGGCCTCCCGACGGGAGAGATCGAGCAACCGATGGCTGGCAATCACTTCCGGCACGACAGCGGGATGACGGCGTGTCAACTCGACCAGGACCGGCGCCAGGACGTAGCCGGCGAACCAGTCCGCTGACGAAATCCGCAGGATGCCTTCGAGGCGTTGATCGTTGCCGGTCAGACGCCTTTCCATGGACAGCGCGGAATCCTCCATGGACTCCGCCAGTGCCCGCACGGTGTCACCGGCATCCGTGAGCACCAGTCCGTCCTTTGTTCTACGAAAGAGCGGCTGCTGGGCTTCGTCCTCAAGCGCCTTTATTCGGCGCCCCACTGTTGGATGGCTTACGTCAAGAGTCCGGGCGGCTTCGCCGAAGGACCCACCCCGAGCGACGGCGAGGAAGATACGAACGTCGTTCCATTCCATGTTAGGCATAACCGTACAAAAATGTACATCCAATGTACATGAATGACAGTGTTCGAACAATATTGTGGGTGTCATCATGCCGTTCCGCAGCGAATGTCTCTTGCTAGCTGTCGGAGTGCCCATCACGGGCCAGTCTCATCCGGAACGCCAAGACATGAATACCGAAGCTTCGCCCGTTGTTGTCTATGTGACCTATCGGGGACTGCCGCAAGATCGTTTTGATCGCGACTACTACGTTGAGGTCCACCTGCCACTGGTCATGAAGGCGTGGAGTCAGTACGGCCTGCTCAGCTTGAACGCATTCTTCCCCGCCACAGCCCAGGAGGGGACCCAGGCCATCTGTGAGTGTCTCTTCCGGGATGAAGGGGCGCTCGAAGCCGCGTTTGCGTCGCCGGAGGTCTCGGCCGTGATGGCCGATGTACCGCGTTTCACCGCCATTGCCCCGCAACGCGTCCGAGTGGCGGCACTTTAAGACCTGCACGCCATGACTACGTTGACTCGACCCACCGCGGCAGCAGCCGCTGACTCTCGCCGCTGGCTTGCCCTGGTTGTCTTGCTGACCGGCACGCTTTTGCCGCCCCTGGATTTCTTCATCGTCAACGTGGCTCTTCCTGCCATACGGACGGGCCTGCAAGCATCTTCGGATGTCTCGCAGTTGGTGATTTCCGTGTATGCCGCGGCCTATGCCGTCACCCTGATCCTGGGCGGTCGTTTAGGCGATCTCTATGGCCGAAAGCGCGTATTCGTACTCGGCATGCTGGGCTTTGGCGCCGCTTCCGCATTATGTGGCCTGGCGCCGTCACCGGGCATGCTCGTCGTCGGCCGGCTGTTCCAAGGGATATCGGCGGCGATCATGGCGCCACAAGCATTGGCATCGATACACGCGATCTTTCCGGCGAGCGAGAAGAACCGCGCGCTTAGTCTGTATGGCGCGACATTCGGCCTGGCTTCCGTGGGCGGCCAACTGCTGGGGGGCGTGCTGGTTTCGACCAGCCCGTGGGGGCTGGGGTGGCGCAGCGTCTTTCTGATCAACCTTCCCATCATCGTGTGTGCTGTTCCGGCTGCATTGGTCCTGCTGCGTGAAAGCCGAGCCGAGCGTTCGGCTCGCCTGGACGTGCCGGGGGCGTTTCTGCTGGCGGCTGGCTTGCTGGCCCTCGTGGTACCTCTTATCGAAGGGCCGGAGCATCACTGGCCGTGGTGGTGCCTGGCGCTGCTGGTTATGGGCATGCCGTTGTTGTGGGGCTTCTGGCAGTACGAAAAGCGGCAGGAGCGCGCCGGCAGGACGCCCTTGATGCTGCCCTCGCTATCGGACGTGCGTGGATTACGGCGCAGCCTGGTATCGACATTCCTCTTCTATTGGCTCGCCGCGTTCTTCCTGGTGTTCGCGGTGTACGAGCAGGCTGGCCTGGGCCACGATGCACTGGCCGCGGGCCTGGCCATCCTGCCGCTCGGCATCGGCTTCTTCCTTGGTCCGCTCTGCAGCCCGCACATCGCCCGGCGCATGGGGTCACGCACCGCCGCGTTCGGCATGATCCTGGAGGTGATCGGCCTGGTGATGGTCGGGGCACTGGCTTTCGTGGGGGCGCCGTCCTGGCTTGCGTTGCCCTTATTCCTGATCGGCGCCGGCCAAGGCATCGCGCTTCCCGCGTTGGTGCGCCTGAATGTGGACCATGTCGAAACCCGCTGGGCGGGACTGGCTTCGGGCCTGGTAACCGCTACCTTGCAGATCAGCGCCGCAGTCAGCGTTGCCCTGGTCGGTAGCCTGTTCATCGCCATCGCACCCGATGGTGCTAGCGCCCAGAGCGTCCGGCTTGGCTTTGCCGTGGCCTCATTGACCATAGCTATAGCACTGGCGTTGGCGGCCAGACTGAGCTGGAAGCGTCAGGCAACATGAAAGATCAGAAGATCACCGGCTGCTTTGGCGGCTTCGGTCGGCATCGCTGACACGCAACCCATCGGCCAGCCATGTCACGACCGCGGCTACCTTGGGCTGCAATTGCCGGCCTACCGGCCACACCAGATTCAGCGGCAAGCCATCGGTCGTCAGTTCGGGCAGGATGGCGGTCAGCTCGCCGCTCGCCAGCTTGTCCTCGACCAGCCAGGTCGCCAGTTGCGCGATGCCGCAGCCGGCTTGTACGGCCGCGACTTGGGCCTCTCCGCTGCCCACGACAATGCGGCCTTGCATCGTCCGGCGTTCCACTGTGCCGTCAGGATGTGCGATCCGCCACGGGCTGGTGCTGCCATCGGCACGGCCATAAAGCACCGCGGCGTGGGCGACCAGTTCATCCAACGAAGCGGGCACGCCATGCCGCGCCAGATACGATGGGCCGGCGCAGAAGATCAGCCGTTCGCGGCCCAGATAGCGATGCCCCAATGTTGCCGGCCAGTGCTCCGGGCCGCCGATGCGCACAGCCAGGTCGATGCCTTCTTCTATCAGATCGACGAAACGGTCAGTGAAGGACACATGCGGGTGCAGGTGTGGGTGGCTCTCGGCGAACTGCAAGAGCAGCGGCCAGACCTTCATTCGACCGAAGGCGGCGGGGGCGTCCAGCCGCAGCCGCCCCACCGGTTCGGCGCGTCCAGCCGCCAGCACCGATTCGGCTTCCGCCAAGTCGGCCAGCACGCGCACACAGGTCTGGTAGAAGGCTGCTCCGGCATCGGTCAGGGCCAGCTTGCGCGTGGTGCGGTCGAACAGGCGCACAGCCAACCGATCTTCCAGACGCGCCACGCTTTTGCTGACAGCCGAATTGGTCAGGCTGAGCCGCTGTGCAGCAGCGGTAAAGCTGCCAGCGTCCACGCTGGCTACGAAGGCTTCGATACCCTTCAGGCGTTCGGCGGGAAGCATTTTATGGCCCTTATTATGGAAATTTTTTCCATAATAGCGTGAATAAATACCGTGAATCGTATTTTCCTTCTTCAATAGAATGCCTCCAGCCTACCGATTAGTGCTGGAGTCTTTTCCGATGTCCGCTTTCGCAGTCCCCGCCGATGCGGGTTCGTCCAATCGCAGCACCTTTTCCATCTTCATCCTTGCGGTGGCGGCATTCGTCATCGTGACCACCGAATACCTGATCGTGGGCCTGCTGCCCGCATTGGCGCGTGACCTGGGGATCTCGATTTCCCTGGCCGGACAACTGGTGACGTTGTTCGCCTTCACGGTGATGCTGTTCGGCCCGGTCTTGACGGCGCTGCTATCGCATGTGGAGCGCAAGCGGCTGTTCGTGGCCATCCTGCTGGTGTTTACCGCGGCCAATGTGCTGGCAGCGCTGGCGCCCAATATCTGGGTGCTCGCGGTGGCGCGCTTCATCCCCGCGCTTGCGCTGCCGGTGTTCTGGGGTACGGCGAGCGAGACGGCAGGGCAGCTCGCCGGACCACAACGCGCGGGGCGTGCCGTTTCACAGGTGTACCTTGGAATTTCCGCCGCGTTGCTGTTCGGTATCCCGCTAGGCACGCTGGCGGCGGACGCCATCGGGTGGCGCGGCGCATTCTGGGGACTGGCGCTGCTGTCGCTGGCGATGGCGTTGCTGATCTTCGTTTTCATGCCAACGCTGGCCCGGCCGCGGCGGTTGCGGCTGACCGAGCAGGCCCGCATTCTGAAAGACCCGCACTTCGTCGCTCAGGTGGCGCTATCGGTCATGGTGTTCACCGCGATGTTCACCGCCTACACCTACCTGGCCGACACGCTGGAGCGCATCGCCGATGTCGCACCTGCGCACGTCGGCTGGTGGCTTATGGGCTTTGGCGCGATCGGCCTGGTGGGCAACTGGCTGGGCGGCTGGCTGGTTGACCGGCGACCGTTGGGGGCTACGCTGGTCTTCACCCTGATGCTGGGCTTGGGCATGGCCACGACTGTGCCGGTCGCGCATTCGCTGGGTTTGCTGGTCGTCGCGCTGGCGGTTTGGGGCATCGCCTATACCGCGCTGTTTCCAGTGTGCCAGGTCCGGGTGATGCAGGCGGCTACCCACGCCCAGGCACTGGCGGGCACCATGAACGTTTCGGCAGCCAATGCCGGCATCGGGCTGGGTGCGATCGTCGGCGGGCTGGTCATTGCGCAATGGGGATTGGGCCGTGTCGGTTATGTCTCCGCCGCCGTTGCCATCCTGGCAATGTTGATGGTGCCTGTGGTTTCGCGGCTGGCGTCGCGCTGACGAAAGTCGGCGCGCGAGCCGCGTTGAAGTCAGAACCGTTCGACCCACGGACGGACCTCGATCTCCCAAGACCATGCGCTACGGTGCTGGCGGAGGAGGTCGACGTAGGCCCGGGCGATGGCGTCTGGGTCAAGCGTCGCGTCAGAAGCGTCCGCGCGTTCGCTTGAGCGGACCGCGCCATCAATGACGAAGTGCGCGACATGGATACCCTTCGGCATTAATTCCCGCGCAGCGCTTTGCGCGAGTCCTCGCAATGCGAACTTTCCCATTGCGAAGGGAGCTGACAGGGCGAAGCCTTTTACGCCAGCCGTGGCACCGGTAAGCAGGATCGCACCCTTGCCAGCAGGTACCATCCGCCGTGCAGCTTCGCGTACGGTATAGAAGGCCCCTAGCGCGGTCACCGCGACGGCCTTTTCCACGTCGCCAGGATCGAGCTCGGCTATCGGCCCGCGTACTCTGCCGCTCGGATTGTAGACCACGATTTCGGGCGAGCCGATGCGCTGTTCCGTTTCGTCAAACAGCCGCTCAATTTGATGCGGATCAGCCGCGTCTACAGCCAAGGCGGTTGCACCCGTGTGCTCCAGCAGAGGGGTGAGCTTGTCGATATTTCTCGCCGCCACGACAACCGGAAGGCCCGCGGCGGATAGAAGTCGTGTAAGGGAGGAGCTGATCCCGGCGCCGGCGCCGATGATGAGTGCGTTGCGATAAGGAAAATCTGTCATGGCTGGATCCTCGGCCTTGCGTTGGCGTGCAGTCTGCGTTCCCATGCTTTGGCCCCTTGAGCGCGTGCCAGCGTCAGCGCTTGCTGCAGAATTTCCGATCTCAGTGCTCGCCGAGCCGACCTATTCGATAGTGTCCGCGACTTGACCCTCATGAGTTCGGGGGCGTTCCAAAGCTGCCCTGTGGCGGCGTCACCCGTCAGGCGCGCATCGATGAGTTTTGCCGCCTCTTCGGTACGCCCGTGATCGACCATCGCGCTTGCAAAGTCAGCCAAAAAGACAGAATACGCTGGATCGAATCCGTGCGCTTGGAGCGTCTCTATCGCTGATCGAAGTTCCAGGAAAGAGACCGCCCTGGGATCTTGGAAGACTTGCGCCCAAAGTGAAAAAGCCGATCCATAAAGTCCCCAAAACGCCAAACCGTGATCTCCAGCCAGTTGAACAAGCCGCTGCGATACGCGCGCGACTTCTTCTACGTCTCCGGAGAGCGCCGCCAGCGTACAGCTTCCTTCCGCGAGCGCGCAGCATAGGGTGCAGGCATGATCCAGTGCCATGGCCTCGTCAACCGCTATCTGGGCAGCTCGCCGAGCTTTGGTCGCATGCCCCATTAACCACAGAATGCGAGAAAGAAAAGCCCAGCCGGCCGCGCGCTGGTCCAATCCGAATCTGAAATTGGAGCCATGGCGTTCGTCGCGCGCATAACTGTCAAGCATGGATTCAATTTCAACCAAAGCCGTAGTGTGATTGCCCAGGAAATGATGAGCTGTCCCGATCAGGCGACGTGCTGTCAGAAGCGCAGCCCGATCGCTATGCCGCGAGGCTAAATCCGCCATGTTTTTTCCATGCCGGAGGGCCTGTGCGTAGCGGCCGCTACGGAGATGGAAAAGCCAGAGACCGTATTCAGCCTGCAACTGCGTTTCCTTGTCGTCGAGTCGCAGTGCGAGTTCGCCAGCCCTGGCCCAAGCCTGCCCGTTGGCAGGAATCGGCCCACGTGACCAGGTTAAGGAAGTGGCCAGTGCGGCCTGAATCATCATCTCGTGGCGTTCTTCAATGGCTGGGGCTTTGGTTTCTTCCAGTACATCCGTGATCCTCTGGCGGCACTCGTCATGGAGCGACAGTTGTATCCAGAACGGGGCTGAATTGGCCAGGATGCGCAGCCCCAGGGGATGGCGCCGATCGTCCGAGAATGCCCAGGCAAGGGCAGATCTGATGTCGTCAATGTGGTGTTCGTATTGTCTGCGCCATTGGGACGTGGGCAGGGACATCCAATCTTGTTGGGCTTCGGAAACCAATTGGCCAACAAAGCGCGCATGCGTTTCGCTCATGGCCGCCGTGCGGTCTGCAAGCTGTTCCAGGGCATATGCCCGCAGCATGGTCAGATAGCGATAGCGAGTCGGCCGGGTTCCGGCCTGCAGCGTGATCAGCGATTTTTCCACGAGGCCGTAAAGGATATCGACCAGTCTGGCGGAGCCGTCCAGCCTGGCGCATACGATCCGTTCTGCGCTGGCGATCGTGAAATCGCCAGGGAAAATGGCCAGTTCCTGAAATACCGTTCGCTCCACGGGGTCGAGCAACCGGTAACTCCACTCCAAGGCATCGCCAAGCGTACGGTGGCGACCCGAGGCCTGGCGCTTTCGAGCTGCGAGCAATCCAGATGAAAGGGCTAATTCCTCGGTGACCGCTGCGAGACCCAGCGATGGCACGCGAGCGGCGGCGATCTCCAACGCCAATGGAACCCCATCGAGCGCCCTGCATAAGGTCGTGATTTGCTCTACATTCTTTTCCGTGAGTTCGAAGTGATAGTCCGCGGAAGTTATACGGCGCACAAGCAGTTCAACCGCACTATAGTTTTGTGCGCTTGCCGCGTTGATGGCGTGCGGAGGTACGGCGAGAGGGCTGAGCCGGTAGACCTGCTCACCATCCAGCCCCAATGGCGTCCGGCTGGTGAGCAGCACGCTCAGTCGAGCATCAGATTGCAGATGCCGTTCAAGGGCTGCGGCACAGGCTGACGCAACGTGTTCGCAGTTATCAACGACCAGTAGCGCTCTTCCCGGGTGCGACGCTAACCGTGTACCTGTGCCCGCAAGCCCCGCCAACGCGCTGGAAATAGCTGATGCTACTGAGGCAACGCTGCCCAGTTGCGACAGGTCGGCGAAGTAAATCCCGTCGGGAAAACAAGGACTGGCTTCCGATGCGGCCTCTATCGCCAAACGGGTTTTACCTATGCCGGCAGGGCCGGTGAGGGTGCATAGCGTTTGGGTAGCCAGCAGCCGGTTTAATTCCAAGAGCTCCTTGGCACGACCGATCAAAGGGGACCGTGGGCGCGGCAGGCCGACCCGCGCCGGATGCGCTCCTATGGACGACGCTGCCGACCGGTGCGACCGCACTGAGCCTGTAAACCGATAGCCGCGGCCGAACTCCGTTGCAATAAGGTCCCGGTCATCTCCCAGTATCTTTCGCAATGACGAGATCTGCGCCTGCAAGCTGTTTTTCGACCAGATTCGGGAAAGAAGCGCATCTTTGGACACCACTTGGCCTGCCACACCTACAAGTTGTACCAGCACGTCAAGCGCACGGTCGCCCAACTCCAGGCGTACACCCTCTCTTAACAGGAGTCGGAGGCGCGGGAATAGTTGGTAGCGGCCGAAGGCAACCATATCGTCGTCGCGCGAGCCAGGGCTCTCCGACGGCGTTTCATTGGGGGATTCCGTGCCGGTAGGCATTGGTGTCACGTGGCAAGACCGCGGGAGTCGATGTGAATTTCAGACGTCTGAAATTGTAGGCCAAAGACTGCTGGGGTCGACGATGTCAACATGGGCTGGTCATCACTTCCGTGTGAGTCTGCCCCATGTCACAAAGAACGGCCGATAGCCAATCTCGGGCACTGTCTGCCGCCGCCCCAGGAGAGCCTGCATTCGCAGACCGACTTGACGCTTTGCTGCTGATGGTGATGGCGGTGGCCTGCGGCATCTGCGTCGCGAATGTTTACTACAATCAGCCAATACTGGAGCTGCTGCAGCGAGCATTCCCGGGATCGGTTGGCGTGGTCAATCTGGTTCCGACGGCTACCCAGCTGGGTTTCGCGTGCGGTCTGTTTTTTCTGGTTCCTTTGGGAGACCGGATCGACCGTAGAAAATTAATCCTGGGACAGGCGGCAGTGTTAGTCGTGGCGTTGGCATGCCTTGCTGCTGCTCCGAATGCGTGGTCGCTTGTGATCGCTTCAGCGGTAGTCGGTATTTCGGGATCGGTCGCTCAGCAAATCGTGCCGTTCGCGGCGGAGCTCGCCGCACCGGGTCGCCGCGGCCAAGTGGTCGGTACAGTGATGAGCGGTGTGCTTTGCGGACTTCTGTTGGGCAGGGCAGTCGGCGGATTCACCGGCGATCATTGGGGGTGGCGGGCCACGTTCTGGCTAGGAGCCTTGATGACCGCTATTGCCTGGTTGATGCTGCTCGTCAAGCTCCCGCACAGCCAACCCCAGACGCAGCACAGCTATTTCGGCCTTATGAAGTCGCTCATTGGGTTGTGGCGGGAAGAGCCGCTATTGCGCCGCGCGACGTGTATTCAGGCCGCGCTGTTCGGTTCCTTTATCGGGCTATGGACGATTCTGGCGTTGCGCCTGCACGAGGCATTCGGCTTGGGTGCCGATGTGGCGGGCCTGATGGGGGTCGTTGGCGCGGTCGGGATTTTGGTTGCTCCACTGGCTGGGCGCGTGGCCGATCGTCGTGGCCCGCATGTCGTGATCGGCATTGGTTGCCTGATCATGCTGCTGTCATACCCTATTCTGGGTCTCTGGGGCAGCCTTATAGGGCTGATCGTCGGCATTCTTTTGTTGGACATCGGTGAACAGCTGGCACTTATCTCCAACCAGCATGTGATGTACGCGCTCCGCCCGGAGGCCAGGAGTCGGCTCAATACGTTGTTCATGAGCGGCATGTTCGCCGGTGGCGCAACAGGCTCATGGGGAGCAGGCATTGGCTGGCGTCTGGGCGGGTGGCGTACCGCGTGCATCTTTGGCGGCATATTGGTGCTGATCGGTTTTGTTTTGCACTACACCGGTAGGCGGGGAGCCATCCGTGGCTCCTTGCACGGGGCATATCATGAGAGGCAAAAATCTTAGTTATGCCGAAATGCCGGGGAGGAAATCCATACGGTATCCCGACGTAGCGAACGTACGGTTACCTCGTCATCGCCCACGCCACCGCGTCGGCTCCTGCGGGAATCTGCGTGGGACTTGAGGGATCGGTTACGGCGCGCCACACGGCTTCGGCTACATCCCGCGAATGCGTGACCGGTCCCGGCGCATTCAATCCCGCCATGAAGCCCTGCACGAGTTGAGCATAGGCCTCGTGGGTAAGAGACGAGTTCCGCGACAGGCGCCCGGCGCGCGAGGTTATCCTTGCCCATCTGCTTGAGGTCCTGCTTATCGAAGCGCTCCGGGCGACGGCTGCGACCCCGGCCTCGGCCGGGTTGATGCGGGGACTCTCCGACGAACGCCTGGCCGCGCCGATCCGCCGGATGCACGAAAGTCCCACCGGGGCATGGACGATCGCACAGTTGGCGAAGGGGGCTGCCTTGTCTCGTTCGGCGTTCTTCGAACGTTTCAGCGGTACGGTCGGTCTCGCGCCTATGGAATACTTGACCCGCTGGCGCATGGCCTTGGCCAAGAACCTGCTCCGGCAGGGCGACCTGGGCATCGCCGACGTTGCGGAACGGGTCGGCTACGGTTCCGCCAGTGCGTTCAGCGTTGCCTTCACTCGACATGTCGGCTTGCCGCCGGCACGGTATGCGCGGGAGCTGATGGGTTCCGCAGTTTGACCAGGTTCTGCCCAACCATCTTCATATTGTCCCTATGCGTTGTCCGCGACCGTACTGGCGCGGCGAGCAACTCATGACCCGTTTGAATGCCGCGCTGAAGGATTTCTCCGAGTCATACCCAAGGGCGTGGCCTATCCTGGCAACCGATTCGTCAGAATGGGCCAGCCTATCCGCGGCTAGCCGCATTCGCCAACGCGTCAGGTAGTCCATCGGTGAGAGACCGACGAGTTCCTTGAAGCGAAGCGCGAAGGTCGTACGCGACATGGCGGCTTGCCCGGCGAGCATTTGCAAGGTCCATTTCGCGCCGGGCGCCTCGTGCATGGCATTGATCGCTGCGCGCATGCGCCTGTCCGCCAGGGCGAACAGCCAGCCGACACTATCGGCGCTCTTCTCGGAAAGTCGCATCCGCAAGGCCTGCACCAGCACCATGGTGGCTAATTGCTGGGCGATGAGGTCACCGCCAGGTTGCGGTTCGCGCAATTCCTGGGTCATGCGCTCGATACACCATCGCAACGTTGAAAGGCCAGGCTCGTCGCGGACGTGAACGATGGTGGGCAGCATGTTCACCAGCAGATCGGCCTGAGCATCTGCCAGGGCGAAGGATCCGCCGATACTCAGGAATTCGCCGCCTCCGTTGTACGTCACGATGCGTCCGTCCTGGACTTCTGGCAGCAGCGTACGGACATCGACCGGCTCGACTGCCATATCGCTCGCGATCAGAAAGGGCTTTCCTCTGGCGAGGAGGAAACATTCTCCCTCGTTGACCTGTACCGGCTCAGGCTCGCCTTCCACCGCGACCCAGCAATGCCCGCGGAGAATCGCATGAAATTTGATCCCTTCGGGGGGGCCGAATTGCACGGCCCAGTTCCCACCCGCGTCGAAGCCACCAGATACATAGCTGCGCAGTTTCACCAATGACAGGACATCCGACAGGGGATCCATATGAACAAGTCCGAACGAACGAATACCAAATTCGAACTATACGGCATAGATCGTACCGATCCCGCGGCGTAGCCTGTGGTGGAAATAGAACAGGAGTTTTGTCATGCGCGTTTTCATTACTGGCGGCACCGGCTTCATTGGATCGGCGATTGTTCAAGACCTTGTTGCCGCCGGCCATCAAGTGACGGGCCTCGCGCGCTCTGCGGATGCTGCCGCGTCGCTTCAGGCCCAGGGGGCGAAGGTGTGCCGCGGGACGATCGAGGAGTTGGAGGTCCTCCGCCGGGCGGTTGCCGAAGCGGATGGCGTTATTCACACCGCTTTCTTTCATGCGCTCTCGCAGATCAGTCCTCTTCGCCGCATACCGATACTGTTCGGCGGTCGGCCGACCCATATCGTCAGGCGATTCACGACCACGGCCGTCGAAGTGGAGCAGCGGGCGATCGAGACATTTGGTGGCGCACTCGGCGCAAAGCAGGGCTCGCTGGTCATCGCGTTTCCAACGATGGCCATGGCGCCGAAGCGTCCGGCGCTGGAAACCGATGCCCCCGATCCTGGCGCGGTGGGAGGTCTCAGGGCGCCATCCGAAAAGGCAGCATTCGATCTCGTCCACGCCGGCGTTAGAGCGACGGCCGTCAGGCTGCCGCCGTCGGTCCATGACGAGACCCGGCTCGGGCTCGTCACGCGGTTAATCGATATCGCGCGCAAGAAGCGGATGTCCGCGTATCCTGGGGATGGACGAAACCGCTGGGCCGCCGTGCACCGGCTCGATGCGTCCCGACTGTTTCGGCTCGCGCTTGAAAACGGCGAGGCGGGCGCCCGCTATCACGGCGTGGCCGAGGAAGGCATTCCGTTTCGCGACATCGCTGAGGCGATTGGGCGCCATCTCGACGTTCGGGTGGTCCCTTTGTCACCCGAAGACTCAGCAAGGCATTTCGGCTGGCTCGCCCCGTTTGTCGGCGCGGATAACCCGGTTTGCAGCCGGGCCACACGCGAGCGACTGCACTGGGAGCCCCGACATTTGTCGCTGATGAACGATCTCGCGGCAGCCTTGCACAACGCGCCGCGGTAAATGCCAGGGCGCCTCGTTCCGCGATCAAGGCCCGACCTCAAGCCACCATTGCCAGGCCCGGTGAAGCGCGTAAGCGGGCGATGTCGCGCGTCGGCGGTTCTCCAAAGTGGCGGCGATATTCGCGACTGAACTGGGAGGGGCTTTCGTAGCCAACGCGCAAGGCGGCAGTCGCGACGTCGATCCCATGGACCAGCATCAGGCTGCGCGCATCCTGAAGCCTGAGCTGCTTCTGAAATTGCAGCGGTGTCATCGCCGTGACAGCGCGAAAATGCTCGTGCAGGCTTGACGGGCTCATGCCTATTTCCGTGGCAAGCCGTTCGATGCTGAATCGTTCCCGGAAGTTCTTCCCGATCCAGGCGATTGCGCGGCCGACCTGGGCCACCCGACCCTGACTGGCGGTGATGTGGCGCATTCTGGCGCCGTCCGGACCGGCGAGCAGGCGATAGAGGATTTCCTGCTCGGTGAGCGGCCCGAGCACGGGCAATGCAGCTGGGTCGTCGAGCAGGCGCAGAAGGCGCAATGTCGCATCGAGCAGACCGGCGCTGGCGTCGGATACCGTCTTGCCTATGGGTGGGCGCGCCGCTCCCGGTGGCGGCGGCACGCGCGAGGCCAACTCGCCCAGCATGCTCGGATCGAAATCGAGATACAGGCAGAGATAGGGTCTGTCAGGCGTCGCTTCGACCACATGGCCTATGGCTGGAAGGTCGTAGGT
Organism: Bordetella genomosp. 11; assembly: GCF_002261215.1. Classification (NCBI taxonomy): domain Bacteria; kingdom Pseudomonadati; phylum Pseudomonadota; class Betaproteobacteria; order Burkholderiales; family Alcaligenaceae; genus Bordetella; species Bordetella genomosp. 11. The sequence continues at coordinate 2,235,939 of NZ_NEVS01000004.1, read as the reverse complement.
CACGATCCCATAGCGTCCCGGCACATATCGGAACACGCGCTCGCCCAGCACAACCTCTTTCCGCCCCTGCGCGACGAGGCATAGTTGGGGCCGGTAGACGTTCGGCATCGGCATCGTCACCGTGGAGGATCGAACAAGCGTCAAGCGTTCGATAGGGGTAGCGTGGAACCCATCCTTCGAGACATGCCGGGCAATCACGCTGGCAATTTCGGTCAGTGTTTCCATCTGTCCGATCATCGCACGCGTATTAGTGGCGCCGCAACGCGAACTTGCAGGTTATGGAGGATCAGGCAGAAATCTCGGCGCATCGGGCTAGCGATTCGGCAGCACCACGCGGCACAGTACGGGCAGCGGCCGGATCGCAGCGAACCCGGTCGCGAAACGATTATGGAGCGAACATGAGCATCGATGATCTCAAAATTCCCAAGATCGCATTGGGAACCTGGGCTTGGGGTGACAGCGGCGAGGCGGGGAATGGCTACTTCGGCAGCCGTCTGACCAAGGCCGGCCTGCAAGAGGTCGCGGACAAGGCGCATGCGGCCGGGTTCACTTTCTGGGACACCGCCGTTGTGTACGGCATGGGACGCGCGGAGACCGTGCTCGGGGAGGTACTGAGGCGCTACGCCCGCCGCGACTACCAGCTTTCCACGAAGTTCACCCCGCAGGCCGCCGGGACCGGCGATGATCCGGTATCGGACATGCTGGACCAGAGTCTGGCACGGCTCGGCACCGACTATATCGACCTTTATTGGATTCACAATCCGGCCGATGTGGCGCGGTGGACACCGTACCTGATCCCTTTGCTGAAGCGCGGAAAGGTCAAGCATATTGGCGTCTCGAATCACAACCTGGAAGAAATAGCCCTCGCCAACCGGGTCCTCGGAGAAGCCGGGTTCCAGGTCGAAGCCATCCAGAACCATTACAGCTTGCTTTACCGCAGTTCCGAACATGCTGGCATCCTGGACCACTGCCGCAGCCAGGGTATCCCGTTCTTCGCCTACATGGTGCTTGAACAGGGCGCCCTGAGCGGCAAGTACAGTCAGCAGCATCCGCTGCCCGAAGGCAGCAGCCGGGCAGAGATTTACAACGCCATGCTGCCTCAGCTGAAGGCGCTGACCGACAAACTTGCGTCGATCGGCCAGAAGCACGGTGCGGCAGCTGCCGATGCGGCGACAGCGTGGGCCATCGCCAAGGGCGCCACGCCGATCATCGGCGTCACCAAGCCCGACCACATCGATGGCCTGGTTCGAGCCAGCGCCATTGCACTCTCTGGCGACGACATCGTCGAGCTGGAAGCTCTCGCCGACGCCACCAACGTGGATACCCGCGGCTGGTGGGAACGGGAGATGCAAGTCTGAACTGCCTTGCCGAGGAGATGCATCCGCCGACCTCGGGCTGCGCGCTGACCGCAGATGCAACGCGCTGTGCAGCGCGAAGTCGATCAAGAACGGTAAACGGACTTGTGCTGCACCTTGCAGCAGCCGCAATTGGACCATTGAGTGGCGCGGGATATTAGTGCTTCGAAGTCACATGTGATGTGACGTCGGGTCGCGTTGGTCATTCGAATTCTCACGCTACATTACTCACACCGGCTCGCGACGTGGTGCAAGTATCGAAACGCACCGGTTTCCCGCCGTGCCGGCATTCGTGAAGAATTTGATCTGGAGAAGTACATGGTGAACAAGCCGACTATTCTCATCGTCGGGGCCTCGCGGGGCCTGGGCTTGGCCCTGGCGGAACAGTTCTGTCATCGTAATTGGCACGTGATTGCCACGGTTCGCGGCAAGGCACCTGCGCTCGACGCCATGAAGGGGCGCTTTCCTGCCAGCCTTGAAGAAGAATCGGTGGACATTGCGGATGAAGCCAGTGTTAGAGCTCTGCGCGAGCGACTGGACGGCCGAATGCTGGATATGCTGTTCGTCAATGCGGGCATCGCGAAATCCATAACCGAAAGCGCCGCCACGGCTCCGGTTCAGGATTTTTTCGACATGATGCTGGTGAATGCGTTCAGCCCGATGCGGTTGATTGAGACCTTCGAGGACATCGTTTCTCCGAGCGGGACGATCGCCGCCATGTCATCGGAGTTGGGTAGTATCGGCGGCAACCCCGGGGCCTGGGATCTTTACGCGTCCAGCAAAGCAGCGCTCAACATGCTCATGAAGTGCTATTCAGCCCGTCGAGCCGAGGATAGACGCGCCAAGCTGGTCGTCGCACCCGGTTGGATTCAGACCGATATGGGCGGCCCGGATGCGAGTTTTACGGTGGAGGAGAGCATCCCGCTCGTTGTCGACATGCTGGAAAAAAATCACGGCAAACCGGGCCTTAGATTCGTCGACAGGTTCGACAAGACGTTGCCCTGGTGACTTCACGATTCGATCGCACGGTTACAGCGTGCGGCCAGAATCAATGAGAGTCCGGCCGCCGGTCGGTTGCCCGGTGATCGATAGAACGAAATCCAGAAACGCGCGGGTCTTTGCAGGTAGATGGCTGCGTGATGGATAAAAGGCATAAAGCGGGAAGCGTTCGTCAGACCAGTCGGGCAGGACGTTGACTAGCCGGCCCTCGGCCAGTAAATGTTCCACGCCGAGTTCCATGACCTGAGCGACGCCAAACCCGGCCAGGCAGGCGCCATGCATTGTTCCCACATCATTGACCAGCAATGGGCCATCCAGACGCAATGACACCTGCTTTCGTCCGCGCTTGAAATCCCAGTTGAAGGGTCGTGCTGTTTGCGGATCGCGATACTGGATACAGGTGTGCCCTTTCGATTGCAATTCTCGCGGCGTGGCGGGTTTGCCGTGTGCCTTGAGATAGGCGGGGGATGCCACCGTGAGGATGCGCGTTTCCAGCAGCCGCCGCGAGATCAGAGACGACGATATGGGTTCGCCGAAGCGGATGGACAGGTCGAAGCCCTCGGCCACCATGTCGCCAGGCTCTTCGCGGGTAATGAGATCCAGCCTGAGATCGGGGTGTTTGCGGAGGAAACTGCCTAGCATGGGGCCCAGGATCAGTCGTGAGAAGAACGGATCCACGTTGACCCGCAACCGTCCTCGTACAGACGTTCGACCTTCCGAAGCGGACCCTGCGGCTTCCTCCAAGCCAGCCAGCAGCGGAGCGATCTGCTCATAGAATCGCCGTCCCTCTTCGGTAAGTGATACCGAGCGCGTCGTTCGCTCGAACACACGTATATCCAATCTTCCTTCCAATCGTGCGATGGCGCGGCTTACGCCAGACGGGGTCATGTCCAGTGCTTCGGCTGCTGCGGCGAAGCTTCCACCTTTGACTACCGCAGCCAGTACGCCCATGCCGTTGAGCATGCGTTCGTCGAATGTCATGCCGGCCTCCGCCCATCGTTGACCATCGGGCGCTTTTGCCATGACGGAATTTTTCTGTCAATAGCGTGTGAATTAACGCGTGCCTACGGGCTGTTGCGTCCGATCAAAACGCGGTGCGTCCGAGGGACGCGCCGCCATCGACATGCAAGGTCTGCCCGGTCATGAATGCCGCATCTTCCGACAGCAGGAAAGCGATAATAGCGGCGATCTCCTCCGGCCTGCCGAAGCGTCCCATCGGTACGCCTGACAGATAGCGCCGCTCGCCTGCGCTGCCCGGCGGGTTATTGGCACGGAACAGTTCGGTTTCGGTAGGGCCAGGTGCCACGGCGTTAACCGTGATACCCGTATCGGCCAATTCCAATGCCCAACCGCGCGTGAAACTGACCAATGCGGCCTTCGCTGCGGCGTAAGCCGTGCGCTGCGGCATACCGAGAACGGTCAGGCTGGAGATGTTGACGATGCGCCCCCAGCCTCGCGCCTTCATGCCAGGTAGGGCCGCCTGCGTGGCTGCGAGCGCGGGATGCAGATTGACGCGCATGACTTCATCCAACGCGGGTAGCGTCACATCGGCCAACAAAGCGGGCCGAACAAGACCGACGTTGTTCACCACACCGTCCAACGCGAAGCGTTGGGTAACGCTGTCCAGGGCGATTCGCGTGGCATCGTCATCGCCGAGATCGACGGGAACGAACACGCCGGGAAAATCGCCTGGTGCGGTGCGTGCCAGGCCGACGACGTGATGACCGGCGGCGGCAAGCCGCGTCGAAAGCGCAAGTCCGATGCCCTTGCTGGCGCCGGTGATAAGAAAAGTGCGGGACATGCAGGCTCCTTTGCCGCTCGGATTGCTGCGAACGGCATTTCGGTGGTTCAGGCGGCGGCCTTGCGGATGGCCGGTAGCATTTCCGACGGATCGGGGCGGCGCGTGTAGTCGGGATTGACCTCGGCATAGACGATGGTTCCGTCCTGCGCGATCACGTAGCGCGCCGGCATCGGCAGCGTCCAGCTCGGATCTCCGTTGAACGCGGGCAGGTTGTTCTTCAACGACTTGTAGAGATCGACCAGGTAGTCCTGCAACTCGAAGCGCAGCCCGAACGCGGCAGCCACGTCGTTGTGCACATCGGACAGGATCGGGAATTCCAGCTCGTTCTGACGCACCGACTTGCGGCTGTTGGCGCCCACCTGCGGAGAGATAGCCACCAGGCGAGCGCCAGCGGCGCGGATTTCTGGCAGCGTGGCTTGCAGTGCCTGCAATTCCATATTGCAGTATGGGCACCAGACGCCGCGGTAGAACGTCACCACCAGCGGGCCTTGGCGCAGCAGATCGGCGGACGATACGGGATTGCCGTCCGGGTCGTTGAGCGTGAAGGTAGGGGCTTTGTCGCCCGCTTTCAAGGCTTTTTGCGCGGCGCCGGAGGCGATCAATTCGGCGGTGGCGCGGTGCATGGTTTCGATGACTGAGGGCGGCACGTTGTACGGCGGCTTGCCGGCCTGGAAGTCTGCCTTGAAGGCATCGAGTTTGTCTTGCAATGACATGGGAAAGTCCTCGGTGAAAGATGGAGTTGGGAAAAGCAAGTGGTCCGCAGCACGGACGACTGACCACGAAGATCAAGCGGACGGATTCATCGAACGCGCTACTTCTGCGGCGCTGATGCCTTCCAATGCCAAGCCGTAGCCGGCGCCTTCGTCGACGATCCGGCGCAGTTTCTGGGTCAGGGCGATGCGGGTGTAGCGGCTGGTCAGCGGCGGCAGCTTTGCCAATTCGCCGGCAATCTCGCGGGCGCGCGCCAGCAGGCGGTCGGCGGGTACGATTTCGTTGACTGCGCCCCAGTCCCTGGCGGTCTGCGCATCCAGCTGCTGGCGGGTCAGGATGAAGTAACGGCCGCGCACGCTGCCGATGACCTCCGGCCACAGCAGGTTGACGCCATCGCCGGGTACGATGCCGAAGTCGAAATGCGGCTTGTCCTGGAACACCGTTTCGGGTGTGGCCAGCACGATGTCAGCCAGCAATGCGTATTCGGAATGCAGCAGCACCGGACCGTTAAGCGCAGCGATCATGGGAACTTCGATGTCGAGCAGGTTCATCAGTACCTTCTTGCCCTCGCGGTAGATTTTGTCGTAGCCGCGCGGAGTGAAGAAGTCGAAGCCTTCGGGGCTGATCGCGTCCATAAAGGCATCGCCGGTGCCGGTGAGGATCACCACGCGATTGTCGGGATCGCTGCCGACGTCGTGGAACAGATCGACGAACTGCTCGTGCGTATAGCCGTTGAAGACGAGCTTGCCGCCGTCGGTGTGCAGGGCGATTTCGAGCACGCCTTCGGGCGAGCGGGTCAGGCGGGCGTTGGGATAGGCGTTCTGGTAATCGTTGAAGCGGGACATGATGTTCCTTCGAGTCGAGAGTGTTTCAGGCGATGGTCAGGGCATCGACGCGCGCGATGGCGCGTTGGACGGCGGGCCGTTGTTCGACGCTGGCGTACCAGCGGGAAAGGTTCGGATAGGCTTCCAGCGCTACACCCGCGAAGGCGCGCCGCCAGAACCAGCCGAAATGTGCGATGTCGGCGACGCTGTAGTCGTCGCCGGCCATGAAGATGCGCTGGGCGAGCAGTCCATCGAGCAGGGCGGTCACGCGCTCGGCTTCGGCGGAGAACCGCTGTTGCGCCAGAGGTTGCGGTTCGGCGGCGAGCCTGGTGAAGAAACCCGCGTTGCCGAAGGCCGGGCTGACGGCCGATGCATGGAAGAACAGTTGCTCGAACACGCGGGCGCGCTCGCTGCCGGCGGAGGGCAACAACTGCTGCTGCCGTTCGGCCAGGTACACCAGGATGGCCGCCGATTCGCTCAACACCAGTCGCTCACCGGTCTGCGGACGGGTGTCGACGAGCACCGGCACCTTGGCGTTCGGATTCAGAGTGCGAAAGCTCTCCTGCTTTTGCGCACCCTGTTTCACGTTGATGGGGTGCAGGGTGTAGTTCAACCCCAGTTCTTCGAGTGCGATAGGCACCTTGACGCTGTTGGGCGTGGCGTAGGCATAAACCTCGATCATGTTCTTTCCTTGTGGAGTCCGGGGACGGCCTCGAAAGCGTTGATCGAGATTCTGGATGGTCTCTCAATGGAATGGCAGTTATGATTTAGAGATAACTTTTATTCCTTCGAGGAATATCTTGGATCGTTTACTCGCGATGACCGTCTTCGTCCGTGTGGTGGAGGCTGGCTCTTTCTCCGGTGCTGCCCGCGTGTTGGAGGTCGGGCAGCCGGCGGTGTCCAAGACTGTCGCGCAACTGGAACACCGGTTGGGCGTAAAGCTGCTCTTGCGCTCCACGCACGGGCTGACGCCCACCGAAGCGGGCTTGCGCTTTTACGAGCGTGCGCGGGTCGCCATACAAGAAGCGGACGAGGCGGAACTAACCGCACGCGGCGCGGGTACGGGGCTGTCTGGCCGGCTGCGCATTTCTGCGGCGCCCACGTTCGCGCGCTTGCACGTCATCCCGCATCTGCCGCGCTTCCTTGCCTTGAACCCGGACCTTGAGGTGGACGTGGTACTGGACGATCGCACGATCGACTTGATCGCCGAAGGCATCGACGTCTCGTTGAGGATGGGGACATTGGCCGATTCGGGCATCGTGGCACGTAAGCTGGCGTCATCGCCGCGCTCGGTACTCGCCACCACTGGATACCTCGCCCGTGCCGGCGTGCCGAACGTACCCGCAGACCTGGCCGATCACGAAACAATCGTGTTCAGTCAATTGAGTAACGTTTGGAACTTCAGCCGCGACGGCACGGAAGTATCGGTGCTGGTGCGCGGCCGGACGCGTTTCAGCGCCGCCGAAGGCATACGCGCCGCCGTGCTCGCCGACATGGGGCTGGCCATCGCCTCGGACTGGATGTTTGCGCCTGAACTGGCCGACGGCAGGGTACTCCGTCTGCTGGAGAACTGGTCGCTTCCCGACATCGACCTATGGGCGGTGTTTCCGACGGGGCGACTTGCCACGACAAAGGCCCGCTCGTTTGCCGAGTTCGTTGAAGACGTGATGCAAAACGGTGGCTGACGCAGGTTGACGCTCGGCCGTTTGCCTCGTCAGTCCATCCCACGCGATGCACACAGCCCTACGTGGCGCCCCGTTTCTTTGCCTTCCTGGCATCGTTGCCAGATCGACTTGTCAGGATGGCGCTCGTGATGATGCGAACGAGATGATCCGCCCGCGACGCGAATGAGGGTTGGTCGACCGCCCAACCAAGCGCCGTTATCAAGGCGAACAGATCGTCCCCCGTCATATCGGCGCGTGCCGTCCCTTCGTCCTGCGCACGCCGCAATAGGCGCGCGCCTGCCGCGTGCACCGCGGCGCATGAAGCGTAAAGCGCGGAGTCCGGGTTGGTATGCGCGGCCGCCATCATGGCGACGACGCCCCGGTAGCTTTGGGTGAATACCACCAATTCCCGAAACCAGGCGAGCAGGGCTTCGTCAGCCGAAGCCGAGGTTTCCAGTTCAGCCGCCTTCCGGGTCAGTGTGTCCAGCTGGGTACACAGCAACGCCTCGAACAAGGCTTCCCGTGTCGGGAAATGACGTAGCAGTGTGGCCAAGCCTACACCGGCGCGGCGGGCGATATCGCGCATCGACGCTTCGGCGCCGTGCTCGGCGATGACGTCGCGCGCGACCGTGAGGATCTGGCTGCGATTTTTTTGGGCGTCGGCTCGCATGGGTTGTCTTGACAAGTGGATCAGTGATCCATATAGTGTTTATCTGGATCGGTGATCCACATAATACAGCGCCACGCGGCATTTCTCCAGTTCGCGGGCAACCCCAAGATAGAGCACATGACATGAACAGACTGAATGGAAAGACCGCTGTCGTCACCGGCGGCGCTACGGGCATCGGCCTGGCCGCGGCAAAACGCTTCGTCGATGAAGGCGCTTTCGTTTTTATCTTCGGCCGGCGGCAGGAGGCACTCGATGCCGCTGTGAACGTCCTCGGGCGCAATGCGCGCGCGGTGAAGGGCTCGGTCTCCGAACCGGCCGACCTGGACCGACTCTACGCGGCGGTGCAGGGGGAGCGCGGCACCCTCGACATCGTCTTCGCCAATGCCGGGGCGGGAAGCCCGCTTCCTCTCGGCCAGATCACCGCCGAGCACATTGACGAGATCTTCGGCACCAATGTGAAGGGGACGATCTTTACGGTCCAGAAAGCGTTGCCGCTGATGGGGCCGGGCGCTTCGATCATCCTGACCGGATCGAGCGCCGGCACCACGGGAGCCCCGGGATTCACGGCCTACAGCGCGAGCAAGGCAGCGGTGCGCAACCTGGCCCGGACCTGGGCGGCGGACCTGAAGGGCAGCGGCATCCGGGTGAACGTGCTGTCGCCCGGGGCGACGGCAACCGAACTCGCCAAGGAGGCGCTGGGCGAAGAGGGCCAGAAAGCCTACGGCGCGATGACGCCCCTCCAACGCATGGCCGATCCGGCGGAAATCGGGGCGGTGGCTGCGTTCCTCGCGTCGTCGGACAGCAGCTTCATGACTGCCAGCGAGGTCGCCGTTGACGGTGGCTTGGCACAACTCTAAGGAGAAAAAATCAAATGACGCAATCACTACAGGGCAAAACAGCGCTCGTGACCGGGGCATCGCGGGGCATTGGTCGTGCCATTGCCGAACGTCTCGCAAAAGACGGTGCGACAGTCGCGCTAACCTACAACGCCAGTAAATCCAGCGCGGACGAGGCGATCGCCGCCATCGAAAAAGCGGGGGGCACCGCGTTCGCGATCCATGCGGATCTCGTTGATCCGGCGACCGTCCCGGCTTTATTCGAGCGGCTCGATGACGAGTTCACCAAACGGAGCGGAAGCAGCGCCCTCGACATTCTGGTCAACAACGCCGGCAATTCCGGCTGGGTTGGCTTCAAGGACGCGACGCCGGAGAGTTGGGACACCCTGATGGCGGTCTACGCCCGCGCGCCTTTCTTCATCATTCAGGCCGCTCTCGATCGTCTCGCCGATGGTGGACGCATCATCAACATCTCTTCCGCTGCCGCTACGAAACCCGTGACGGCCGCGCCGGTCTACTCGATGGCAAAGGCGGCCATCAATACCCTTACCCATACGCTCGCGATCGAGCTTGGGCCGCGAGGCATCACCGCGAACGCTGTAGCGCCAGGCTATACGCGAACGGACGCGAATGCCGATTTTCGGCAAAACCCCGAGCTCGTCAAGGCGGTCGAGGCCCAAATCGCACTGGGGCGGTTTGGCGAGCCTTCGGAAATCGCCGCCGTCGTGGCGTTCCTGGCTTCCGATGAAGGCCATTGGGTAACCGGCCAAACGATAGAAGCGAGCGGCGGCTACAAGCTCTAAGCGCGTCAAGAAACGAAGGAGAACATATGCGTTACGCAATCATTGGCTTCGGCAGGATCGGTCATGCTCTGGCCAGGGCGTTCGCTCGCAAGGGCATCGAAGTGGCCGTCGCAACCACCCGCGACCCGGAAAGCTTTGCAGCCGATGCGGCCGCGATCGGGCCCACGATTATTCCCAAAACCCTGGCGGAAGCCGTCAAGGCGGACATCATCTTCCTGGCGGTCCGTTTCGAGTCGCACCCGCAGGTCGCTCAAGCGCTGCCCGACTGGAAGGGCAAGACCATTATCGACGCGATGAATACACAGGCCCCGCTTGAACAGCTGGGAGGTCTGCCGTCCTCTGCTTTCGTCGCGAAGGTATTCACCGGCGCCAGGCTGGTGAAAGGCTTCAATCATTTGGTCGCCGCCGTCCTTGACCAGGACCCTGCCGTACACGGCGGCAGGAGAGTGGTGTTCCTGGCGAGCGACGATGACGGCGCCGCGGCGGAGATCGGCGCGCTTGCGGAGAAGCTCGGTTTCGCGCCCATCCAACTCGGCGGGCTTTCCGAAGGCGGACTGCTTGTGCATGGACGCGGGAAAAGCTGGGGGCATCTGATCTTCAAGGACTTGGTTTTCATTTGATGCGCTGCCACTCGATCCGGATGTCGGTCCCCTCCGGTCGCCGAAAATTTTCGGTCATGCGGTCGCCAGTCACGACCAGCGTCAGATCGTCGCGGGTGCGGACGCTGCCAACCCAGTTCGGAAATGTCGCGCCTTCGACGCGGTTTCCGCTGAATTCGCCCTTCTCATCGACGGTATAGGTGCCGAAGAATCCGATATTGCGCGATATGGCCATGCGGTTTTCGTCGTCCGTTCCTTCACCGCGAGCATCGGAGGCGAAGCGCGGCGTATCGGCATCGGTGATGACCGCGGAAAAGTGCATGTCCGGCGTAAAGACAAGGAGACCGTTGGGGTTCTTGCCATAGGCCGGGATGTCTTGCCCGCCTGGGTCTATCGTCGCCGACACCAGCTTCCATGTGCCTATCACCTGGTTGTCTGCGACGGCCTGCGGAGCGGCAGGCGCAGACGAAACGCCAAGGGCGAGGGCCAATATTGCGGGTCGAATAGTCATGTGGTTGCCTTCGCGGTCCAAGGTGTCTGGGTTTGTGGGGCATTCCGCTGCTTGCGCCACGGCTCTACGAATGTAAGTCAGGTGATTTGGTGATATAAGATCTCCAATGTGAGACATGGTGAGGTCTGTTCACGAATGGTGCGTCCCAGCCTCAATGACCTGGCCGCCTTCGCGGCCGTGGCCAGCCACCGCAGTTTCCGCAGCGCTGCTGACGTCATGGGTGTCTCGCGCTCCGCGCTTAGCCACGCGATCATCGGACTGGAAGGAAAATTGGGCGTGCGGCTTTTCAACCGTACGACACGCAGCGTGTCACTCACCCAGGCTGGCGCACGCCTGCTCGCGCGACTCGATCCGGTTCTTCAGGATTTCGATCAGGCGCTCGATACCGTATCGGAGGAGCGCGGCACGCCAAGCGGCACACTGCGGATCAATGCGAACAAAAGCGGTGCCCGCATTCTCCTGAGTGCAGTGGTGCCGCGATTCCTGGATCTCTACCCCGACGTCGAGCTCGACCTAGTGTCGGAAGGTCGGCTCGTCGATATCGTGGAACTGGGTTTCGATGCCGGGGTACGCCTGCTGGACACTGTCCCGCGGGACATGGTGGCAGTGAGGTTCGGAGGCGACGTCCGTTTTATCGCCGTTGCCGCGCCTTCCTATATGGGCGGCAGAGCAACACCCAATACGCCGGATGAGCTCCACGCTCATCGTTGCATCCGCCAACGTCTGCCCAGCGGGAAGCGCTATCGCTGGGAGTTTTCCAGACGCGGTGCCGAGATCGTGGTCGACGTCCCAGGCAGTCTGACCCTCGATGACAATGATCTTCTCGTGCAGGCGGCCGTGGAGGGGCGCGGCATCGCCTATGTTCCCGAGCACTTTGCCCGACCGTTTCTCGACTCGGGCCAGCTTGTGACCGTTCTGGATGACTGGTGCCCGCGGACGCCGGGCCTGGCGCTGTATTACCCTCGCAGCCGGCACATGCCATCCCCGCTCCGTGTCTTCATCGACCTATTGAAGCAGGTGGACGGAACGCGATGACGAGCGCGCGGCATTGCTTGGCCAGTTGCGTCTGCTGGCTTGGCCTCCACGCCTCCCGGAGGGAGCCATCGTTGCCATTGCCGAAAGCCTGACGCGCCTGGGGTTGCTACGCGATACGGCGTAACGCAATGTGAAGCGTCAATCGCAAGCTTGGCACCACTGCTCGATGGAAACCGTCTCCAAACAATGTTGTTGACAACTGTCGGCGGTCAGCATATTGTTCGTCTAACTAACGTTTGTTAGGTAAACGAACAGGTCCGGTCCCATTCGTGCGACCAACCGTGGAGAGAACACCAATGAGTGCCCTTGTGAAGAGTGTCGGTGCAAACCAACCGTCGACGATGACGATCTATGATTTTCCGCAGGGACCGTATCCGACTCGGGTTCGCATCGCCCTTGCGGAGAAGGACTTGCAATCGCGGGCCCGGTTCGTGATGGTCGATTTGTACAAAGGGGAACACAAAAAGCCCGAGTTCATCGCGAACAAGAACTACTCGGGTACGTTGCCGGTGCTGGAACTCGAGGATGGGACTTGCATCGCGGAGTGCACGGCCATTACGGAGTATCTGGACGGGCTGGACGGCAGTCCCACGCTGACCGGCCGGACGCCACTGGAGAAAGGCCTGATTCACATGATGAGCAAGCGCGCCGAACTGGAGCTGCTCGACGCTATCAGCGTCTACTTCCACCATGGGACCCCCGGGCTGGGACCGCAGGTCGAGCTTTACCAGAACCCCGAATGGGGATTCCGGCAACGGGACAAGGCCGTGCGCGGCATGCACTACTTCGACGCGGTGCTGAAAGGCCGGCCCTATGTCGCCGGGGACGCATTCTCGATGGCCGATATCACGGTCATCGGCGGGCTGGTCTTCGCCGCGATCGTCGAGCTGCCGATACCTGAAGCATGCACGGCGCTATTGGCGTGGTACGAAAGAATGAAAAAGCGCCCAAGCGTGCGGAGCCAACCGGCATTTGCCGGCTGCGCAATCGCGTGATGTGCTCCTCCGGGAGCATCCCTGAGGCGGCCAGGCCGTCTCGCTATACTACGTGTCGCCAAGGCCTTACCCAGGGGAGATTCGTGGAGCATCGGGCAAGCACCAGTTCCAGCGACCGAATCCTATCGGTCGCAACAAAGATCGCGCAGGCGCACGGCTACGGCGGCTTGAACCTTCGCAGCCTGGCCGAAGAGGTCGGCATGAAGGCAGCAAGCCTCTATCACCATTTCCCGAGCAAGGCCGACCTTGCGGCCGCGGTCGCAAGGCGTTATTGGGAAGACTCGGCGATTGCATTGGAAGCGTTGTCCGCGAAGTTTCCGGATCCGGCCGATTGCCTGCGCAGATACCCCGAGACGTTCCGCAAGTCGTTGGAGAGCGACAATCGCATGTGCCTGTGCAGCTTTATGGCCGCCGAATACGACGATCTGCCGGACCCGGTGAAGAAAGAGGTCCAGGCATTTTCCGACGTCAATGTCGCCTGGCTTCAGAAGCATCTCGTCGCGGCCGGAATTGTCGGAAGCAGGGATGCCAAGAAACGAGCGTCCGCCATATTCGCCGCGATCGCCGGCGCCCAACTGATGGCGCGAGGCCGTTCCGACATAAAGCTCTTCGATGCGCTGATCGCCAGCTACAGGGCAGCGGGACTCTTGCCGGCGTAGGGCTCCGGCTTTTGCCAAGCGGACGCAATCATCGGGCCGGCCCGACGGGTCGAGCCGCCACGGAGCCGAATGGAACGCGCGAATGGCTACAAGACAAGGTTCTTCAATACGCGTCGGATGTGCCGGCTGGACGCTTCCCCCCGGCTGCGCGGAACGCTTCCCGGGGGAAGGCAGCCATTTGGAGCGGTATGCGCGGGTGTTTTCCTGTGTCGAGATCAATTCCTCGTTCTATCGCTCGCATCAAACCAAGACCTATGCGCGGTGGGCCGATAGCGTCCCGGATGCCTTCCGATTCAGCGTGAAGATGCCACGCGCCATTACCCACGAACGGCGTTTGCAGGCGTGCGAGGCGCCGGTGCGGGCTTTCCTGGAGGAAGTCGCGCCGCTGGGCGCCAAGCTGGGCTGCCTTCTGGTCCAGCTTCCGCCCAGCCTTGCGTTCGATGCGAAGGTCGCCGCGCGTTTTTTTTCGCTGCTGCGTCGCTGGACGCAGGTACAGGTGGTGTGCGAACCGCGGCATGCCAGCTGGTTCACGCCACGGTCGGACACCGTGTTCAGCAGGGCGGACGTTGCCTGCGTGCGCGCCCATCCTGTGCCTACCCTGAATATCGAGACGTTTCCTGAGTTGCCGGCGATGGACTATATCCGTTTGCACGGCGCGCCCGATATGTACTATTCGGCGTATGACGATAGATTTCTTGACGCCGTCGCGACCCAAATGCGTCTTGCGCACCAGCGGAGCAAGCAGGTGTGGTGCATCTTCGATAACACGGCTCGCGGTCAGGCGGTGCCCAACGCGTTGAACCTGATGGAGCGGCTGGGGCCGCCCGCGTCGTCAGGGTAACGATCGTGCCGAATCGACGCGTCTCAGGCCTGGCCGTCTGTGGCGCGGGGCGTATGGCGTGACGGCCCCGGGCGAGCGGGTTTGCACTCGTTGGACAGGAACTGCCTGCGATAGGCCGATGGCGAGATGCGCAGGGATGCGCGGAAATGTTGCCTGAGCGACAAGCCGGTGCCAAAGCCCGCTTCCTGTGCGACCCGCTCGATGGTGGCGTCGCTGCTTTCAAGCATGTGCTGGGCATGCGCCAGTCTTTGATTCAGTATCCACTGCTTGAAGGACGTGCCGGTCGCCTGCCGGAAATGGCGGGTGAAGTTGCGTCGGCTCATCGCGGCACGCTCGGCGAGCGATTCGATGGTGTGGGCTTGTTCGATATGTTCGTTCACCCATTGCAGGACGCGGGAAAGCCGGCCATCGCTGTCGGTGACCGGCAGCGGCCGTTCGATGAATTGCGCCTGTCCTCCTTGCCGATGCGGAGCGACCAGCAATCTTCTCGCGCGCCGGTTGGCCGCTTCGGCGCCGGAGATCTGGCGCAGTAGATGCAGGCAGCAATCGATGCCGGCGGCGACGCCCGCCGAGGTCACGACATCGCCGTCGTCGACATACATGACATCCGGATCCACTCTTATCTTCGGATATCGCTGCGCCAGTATGTCGGTACATTCCCAGTGCGTCGTGGCGGTTCTTCCGTCCAGCAAACCCGCTTCGGCGAGGGGAAACGCGCCCAGGCACAGTCCGACGACTCTTGCGCCCCTGCGGTGTGCCCGCCGGAGCGCTTCCAGCAGATCGGGCGGCGACTGGCGACAATCGTCGTGCCAGGACGGCATGATGACGAGGTCGGCGGCATCCACGGCGGTGAAGTTCGCCGGCGCGTCAATCGTAAAACCCGCCGTGGTGCGCAGCGGGCCTTCGTCCGCGGCGCAGACCGTCACATCGAATGCCGATACGCCGGGATCGCGGGCGTTGCCTTGGAAGATCAGGCAGGGCACCGACAAATGGAAGGGGATGATGCCATCGAAAGCGATGATGGCGATCTTCATGCGGCGAGGGGAGGGAACGCGCTTGCGCATGGCCCGATTATATCGAGTGTAGGCATACGGGACGGCGGGTTTATCCGCTACTACGCCACACGGTCGAGCGCTCCAATGGCCTTACGGTTACACAGCGTCCGTCTTGACGTACCAGTCATCGAAAAGGGACAAATCCTGGTATACGCGTTGGTAGCCTTGCCTGGCGAGCAGCTCCAATATCTTTTCCCGCATGGGCGTGTAGTTATGCTCGCAGGTGATGACCCGGAATGAATACTCCGAAAAATCGAAGTGGCTGATGATGTCGAATTCGCTGCCTTCGGTATCCATGGAAAGGTAGTCGATCTGCTTCGGCGCGCCGAACTTCCTGAGCATATCGTTGAGCGAGATCGTCTTCACGTCATAGGTCTTGCCGGTTTCCCGGTACTTCTTGTGAAGATCCTTGTCGCTATAGCTGTTTATCGTGGAAAACTCCGGCGATTCGACTTCATTGAATTGAAGGACCGAGGCGGAGTCTTTCCACACGCAGTCGGTTTCGATACTGCAATCCCGATTGTTCTTCAGGTCGTCATGCCAGATTCTCGCGGGCTCGGCCACGATTCCCGACCAGCCGAACTCCTTTTCCATAAGGTAGGTATTGGACAGGTCGACCCCGTTCGTCGCGCCGAACTCGACAAAGTAGCCGTTTGTTTTGAACCCCAGCGACGACAGGACGAACAGGTCCTGTCTTAATTGCGCCTTGGACTTGCGCAGATACTTCAGGCGTTGCAGCGCGGTTTCTTCCGGAAGCTGAAGCAGGATTTCCACATCGTGCGTGGCCGTGCTGTCTTTAATCAGCTTCTCTATGGTGCTGTAGCGACCGATGCCGATGTCGAATTTCCGCAGTGTCGATCTGAGGGCGTGTTTAAGGGCATAGGTCATAACCGCTCCCCCCCGGGGCAGTAGTCGATGACCCCATTCTAGATATGCGTCGGAGGGCAGCGAAGTGCTTTTGCCATTTGCCGCAATATCTGTAACCACGCGGCTAAAAAATTTAATGATTTATGCCGTGTTGTTGGTACCGTTACGAAACACGCATTGCCGTTCACAATGCCCCATCCGTTGGAACGGGGAGGGCGGATGTGGCGGATCGGCCGAATTGGGTTCAGCCGTTCAGCCAAAAGGCCACATTGCGAACATATTGCTGCGTCGAGCGCAGGGCTTCGGGAACCCGAATCATCCCGTCACCCGGCGGCTCGGTGACGAAAGAGGGGCACCCAGCCGCGGGATCCCAGTTGTAGTCGGCGAAATGATGGAAGGTCGACTGGGCGATGGCTCTTCCGCCGTCCTCGGAGCGTTCGAACGCCACGGCGATATTGAAGCGCCTTCCCGAGGCGGTGCTCTGTCCTTCCAGGATGACCCGGCTGCTTGCGTCGCCCGGCGGCGCGCTGACGGCGCCTTCATGCGGATGTGCCGGCAGGTACTGGAGCACGCCGTCAGGCGACGATTCGTCCCTTAGCACGGGATGGACGCTACCGACCGGATACGCGCGTTGGAAATCGCCGTTGGCGCCGGAGTGGTAGTTGGGCCAGGAAATCGTTCCCGAATCGGGGTTGTCGACGCAATGGCGGGCGCTGTCGGGCTCGCAGTTGCGGCTATGGAAGTGATGCGCGGCACCGATGCCGCCGAGAGCGCAGAGCGAACTGCCCAGGTCCATATGGTCGCGCGTGAGCAGGACACCGCCGCCGCGACGCCGGAATCGCCCGATCCCCTCGCAATCCTCGGGCGTCAGGCCATCCCCGGGGTCCACTGCGAATAGCCAGAGTTGGTCGAAATCGGAATCGTGCAGGGTCGACAGCACGGGATCCGGTGCCGCTCGCGAGGAACGGTCGCGCGCCGTTACCCGGAAGGCCGGCCGGCCGTCGTTATCCCGCTGTTCCGAGAGGAAGGATGCCAGGCGGCTGAAGCGCGCGATATTCCAATCGTCCGGGGCCGCTTCGATCGTGGTTTGGAGCAATAGGTTGAGCATGGTGCGAGGTCCGCCATAACGCCTGCCGCCCCGGGGGAGCGGCGCTGCAGGAATGCGAGCAGAGTAACAGTGGCGACGCCGGCTGGGTATGGATTCCGCATGGCCCGAATTTATCGAACGTTGGCCTTCGGGACCCTATCCCGCGGCGCGGGATATTCACACAATGGTCGGCATGGGGAGCGATGCCTTTTTCGTTCCGTCAATGTCGAGGCCATTCATGAAGATCCCACATCATTTGTCTATCGCCGCCGCCTGTTCCATTTTGCTGGCGGCCGGTATGGTTCATGCCGACACCGACACCGGCGCCGGCCAGGCGGGCGGCGCCGGCGCGCAAAGCGTGAAGTTCACCCAGATCCGCAATGCGACGATCAGGATCGAATATGCCGGCACGACTTTCCTGGTCGACCCCATGCTGGCCAGGAAAGGCGCATACCAGGGGTTCGAGGGCACCTACAACAGCCAGCTGCGCAATCCGCTGGTGGAGCTGCCCATGCCGTTGAGCGAAGCGATCAAGGCCGACGCCGTCATCGTCACGCATGCGCAGCACTACGACCATTGGGATGACGAGGCCAGGCGCAGCCTTCCGAAGAATATGCCCATCTTTGCGCAGAGCGAGGAGGATGCGCAGAGCATCCGCAAGTACGGATTCGAGAACGTGCGCGTCCTGACGGCCAATGTCGATTTCAACGGGACACGCCTGAGCAAGACGCAAGGCCAGCATGGCAGCGACGCGATGCTTGCCGGCCGGGGCAAACGCCTGGGCCAGTCGTCGGGCGTCGTGTTTGAACGGCCAGGGTATAAAACGGTGTACGTGGCGGGCGACACGGTGTGGAACCGGTATGTGGAGAACGCGATCGCGCAGTACCGTCCCGATGTGATGATCGTCAACGCCTGTTATGGACGATTGGTCGGTTACGACGGGTCTTTCATCATGGGCAAGGAAGACCTATACCGCGCTTACCAGGCCCTGCCCAACGCCAAGGTGGTCGCCAGCCACATGGAAGCGCTTGCCCACTGCACGCAATCGCGCCAGGAGTTGCGCGATTACATTGCCGAAAAAGGAATGAGCCCGAGCCGGGTGCTGGTTCCGCAGGATGGCGAGTCCTATCGCTTCTGATCGGCCTCTGCTTCAAGCGGCGCGGTTTGCCCGCGCCGCATCCCAGGCCGACATGACCTGCGTGATGGCGGCGTCCATGGCGCCGTGACGAACACCGTCGCGCGCCAGCGTGGACAGGCCCAGCAGGAAGGCATCGAATACGGTGGCCAGGGCGCGGACGTCGGTGTCGGCCCGCAGCTCGCCGTTATCGACCGCCCGTTGCACACAGTGGGTGATACCGGCTCGCGTGCGCGCCCGCGACTGCGTCAACCGCGACGTGACTTCCGAATGTTCCGGGGACGGCGCGCTCATGACACCGAGACCGATCATGCAGCCTTTGGGATGTCCGCGTTCGCACTGCATCCTTGCCGAATTGCGCAGCGTGGATTCGATGGCGTCGCGCGGCGCAAGGGCAGCGTCCCAAAGACCATCCGTGACCCGCGCATACGTCGATAGGTAGCGCTGTACGCATTCCTGGAACAGCGCTTCCTTGGAACCGAAGGCCGCATAAAAGCTTGGTGCGGAAATGCCGTTTCCGATGGCTGCCTTCAACTGGCTCAGCGACGTCGATTCGTAGCCGTTCTGCCAGAAGACCTGCATCGCTTCTTCAATTGCCTTGTCCCGGTCGAAGGTCCGGGGGCGTCCCATTACCGCCATGTCAGTGTCCACGAGAATTGTCGGGATAAATATACCAATTAATACATAAATCGTTGACACCTCCGTGCCGCGCAAGTAATGTACCGATCGATACATATATTGGCCATACACCAGGAGTCGCTTATGGAAATCGGAATCATCGGGCTCGGCGCAATGGGCAAGGAGATTGCCCGCAATCTCGCCGCCGCGGGCCACGCGGTCATCGCCTGGAATCGGTCGGGCGGGGATGTGGCTGGCGTGCGCGTCGCGCAGACGCCCGCGCGGGTCTTGCAGGCCGAGGTGGTTTTGACGATGCTGTCCGACGACGCGGCGATCCGCGGTGTCCTGCTCGACCCTGGCCTTCTGTCGCAAGCCCGGCCCGGCCTGGTGCATGTGGTGTGTTCGACGATTTCCCTGGAGTTCGCGCGCGAACTGGTGGAGTGCCACCGCGCCGCGGGGATCGATTATGTGGCCGCGCCCGTTCTTGGACGCCCGGATGTCGCGGCGAAAGGTGAACTCAATATCCTGGTGGCCGGCGCGCCGGCGGCGATCGGGAAGGCGAGACCCGCGCTGGAAGTCATCGGCAAGCGGATTTGGGACATGGGCGACCAGCCGCCCATGGCTCACGCAGCCAAGATCGCCTGCAACATGATGATCGCGATGGCGATCGAAGCGATGGCCGAAGCCGTGGTACTGACCGAATCCAACGGATTGGGACGGGAGCGCTTCTTCGATTTGATTCTGAACACGCTGTTCGGCAGCCGTTCCTATCAGGTCTATTCGTCCCACATCATCCAGGACCGGCACGAGGCCGGGTTCAAGGCCACGCTGGGATTGAAGGATTTGCGGCTTGCCAACGCGGCGGCGCAAGAGCAGGGGCGGCGGCTGCCGATGCTGGAGGCCGTGCATCGCCGGATGGCCGAAGCGGTCGAGGCCGGGGGCGGAAACAAGGATTGGTCCGTGATGGCCGACTACACCATCCGGTCGGAGGCTTGATCAGGTGAACGCCTGTTCAAGCGGCCGGCGCGCCTGAGCGCGCCACATGCCGCTTCGACCGCCGCCGTGCCGTGGTTGGGAGTGCTCAGCCATCCGTCGAACGCGTGATCGCTTCCCATGCATCGAGTTCGTCCGTCAACGCCGCGAGCTTCTGCCGCACCAGTTTTAGCGCGTCGCTGCCCAGCAGCAGATGCGCCGGCGGTGCGTCGCTTCCGATGACCGCCAGCATGGCATGGGCCGCCTTCTCCGGATCGCCCAGCTGCTTGCCGCTCTTTTCCTCGCGGGCTTTGCGGATCGGATCGAACAGCGCATCGTAGTCGGCAATCGAGCGCGGCGTGCGCGCCATGGAGCGACCGGCCCAATCCGTGCGGAACGAACCCGGCGCTACGGCCGTAACGTGGATGCCGAAAGGCTTCACCTCCTGGCCGAGCGCCTCGGAGATACCCTCCAGCGCGAACTTGCTGCCGCAGTAGTACGCGATGCCCGGCATGGTGATGTAGCCGCCCATCGAAGTGATGTTCAGGATGTGTCCGCGCCGGCGCGCGCGCATATAGGGCAGCACTGCCTTGGTCATGGCGACCGCGCCAAAGACGTTGACGTCGAACTGCCGGCGCATATCCGCCAGCGGGGATTCCTCCATGACGCCTTCGTGGCCGTAGCCCGCATTGTTGACGAGGACATCGATAGGTCCGACGGCCGCTTCGATGTCGGCCACCACGCCGGCGATGGAATCGAAGTCGGTGACGTCCAGCACGTAGCCTGTCGCGTTATCGGGGGCGAGACGTTCGAAGTCCTGCTTCGCCTGTTCGCTGCGCACCGTACCCACGACGCGATGGCCGGCCGCGACCGCCGCCTGGGCCAGGGCCCGGCCGAAGCCGCTGCTGACGCCGGTAATGAGCAGAATCCTGACGGATGACATGGGATAGCTCCGATGAATGTTGGAATGCTTGTACATTAATCTTTTGCAGATGCCCTTATCAGGGCAAAATTTCTTATTTCCTTGCCTATTCTTATGAGCGTGTGCGGAGATGAACAAAATCGCCAGGCCCGGCCGCGCGACGAGCAGCAGCGCATGGCCGCCTTGGTGCGCGCCTTGGCGCCCGACGAGGGATACAACCTGACGGCGCTGCCCGATGTGCGCATCCTGCGTTCGGATCGTCCCCTGTCGCGCGTCCCCGTCCTGTACGACCCTGGCATCGTCATCGTTTGCCAGGGACGCAAGCGGGGCTTCTTCGGCGGCGAGGTCTACCTGTACGACGAACAGCACTATCTGGCGGTGTCCGTGCCGGTGCCGTTTACGATGGAATCCGAGGGGACGCCGCAGCGGCCCCTGCTGGCCATCTACATGCATCTGGACTTCCGCCTTGCCGCCGAGTTGACGATGCAGATCGATCAGCAGCGGACGCCGGCGCCCGAAGAGGTTCCCCGGAGCATGATGTCCAGTCGCATGGACGCGCCGTTGCGGGTCTCGGTGATGCGCTTTCTGGACGCGATGAATCGGCCGCTCGACGCCGCGATCCTGGGGCCCGCCCTGGTGCGGGAACTGTACTTTCGCGTCCTGACAGGCGCGCAGGGCAAGGCGATGCGCTCCGCCTTGGCCATGCAGGGCCAGTTCGGGAAAATCGGCAAGGCGCTGCGTCGTATCCACAGCGCCTATGCGCAGCCGCTGGACCTTGGGCAACTGGCCCATGAGGCGGGCATGAGCGTGCCCACCTTCCACAGTCACTTCAAGATCATCACGCGCACGTCGCCCATGCAGTATGTGAAGTCCACCCGCCTGCACCAGGCACGTTTGTTGATGGTGCGCCAGGGAATGACCGCGGAGGCCGCCAGCCATGCCGTCGGATACGCGAGCCCTTCACAGTTCAATCGGGAGTTCAAGCGGCTCTTCGGGCTGACCCCCGCCGCCGAAACGAAGCGGATGCGGGAAGGGTTCGCCATGCCGCCGGAACCCGCCCGGTCGGATTATGTCTCGTCGCATTGATGCCGGCCGCACATCGGGCAAGCCGCCGGTCCGCCCGAGCCCGTCAGCCTTCGCCTCGTCCTTTCAACTCCCACAACGCGTCCAGTACATGTTGCGTCGCGCGTTCGGCGGGCCCGGCGCGATGGGCGATACCAAGTTCGCGCCAGAGGGCGGGACGCAGCGGGCGCAGGGCGACACGCGTATCCGGCTGCTGCGCGCCTGCCTCGTGCGGCAGCAGCGCGGCACCATAGCCCGCCGCGACGAGGCTTTTGATGGCGTCGTTGTAGTTCAGCTCGATGCGCGGCGCCGGCCGGTAGCCACCCACCGCGAACCATTCGGATGTCAGCCGCGACAGGCGGGTGCTGGCGTCGTTGAGAATCAGCGGCCGTAGCGCGAGCCACGCTGGCGTGACGCGGGCCGGGGCACGCCAGGCGGAGGGCAGGAATGCCATCACCGGATCGCGCCGCCACGGCCGGATGGACA
The DNA here is from genome assembly GCF_002261215.1 of Bordetella genomosp. 11. Classification (NCBI taxonomy): domain Bacteria; kingdom Pseudomonadati; phylum Pseudomonadota; class Betaproteobacteria; order Burkholderiales; family Alcaligenaceae; genus Bordetella; species Bordetella genomosp. 11. The sequence goes on along the minus strand of NZ_NEVS01000004.1, from coordinate 2,213,432 downwards.
GGCCGGCGACCGGCGCCTGGGGCAGGGCGACCAGGCCCACGTCCAGCTTGCCCTGCGCGAGGCGCGCCAGCGTTTCCTGCGATGTAAGCACGGCGATCTGCACTTCGATATCCGGATGGTGCTTGCGCAGCCGTTCCACCGCCTGCGGCAATAGATGGGCGATGGCGCCAGTGGAGGCGCCCAGCCGAACGCGTCCGGCCAGCCCTTGCACTTGACGGCTGACGTCGTCCAGCGTGGATTCGACTTCGGACAGCAGCCGGCGCGCCCGTTCCACCAGCATTTCCCCCGCCGCCGATGGCCGCACGTTGCCCCGCCGGCGGGACAGCAAAGCGGTGCCGATACGGCGCTCGAGCTCGGCGATATGCAGGCTGACCGTGGGGGGCGCCAGGTGCAGCAGCCGCGCGGCGGCGGCAAAGGACCCGTGGTCGGCAATCGCCACGAGCGTGCGCAGGCGGTCCAGGCTGATCTCGCGCATCGGGCATCCTTGTTCAGAATTCCTGCATCTGTCGATCAGGAAATTCAAGTTTTCCTATTCTCGGATTGAGGTGAATATACGGCAATCCCATCGGCACATACAACGCGAGGGCGCGAAGCCATGAATCTTCCAACCGTATTCATCGACGGCGACCAGGGCACGACCGGGTTGCAGATCCACGACCGCCTGCGGGACCGCGGCGACCTGCGGCTGATCACCTTGCCCGCGGCGGAACGCAAGGATGCCCGGCAGCGCGCGCAAGCGATCAACGATTGCGACATCGCGATCCTGTGCCTGCCTGACGCGGCCGCGCGCGAGGCGGTGGCCTTTATCGAGAATCCGAACGTGCGGGTCATCGACGCGAGCTCGGCGCACCGTACTCAGCCCGACTGGGTCTATGGATTTCCGGAGATGGCTGCGGGACAGGCGCGGCGCATCGCCGAGGCGGTACGTGTCACCAATCCGGGCTGCTATCCGACCGGGGCGATCGCCCTGCTGCGGCCGTTGGTGCAGGCCGGCCTGTTGCCCCGCGACTATCCGGTGGCCGTTTCGGCGATCTCCGGATACTCGGGCGGGGGAAGGGCGGCGATCGAGGCCCACGAGGCAGGCGCATCGCCGTCCGTGGCGCCTTCCCAGGTGTATGGACTGGCACTGGAGCACAAGCACACGCCAGAGATGCAACTGCATGCGGATCTGGAGCACCGGCCCTTCTTCGTGCCGGCCTATGGCGCGTATCGGCAGGGGATCGTGCTGACGGTACCCATCGAGTTGCGCCTGCTGCCGGCCGGCGTCGACGGCGAACGATTGCACGCCTGCCTGGCGAGCCGGTATTCCGGCGAGGCCCATGTCCAGGTGATGCCGCTGGCGCAGGCCGAAGCGACGACGCATCTCGATCCGCTGGCATTGAATGGAACCAACGACCTCAGGTTGGCCGTGTTCGTCAACGCCCGGCGCGGGCAGGTGCTGCTGGCCGCCGTCTTCGACAACCTGGGCAAGGGCGCATCCGGTGCCGCCGTGCAAAACCTGGATCTGATGCTGGGCGGCGCATGAGGGGGTCTTGAAGCGGCATCCATCGACGGGGTCGATCATGCATCGCGATATTTTTCATTTCCAGCCATCGTCATTCGTCTATAGCCTTACGTCGCCGCCCTTTCCGACGGCGATCGCCATAAGGCGATGCCGTGACGCTCGATGCGGCGCACTGGACAACGATAAAGGAGACAACGATGGCACTGGACAATCTGGCGCGCCGCCGCATGCTGAAGCAAGCCTGCGCCGCGCTGGCGGCGTGCGCGACCACGCCCGTCGCATGGGCGGGGCAGACAGGCGATAGCGCGCGACCGCGCATGATTCGCTCCGCGGCCAGCGACGGTGTCGCCCTTGCCGTGTTCGAGGCCGGCAATCGCGCCGGCCCGCCCATCGTATTCGTCCATGGATTCTCGCAAAGCCACGAAAGCTGGGACAGGCAATGGCATGATCCCCTATTGCTTCGCGATTTCCATCTCGTGGCGTATGACCTGCGCGGCCATGGGCAGTCGGATAAGCCGCTGGTACCGGAAGCCTACCGCGATCCGCGAAGATGGGCGGACGATCTGCATACCGTGATCCATGCAACATGCCGTGCCAAGCCATCGGTGGTGGCATGGTCCTATGGAGGACGGGTCATCAACGACTACCTGGGCGTCTACGGCGACGGAGAACTGCACGCGATCAACTACGTGGCGGCGACTTCCACCGGCGACCGCGCCACGCTGGGACGTTCCTATGCGCTGCTCATCGACATGCTGTCGGATGACCCCGCCACCGCGCAACGCGGCACGGAAGCCTTCCTGCGCGCGTGTTTCGAACATCAGCCCTCGGCGGCCGCGATGGCCGAGATGGTGCGCTTCAACAATGAGACGCCGGTTGCCGTGCGTAAGCTGCTGGGCGGCCGTCCGGCGCAATACGATGATGTCCTGCAGCAGGTCCGGATCCCTGTCCTGGTCACTCACGGCGAGCAGGACCAGATCTCCGCGGTTGCAATGAGCCGGCATACCGCCTCGAAAATCGCGCAGGCGCGGCTTTCGCTGTACCAGGGAGTGGGCCATGCCACTTTCTACGAGGATGCACCGCGCTTCAACGGCGAACTGGTCTCACTCGCGCGCGAGTAGCAAAACCGCATCCGCCATTCTGGTTGCAATTTAAAACCAATGCGTCTACGATCCATCTGGTTTTGTTTTGCAACTGGTATGGGGGTCATGAGCAGCGTGTCTTCATTACGGCGCGCCAGTGCCGCGTCCGCGCGGCAGGCAGGCATGTCGAACGGCCTTGTGCTGCTGTTCGCGGCGGCCAGCGGCCTGAGCGTGGCAAACGTCTACTATGCGCAGCCGTTGCTGGACGCGCTGTCTTCGGACTTCGGCATAAGCCATGCGGCAGTCGGGGGCGTGATCACCGCCACGCAGTTGGGCTGCGCCTTGGCCTTGCTGCTGCTGGTGCCGCTGGGAGATCGCCTGGATCGTCGCTGGCTCATGGCCGTGCAGCTATCGGGCCTGGTCTGCGCGCTTTGCCTCGTAGGGCTGGCGTCCGCCACCCCGGTACTGCTGGCCGGGATGCTGGCCGTCGGCCTGCTGGGTACCGCGATGACCCAGGGCCTGATCGCCTATGCCGCCAGTGCCGCAGGCCACGGGGAACAGGGCCGGGTGGTCGGGGCAGCGCAGAGCGGCGTGTTCGTCGGCCTACTGCTTGCCCGTGTATTTGCCGGGGCGGTGAGCGACCTGACGGGTTGGCGCGGCGTCTACTTCTGCTCGGCGGTATTGATGCTGGCGCTGGCCGTTCCGCTATGGCGGCGCCTGCCGGTGCTGGCGGTCGCGCCTGATGTGCCGGGATATGGAAGTTTGATCGCTTCGATGTTTACCTTGCTGCGCAAGGAGAGGGTGCTGCAGATCCGCGGCGTGCTGGCTTTGCTGATGTTCGCGGCTTTCAATATCTTCTGGAGCGCGCTGGTATTGCCCTTGAGCACGCCGCCATGGAGCTTTTCGCACACGACCATCGGCGCTTTCGGCCTGGTGGGCGCCGTCGGCGCGCTGGCCGCCGCGCGCGCGGGACGCTGGGCCGATCGGGGCCTGGGCCAGCGTGTCAGCGGGATGGCCCTGGCCGTTCTGCTGCTTGCCTGGTGGCCGCTTTCGCAAGTGGACCGGTCGTTGTGGGCGCTTCTGGTCGGAATCGTATTGCTCGACCTCGGCGGCCAGGCCTTGCACGTGACGAACCAGAGCATGATCCTGCGCGCGGGTCCGCGGGCCCATGGCCGGTTGATCGGGCTGTACATGCTTTTCTATGCGGTGGGCAGCGGCTTGGGGGCAATAGGCACGACGGTCACCTATGCCCATGCCGGCTGGCCGGGGGTATGTGCCTTGGGCGCCGCGGTGAGCCTGTCTGCCTTGCTGTTCTGGGCGGCGTCGCGTCGCGCGATGCCCGTGGATAGCCGGTGACGAGCCCTTGCTCCATCGCCGTGGGAAGCGTCGGCTTCCACGCGCGGAGGTGCCTGGTCTAGGGATCCACGGGCAGTGCGTCGATCGCCGCTGCCAGATCCGCGACATGGACCATCAATGCGCGGGCGCGGCGCAGAGTCTGGTACTGGTGCAGCACGGCGTGCCACCGGGGCGAGCTCAGCAATGCCTGCCAGACCGGCGCCAGTTGCAGTGCGTCCACCGGCTGGTTCCGTGCCAGCCGGCTGGCGTACTCCAGACTCGCCGGCGCGGACAGCAGTTGCATGCGGCTGGCGGCGCTGAGCAGCCGTGGCGCCGCATCCGCGGGTACGTCACAGCAATAGAGCACCGGCGTGCCGATATCGTCCGCATCCGCATCCGTGTCCGCATCGAGCGTTCGCAGCGAGGCGCCGCGCAGGCACACGACGCCTTGTTGCGTCGTGAAGGGATACAGGGTGTTGGCATCGGCCCCGGCCAGCAGGCGCAGGCCGCGCAACAGGCGGGGAAAGTCCGTGGCTGCGGCGTCGATGGACGCCTTCGCCTCTACCAGCAGGCATACGTCCCATTCTGCCCCAGCATCGGCGTTGCCGGCGGCGGATGCCGTGCCGCAACCGTCGGCGGTCTGCGCGACGGGTCCAGGCATCCGCGCGATAGGCGCCGCGCGCCGCAGCAGCACGGCGTCCCATTCCGTCTTGGCGCGATCGGCGCTGCCCGGAATCGATGCCGGCACGCACATGGACGTGACGACCCGGTAGGCGTCTGCGGCTTGTGCCGCGTTAAGGCGCCGGGCCAGCATATGTAGCGCTTGCGCGGCCGATGCCTCGACCGCCGCGCCGCGCTGTTGCGTGGTTCGGCCCTGTTCGACGGCCGCGGCGCTGCCCGCGCGCGGACCGTTGCGGTCCAGTAGCGCCCGATGCTGGCGCACCAGGTCGTCCGATGCCAGCGCTTCGAGGCGCTGCAAGCGTTGCAGCGCCGGATTGTCGAGCAGCCTGGCCAAGCCGCGTTGCAGGCGGGCATCCGGCACGGTGTCGGTCGCGAGCGTCAGTTGCCGGGCAGCGGCGGCCAGCGCTGTCCATGATGCCGAAGACGCGAACTCGTGCAGGCGCGCCAGTGGCGCGGGCAGCGGGGCTGTCTCTCGTCCTTTTCCCGGATGGGCGACGGCGTCGACGATGGAGCGTACCCGCCGGCGATCGCTGTCGGCGTGGGCCGACAGCGATGCGTATTCGCGCACGTGCGCAACGCGGTGGCGGAGCACCATGGCTTGAAAGGCCGGGTCGCCGCGCTCCGCGCGCATGGCATCGCGGATCAGGCGTGACAGCGCTTGCACGAAAAGGTGTTGCTGCGCCGTATCCGGCGCGTCACCTTGAGCCTGGGCCGCGCGGGCGCGATCGATCGCCACCGCCAGCATCGTCGCCGGATTGGCTTCCAGGGTCTCCGCCGAAGCCGTGGCCATCGCGGCCACACGGTAAGGCCGGGCAACGGTGCGCAGCACCTGCCCTAGCAAGGCGGGGCGGAGTGACGGAGGGCAGGACATATCGGCCGTGGCCCCGGCTTGCGGCATCGCGGGCGGCCGGGTAGGGGGTGGACGATATGCAGTGTAGCGGCGATCGGCGGCCGCCGATCCTACGGGACGTCCGCCAAAGGCCGCGGGGTATGGGCGGCGGCCCCGGCCCTGCGGTCCAAGGCCAGTGCCAAGAATTCCGCCGCGCCGGCGAATACGCCTATCGCCGCGATGACGCCGCGGTCCAGGATGGCCGCTCCCACGGCGCTGCCGATGGAGAATCCCAGATACATCGTCGACGTGTTCAAGGCCAAGGCAACCGATGCCTGCGAGGCATCTCCGGCGGCGATCAGGCGTGCCATCTGGGCCGGGAAGAAAGCCCAGACCGTGAAGCCCCATAGCACCACGCCAACCAGTACCGGAATGAGCGCCGCGTTCGGCGCGAGCACGGCTGCGAGCGCGAGCAGCCAGAACGAAAGGGCGAGCACGAGGAGCGACGCGCGCGCCACGCGCCTGGAGCCGTAGCGGTCGTTCAGCGTGCCGCCCGCCGTGACGCCGAGCGCGGCGGCCAGCCCCCACAGCGAGACGGTCGCATTAATGCCGGCCGCTTCGAATCCCAGGACATGCGTTAGATAAGGCGCGATATAAGGGTAGGCAGCGTAGGCGCCGATGGACCAGAACAGGCTGACGGCGAGCAGGCGCAGCACGGCCGGTTGTCGAACGACGGCCGCTCGCTGCGCCAGCGTCGCGACCGGGATCGCGGCGCCGGCGTCCCGCGCGACGCCCAGGCGGATGCCGGCCATGGCCGTCAGGCTCATGACCCCGACAGCCAGGAAGGTCGCGCGCCACCCGAAGGCATGGCCCACCACCGCGCCCAGGGGCAAGCCCAGGGCGATGGCCAGTGTCATGCCGCCGCTGACGATCGCCAGCGCTCGCCCACGCTTGTGCGGCGAGACGATGACCCCGGCGAGTGCATTCGCGTTGGGCACGTAAAGGCCGGAGGCCACCGCCATCAGGACGCGCGCGCCCATCAGTACGCCGAAATGCGGCGACCATGCCGCCACCAGGTTGCCCGCGGCGAACATCGCCATGGCGAAGAGCAGGGTATCGCGGCGCTTCAGGCGGGCGCTCAGCACCGTGGAAATCGGCGAACTGAGGGACATCGTCAGCGTAAAGACGATGACCAGCAACGCCACTTCCGGGACGCTCATGTAGAAATCCGCCGCCATGGTGGATAACAGCGGCGCGATCATGAACCCTTCGGTCCCGATGGCGAAGGTACCCAGCGCCAGGAACCAGGCTGGGGCCAGTGTTTCCGTGGCGGCTTTCATACCGGAATCGGGTTCTCGGCGATGCTTTGGTTGAACGCATGCACGAACGCGTGTTCGTTCACACCGGGGTTGTCGCGCATGCCACGAATGGCGTCGACGAAAATTTCCGGTTGGTCGCCTGCCAGACCCTTCATCGTTTCGGCGATGAAGGCCTCCAGCGGCATCGCGCGCGGATCGCCGCTCTTTTTGATGAGATCGGTATCGACCCATGGCGGCGCGATTTCCTGCACCGTCACATTGGTATCCCGCAGCATGAAGCGTTGGGACAGTGCGTAGGAATGCAGCGCCGCCTTGGATGCCGAGTACACCGCATTGGTGGCGATGGGGACGTACGCCAATACTGACGTGTTATGGATGATCGTCGCGCGCGGCTGCGCTTTCAGGTGCTCGATGAGCGCGGACGTCAGCCGGATCGGACCCAGCAGGTTGGTATCGAGGATGCCGCGGGAAACCGCGTCGTCGATCAGGCCGGCGGGGTTGTCGAACGGCATGATGCCCGCGTTGTTGATCAGGACATTCAGGGCCGGGTAGTCCGCGATCAGTCTGGCCGCCACGTGGAGGATGTCCTTCGGATCGGAAATATCCAGCTCCACGCCGTCGATTCCGGGATGGGCGGCACCGATTTCATCGAGCAGGGCTTTGCGCCGGCCGGCCACGATGACTTTATTGCCCAATGCGTGGAAGGCTTGCGCCAGGGCGCGGCCGATTCCGGAGGTGCCGCCGGTGATGAGGATAGTGTTGCCAGTGAGTTTCATGTCGGGTCGCGTCATCGATGGTGCAGGCGCGGGGGATATCCATGCGCCGGAGCTATTGCGCCACTTTGATGCAAAACCGACGTATCTCAAATGTCGTTTATCCGTCATTTACAGACATTGCGGCCGATATCGACGTTTGACCGCGGGGAGTGGCGTGCATACACTCATCCGACATTTCAAGACAAGAGGGGCTCATGCGCCAGATCGGCTTGGTCCTGGAGGATGGATTCCAGGTAATGGGGCTATCCGCGTTGTCGGCATTCGAAATGGCGAATGCGCGGCTGGGTCACGAGGGTTATCGCATGACCTTCCTGTCCGAAAAAGGCGGCATGGTGCGTTCCACCATGAACGCCGGTATCGAGACCGTCGCGCTCGGCGTCATGCCCGATACGCTGCTGGTGGCCGGAGAGCTGCTGCCGGGCCCGGTGACGCCCGCGCTAAAGGCCTATATCGTGCGCGCCGCCCGGGAAGCACGGCGGCTCGCGGGACTCTGTACGGGCGCATTCGTCCTTGCCGAGGCCGGGGTGCTGGACGGGCGCACGGCCACCACGCACTGGGCGCATGCCCGTCGCCTGCGGGAACGCTATCCGCGCGTGCAGGTCGACGAGGATCGTATCTTCGTCCAGGATGGCAACATCTGGACTTCGGCCGGCATGTCCGCGGCGATCGATCTGGCCTTGGCGCTGATCGAGGACGATCACGGCGCCCCCCTGGCACGCGAGGTGGCCCGCCGGCTGGTCGTCTATCACCGGCGTCCCGGAGGCCAATCGCAGTTTTCCGCCCTGTTGGAATTGGAGCCGCGCTCGGACCGGATCAGGCGCGCATTGATCCACGCCAAGGAAAACCTGCGCAATCCCCTGACTGTCGAAGAGCTGGCGGATGCGGCGAGGCTGTCGCCGCGCCAATTCAGCCGTGTCTTCCGCGAGGAAACGGGGCAGTCTCCCGCCAAGGCGGTCGAGACACTGCGGCTGGAGGCTGCGCGCGCCATGCTGGAAGACGGCCGTCATCCCATGGATATCGTGGCCCGCGATACCGGTTTCGCCGACCGCGACCGCATGCGGCGGGCGTTCATCAGGACATACGGACAAGCGCCAACCAGCTTCAAGCGCAGCTTGCGCCTGATGGGGGCCGACGCGGAGTGACCGAATCCATGTGCTTCACGCGCCGGCGGAAGTGGCGGGATAAGGGTCCGGCAGCACGATGGAGCCGGTTTCGAGCAGCGACTTGAGGTTGGACAGTATCTTGGGCCAACCGCCCGACACGGCTTCGATGAACTTCGAATGTTCGCGGTCGATGGTGTGGGTAATGGACAGCTTTACCGCGGCGCCATCGGCTTGCAACTCCATCGTGCACAGCGATTCGCCTTCCGCTTTCAGTTCGGGCCGCTCCTGATGTTGCCAGCGGATGACCAGGCGTCGCGGCGGGTCGGCCTCGATGATGCTGCCCGCGTCGTAAACCCGCATCCCATCGCCGGAAACCAGCTTCCATGAGGATCCGGGCGTCCACTGGCTTTCGCAATGCATGCCGAACCAGTATTGCTTCATGAATTCCGCGTCGGTGAGCGCAGCCCACAGTTTTTCCGGTGTGGTACGGATGTAGGTCACGTAGACAAAAGTGGATCTAGTCATCGGTTTTCTCCAGGCGTTGTTTCAGGTTTGAAAGCGCCTTCAGGCGCGGCTTCTCGAACTTGGCTATCCAGCGTTCGTAGATTTCCTGTAGCGGTACGGGGTTGAGGAAGTGCAGTTTTTCGCGGCCGCGCCGTACGGTGGCGACCAGATTGGCTGCCTCGAGCACGGCCAGATGCTGGGTCGCGCCCTGGCGGGTCATGTCCAGGTGTTCACATAGTTCCCCCAGCGTGCGGCCATCGTGCGCGTGCAGCAGGTCCAGCAGCTTGCGGCGGCTGGGATCGGCCAGGGCCTTGAACAGCAGGTCGGTATCGCGGCGTTCCGCCATGTGGATATGCAAGTGTTTGGTTGCATGAATAATAGGCAAGCAAATACTTGCGTGTCAAGACTTCCGGCTCATCCGGCCCGCGTGTCGGCCACGGCGCGGTGCGGGGAAAGGGCTGTCGCCGGGCCTTGCCGAAGCATTGCAAATTTTGCTGCCCGCGCCTGAGCGGGCTGGCGGCGCGCGGATGCCCGGCCATACCGGGTCTGCGGGTTGCTGGGAAGGCTTGGTCGGGAGCCCCCCACGAATCCGAATTCGCCGCTTTGGAGATAGCCATGACCGATACGAAACGTCCCGCCCCGCCTTTTTCCGCCCAGCAGCAGGACCACACCCCCGGGCGCACCGCCGAGATGGCGCCGCAGCCCGACCACGGCGAGAAAACCTATCGCGGCTCGGGACGCCTGTCCGGCAAGGCTACCGTCATCACCGGAGGCGACAGCGGCATTGGCAGGGCCGTGGCCATCGCCTATGCCCGCGAAGGCGCCGATGTGCTGATCGCGTATCTCACCGAAGACGACGACGCACGCGAGACCGCGCGCTGGGTGGAGGAAGCCGGGCGCAAGGCGGTGCTGGTGCGCGGGGACATTACGGACCCGGCGCATTGCAAGGAAATCGTCGAACGGGCCATGCGGGAGTTCGGCCGGCTCGATGTGCTGGTCAACAACGCGGCGTACCAGATGACCTATCCGTCGCTGGAAGCGATCAGCGACGAGGAATGGAACAAGACCTTCGATACGAACATCGGTGCCATGTTCAGGATCACGCGTGCGGCGGTCTCTTATATGAAGCCCGGTGCGGCGATCGTCAATACGACCTCGATCAACGCGGACCGCCCGAATCCCGGCCTGATCGCCTACGCCGCGACCAAGGGCGCGATCCAGAATTTCACCGCCGGCCTGGCCCAGTTGCTGGCGGAGAAGGGCATCCGGGCGAACTGCGTCGCCCCGGGACCCATCTGGACACCGTTGATTCCGTCGACGATGCCGCCGGAAAAGGTCAAGGACTTCGGCAAGCAGGTTCCGATGAAGCGTCCCGGGCAACCTGCCGAGCTGGCGGCCGCCTATGTGATGCTGGCCTCCGACGAGGCCAGCTACATCTCCGGCGCGACCATCGCGGTAACCGGCGGCGCGCCCATTATTTGAGATGGCGAGCGCCGCGGCCGCGGGATGCGTCCCGCACACGCCGTCCACGGGACTTGCCATCTCGTGCCCACCGGTTTATGATTGAGTGGTCACTCATTTATGGAAGGCATATGGCGCGCCCACGCAGCGAGGATAAGCGCGAGGCGATTCTGGCCGCGGCGGCAGAGGCCCTCGCGGTGGACGGCGTCGCCGCGACGACGGCGCGTATCGCCAAGCTGGCCGGCGTCGCGGAAGGAACCGTGTTTACCTATTTCGCCAACAAGGACGCCTTGCTGAACGAGCTGTACGTGTCCCTGAAGGCCGGGCTGCGGGAGGCGATGATGACGGACTTTCCGCGCCGCGCCTCGCTGGCGCGCAGGGTTCGCCATGCATGGGATGCCTACCTGGACTGGGGCCTGGCCCACCCGGATGGCCGCCGCGCCTTGCGGCAGCTTGACGTGAGCGGCCGTATCGATGCGCAGCATCGTGCGGCCGGCGCGGAGGGATTCAGCGAAATCAGGACGATGCTGAGCGAGCGGGCCGCCGGCGCGAAAGAGTCGCCGACCGAGGCGGCCAAGGTATTCACGGGAGCGCTTTTTACCTCGCTGGCGGAGACGGCGATGGAATTCATCGCGCGCGATGCCGCCAATATCGACGTCTACCGCGACCGCGGGTTCAAGGCCTTATGGGCCATATTGCAGGCGGACTGAAAAGGGCGGGATCGGCCCGCATAGCGTTGCGGGCGGATTTTGCGTCTATAAATGAGTGAGTACTTAACCAATTAAATGACGGAATCGATCAAGGAGTCCGATATGTCCAAAGTCTTTCTGGTTACCGGTGCCGCGCGCGGCCTGGGGCGTTCCATCAGCGAAGCGGTGCTGGCCGCCGGCGATTGCCTGGTCGCGGGTGCCCGCGACCCCGCAACGCTGTCCGACCTGGTGGAACGCCATCCGGATCGCATCCGCCCGGTTGCGCTCGATGTGAAGGACGCGCACGCCGCGCAGGCCGCGGTGGAGACTGCGCTTTCGGTCTACGGCCGACTCGATGTGCTGGTGAACAACGCGGGCTACGGCCACACTTTGCCCTTCGAGCAGATGACGGCGGAGGACTTTCGCGACCAGGTCGAAACGAACCTGTTCGGCGTGGTCAACCTGACCCGTGCGGCGCTACCTGCCATGCGGGCGCGGCGGCGTGGCCATATTTTCCAGGTGTCATCGGTGGGCGGGCGCACTTCGACGCCGGGGCTGTCGGCCTACCAGGCCGCGAAGTGGGCGGTCGGAGGGTTCAGCGACGTCGTGGCGAAGGAGGTTGCGCACCTGGGGATCAAGGTATGCACGCTGGAACCAGGCGGGATGCGCACGGAGTGGGGCCGTACCGCGAGGACGCCGGGGGACAATGTCTTGCCCGACTATGAACCATCGGTGGGCCGGGTGCTCGAACTGCTGGGCGGTTATATGGGGAAGGAACTGAGCGATCCGGCGAAGATCGCCGCTCTGTTGGTAGAGCTGTCCAACCGCGACGACTTGCCGCTGCGCCTGCTGTTGGGCGGGGATGCGTTGTATGTCTGCGAGCAGGCCGAGGCGGAGCGCGAGCAGGAACGGCGGGAATGGCGCGACACCACGCTATCCACGCATTTCCCGAATGCGAAGCTGCCGGAGGGCCTGGATGCGTTGAAGCGCCGCGCGTGATATGCGCGGTGCGCTTTGTGGGGCTCGCCTTCGGTTTTCGGCCGCGAACCACGCGGCCGCGAAATGACGCGGCCTGCCGGCGTTTCGACGGACGTCACCCCGCCGCGATGCCGTCGAGCGCGTGCATGGCATCGTCCGGCAGCCGTATGCCGCCGGCCGCCAGGTTTTCCTTCAGGTGTGCCGGCGACGATGTGCCGGGTATCAGGAGGATGTTCGGTGAACGCCGCAGCAGCCAGGCCAGGGCGACCTGGAAGGGCGTCAGGTCCAGCCGCCGCGCGACATCGGACAGCGTGGACGATTGCAAGGGGCTGAAGCCGCCGAGCGGGAAAAAGGGAACATAAGCGATGCCGGCGGCGTTCAAGTCGTCGATCAGGGCATCGTCATCCCGGTGCGCGACGTTGTAGTTGTTCTGGACGCAGACGATGTCGCAGATGCGGCGTCCTTCCTCGACCTGCGCGGCGGTGACATTGCTCAGCCCGATGTGGCGCACCAGTCCCTGCTGTTGCAGGGCCGCGAGCGGAGCGAGCATCGGTTCGATCGAACCTTCCGCGGGGCCATGCGTGTCGAACATAATGCGCAGATTGACGACGTCCAGTACGTCCAGTCCCAGGTTGCGCAGGTTGTCGTGCACCGCCTGGGTCAGCTCCTGGGGCGTGAAGGCAGGCAGCCAGGCGCCGTCGTCGCCCCGGCGCGCGCCGATCTTGGTGACGATAACCAGATCGTCGGGATAGGGCGCAAGCGCTTCGCGGATCAGCTGGTTGGTGATATGCGGGCCATAGAAATCGCTGGTGTCGATATGGTCGACGCCGGATGCGACGGCTTCGCGCAGAACGGCCAAGGCGGCCTGGCGGTCCTTGGGCGGGCCGAATACGCCCGGTCCGGCAAGTTGCATCGCGCCGTACCCGACCCGCTTTACCTGGCGATGGCCGAGTGCATGGGTGCCGGCTTGATCGATGGAGGGCATGGTGCAGTCCTTTTCGGTGAACGAGGCCTTTACGATAGCCAGCTTGAGGCCGCGCGATAATCCCATACAATCCGTACGGGCTGTGCGGAATATCGAACAATGGCGGGCGATCGATGAAAGTGGACCTGAACGATTTGAACGCCTTCGTCGCGGTGGCGCGTGCCGGCGGATTTCGCGATGCCGCCCGGTCGAGCGGCACGAGTCCGTCGGGACTGAGCGAGGCGGTGCGGCGCCTGGAGGCACAGGTCGGGGTGCGGCTGCTCAACCGGACGACACGCAGCGTGGCGCCGACCGAAGCCGGCGCGGGCTTGCTCGCGCGGCTGTCGCCGGCCTTGAACGAAGTCCAGGCGGCGCTCGATACGGTCAACGGGTTCCGCGACAGGCCCGCCGGTACGCTAAGGCTGAACGTGCCGGTCAGCGTGGCCAGGCTGGTCTTGCCTGCCATCGTTCCGCCTTTCCTGGCCGCGTACCCGGAGATCGTCCTCGATATCGTCGCCGAGGAAAGCTTCGTCGATGTATTGGCCGCGGGTTGCGATGCCGGCATACGCTACGAAGAACGCCTGGAACAGGACATGATCGCGGTCCCCATCGGCCCCCGCGTCCAACGCTTCGCGGCGGCCGCCTCGCCTGGCTATCTGGATCGACATGGCCGGCCCGCGCATCCGCGCGAGCTGGTGCATCACGCCTGTTTGCGCGGCCGCTTCCCGAGCGGCGCCATGCCGCCATGGGAATTCGAGCGGAATGGCGAAGTGGTGCGTGTCGAGCCCAACGGCCCCCTGGTCGTTCGGATAGGCGGCGGGGTCGACCTGGCGGTGGATGCCGCGCTTGCCGGGACCGGGATCGTTTATCTGTTCGAGGATTGGCTGCGGCCGCTTTTGGATAGCGGTGCGCTGAAACCCGTCCTGGCGTCCTGGTGGCCGCGCTTTTCCGGGCCATTTCTTTATTACCCCGGCCGGCGCCTGATCCCCGCGCCATTGAAGGCCTTCGTGGATTTCATCAAGAGGCCGGCGGTCGCGAGCGCCACGTCCTGATGTCTGCCGCGGGTGGAACGGCCCCGGACGGCCGGATCAGGGGCGCAGCTTGCGGCGTTCGTTTTCGTAGGCGTCGTAGCTCATGGTGCTTTCTTCCATGCAACGCTGCCGGTCCTGCATATCCGTTATCTGAACGCATTGGAATTGCCGCCGACCCTGGGCGACGTCGTACGCGTGCTTCCAGGTGCACGCGGTGGTCAGTATCAGGGCAATCAGGCCCATGGAAAACAATATCGAATTCAAACGCACGAGACTTCCTGAAGAGGGGAACCAAGCGAGGGCCGCTCACGGCGGAGGCCGGGCTGGCAGGGCGGGATGAGTCACCGCCGGTCGGCATGGGTTCACGCAGGACGGTCTTGCGCCGGGGATCGCCGGCGTTGAATCAATGGCGGGCTTCCCGTGCGGGCGTGGCGGCCGCGGGTCGAGGCGGTCCTAGGCGCGCTTCCTGGGCGCCAGCGTCGAGATCGGCACGGGGGCCCGATCCTTTTCCGGCACACGATGAAAGCGCCGTGCGATGTCCAGGAAGGCCGTTAAGGCGCTGGAGACGTAGCTGTCCGCGCGACGGATGAACAGGGTTTCGGCGCGTGCCTGATCGCGGGGCAGCCGGTGCATGGAAACGCGTCCGGCTTCGAACGCGGATTGCACCACGCCCCGGGGCAGCAGTGTCACGCCCACGCCCGCGCCCGCGCAGCTGACGATGGCATCCAGGGACCCGAATTCCAGCGGGCGGGCAACGACAATGCCCATGCCGGCCAGCAAGGTTTCCAGGCGCTGCCGATACGAGCAGCCGCGCTGGAAGACGATGGTTTTCAAATCCGCGACGTTGGCCAGATCCTTGATCGACCGTATGGCGGGGCTGGTGACCAGCACCAGCTCTTCCGTAAAGAGTCTTTCCTGGTGGACTTCCGGGTGATCGATCGGCCCGCTGACGAAGGCGCCGTCGAGCCGGCATTCCACGACGTCGCGCAGCAGCCCGGACGTGGTGCCGGTCCCCAGGGTCAGACGGACTTCCGGATAGGCGCGGGCGAACTCGGTCAGCAACGGGGCCAGTCGGAGTGCCGTGGTGGTTTCCAGGCCGCCGAGTACCAGCGCGCCGCCCGGGGCGCCGTCGTCCTTTGCCGCGGCCTGCGCTTCCGCGAGCAGCCTGGCGATGCGGCCGACGAAAGGCAGCATGCGCTGGCCTGCCGCGGTGATGGTGACCCCGCGCGCGTGGCGTTGAAACAAGGGGACGCCGATTTCGTCCTCCAGCGCGCGGATGCGCGCGGTGACGTTGGATTGAACGGTGTGCAGCTCGCCGGCCGCCTTGTTCATGCTGCCGTGCCTGGCCACGGCGGCCAGGGTTTTGAGATCGGCGACGTCCATGGAATTTCCCGGGTGTAAATACGTTGCCAAAGCGTAGCACCATATCATCAGGATCGATAGCCTATATCTGAATAAGTCGCTTCTGGAGATACCTGCCCACGCGTAAGCTCTTACCATCAGACGTGCGAGGACGACATCATGGACAGGGTCATGACGGACGGCGGCGAAATCACCGATATGCGCGCGGTGGGGGCCCGGTGGGCCACATTGGCGGGTTTTTGCGCCAGCCTGGTCGGTATCGGACTGGCGCGTTTCGCCTATACGCCCCTGTTGCCGGCCATCGTCGGCGCGCACTGGTTCGCCGCCTCGGTGGCTGCCTACCTGGGCGCGGCCAACCTGGCGGGTTATCTGGCCGGGGCATTGCTGGGCCGGCCGATCGCGGCGCGCGTGCCGATCGCGTTCACGCTACGGGCAATGATGCTGCTGGCAACCGCCGCTTTTTTCGCCTGTGCGTTCCCCATTTCGTTCGGGTGGTTCTTCGCGTGGCGCTTTCTTTCCGGACTGGCGGGCGGCGCGCTGATGGTGCTGGCGGCGCCCACGGTCCTGCCCCTGGTGCCCGCCGCGCGGCGCGGCCTGGCCGGCGGAGTCATTTTCATGGGGGTGGGCGTCGGCGTGGCGGCCTCGGGAACCCTGGTCCCGCTGCTGCTGCGCCAAAGCCTGCAGCACACCTGGCTGGGGTTGGGCGTGCTGTCGCTCGTCCTGACCGTCATTGCGTGGCGGGGTTGGCCCGACGGCGTCGAGGCCGAGCGGGTGGCCGGGCCTGCCCGAGACGGCGGCGCCCAGGCCCGGACTGCCTCCGCGCACGCCGATCCGCATGGTTCGGCCACCGTTGCCGCGGCGCCGCGGCCGCGGCAACACCGGGTGCCGCGCGTTCCGGCGCTGCGGGCCCTTTATGCGGAGTACGCGCTGAACGCCGCCGGTTGGGTGCCGCACATGATTTTCCTGGTGGATTACGTCGCGCGCGGACTGGGACAGGGCTTGCAGGTGGGCGCCCAGTACTGGGTGCTGTTCGGTATCGGCGCGACAGTCGGGCCCGTGCTGGCGGGCGCGCTGGCCGATCGTATCGGCTTCGGCCGCGCGCTGCGGCTGGCCTTCACGCTACAGGCCGTGGGCGTGGCGATTCCCGCGCTGGGACTGGGCATGGCCTGGTTGATGGCGTCCAGCGTGGTGGTCGGGGCATTCGTTACCGGGACGGTCCCGCTGGTGCTGGGCCGCGTGCATGAACTGCTGGCGCATCATCCTGCCCATCGCAATCCGGCCTGGCGCACGGCCACCGTGGCCTTCGCGCTGTTCCAGGCGGTCGCCGCCTACGCGCTGTCTTTCGTTTTCAACCACAGCGGCGGCGACTATGCCCTGCTTTTCACGATAGGCACGGCGTCCATGGTGCTGGCTTTGCTGATCGATCTGGTCTGGGCGAACCGGCGCCAGGATGCCTGAGTAGCCGGCCGGCCCGCGCCGGCATCCGCGCCTGCGTATCGCGAGCCGGTACGGTGCTAGCGGGCCGGCTCGCGCACGGCGACCGTGTCGACGTCGTAGGTGAACAACCATTCGTACCGTTCGCGCACCCGCTGCTCGTTCCACTCGCGTTCGACGTAGGCGGCGGCGCCCTCGGCATGGGCAAGCGCGGGATTGTGGAAGCGGCGGGCGTTCTCGGCCGAGCCGCGCACGACACGGGCCGTCCGTTCCTTGCGCAGATCTTCATAGCGGGCCAGCGCCAGGGCGGGGTCGCCCGGAATTTCGGCCAGGCAGCGTGCCAGGATGTACCCGTCCTCGATGGCCATCGCGGCCCCGGATGCGAGCATGGGCAGGGTGGGATGGCAGGCGTCTCCCAGGAGCGCGATACGGCCCTGGCGCCAGACGGGCAGCGGTTCGCGCAGCATCAGCGCCCATTTGAAGGGCTGGTCCAGCGCGCGAATCAGGGTATGGACATCGTCATGCCAGCGCGCGAAGTCGGCCAGGCATTCCTCGACGGAACCCTGTTGGGTCCAGGACTCCACCTGCCAGTCGTCGCGTTCCAGGATGCCGACGAAATTGACGAGTTCGCCGCGCCGCAGCGGATAGTGGATGACGTGGGCTCCCGGCCCCACCCAGTTCACCGCATAAGGTTCGCGCAGATGCGCCGGCAGCCTGTTGGCGGGGATAACGCCGCGCCAGGCCAGCGTCCCGGAAAATACCGCGTCGTCGGCACCGAAGAGTTGCGCGCGGATGCGCGAATGCACGCCGTCCGCGCCCACCAGGACATTGCCCCGGCGGGTCTCGCCGCCGGCCAGCGTGGCGGTCACCGCATTGCCGTCCTGCCGCACCGATTCGACGCGTGCGTTCAGTTCGATGGCATTCGGGTCCAGCGAGCGAACGGCGTCGACCAGGGCCGCGTGCAGATCGGCGCGATAGACCGTGAGATAAGGATAACCGTAGCGGGAGATCGATTCCGCTCCCAGGTCGAACAGCGGCCAGGTCTGTCCGCTGTTCCATAGCCGTATCCGCTTGCCCGCGGCGGTACTGGCCACGCTGCCCAGCGCTTGCGCCAACCCAAGCTGGAACAGCACACGATTGGCGTTGGCGCTGAGCTGGATACCGGCGCCCAGCTCGCGCAGCTGCGCGGCCTGTTCCAGCACGCGCACCTTGAATCCACGGCGCAGCAGTGCCAGGGCCGCCGTCAATCCGCCCAGGCCCGCCCCGGCGATCAGGATATCGGGATGGCTTGCACTATCGCTTTGCATGGGGAATTCCTTGTCCGGGTTGCACAGGCGGTATTTCAGCAAAACGGGTCTCAGAAGTGAATCTGCTTTATTCGTTCAGTTAACAACTAAAATTTGTTAATCGCCTTCGCGGCACTTCGGCCGATCCGATGAACTTCTCTTTGCGCCAGTTGCATGCCTTCGTGGCCGTGGCCCGCCACGCCAGTTTCACCAAAGCCGCGGAGCACTTGCACATTACCCAGTCCGGCTTGAGCGCCATGGTGCGCGAGCTGGAGGATCAACTGAACTGCCGCCTGTTCGAACGGACGACGCGCACCGTCCGCCTGACGCCGGCTGGCCGGCAGTTCATCCCGATTGTCGAGCGCACCCTGCGCGATCTGGACGCGGCTGCCGCCGAGATGGCCAGCCTGGAACGGCCCGGCCGGTACCGTGCCCGCATCGGCGTCACGCCGCTGATCGCCTGCAGCGTGATTCCGGAAGTACTGCGGCGCTTGCGGCGCGAGGCGCCGCAAGCCGATATCGACGTGGCCGACCTGGATCGTGCCCTGATACAAGGCCAGGTGGAAAGCGGCGAACTCGATGCGGGCTTCGGCGCTTTCTTCAATCGTGTGTCCGGCATCCGGAGACGGGCGCTGTTCCAATGGCATCCCATGCTTGCCGTGGCGCCCGGGATGCGGCGTTCCGCGGCCCCGATCGCCTGGGACGATATTCCCAGGCATGGCCTGGTTTCGCTGCCGCGCGGCAATCCGATCCAGGAACTGGTCGATCGGAAGCTGCGGACCGTCCCTGGCGACGGCGCGAGCGGGCGCACGGTAACGCACCTGGAAACGGCGATGGCGCTGGTAGAGGCCGGCCTGGGGCAGGCCGTCCTGCCCTCGTTCGCGGCGCTGGCGGGTTCGCGCTGGCGCGTGCGCTTCGTCCCGGTAACGCCGGGTGTCACGCTGGACTACTACTGCATTACGCGCGCCGGGCGACCGGCATCGTCCCTGGTGGACCGGTTCGCCGCCGTATTCGCCGAAGTCGCCCGCGGCCACATGGATGCGGGCTCCTGATGCATGTGCGGCCAAAGGGCGTGGGGCGCGTCGGTGTGCCGTATGGGCGCTTTCCGGGAACGAGGCGGGCGCCGCCGCGGCGACCGATTCAGCCGATGGACGCGAAGTATTTCGCCGGCGGTTTGCCCACGGCTTTCTTGAACATGGTGATAAACGCCGTCACCGACTCATAACCCAACTGTTCGGCCACCCGCTGGACGGTCTGGCCGGCGGCCAACTGGCGCAGGGCGATGATCAGGTGCAGTTGCTGGCGCCAGCGGCCGAAGGTCATGCCGGTTTCCTGGCGAACCAGCCTGGCCAGCGATCGCTCGCTCATGGCGACCAGCCTTGCCCAGTCCGCGAGCGTGCGGCGGTCGGCGGGGCGATCGGAAAGCATCGTCGCGATCCTGCGCATGCGCGGTTCGTCGGAGGTGGGCACGTGCAGATGCTCCACCGGCATGGTGGCCAGCTCTTCCAGCAGCACGACGGCCTTGCGGCCGGTGGGACTGTCCGCCGCGTAGTCCGCTGGCTGTCCGGCCATGTCCAGGATAAGCGCTTGTACCAGCGGCGAAATCGCCAGGGTGCAGCAATCGGAAGGCAGGCATCCGGCGCCGGGCTGGACGTACAGGTAGCAGATACGCGCATTGGCGGTGGCGCGTACCCTGTGGGGCATCATGCCGGGTACCCAAACGGCATACTGCGGGGGCACCATCCAGATGGCGCCGGCCACTTCGCACGTTACGCCGCCTTTCAACGCCAGAATCAGTTGGCCCTGGCGATGCCGATGCACGGGTATTTCGCTGCCGTAATCCGTGGTTTCCAGGCGTATGCCGATCACCGGGCCCGTGGCCCCATCCAGATTGAAGTCCTTGAACAGTGCTTCCAGCAGCATGGGGGCGGACCCGTAGTGGCGATTGGCAGATTTTAGAGATTTGTTGGCATAGTATCTAAATTCATGCGAACCCGGGAAGGGTAAGGTAGCGGGGTCTTGTTCATTGCCGTTGTTGATATTCCATGTCTTCGCAAACCATACGCCTTCCCGTCGCCAGGCCGATGCTGCTTCTCGCCGGTCTGCTGCTGATCGCCTGCGTCCTGCGCGCGCCGGTCACGGGCGTCGCTCCCGTTCTGGACCTTATCCAGGCCACTTATGGCCTGACACGCGCCCAGGCCGGCCTGTTGACCACGCTGCCCCTGGTGGCCTTCGGCGTTATTTCGCCGTTCGCGGCCTTGCTGGCCCGCGCTTACGGGCTGGAACGCGCGCTGTTCGGCGCCTTGGTGCTTATGGTCGCCGGCATGGGGGTGCGCTGGGCGGGACCCTTGTGGGCCCTGTACGTGGGCACGGCGCTGATCGGTGCCGGTATCGCGGTTGCGAACGTACTCGTTCCCAGCCTGGTCAAGCGCGATTTTCCGGCCAGGGTGCCGACGGTCACGGGCATGTGTGCGCTGATGATGGGCGCGGTCGCTGCCGGCGCTTCGGCGATCGCGGTGCCGCTTGCCGATGCCTATGGCTGGCGCACCGCGCTGGGCGGCTTCATCGTGCTGCCGCTGCTCGCGCTGGCGATATGGCGCTCGCAGCTGGGCGCGCATACCGCGCCGGCCAAGGGCACCGCGGCCATGCCGCACGGCGGGCGTATCTGGCATTCGGCGATTGCCTGGCAGGTGACGCTATACATGGGGATCAACTCGCTGCTGTATTACGTGCTGGCGGGATGGCTGCCGGTCATCCTGACGGAACAGGGCTTTACCGCCGCCGAGGCGGGCTCGATGCACGGCCTGATGCAGCTCTCGTGCGCCTTGCCCGGCCTGGTGCTGGGCGCGGTCGTCAGCCGCATGAAGAACCAAGTATGGATTTCCGCCGCGATGGCCCTGGTCATTGGCGTCTCGTTGCTGGGATTCATGTACGCGCCGGGCTGGTCGACGGTGTGGGCGGCTCTGTTCGGCGCCGGTTCCGGCAGCGCGATCATCCTGTCGCTGATGTTCATGAGCCTGCGCGTGGCCAGCGTGCAGCAGGCCGCCGGATTGTCGGGCATGGCCCAGGGGATAGGCTACCTGCTGGCCGCCTGCGGTCCCACGCTGGCCGGCAAGGCGCATGACGTGGCCGGCAACTGGCATACGGTGATGATCGGCGGCGTGGTGCTGGCCATGGTGATGGCGGTGTTCGGGGCGCTGGCCGGCCGCGCGCGCCAAATGCCGGCCAGTCTCGCGCCAGCCCGGCACTAAGCCGGGCTGGGCGCCGCGTCAGCCGGCGTTGGCGGCTTGCGGGCGCCGGGGCAGCTTCCAGTTCGGCCGCACGAAATGACAGGTATAGCCGTTCGGTATCCGTTCCAGATAGTCCTGGTGTTCCGGCTCGGCTTCCCAGAACGGGCCGGCCTCGGCCAATTCCGTCACCACTTTGCCGGGCCACAGCCCCGATGCGTCGACGTCCGCGATCGTGTCTTCGGCGATGCGCTTCTGTTCGGCATTGGTGTAGTAGATCGCCGAACGATAGCTCGTGCCGACGTCGTTGCCCTGGCGGTTGCGCGTGGTGGGATCGTGGATCTGGAAAAAGAATTCCAGCAGCTGCCGATAGCTGGTCTTTTCCGGATCGAAGACGATCTCGATCGCCTCGGCATGCGTGCCGTGATTGCGGTAGGTGGCGTTCGGCACATCGCCGCCGGTGTATCCGACCCGGGTGGAAATCACGCCGTCGAAGCGGCGGATGAGATCCTGCATCCCCCAGAAGCAACCCCCAGCGAGTACTGCGCGTTCGTGGTTCATCGAATGTCCTCCACTTGATCGAGATAGGCGCCATAGCCTTCCGCTTCCATCCGCTCTCGGGGAATGAAGCGCAGCGATGCCGAATTGATGCAGTAGCGCAAGCCGCCGCGGTCGCGCGGCCCGTCCGGGAATACGTGGCCGAGGTGGCTGTCGCCATGGGTGGAACGGACTTCGGTCCGGATCATCCCATGCGTGGTGTCGCGCAATTCGTTGATGTTGGCCGGTTCGATGGGCTTGGTGAAACTGGGCCAGCCGCAACCGGATTCGTATTTGTCCGACGACGCGAACAGCGGTTCGCCGGAGACGATATCGACGTAGATGCCCGGTTCCTTGTTGTCCAGGTATTCGCCTGTGCCCGGCCGTTCGGTGGCGCTTTCCTGGGTAACCCGATATTGCTCGGGTGTGAGCCGGGAGATGGCTTCCGGATCTTTGCGATAGTCGGGCATGGTTCGCTCCTTGGAAACAGGGAAGGTCGATTAAATGGGGCGATTCGCGCCGTATTCAAGGTATGCCATGCAGCGGTGTCCATGGCAGCGGACGGCGTCGGCCGGGACCAAGTATAAGAGGCGCAAGCGCCGCAACCCCGCCGGCGGGGTTGCCGCCGGCGCGGCGGCGCCACCCGATCGCCCGGCGCTATCCCGATGATTGACGTCACCGTTCGGCGATAGACGCTCGGCGCGTTCGCGGTATACCCTTCAAGCGCCGGTCAGCGGGGCCGGCTTGCCCACGCTGCGGCATTTTGACCTGACTCTTCGAAAGGATGCGCCATGAGCAAAATCAAGACGAAAGACGGCACCGAAATTTTCTACAAGGATTGGGGGACGGGACAGCCCATCGTTTTCCATCATGGTTGGCCGCTGAGCGCGGACGATTGGGACGCCCAGATGCTGTTCTTTCTGCACAAGGGCTATCGTGTGATCGCCCACGACCGTCGCGGCCATGGCCGTTCGTCGCAAACCGCGACCGGCCACGAGATGGACACATATGCCGCCGACGTCGCCGAGTTGGCCGCCGCGCTGGACCTGCGCGATGCCGTGCACATCGGTCACTCCACCGGTGGCGGCGAAGTGACCCGCTACGTGGCCCGCCATGGGAAGGGGCGGGTGGCCAAGGCGGTACTGATAGGCGCGGTGCCGCCCGTCATGGTCAAAAGCGAGAAGAACCCCGGCGGCCTGCCGCTGGAAGTCTTCGACGGCTTTCGCGCGGCGCTGGCGGCGAATCGCGCGCAGTTTTTCCTGGATGTGCCGAGCGGGCCGTTCTATGGGTTCAACCGCGAGGGCGCCAAGGTCTCTGAAGGGGTGATCCGCAACTGGTGGCGCCAGGGCATGATGGGCGCCGCCAACGCCCACTTCGACTGCATCAAGGCTTTTTCGGAAACCGATTTCACCGAGGACCTCAAGCAGATCGATGTGCCCGTCCTGATCATGCACGGCGATGACGACCAGATCGTGCCCATCGCGGATTCGGCGCTGCTGTCCGCCAAGCTGGTCAAGCACGGTACGCTGAAAGTCTACAAGGGCTATCCGCATGGCATGTGCACCACGCATGCCGATGTGATCAACGCGGACCTGCTTGCCTTCATCCAGGGGTGATGAAGCGGGCGCGCCCTTGAGGGCGCGCCTCGTTCGGCGCGCAGGCGACAGCCGGGCTAGCGCGATCGCGCTCCCGGCGAACGCCGGAAGCAATCGATGGCGTGATCGTTGACGATTCCCACGGCCTGCATCCATGCATAGACGATGGTCGGCCCGACGAACTTGAAGCCGCGTTGCTTCAGTTCCCTGGAGATCCGTTCGGAAAGCGGCGAGGTGGCAACCCAGGTCTTGCCGTCGTTCAGGATGGGTTGGCCATCGGTGAAGGACCAGCAGAAGTCGCTGAAGCTCAGGCCCTTGTCCTGCATGTCCAGATAGATGCGCGCGCCGCCGATGGTGGCCTGGATCTTCGCGCGGGCCCGGATGATGCCCGGGTTGCCCATGAGCCGTTCGATATCGCGCTCGTCGTAGCGCGCGACGATGGCAGGTTCGAAGCCGGCGAACGCCTCGCGGAAGGCGTCGCGCTTGCGCAGCACGGTGATCCACGACAGGCCGGCCTGGAAGCCTTCGAGCATCAGCATTTCCCAGAGCATGCGGCTGTCGCGTTGCGGCACGCCCCATTCTTTGTCGTGGTAGTCGCGCATCAGCGGATCGTCTTCGGCCCAGGCGCAGCGGTGCCGTCGGGTGGTGGTCATGGGGCAGGTCCGGTAACCGAATTGCGGCATTGTAGTGGTGGCCGTCCGAACCTGCCCGACGCGAGAGACGATCAGGCTTCTGCGGGCGGGCGCTGCGCCAGGATGGCGTTGTCGCGCCCGTTGATCATGAGGTCGCCGACCTGGGCCACGTCGGACGTGGCGACCTTGGTCAGTAGGTAAGCGACGATCCCGGCGGCGGAGGATGGCATCCAGTCCATGATTCCGTCCTGGGCAATCGGAGGGTGCAGGGGTTCCTGCTGCGCCGGCAGGGTTTGCGCATTGAGGGGGGTCTGTGCGGTAAGGGATAGGGTCACGGGAAAACTCCTAGGGTGAACGAGCGAGGTCCCTGAGTACGGTCCTCGCCATGAAGGTTCCGCCGCATCCGGCGCGCGCGGTACCGGTGCGCGGATGCGTGCGGAAGGCCCGATATGCACCTGACATTCCGCTGACAGCGATGCGCGACCCTGTCCCCAGCAGGGGCATGGCGTGCCCTTACTGCACCGCAAAATATACTTCCGGCCTTGCATCTTTCACGGCAAGGCGGCGCGCCGGTGCGCTGTCCGATCCGTCGTGTCGACCGTCTAATGACCGCTTCCACTTCCCACGCACGGCTTGGCCGGGCGGGCCTGTACCTGTTGCTGGCGGGCCAATTGCTGCCCATGATCGATTTTTCCATCGTCAATGTCGCGCTGGACGCGATGGCGCGGTCGCTGCATGCCAGCGAGATGGAACTTGAGCTGATCGTCGCCGTTTATGGCGTCGCTTTCGCGGTCTGCCTGGCGATGGGCGGCCGCCTGGGCGATAACTATGGCCGCCGGCGTGTGTTCTGGTGGGGCGTGATGCTGTTCACGGTGGCTTCGCTGCTGTGCGGATTGGCGGGACAGGTGTGGGTGCTGCTGGCCGCACGGGCGCTGCAGGGGGTGGCCGCGGCGCTTGCGGTGCCGCAGATCCTCGCAACCATCCACGTCAGCCTGCGCGGCCCGGAGCACTCGCGGGCCCTGGGTCTATATGGGGCGATAGGCGGGCTGGCCTTCGTGGTGGGCCAGGTGCTGGGCGGCCTGCTGGTGTCGCTGGATCTGGGCGGCCTGGGCTGGCGCAGCGTGTTCCTGATAAACCTGCCGATAGGGCTGCTGGTGAT
Organism: Bordetella genomosp. 11; assembly: GCF_002261215.1. Taxonomy (NCBI): domain Bacteria; kingdom Pseudomonadati; phylum Pseudomonadota; class Betaproteobacteria; order Burkholderiales; family Alcaligenaceae; genus Bordetella; species Bordetella genomosp. 11. The sequence goes on along the minus strand of NZ_NEVS01000004.1, from coordinate 2,187,944 downwards.
GGCCTATACCGGCCGCTGGCTGCCCGAAACGCGGTCCTCGCATCCTGCCCGCATCGACTGGCCGGGAACCGGGCTGCTGGCGGTGCTCATCCTTTGCCTGCTGATACCCGTGGCGCTGGGGCCGGTACTGCATTGGCCCTGGCAGTGCCTGGCGATGCTGGCCGCGGTGCCTTTCCTGCTGTATGCGCTCTGGATTACCGAATTGCGGCAAGAGCGCCGCAAGGCTTTCCCCTTGTTGCCGCCTTCCTTGTTGCGCCTGTCCAGCGTACGGTTCGGCGTTTATATCGCCGTGCTGTTTTTCTCGAGCTGGAGCGGCTTCATGTTCGCGATGGCGCTGACGCTGCAGGCGGGCGCGGGCATGTCGCCATTGTCGTCGGGCAATACCTTCATCGCCATGGGAACCGCGTATTTCGTCGGCTCGCTGATGACCAGTCGCGCGGTCTCGCGCTTCGATAAGGCCCCGGTGCTGATCTTCGGCTGCCTGGTGCAGATGGCCGGCGTCCTGGCGCTCATGTTTACGTTGCGCGCGGTGTGGCCGGAACCCACCGTCATCAACCTGATGGCCGCGACGATACCCATCGGTTTCGGCCAGGCTTTCATCGTCGGATGCTTCTTCCGCATCGGTTTGTCGGAGGTCCCGTCCGAGCATGCGGGGGCGGGCAGTGCCACGTTGTCGACCGTGCAGCAAAGCGCGCTGGGCCTGGGACCGGCCATTTCGGGTTCTGTGTTGACGCATTTCCTGGCCGGGCCGCAAGGGAATTATCTGCGTGGGGCCAGCGGCGTCCTTACCATGGAATTCATCGTGGTGGGTGTGCTGGTACTGGCCACGATGGCCTATGAGTGGCGCCGCCGTGCGCGCCGGACAGCGCTGGCCGGCGCGGCCGGCGAGTAGGCCGTCAGGGGTCGCGGCTGCGGCGCCATCCCCGCGCATCGGTGCGTCTGGCGTTGCGCGCCAGGCGATACGTGTAATTTCCGAAAACAGAACGTATCCTGGCGGCGGCCGCCGCGCGCCCGTAGGCATAATGCCGGTTGATCACGCGTCCGCGAACCGCGGCATGGAGCCATCGACCCATGAAACCGGCATCTTCGTTTCGTAAAGGCCTTGCGGCGTCTTGCCTGGTGCTATGCGCCACCTTGGCGACGGCTGCCGCGCGAGCGGCCGAGCCCACCTGCGACCCGGCCCAGCTATCCTTCGCCGCGGACAGGGAAGGCGGGCAGTTCGACGGTACTTCGCATTCCGGTACGCTGGTCGTGCTGCGCAATCTGGGGCCGAACACCTGCACGGTTCCGATGCGTCCGGAAGTGGGTTTCCTGGACGGCGCGAACAAGCCGCTGCGGGTTGCCGCGCAGTCGTCCATCGGCATGCATCCGGGCCCCGTCATGCCGCAAGTCGCCATACCCGTCGGAGCGGAATTGACCAGCGAAGTACGCTGGGTGTCCGGCGACGTGTACGGCGATCCCAAGCAGCCCGGCAATTGCGTGTCGCCGGCCTTTATCACGCTGACGCTGGGCGTCCGCGTGTTCGTGGCCCCGTTCACGACCCGATTGTGCGGTCCCGCGGGTAAACCTCCTTCCTATTCCGCCACGCCGCTGCATCGCGATCCGCCCTACGTTCCCGCGGCGCGTTGATCCGGCGCGGTTCGGTCCGATCGCCGGCCGCACCGTCACGGGCATCGCGCATCGCGCGCGGCTCGACGCGCGCAGTGCGGCGGCTGCCGTCCGTCGGGGCGGGCGTGTGCGATCGGCCATAATGCGACCTCCAAGAGCCGATACACAGGAGGGGATTTCCATGTTCAAGCACTTGATCGCCGGCGCCACGCTGGCCACGGCCGCGTTGGCCGCCCACGCGCAGTATCCCGATCATGCCATCCGCATGATCGTGCCGTTTCCGCCCGGACAGGCGACCGACATCTTCGCCCGCGCCCTGGCGGAAAAGCTGGGCGCGGAACTGAAGCAGTCCATCATCGTCGACAACCGGGCGGGCGCCGGCAGCAATATCGGCATGGCCCAGGCCGCGCGCGCGCCCGCCGATGGCTACACCCTGGTCATCGCCGGCAGCGCGGCAGCGGTCAACCAGACGCTATACAAGAAGCTGGACTACAGCCTGAGCAAGGATTTCGCGCCGGTGACGGGGGTGTTCTCGGTACCGTTGATGTTCCTGTCCAATCCGCAATCGGGCATCAAGACGATGCGCCAACTGGTGGAGCGGGCCAAGGCACATCCCGGTGAGCTGGCCTACGCCAGCGCCGGCATCGGCGGCACCCAGCATTTGTCGGCCGAAATGTTCAAATCGGCGGCGGGGATCGACATCCGCCACATCCCGTACAAGGGCAGCGGGCCCGCGCAGGCGGACTTCCTGGGCAATCAGGTGCCGCTGATGGTGGATTCGGTCACCGCCGGGCTGCCGCATGTACAAAGCGGCAAGGCGATCGCACTGGCCGTTACGACGGCCAAGCGCTTGCCGCAGCTGCCGAACGTGCCGACGATCGCGGAATCCGGCTATCCGGGTTTCGAGGCCATCGGCTGGGCGGCGGTCCTGGCGCCCAAGGACACGCCGGCTCCCATCGTGGACTTCCTCAGCCAGCGCATCGGCGCCATCCTGAGCTCGCCGGCCATGCAAGGTTATCTGCGCGAGCGCGGCGCCGAACCGATGGCGATGACCCCGGCCCAGACCGGGACCTTCATCCAGGGCGAGATCGCCAAATGGGGTGCCGCGGTGAAGTCGTCGGGGGCGGAGGTGGATTGACGCGGGGCACGACGCCGCGCGCCGCGGTGGGATGCGCGGCGTGCGAGTGGAGCGTCCCCGGCGCGGTCCTTGCCGCGCAGCGCGCCGGGGCCGGGGCCGGGCAAGCAGGCTTCGTCCATCGCCGGGCTTCGCCCCTGGATCAGCGCGCTTCATCGATCAATCGCAGCAGCGTGCGGCAGTCGGTTTCCAGGGTGGCTTCGGCGACGTTGCTGACGGCAAGCATCAGTCCTGGCCGGGGCGGTAGCGACACATACCAGTTGGATAGCGCGCCTGGCGCCAGGCCGTGGTCCAGCGCGCGCCGGGCGATCTCCATGTCGTCGGTGCCGTCCGGCAGCGCCAGCCGCACGGCCAGGCCGGCCATGGCGGCGGTCGCGTCCAGCGGCAAGCGCGCCAGGCAGGCACTCAAGGCGTCGCGGCGGGCGGCATAGAGCCGCTTCATGCGGCGCAGATGCCGCAGGTAGTGGCCCTGGCCGATAAATTCGGCCAGCGCGAGCTGCGGCGCCGAGGCCGGGGCCGGCGCCAGGCAGGCGGCCACTTCGGTGAAATGCCGGGCCTTTTCGGTGGGGACGACGATGAACCCCAGCCGCAGTACCGGGCTGAGCGTCTTGCTGAACGTACCGATATGCAGGACGCGGCCGGCGCCGTCCAGTGCCGCCAGCGCTGGCGCGGCGCGGCCGCGCAGCTGCAGTTCGCTGAGGAAATCGTCTTCGACCACCCACGCGCCTTGCCGCGCGGCCCAATCCAGCAGGGCGCGCCGGCGCGCCGGCGCCATGGTGACGCCCAGCGGCGCCTGCTGGCCGGGGGTGACGACCGCCAGGGCGGCGTCCGGCGCGCTGCGCAGGCCCGCCTCGACGTCCAGGCCTTGCGCATCGACCGGCACATGGGCCAGCCGCATGCCGGCCAGCGTCAGCGCCCGCCGCGTCAGAGGAAAGCCCGGGTCTTCCATCCAGGCGGTCCGGCCTTCCAGGCCGAGCGCGCGGATGACCAGGTTGAGCGCGCCACTGTAGCCGGCAGTGATCAGAACCTGCGCCGGCGAACACGACACGCCGCGCGTCAGCGCGAGATAGGCAGCGATCTGTTCGCGCAGGCGCGCTTCGCCCCGGGGATCGGGATAGCCCATCGGGCCCGATGCCATCTCGCGCGCGGCCTGGGCGAACAGGCGCGACCAGACAGCCACCGGAAATGTGTCCTGACCCGGAACGCCCATCTGGAACGTCAGGGGCCGGGCCGAGAACCGCTGGATCAGATCCGGCACGGGCGCCGTGTCGCCAGGCGGAGGCGGCGGCGGTGCGGGTATGCCATGGCGTGAAACGAAGGTGCCGGCCGCGCCCGCGGGAACCAGCAATTGTTCGTCGATCAGCCGCTCATAGGCCGCGCGCACGGTGCCGCGCGCGACGCCCAGCTGTGAAGCGAGATCCCGCCAGGAAGGCAGGCGCGCACCGGGCGCCAATCGGCCATCGCGGATGGCCTGGCCGATGGCGTGGTGGATCTGTCCGGCCAGCGGCATGCGCGCCTGCCTGTCGATGGCGATTTGAAAATTGTCGGGGGTCTCCATCGTCTCGATCAGGTTGTTATCGGCAGTCCGAATGCTTCGGGAGCCCGACGGCCCGGGAAGTTCGCGTCCGCCGATCGTACATAAATTCCGGCCGGCCCAGGGGACCGAAACCTTGTGTATCGGTGAATGAAAACGTATCGGCCGCCACCCGCAGCGGCATAGACTATGCCTTCGTCGAAATGATGTAGCGTCTGCTCATTCACCGGCCGGACTACCCGTGGCGGCAGTCCGGGCATACAGGACATAGATTTTCTTCAAGGTGAAAGTCCAATGAAAACCGCGACCTACGGGCTCGGCGTGTTGTTTCTGGCCGTCAGCCTGCTGCTACCGTGCTCGTATTCGAATGTCGCATGGGGCCAGCCAGCCGCCGGGCCGCGTGACGCCGCTGCATCGGCGCCCGCGCCGATCAACGTGGACACCTCGCGCATTGCCGTGGCGGGCTTCTCGTCCGGCGCCTATATGGCGGTCCAGGCGCAAATCGCTTTCCCGGAAATGTTCCGGCGGGCGGGGATACTGGCGGGCGGCCCCTACCAGTGCGCCGAGGGCAGTGTGACCAACATGATCGAGCGTTGCATGGAGGGCGCGCCATCGCAGGCGGACGTCAAGCGCTTCGTTCAAACCACGATACGGCGCTCCAACAACGGCGAGGTCGGTCCCTTGACCGAGCTGAGCAACGGCATCGTTTACCTGCTGCACGGTACGGCTGATGCGATCGTGAAACCGCCCGTGGCGGAAGCGGGCATGGCGTATTACACCGCGCTCAAGCAGCAGGCCGGGCTGGCGAACTTGACCATTATCGACGATAACCGCCGCGATTTCGGGCATACGTTCCCGACCGATCTGCCACCCGCGCCAGTCCGGGGACAACCCTATTCGAAGGATGACTGCAAGACATCCGCGCCGCCTTATATCGGGCACTGCAAGTTCGATGGCGCGAAATTGATGCTCACGCATCTATACCCCGAAATCGATTCGAGTCGGGTAGTGCAGACCGGGGCGATCGGCAAGCTTCAGCAGGTTCCCGTCTCCGGTGCGGCCGGCTCGGCCTATATGGAGGACTGGGCGTTTTTGTACACGCCGGCTTCCTGCCTGGACGGCCAGCGTTGCGGGCTGCTTGTCGCCCTGCACGGGTGCAGCCAGAACTACACGGCAGTCGGCGATAACTTTGTCCGATTGGCCGGCTTCAATCGCTGGGCCGATGCTTTCCATGTCGCCGTCCTGTATCCCCAGACCAAGACTTTCGCCGGGAACTACGGCGGCTGCTGGGACTGGTGGGGATATACGGACGCGAACTATGACGTACGCAAAAGCCAGCAACTGCAGCGGATTACGGGCACCGTGATGGACTGGATTCTCCACCGCAAATAGCGCATGCGACCGCCCGCCGGGTGGCTATGCGGCGTCCGATCCTGGCACCCCGCCGTCGCCGCGTCCCGGCATCGCGCAAGTCCGCACCGGCGCACCGTAGATAAATTCCAGCCGGCCGACGCAGGCCGCCGTTGTCTTTCTTCCGCGCTTTCTGTACAAACGCAGAAAACAAGATGAAAGCTAACAGGCAGCTTTTCGCCAGGAGACGCGATGCGGCTGACGCTGGAAGGCATACAACTACAGGCGGGATCACAAGTCCTGCTGCATCCGATGAGCCTGGCCCCGGAACCCGGCGCCATGACGGTCCTGCTGGGCGTGACCCAGGCGGGCAAGACATCGCTGATGCGCATCATGGCCGGCCTGGACCGGCCCAGCCAGGGCGCCGTGCGGGTCGACGGCGTGGATGTGACGCGGGTTCCCGTGCGCGAGCGCAACGTCGCCATGGTGTACCAGCAGTTCATCAACTATCCGTCGATGACCGTCTTCGACAATATCGCCTCGCCGCTGCGGCTGCGCCGCGAGCAGGGCGTGGGCGAACGCGTCAGGGCGATGGCCGGACGCCTGCATATCGAACATCTGCTGGCCCGGTATCCCGCCGAGTTGTCCGGCGGCCAGCAGCAGCGCATCGCGCTGGCGCGCGCGCTGGTCAAGGACGCGCCGCTCGTCCTGCTGGACGAGCCCCTGGTCAACCTGGACTACAAGCTGCGAGAAGAGTTGCGCGACGAACTGGGCGAGCTGTTCGAGGAAGGGCGCTCCACTGTCGTCTACGCCACCACCGAGCCTGGCGAAGCCTTGCTGCTGGGCGGCCATACCGCGGTGCTGGATGCGGGCGAACTCCTGCAATACGGGCCCACCGCCGAGGTCTTCCATCGCCCGCGCTCCATCCGCGTGGCGCGCGTGTTCAGCGACCCGCCGATGAACCTGTTACGCGCGCGGCGCGACAGCCTGGGATTCATGCTGGAAGACGGCCTGCGCGTGCCCAGGGAGCTGCCCGCCGGCGCCGCCGGCGCCGATATCACGGCCGGCCTGCGAGCCGGCGCGCTGTACCTGGATGAGCGGCCCGGATGCGTGGCGGTGCAAGGCTCGGTCAAGTTGGCGGAGATTTCCGGATCCGATACCTTCGTGCATACGGCCACGGCGGCGGGACACCTGGTGGCGCAATTGACCGGCGTCCATCGTTTCGCGCTGGGCGAAGCGATACGCCTGTACTTCGATCCCGGCCAGACCTACGCCTTCGATGCCGCGGGCGAGTTGCTGGCGGCGCCTGCCTACCGTCGTGCGCCGGTCGGCGCGAAGGTGGAGGCGAACTGATGGCGAGCATCGAGCTGGATCTCTCGCATTCCTATGTTCCCCATCCCGCCAGGGAAGAAGACTACGCCCTGCTGCCCCTGCAATACACCTTCGTCGACGGCGGCGCCTATGCCTTGCTGGGGCCGTCGGGGTGCGGCAAGACGACGCTGCTGAACTGCGTGTCGGGCCTGCTGCGTCCTTCGTCCGGCCATATCCGCTTCGACGGCCGCGATGTAACGGGGCAGACGCCCCAGCAGCGCAATATCGCGCAGGTTTTCCAGTTTCCGGTCGTCTACGACACCATGACCGTGGCCCAGAACCTGGCGTTTCCGTTGCGCAACCGCGGCGTGCCGGAAGACCGGGTGCGGGAAAGAGTGGGGCGCATCGCCGAGATGCTGGAACTATCGCCGGTGCTGGACCGGCGCGCGCGCGGCCTGGCCGCGGACGCCAAGCAGAAGATATCGCTGGGCCGCGGACTGGTGCGCAGCGATGTGTCGGCCGTGTTGTTCGACGAGCCGCTGACCGTTATCGATCCGCACTTGAAATGGGCCTTGCGGCGCAAACTGAAGGAGATCCACCAGGAGTTCAAGCTGACGCTGGTCTACGTGACCCACGACCAGACCGAGGCGCTGACCTTCGCCGACCAGGTAGTAGTGATGTCGCGCGGCAAGGTCATGCAGGTGGGCACGGCCGACGATCTGTTCCTGCGTCCCGCCCATACCTTCGTCGGGCACTTCATCGGGTCGCCGGGGATGAATTTCCTGCCGGCGCGCTGGGACGAAGGCGGGGTGCGTATCGGTACGCGCGTGCTGCGCCAGGCGCCGCCGGATCTCGCCGCGACCCTGGCCGCGACGGGCGCGTTCACCTTGGGCATACGGCCGGAATTCGTGCGCCTGTGCGCGGCGGACGCGCAAGACGCCTTGCCGGTGGCGGTGACGCGCATCCAGGACATCGGCACCTATCTGCTGTTGACCGGCACCTTCGAGGGCCGGACGGTGCGGGCCCGCCTGCCCCTGGACAGTGGCGTGGCCGCGCCCGGCGCCATCGCCTGGCTTTCCGTGCTCAATCCGCACAGCTGTTTTTACCGCGACGAGGAACTGATCCGATGAAGCCGATCAACCAGAAAGCCTGGCTGCTGGTGCTGCCCGTGGTGGTGTGCGTGGCCTTTTCCGCGATCCTGCCGCTGATGACCATCGTGAATTACTCCGTCCAGGACATTATTGCGCCCGACCGCCGGGTTTTCGTCGGCACGGAATGGTTCGCGTCGGTGCTGCAGGATCCGGAACTGCACAACGCGCTCTGGCGCCAGATCGGTTTTTCGCTGGCCGTCCTGCTGGTGGAAATCCCCCTGGGCATCCTGGTGGCGCTGTGCATGCCGGCCTTCGGCTGGCAGGCGTCGGCGGTGCTGGTCATCGTTGCGCTGTCGCTGCTCATTCCCTGGAACGTGGTCGGCACGATATGGCAGGTATTCGGCCGGACGGATATCGGCCTGCTGGGTGCCACGCTGTCATGGCTGGGGTTCAACTACAACTACACAGGCGACGACCTGGACGCCTGGGTCACCGTGCTGGTGATGGATGTCTGGCATTGGACGCCGCTGGTGGCGCTGCTGTGCTATGCCGGCCTGCGGGCGATCCCGCAGGCGTATTACCAGGCCGCCCGCATCGACGGGGCATCGCGCCTGGCGGTGTTTCGCTATATCGAATTGCCCAAGATGCGCGGCGTGCTGATGATCGCGGTATTGCTGCGTTTCATGGACAGCTTCATGATCTACACGGAGCCTTTCGTCCTGACCGGCGGCGGCCCGGGCAATGCCACTACCTTCCTGTCGCAGTACCTGACGCAGAAAGCCGTGGGGCAGTTCGACCTGGGCCCGGCGGCGGCCTTTTCCATTGTGTACTTCCTGATTATCTTGCTGCTGTGCTTCATCCTGTACAACTGGATCCAGCGCGCCGGCACGTCCGGCACCATGGAAGAGGAGAACGCCAATGCGTGACAAGCCCGTTTTCTGGCGCAGCGCCTTCCTGATCCTGTACCTGCTGTTCGCCATCCTGCCGCTGTACTGGATGCTGAACATGTCGTTCAAGCCGAATAGCGAAATCGTCGGCGCATTGACACTGTGGCCGCGCGAATTCACGCTGCGGCACTATCACACCATCTTCACCGATCCGGCATGGTATTCGGGCTACATCAATTCGCTGATCTACGTCGCCATCAATACCGTCATCTCGCTGGCGGTCGCCTTGCCCGCGGCCTACGCGTTTTCGCGCTACAGCTTCATCGGCGATAAGCATGTGTTCTTCTGGCTGCTGACCAATCGGATGACGCCGCCGGCCGTCTTCCTGCTGCCCTTCTTCCAGCTGTATACGTCGCTGGGACTGATGGACACGCATATCGCCGTGGCGCTCGCGCACCTTGTGTTCAACGTGCCGCTGGCAGTGTGGATACTGGAGGGCTTCATGTCCGGCGTGCCGCGCGAGATCGACGAGACCGCCTACGTGGATGGCTATTCCTTTCCGCGTTTCTTCCTGACGATATTCCTGCCGCTGATCAAGGCGGGCGTGGGCGTGACGGCTTTCTTCTGCTTCATGTTCAGCTGGGTGGAACTGCTGCTGGCCCGCACGCTGACTTCGGTCAACGCCAAGCCCATCGTGGCCACCATGACGCGCACCGTTTCGGCCGCGGGCATGGACTGGGGCGTGCTGGCCGCCGCGGGCGTGCTGACCATCGTGCCGGGCGGCATCGTGATCTGGTTCGTGCGCCGGTACATCGCCAAGGGTTTCGCGATGGGCCGGGTATAGGGAGGCGACGATGTTCGACTGGATGGTGTGGACGACCCCGGTCGCCGTGTTCTTCGGCTGCGTCGTCCTGATGCTGGCCGGCATGACGGTGTGGGAACTGCGTAGCCCGACGCGCTTGCGCAAGGGATTCCTGCCCATCGCGACCACGCGGGGCGACCGATTGTTCATCGGCCTGATGTGCGCCGCCTGGGTAAACCTGCTTTTCGTGGGAATGGGGGAACGCTTCATGACCTGGTGGTCGCTGGACGAGCCGCCGTCGGTATGGATCGGTTTCGCGGTCTCGATGCTGGTGTTGGCGCTGGTCATGCGCAAGGGATAAATAAAGTCCGGCCCGCCATGTCCGGGCCGCGACGAATTCATGGATCACGGCCTTCGCCTTCCCCGGCCGCGTCCGCAGCATCCCGAGGGAGGGCTTATCGAGGAGACAGCTCATGAAATTGCGCATGCATGCCGTGGCAGCCGCCATCGCCCTGATCGGATCGTCCGGTGCCTGGGCCGGGGCGCCCGAGGCGCAGAAGTGGATCGATACGGAGTTCCAGCCCTCGACGCTGTCCAAGGACCAGCAGATGGCCGAAATGAAGTGGTTTATCGATGCCGCGGCCAAGCTGAAGGCGAAAGGCGTCAACGAAGTGAACGTGGTGTCCGAGACCATTACGACGCATGAATACGAGTCCAAGACACTGGCCCGGGCCTTCACGGAGATCACGGGCATCAAGGTAAACCACGACATCATCCAGGAAGGGGATGTGGTCGAGAAGCTGCAAACGTCGATGCAGTCGGGCAAGTCGATCTATGACGGGTGGATATCCGATTCGGACCTGATCGGCACGCATTACCGCTACGGCGCGATCCTGCCGCTATCGGATTACATGAACGGTTCGGGCAAGGAATACACCAATCCGGGCCTGGATCTGAAGGACTTCATCGGCGCGCGCTTTACCACCGCCCCGGACGGCAAGCTGTACCAGTTGCCGGACCAGCAGTTTGCCAACCTGTACTGGTTCCGGGCGGACTGGTTCGCCCGCAAGGACCTGCAGGACCGCTTCAAGGCAAAGTACGGCTATGACCTGGGGGTACCCACCAACTGGTCGGCGTACGAGGACATCGCGGATTTCTTCACCAATGACGTCAAGGAAGTGGACGGCAAGCGCGTGTACGGCCACATGGACTACGGCAAGAAGGATCCGTCGCTGGGCTGGCGGTTTACCGATGCCTGGTTGTCCATGGCCGGGACGGCGGACAAGGGCCTGCCCAACGGCATGCCGGTGGATGAATGGGGCATACGGGTGGCGGACGACAAATGCACGCCGGTCGGCGCGTCGGTGGAGCGTGGCGGCGCCACCAACAGCCCGGCGGCGGTGTATGCGTTGACCAAGTACATCGACTGGATGAAGAAGTACGCGCCGCAGCAGGCAACCGGCATGACGTTCTCGGAGGCGGGGCCCGTGCCCGCCCAGGGCCAGGTCGCGCAGCAGATCTTCTGGTACACGGCCTTCACGGCGGATATGACGAAGAAAGGGCTGCCGGTGGTCAACGCGGACGGTACGCCGAAATGGCGCATGGCGCCTTCGCCGTATGGCCCGTACTGGAAGGACGGCATGCAGAACGGCTACCAGGATGTGGGTTCATGGACCTTCTTCAAGTCCACCAATCCCGACCGCATGGCCGCCGCCTGGCTGTACGCGCAATTCGTCACGTCCAAGACCGTGTCGCTGAAGAAGTCCATCACCGGGCTGACCTTCATCCGGGACAGCGACATCCACAGCGACTTCTTTACCAAGAACGCCGATAACTACGGCGGCCTGATCGAGTTCTACCGCAGCCCGGCACGGGTGGCCTGGACCCCGACCGGTACCAACGTACCGGATTATCCCAAGCTGGCGCAGCTTTGGTGGAACAACATCGCCACCGCCGTAACCGGGGAAAAAACGCCGCAGCAAGCCATGGATAGCCTGGCCAACGAAATGGACCAGGTCATGGCGCGACTGCAGCGCGCCGGCATGGCGCACTGCGCGCCCAAGCTGAACCCGCGCAGCGATCCGTCGAAGTGGCTGTCGGACCAGCATGCGCCCTGGAAGAAGCTGGCCAACGAGAAGCCCAAGGGCGAGACCATCGCCTACGACAAGCTGCTGCAGGCGTGGAAGGAGGGTAAGGTGCGCTAGCCGGCTTTCGTCCGGCGGGAGGGGCCGGCCCCGACAGGCATCTCCCCGCCGGACGCCGGTGTGCCTTGATCTTTGGCGCCGGGCCGGTCGGGGGCTGTCTTTATGGCGCGGCGGTCACGGCATGACCGGCGGCTTGTACTCCAGCGTGGCGGCCAGCGTCCACAGCATGATCAGGACGATGGGCGCATGCACGATCAGTTGCGTGAAGGTGAAGCCCACGACGTCGCGCGCGCGCACGCCCAGCACGCCCAGAAGCGGCAGCATCCAGAACGGGTTGATCAGGTTGGGCAGCGCTTCGGCGGCGTTGTAGACGGTGACCGCCCAACCCAGGTGGACGTGCAGGTCGTTGGCGGCCTGCATGACATAGGGCGCCTCGATGATCCACTTGCCGCCGCCGGACGGCACGAAGAAGCCCAGCACGGCGGAATAGATGCCCATCAGCGCGGGGAACGATGCGTGCGAGGACACCGACACGAAGAAGGCGGACAACATATGGGCCAGCGTGTGGCCGTCCGTGCCGGCCGCCTTGGTCAGGATGTAGGCGACGCCGCCGTACAGCGGAAATTGGATCAGCACCCCGCCGACCGACGGCACCGATTTGGCGATGGCGTTCAGGAAACTGCGAGGCCGCCAATGCAGCAGCATGCCCAGCATCAGGAACACGAAGTTGTACGTGTTCAGGTTGGAGATCGCCAGGATGGCGTCCTTGGTGGCGAATTCGTTGACGATCCAGGTCGCGCCCAGGGCCACGAGCAGGATGGTCAGCACGGGGCTGTATTCCAGCCAATCGCCGGGACGCGACGGCGGGTCGACTTTCTCGATGGACGCACCCAGGTCCACGCCCAGGTCTTCGGCCGTTACGGCCTTGTCGCCGCGCGGCGCGGAATAGAAGGCGACGATCATGGACGCGATGGTCAGCACGACCGCGATGGCGAAGGACTGCCACAGGAAAATCGTTTCCGTGAAGGGAATGACGCCGGTGATCTTCAATAGCGCCGGCGGCAGGCTGGCGGGGTTGGCTTGCAGCTGGGCGGCCGACGAACTCAAGCCCAAGGCCCAGGTGGCGCCCATGCCCAGGTAGGCGGCGGCGCCGGCCGCGCGGTAGTCCATGCGCAGTTCCTTGCGGCGCGCCAGCGCGCGCACCAGCAGGCCGCTGAAGATCAGGCTGATGGCCCAATTGAGCAGGGATGCCAGGATGCTGATCAGGGCCACATAGCAGATGGCGCCGCGCCCCGTTTTGGGATGGCCGGCCAGCCACGCGATGAGCCGGGCCGCGGGTGGCGAGGCCGCCACGACGTAGCCCGAAATGGCCACGATGGCCATTTGCATGGTGAAGGGAATCAGCGTCCAGAAGCCGTCGCCGAAGGCCAGGCCCACGCTCTTGGCGGGCGCGCCGTTGGCCATGGCGCCTAGCGCGACGACCACCACGGCGATGACCGCGAAAATGTAGGCGTCCGGGAACCACTTCTCGGACCAGCGCGTGACCGATGCGGCCATGCGTTCCAGGGCGCCGCCGTCCTGCCCGGGCGCGGCGCCGTTCTTGATGACAGATTCTGCTTTCATGATTTCCCCTTGTGCATTCGTGGCAAAAAGACTTTCGTAAACACTTCCGTAAAAAGAATCAGGCGTCCAGGACCAGATCCGTCGTGGGCACCGCCTGGCAGGTCAGGCACACCTCGGGGTCCTCCGGTTCCGCGCCATGCAGGTGGCGCACCTGGCCCTGGACGATTCTTACCGCGCAGCTTTCGCATTGACCCACGCGGCACCCGCTGGGCAAGGACAAGCCCAGGCCTTCGGCAAAACCCAGCAGGACGCCGCGCGCCGCCGACCATGCGGCTTCGGTGTCCGAGCGGGCGAAGCGAACCGCATACCGGCGCGCTGGATCCACGTCGACACGCGCCGGCGAGCGGAAGATTTCGTTGAAGATATCGAAAGCGGGCACGCCGCGCGCCACCAGGCCTGCCGTGATCGCCTGCATCATGGGCGCGGGTCCGCACAGGTAGAAGCGCGCCCGCGCCTGGATCGCGGCGTCGTCGACGGCGTCGGCTGTCGCGAAGCGGCCTGCCGCGCCAGGCAGGTCCGGCGCATCGCTGTAGTAGCGGCGCACCGTCAGGCGGGGTAGCCGGGCAGCCAGCTCCGCGATGTCGCCGGCGTAGGCTTCGCTGTCCGGTGTGCGGTTCGCATAGTGCAGCCAGACGGCCGGCATGCGGTCGCGTTCCTCCGCGGGCTGCGCCGCCAGGGAACGCAGGTAGGCCATGAAAGGCGTGATCCCGATGCCGCCCGCGAACAGCACCACCGGCTGCGGTGACCGCAGCGGCAGGATGAAGCTGCCGGAAGGCGCGCCCAGTTCGACGCGGTCGCCCACGCACAGGCGGGTATGCAGGTGCCCCGACATATGGCCGTGCCATGGGGTGCCGGCACCGGTGATGCCTTGCTGGCGGCGTACCGCGATGGTGTAGCGGTCGCGCGCCGCATCCTGTGCCGCGTCGACCAGGGAATAGGCGCGCGTGATCGTCTCGGGCGACGCGTTCGCGCTGTCTTGCGGCGGTGCGGCCAGCCGCAGCGTGATGTGCTGTCCGGGTTGGGGGTCGGGCAGGCCTTTGCCGTCGACCGGCGCGAAGGCGATTTCCAGGACATCGGGGCTGCGTCGCGTCAGCGCGGTCACCCGGAACGCGCGCAGACCGGCCCAGGGGCGGCGATCGGGATCGCTGGCCGGGTCGCGCGCGATGTCGCAGGCAAAGGCGCGCATGGGCACCGATCCGCTGATCGGGTCGGCGGCATCGGCGCGGATCAGCGCGTTGTAGTTGCTGCTGTATTGGCCTTGCACGGGATAGCCGTCCCGGCCCAGTTCGGGGCAGGCCTGCCACCAGCCGTAGTCGGCCACCGCGACGTTTTCCTGGAGGTCGGGCTGCAGCTGGGCGACGAAACGGGCTTGGCCGGCCCGTGTACGCACGCGCACCCAGTCGCCCGCCGCGATGCCGCGGCGCGCGGCCAGTGCGGGATGCAGGCCGATGCGCGGCAAGGTGTCGCGCTTGCGCAGGGACACCAGCGAACGATGCTGGCTGTGGCAGTAATAGCCGCTTTTGGCGGTGGTCAGGACGACGGGATAGTCGGCGTCGCCGCCGCTGGGCGCCTCCGCCGGTTCGCGGTGGACGGGCAGGGGGTCGTAGCCGTGCCGCAGGAGGCGTTCGGAATAGAGTTCGACCCGCCGCGTTTCCGTGGCGAAGCCGGCGACCGCCGCGGGCCCGGCGCCGGGCGGCGTGTTTTCAGGCGGGGTGCCCGGAAGGTCGTCGGCACGGCTGTGTTCCGGTGCGTGCTCGCCGCCGGACGCGGCGGCATACTTGCGGTCATGGTGTGCGAGCGGCAGGCGCATGCCGCCATCGGCGGCGCGCAGGTCCGCCGCCGTGATGCCCAGCGGGGCCAGCATGTGGTTCCAGCCTTGCTCCAGGCTGCCGCCGAAGAACAGGTCGGCCATGCCGAGCCGGCACGCCAGGTCGAAGACGATGTCGTTGTCCGACCGCGATTCGCCGCGCGGCGATACCATGCGCGGCCGCAACTGGATGCGTTCCTGGGCCTGTGGCGTGATCTCGAAACCGACGCGCAGGCCTTCCCGTTCCCACGGGGTGTTGATGGGCAGCAGGATATCGGCATAGCGTGCCGACGGCGTTTCGAACAGATCGCAGTGCACGTGGAATTCCAGTGCCTGCAGGGCCTGCCTGCCCATGTCCACGTCGGCCTGGGACACCAGGGGATTGGTGCCGAACGCCATCATGGCGCGGACGCGGTACGGTTTTGCGTCCAGGATCGCCTGGTACATGTCGCGTGCGGTGATCCAGCCCTGGGCTGGCGGTCCCAACGGACGGTGGGCCAGGCCCAGCGCCTTGGCGCGCTGTTCCGGCGCGATCAGGTCCATGCCGTTCACCGTCGCCACGGGTTGCGCGGGGTAGACCCGGTTGCCGCCCGGGACATCGAAACTGCCGGTCAGCGCATAGAGCACCGCGACGGCACGCTCGGTCTGCGTGGCATTGCCCTGCTGGCCGATGCCGGTCCACGCGTAATAGGCCACGCTGGGCGCGTCCGCGATGAGTCGCGCGGCCGTTCGCAATTGGTCCGCCGGTACGCCGGTGACGCGCGCGACATGGTCGGGCGTGTAGGACGCGCAATGCGCGGCCAGCAGGTCGAAGACCGGCCGGCAGCGAATGCTGCCGCCGTCGCGCAGGGGGATTTCGTATGCTCCGCGCAGGGCGTGGCGCGCGCCGCCTTGCGCGGCGGCCGCAAAGCGGGTGTCGTAGGCCACGGGGCTTCCGGCCTGCCCGTCCCAGGCGACGAAGGCGTCCTCGTCACCCGCTTCGCTGGCGCCGTTCCGACGGCCGGAACCGTGCCGGCCCGACGAGCCGGCGTTCGCGGGCCGTACCGCCAGGTCGCTCACGCGCAGGAATCCGCCCGTGTCGCCGCGGACCAGCAGCGGTGCGTTCGTCCAGTCGCGTACGAACGCGGCGTCATAGTCCTGGCCTTCGATCAGCAAATGCGCCAGCCCCAAGGCCAGGGCGGCATCGGTGCCGGGACGTACCTGCAGCCAGGCATCCGCCTGCGCGGCCAGCGCGGTGCACTGGGGGTCCACCACGAGCAGCCGCGCACCGGCCGCGCGGCCCACGCCCACCGCATGCGCCTGGGCCAGCCAGGTGTTGGCCGGGTTGTGGCCCCACAGCAGGATAAGGCCGCTGTTGGCATAGTCGGGGACCGGCATGCCGCAGCCGAAGGTAAAGGCGTGGGCGTAGTCCTTGTGCCAGTTGCAGACTTCGGTGGCGTAGCAAATGTTGGGGCTGCCGAACCCGCGCACGAAGCGCTCGATCCAGTCGATGCTGTCCGACAGCGGCGTGCCGCTGGGCGTGGTGACGCCGAACGCCACCGCTTCGGGGCCGCTTTCGCGCCGGACCGCATCCAGCCGCGCGGCCGTTTCGCGCAGGGCTTCTTCCCAGCCTATGCGTTGCCAGCCGGGGTCGCCGCCGTCCTTGGGCCGCGTGCGGCGCATGGGGTACAGGATGCGATGCGGACTGTGCACCAGTTCGGGCGCCGCGCGGCCCTTCATGCACATCGCCTGGCCGGTGGGATGGTCGGTATCGGGCACGACGCGTACCAGTGCGTCGTCCCGAACGATGTTGCGCGTGCCGCAGCGCGAGCGGCAGAGCGTGCAATAGCCGCGCTTCTCCGTAAGCACCTGCCTTACCCCGATTGTGTTTTCTGTATGTCGAACGCGGTGATACTAGGGCGAGGCGCGCAATATTGCTAATATAAATTTTTGAAATCGCAATATATACAGCATCAATATCATAGGATGCGCCGCCATGCAGATCACGCTCCGGCAGTTCGAATACTTTCTGGCGCTGGCCGAAACCGGCCAGGTATCCAAAGCGGCGCTACGGTGCAATGTGTCGCAGTCGTCGGTGACCATCGCCTTGCGCAATCTGGAGCAGAGCGTGGGAACGCCTCTATTCGTGCGCCATGCCAAGGGGCTGCATCTGACGGACGCCGGCGAACGTTTCGCCCGCCACGCGCAGAACGTGACGGGGGCTTTCGCGCGGGCGATGGAGGACATGCGGGCCGAACCCGATGAACTGAGCGGCTGCCTGCGCCTGGGCGTGACGGAGACCATCTCTGCCTACCTGATGCCGGCGGTCATTGCCGCCGTGGGGCAGCGCTTTCCCAATCTGCGGCTGGAGGTGGTGGAGCGGGATCGCGCCGAGGTGGAACAGGGCCTGCTGGCGGGAAAGCTCGATCTGGCGCTGGCCATCGTCTCGAACCTGACCCGCTTCGACAAGCTGCAATACGACACGATGCTGAAGTCGCCGCGGCGCTTGTGGACGCATCCGGATCATCCATTCCAGCATGCGGACAAAGTGCGCCTGGCCGATGTGGCGCGGGCCGATTACGTGATGCTGGACATGGACGAACACATCGAGACGGTGGGCAAGTACTGGGGGCGCCAGGGCCTGCATCCGCGCGTCCGTTTCCAGAGCCGCTCGCCCGAGGCAGTGCGCAGCCTGGTCGCGCTGCAGCAGGGCGTGACCATTCTGTCGGACCTGGTCTATCGGCCCTGGTCGCTGGAAGGGCGGCGCATCCTGCGCCGCGATCTGAGCGACGAGGTCCCCACCATGGACATCGGCGGGGTGTGGCGCAAGCGCGGCGGACTGGGCAAGGGTGGCGAGGCCCTGATGGGCTTCCTGCATGCTTCCATCAAGGGGCTCGCCCACGTTTAAGGGATCGCCGCGCCGCGGCCGAGCATCCATCGGGCGGTATCGGGACGGCTTAGCGGTGCTCGCTGCGATGCACCTGATACCGCGCCAGCTTGTCCCAGTCCCAATCGATACCCAGGCCCGGTTCGGCCGACGGAATGGCCCGCCCGCCTTCGACGCGCATGCCGGTGCCGGTCACCATATCGAGCTGCGGAATGTATTCGAGCCACCGGCTGTTCGGAACCGCGCAGCAGAGCGCAAGATGCAATTCCATCAGGAAGTGCGGGCAGACCGGTACGTTGTACGCTTCGGCCATATGCGCCACTTTCAGCCACGGCGTGATCCCGCCGATGCGGCCGACGTCGACCTGCACGATGGTGCAGGCGCCGGCCTGCAGGTAATCCTTGAACTGCGTCAGGCTGTACAGGGATTCGCCGACGGCGATCGGTACGGTCGTCGACGCGCAGAGACGGCGATGGGCATCGACGTCGTCCGCGTGGATGGGTTCCTCGAACCAGGCGACGTCCAGCGCCTCGAAGCAGCGCGCGCGCCGGATGGCTTCGGACAGGCTCAGGCCCTGGTTCGCGTCGGTCATCACTTCCCAGCCGGGGCCGACGGCATCGCGTACCGCCGACAGGCGTTGCACATCCTCGGCCACGTGCGGGCGGCCGACCTTGATCTTGGTGCCGCCGAAGCCTGCCGCCTGCGCGCGCAGCGCCTCTTCGACCAGTTGCGCCTCGTCCAGATGCAGCCAACCGCCTTCGGTGTAGTACATCTCGATGCCGTCCTTGGCGCCGCCCGCCAGCCGGTGCAGGGGCAGGGCGGCCCGGCGCGCCCGCAGGTCCCACAAGGCAGTGTCGATTGCCGCCAGCGCGATGGAAGTCAGCGCGCCCACCGTGGTCGCGTGCACGCGAAAGAACAGGTCCCGCCATAGCTTTTCGATGTCGTCGGCTTCGCGGCCGATCAGCATGGGGGCGAGATGGTCGTCGATCAGGCGGGCCACCGACGAGCCGCCGGTACCGATGGTGTAGCTGTATCCCGTGCCGACCATGCCATCGGCATCGCGGATACGCACCATCGGTGTTTCCTGGCATTCGAAACTCTGGACGGCATCCGTGCGTTTGACCTTGGGCGGCAGATTGACGAGCAATACCTCGGCGGAAGCGATGGCGGCCATGCGTGCTCCTGGTGGGAATGGGACGGACAGCGGAACAGCGGACAGGGTCATTATGCGGCAGGCCCTCCATTCCGCGACGGCGCGGCCGACGGTAGCGGCATTGAAGATCAGGGTTTATACGTAGTTGTAAGGCAAGTTGATAAGCAGATAGGATGCCCTGAAAGCGCTGCCGCGACGAACGGCATGCCGCCTATAACGATGCCCGGAGACAACAGCCATGCCCGACCCCGATGCGCCGCGATTGGCCCATTACCCAGACCTGCGCGGCAAAGTCGTGGTGTGTACCGGTGCCGCCCACGGCATCGGGCGCGCCATGCTGGACGCTTTTGCGCGGCACGGCTGCCGCCTGGCGCTGATGGACCTGGACGCCGGCGGGATGGCAACGGCGGCCTCGCAATTGGGCGAACGCCATCACGATGTCCAGACGCTGTGCCTGCCGGTTTCGGTACGCGACGATGCCGCGGTCGAACGGGCGTATGCGGCGGCGCGGACGCATTTCGGGAGGATCGACATTGCGCTGAACAACGCCGGTATTTCGATGAACAAACCGACGCTGGAATTGAGCGGGGAGGAATGGCGGCGCGCCATCGATATCGACCTGACCGGTGTGTTCTATTGCTGCCAGGCGGCCGGCCGCATCATGGTGGACCAAGGCGGCGGCGTCATCGTGAATACGGCCTCGATGTACGGCGTCGTGGCCGCGCCGGAACGCGCCGCCTATTGCGCGGCGAAGGCAGGCGTCATCGCACTGACCAAGTCCCTGGCCGTCGAATGGGCGTGCCATGGCCTGCGTGTCAATGCGCTGTGCCCGGGCTATATCCGCACGGCCCTGGTGGACGACCTGATCGCGCGCGGCGCGCTGGACGCCGGCCGTATCGAGGGCCGCGCTCCCATGGGACGGTTGGGCTCGCCCCAGGAGATGGCCGAGGTCGCGCTTTTCCTGGCATCGGATGCGGCGCGCTACACCACCGGCCATGCCATGCTGTCGGACGGCGGATGGACCGCCAACGGCTATCTTTGAGGACGCCGCTCCCATGCCGGATTTGCAGACCCTGACCCCGCGCGCGCCCTGGATGGCGCTGTCCAGCACCGAACAGGATTGGGCGCAGGCCGATCCCGTCCTGCTGGGCACGCTGCTGGCGCATTGCCACCTGATCCGTGGCTTCGAGGAAACCGTGCTGGCGTTGGCCGGCGAAGGGCTGGTGCACGGCCCCGCGCATTCCAGCATCGGCCAGGAGGGCGGGGCGGCCGGATCCATCGTGGGACTGCGCGCGGACGACGGCGTCAGCGGTTCGCATCGCGGCCATCACCAGTTCCTGGCGAAATCGCTGGCGTATCTGTGTCCGGACGGCATCGATCCCACGGCCGATATCGCGCCCGCCGTGCAGGCCTTGCTGCAGCGGACACTGGCGGAAATCCTGGGGCTGGCGCAGGGCTTCTGCAAGGGGCGCGGCGGTTCCATGCACCTGCGCTGGCCCGAGGCCGGCGCGCTGGGCACGAATGCCATCGTCGGCGGCGGCGTGCCCATGGCCGCCGGCCAGGCCTGGGCCAATCGCCGGGCAGGTAGCGATGCCGTCATGGTGACCTACTTCGGCGACGGGGCCATCAACATCGGCTCGGTGCTGGAAACCATGAATCTGGCGGCGGCATGGAAGCTGCCGCTGTGCTTTTTCATCGAGAACAATCGTTATGCGGTCGCCACCGGCGTGGACGAGACAACCGCCGAGCCGCGCCTGTCGGCGCGCGGCATGGCATTCAACATCCCCAGCTGGCATGTCGACGGCATGGATCCGCTGGCGGTGCATCTGGCCATGCGAGCCGCGCTGGCGTATATGCGTGCCGGCGACGGCCCCACCGTGATCGAAGCGGATGTCTATCGCTATTTCCACCAGAACGGTCCCTTTCCGGGCAGCGCGTTCGGCTACCGCGACCGCGAGGAAGAAAAAGCCTGGCGCACGCGCGATCCCCTGGATCTGCTGGCGCGGCGGATGGTGGCACGCGAGCTGATCGCGCCGGCGCAGATCGACGCGCTGCGCGGACGCGTCGCGCTGGCGATGCGTGCCGCGGTGGATGCGCTGCTGGAGGCGGACCCGGAAGCCGGCGAAGGCAAGCGCCGTATACGCCCCCGGCTATGGCCCTCCGCGGATTTCCGCGACGTGGGGATACTGGGCGATCTGTCCGAGATGCCGGCCCGCCGCGACGCCACCGACGACGAATTCCGGGGCGAGACGGTGCCGCGCAAGTTCGTCGATGTGGTGGCCGACGTCATGGACCGACGCATGGCTTGCGACGATACCGTCGTGGTCATGGGAGAAGACGTGCATCGTTTGAAGGGCGGCACCAATGGCGCCACGCGGGGACTGGCGCAGCGCTATCCGGACCGTTGCCTGGGCACGCCCATCAGCGAAAACGCCTTCGTCGGACTGGCCGGCGGTATCGCCCTGGACGGCCGCTACAAGCCGGTGGTGGAGTTCATGTACCCCGATTTCATGTGGGTGGCGGCCGATCAGGTCTTCAACCAGATCGGCAAGGTACGCCACATGTTCGGCGGCGACGATCCTGTGCCGCTGGTATTGCGCACCAAGGTCGCGATGGGCACCGGCTATGGATCGCAGCATTCCATGGATCCCGCCGGCATTTTCGCGACCTGTCCCGGATGGCGCATCGTCGCGCCTTCCAATCCCTGCGATTACGTGGGACTGATGAACGCGGCTTTGCGCTGCAAGGACCCGGTGCTGGTGATCGAGCACGTGGATCTGTACAACGCCATGGCGCCGGCGCCGCGCGACGACCTGGATTTCGTGCTGCCGGTGGGGCGTGCCGCCCTGCGGCGCACGGGACCCGCGGTAACGGTGATCGCCTACCTGTCGATGGTCGACCACGCCATGGAGGCCCTGGACAGCCTGGGGATGGAAGCGGACCTGATCGACCTGCGCTGGCTGGACCGCGCCAGCTTGGATTGGGAGACCGTGGGCGCCAGCGTGCGCAAGACCAACAATGTGCTCATCGTGGAGCAGGGCGCGCGCGGGACCTCGTATGGAGGCTGGCTGGCCGACGAGATCCAGCGGCGCTATTTCGATTGGCTGGACCAGCCGGTCCAGCGCGTGACCGGCGGCCTGGCCGCGCCCAGTATCTCCCGGGTGCTGGAGCGGGCGGCGGCGGCACGCACCGAGGAAGTGATCGAGGGACTGCGCGACATCCTGCGCAATAAGGGGGAAGGCTGATGGCGACGATGGTATGCATGCCGGCCGTGTCGGCCAACGCGCCGGACGCCGTGCTGGCCGAATGGATCGTGAAGGAAGGCGATAGCGTGCGCGCGGGCGATAGCCTGGGCGGGATAGAAACCGACAAGGCAGTGGTGGACCTGGAGGCCGAACACGACGGCGTGGTCGGGAAGCTGCTGGTGGCACAGGGCACCCGCGTGGCGGTAGGCGCCCCGGTTGCCTTGCTGTTGCGGGAGGGCGAAACGCCGCGCGATATCGCGCAAGCCGGGGAACAGGTGGAGGCGGCCGAGCCCGCCGCCCCGTCGCCGGGCCCGGCGGATCCGTCGCGCATCTTCGCCAGCCCGGTCGCGCGGCGCACGGCCGCCGCGGCGGGGCTGGCGCTGTCCGGCCTGGCGGGGTCCGGTCCGCAAGGGCGCATCGTCAAGCGGGACGTCGAACAGGCGCTGGCCGGCGATGGCACGCGTCCGGCACCGGCCGGGGGGCACACCGATGCGGCCGGTTTCGACCTGATTCCCCATGGTTCCATGCGCAAGGCGATCGCGCGCCGGTTGACCGAAAGCAAAAGCACGATCCCGCATTTCTATTTGCGCGGACTGTGCCGGGCCGACGCGCTGCTGGGGCTGCGCGAGCAATTGAAGGCTGTCGTGCCGGGCCGCGTGTCCATCAACGACCTGGTGATACGCGGTGCCGCCTGCGCCTTGCGCGATGTGCCGGACATGAACGTCACCTGGACGGCCGACGCGCTGCGGCGGCACCGCCATGCGGACATCTCGGTGGCCGTTGCCACGCCCAACGGCCTGGTGACGCCCATCGTCAAGGCCGCGGACGGGCTTGGCGTGCCGGCGATCAGCGAGGCCATGACGGCGCTGATCGAACGCGCGCGGGCGGGCCGGCTGGCCCCGGCCGAATACGAGGGAGGCAGCTTCGGCATCAGCAATCTGGGCATGCTGGGCGTCCCGGATTTTGCCGCCATCATCAATCCGCCGCAGTCGGCCATGCTGGCGGTCGGGGCGATCGTCAGGGAAGCGGTGGTCGATGAGGATACGATACGGGTCGGCTCGGTCATGCGCTATACCCTGGCCGTGGACCACCGCGCCATCGACGGCGAACTGGCCGCGCGGTGGCTGGCGCGCCTGACCTGGTACCTGGAGCATCCTGTCGCGATGCTCGTATGAGAACCGTGATGCAGCATTCTTCCTTTCCTCCTTGCATCGATGCGCTGGACGAGCAGCCCATCGCGCGCGGCGAAGGCCTGGCGGCCGGCGTGGCGCAGCGCCTGCGCCGGGCGATCGAACGGCGCGATCTGGCGGCCGCCGGCAACCGGTTGCCGTCCGAGACCGCGCTGGCCAAGGCCTATGGGGTCAGCCGGCCGGTGATCCGCGAAGCGATATCGCTGCTGAAGTCCGACGGGCTGGTCATTTCGCACCAGGGCCGGGGCCAGTTCGTCAATCCGCAAGGCAGCAATGTATTCCGGCTGGAGCCCCCGGGGGATACGGAAACCGGCTTGAGCGAGCTGTTCGAGTTCCTGCTCGCCGTCGAAGTCCCCGCGACGCGATTGGCGGCCCAGCGTCGCGGCGCGGCCGAACTGGAAGCCATACGCACCGCCTACCAGCGCCTGTACCAGACCACGCGCGATCTGGGCGACGGCACGGAGGAAGACGAAGCCTTCCACCGGGCCATCGTGCAGGCCAGCCATAACCCGTATTTCATCGCGTTCGCGAGTTTTCTGGATACCCGCGTGCGCGGGCTGATCCGCACGGCGCGCAAGAACACCCGCAATCGCTCGATGGAGCTGGTGTGGCAGGTGCAGCGCGAGCACGAGGCGATACTGCGCGCCATCGAGGATGGCGATCCGGAGCGCGCCGGCGCGGCCGCCACGGCGCACCTGACCAACGCCGCGGCCCGGCTGGTCCTGTACAAAGGCTAGCCGCTGTCGGCACGGCCAGGGAACCGGCACGGGCGGTTCCGGCGCGGCATCAGGTCATCAGCCAGCCTCCCGCCACGTCTATCGTTTGTCCCGTGATGAAGCGGGCCTGCTCGGACGCCAGGAACAGGCAGGCATCGGCGACTTCCTCCGGCGTGCCCAGGCGCCGCATGGCCGTGACGCGGCTGACCGCATCATTGATCTCCTGGGGCACGGTCTTCAGCAGCGGGGTCGCGATGCGCCCGGGCGCCAGCGCGTTGACGGTGATCCCGTGTTCGCCCAGTTCCCCCGCCCAATGGCGGGTCAGGCCGATCAGGCCGGCCTTGGTGGCGGCGTAGTGGCCGGCGACGATATCGCAGTAGGCCTTGCCGGCGACGGAGGACATATTGACGATGCGGCCCCAGCGTTGGCCAATCATGTGCGGGACCGTCAGGCGCGCCAGGTAGAAAGCCGCGTTCAGGTTGACGCGCATGACGGTGTCCCACTCGCCGGGCGGCATTTCCCACACCTTCAATGCGCGGCCGCCCGTCTTGGGCGAAATGCCGGCGTTGTTGATCAGGATGTCCGCGGGCCCGAGCGCCCGCGCCAATGCATCGCATGCGGTTTCGCAGGCGGCGAAGTCCTGGATATCCGCCTGGACGAAGCGCGCCGGATGCCCGGCGCCGGCCAGGCGCGCTTCCAGCGCGGCACCCGCTTGCGCGTCGCGGTCGATCAGGCCTACCTTGGCCCCATGGTCCAGCAGTGCCTGCACGATGGCCGAGCCGATGCCGCCGACGGCGCCCGTGACGATGGCCGTCCTGCCATCCAGCCGGCCGCCGGTGCCAGTGAAGCTGGACGGGGCCGTGGCGGCGGGGTGGGAAGACGATGCAAGCATGGCGCGTTTCCTGTTCCGTGGTTCCTGCAGTGCGTTCGCGTAGCCGCGCTAGCGTGGCGGGGATCGCGGCGCGGTTCAATGGCCCAGGTAGGCCTTCTTTACGTGCGGATTGTTCAGCAGTTCCTCGCCGGTCCCGGCCAGCACGATGGCGCCGTTCTCCAGCACATAGCCGCGATCGGCCAGGCGCAGCGTGCGGAAGACGTTCTGCTCCACCAGCAGCACCGTGACGCCATGCGCGGTAATGCGGCGGATGATGTCGAACATCTGCTGCACCAGCAGGGGTGACAGGCCCAGCGACGGTTCATCGAACATCAGCAGCCTGGGATCGGCCATCAGGCCGCGCGCGATGGCCACCATCTGCTGCTCGCCGCCCGACAGCGACCCCGCGTACTGGGCCAGCCGCTGCTTCACGCGCGGAAAGGTTTCCAGCACTTCGTCCAGCTTGCGCCGCACCTGTGCCCGCGCGGCGCGCTTGTAGGATCCCATCAGCAGATTGTCGCGAACCGTGAAGTGCGGGAACAGCTGGCGGCCTTCCGGGATCATGGTGATGCCGGCGTCGACGATGTCGTAGGGGGTACGGTTGGTCAGCATCCGTCCTTCGAATTCGACGCTGCCGCCCTGGCAGGGGATGATGCCGCACAGGGTCTTCAAGGTGGTCGTCTTGCCGGCGCCGTTGGCGCCGATCAAGGTAACGATTTCACCGGCGCGCACCTCGAAATCCAGACCGTTCAGGACCTGGGTCTTGCCGTAGCCCGCCCGCAGACCAGATACCTTAAGCATCCTGGTACTCCTTGCCCAGATAGGCTTCGATGACCGCCGGATCTTCCACGACCTCGCGCGGCGCCCCGCTGACCAGGACGCTGCCTTCGTTGATCACGATGATGCGATCCGACAGGGCCATGGTGGCGCGCATCATATGTTCGATCAGCAGGATGGAAACGCCGCTGTCGCGGATGTCGCGGATCAGCTGGATCGCGACCGCGATGTCCGTGGGGTTCAGGCCGGCCATGACTTCGTCCAGCAGCAGGATGCGTGGCCGCGTCGCCAGCGCCCGGGCGACTTCCAGCCGCTTCATGCCGCCCACCGTCAGGTTGCGCGCCTCGGTGTCGAGGAAGCGCGTAAGGTGCGTGCGCTCGGCGATCTCGCGCGCCAGGTGTTCGGCCTCGTCGTGGTCGCGCGTATGGATATAGGCGCCCAGCATGATGTTTTCCAGGACGCTCAGGCCGGTGAAGGGTTGGGCGATCTGGAAGGTACGGCCCAGCCCATGGTGGGCGAAAGCGTCCGGCGTGTCGCAACTGATCCATGCGCCGCCGGGGTCGCGCAGGCGCACGGTGCCCTGGTCCGGCGGCAGGAAGCCCGAGAGCAGATTGAAGACGGTGGTCTTGCCCGCGCCGTTCGGGCCGATGATGCCCAGGATCTCGTTTTCGTGCAGCGTCAGCGACACATCGTTCGTGGCGCGCAGCCCGCCGAAGCTCTTGGACAGGTTTTCGGCCTTCAGCACGGGTTGACCGAGCGGCTTCGGATTGGCGGCCGCCGCGCGGGTGCCGTCCACGGCGACGCGCTTTTCCGGCGTGCTGCCCAGATAGGGCAGCCGCTCCAGAAGGCGCTCGATGCGCGGGCCGAACGCCCCGGCCAGGCCGCGCGGGATGGTAAGCACCACGGCCACCAGGATCAGGCCGTAGATCAGCCCGTGCATGCCATTGCCGACCGCGCTCAGCCAGCCGCGCGCCAGTTCCGCGATGGGCAGCACCAGCACCGTGCCGGCGACCGGGCCGGCGACGGTGCCCAGGCCGCCGATCAGCGCGAACATCGCGATCTGCACCGACAGGTCCAGCGAGAATGCCGAGGCCGGGTCGATGAAGGTCAGGTAGGTGATATGGAAGGTGCCGATGACGCTGGTGAGCACGGCGGAGATGACCGCCGCCTGGATCTTCACCCGCGTGGTGTGTATGCCCACCGCCCGGGCGGCGTCCTCGCGTTCGCGGATGGCGATCAGGTAATGCCCCAGGCGCGACCTGCGCACCAGCCAGGACACCCACAGGACCCCCACGAACAGCGCGAAGGCGATGATGACGTAGTTCACTTTTTCGCGGAATACGATCCAGGTCCAGCCGATGTTCAGCGGCAGGCTGATACCGCTGGAGCCGCCGGTCCAGCTTTCCTCGTGGATGACCAGCAGGCGGAACACTTCGAGGATGGCGATGCTGGCCAGGGCGAAGAAAGGTCCGCGCAGGCGCAGCGTCGGGTAGCTGACGACAACCGCGACGATGCCGGACAGCAGGGCGCCAACGACCATGCCTATCCACGGCGAGATCGCGAAGTTCTGCGTCAGCAGGGTCGCGGTGTAGCCGCCGATGCCGTAGAACACCGCATGGCCCAGGGACAGCTTGCCGGCATAGCCGCCGACGATGTTCCAGGCCACCGCCATGGCCGCGAATACGAAGATCAGGATAAAGAGATTGGTCCAGAACGGCGTGCCCAGGACCACCGGAAGCACGAACATGACGGCCAGCAGGATCGCGCTGACGTACGCTTTGGGGCTGCGGAAATCGGGAAACACGTCTTGCTCCTTGTTATTCCGTGCCGACGCCGAACAATCCGGCCGGCCGCAAGACGAGAATCAGCAGGAAGATGCCGAAATAAACGACTTCCTTCAGATCGGGCGCGATGTAATAGCCCGCCAGCGCGTCCACCACGCCGATGATCATGGACCCCGCCACCGCGCCGTACAGGCTGCCCATGCCGCCCAGGACCACGATGACGAAGGCGGTCAGGACGAAATAAGTGCCGACCGTCGGGAACACCGGATACTGCGGCGCCAGCAGGCCGGCCGCGACCCCGACGAAGGCGGTGCCCAGGCCGAAGGCGATCACGTAGACCATCTTGACGTTGACGCCCATCAGCATCGCGGCATAGCGATGCTGGGCCACGGCGCGTAGTGCCCGTCCCAGGTAAGTGCGGTGCATGAAGACGTGCAGCAGGAAGGCCAGCGCGAGGGCGACCGCGAAGGTGACCAGCTGTCCGCTGACCATGGAATACTTGCCCAGCGCGACGGCGCCCGTGCCCACTTCCGCCGGTGCGCGGAATACGTTGGCGCCGAACACCACCAGGGCCAGGTTCAGCAGGATCGTCGACACGCCCACCGTGGCGAAGATCTGGATGTGTTCATCGGCATTGAGCAGCGGCTGGATGATGGCGCGCTGCGTAAAGGCGCCCAGCGCGAACATGATCACCGCCACTGGCGCCAGGCCGATGTAGGGATGGATGCCGAAGTAGCTGGCCGCCAGGTAGACCAGGTACATGCCCACCATCAGGAATTCGCCGTGGGCGAAGTTCACCACCCGCACGACGCCGAAGATCAGTGTCAGGCCCAGGCTGATGATGGTGTATGCGCCGCCCAGCAGCAGCCCGTTGATGATCAGCTGTACGAAGATATCCATTGTGCAATCCCGCGAAGGCGCAGGACCGGCCGCGCGCCTGCGGCCGGCCTGCTGTCCGGTTCCGAGCCTGCCAGCCCTGGGGCTGGTTCGACGATGCCAGGCTCTTGCCGGTATCGATAGCCCGGGTCGGGACTACTTGTTGAAGACCGGCTTGCCCAGCGCGAGATTGGGCGGAGCGATGGTGACCAGCTTGCCGTTGTCCTGCCATTGCATGACGTAGAACTCCGACGCGTTGTTCTGGCCGTCCTCGCCGAAGTCGAAGCCCCAGCCGTTGGCGGTTTCGCCGGGCTTCTTCTTGTACGCCAGCACGGCGGCGCGGATCTTGTCCTTGTCGGTGGATTTGGCGTTGGCCATCGCTTCCAGGAATGCCTTGGCGCCCACGTAGTTGGCCAGGCTGTGGCCCGATTGGGGATCGCTCTTGTAGGCGGTCTTGTAGGCCTGCAGGAACTTGTCCAGTCCGGGCGCGCCCTGCGGATTGATCGAGGCCTGCGGGAAATCCAGGTCGAACACGCCGTTGATGCCCGGGCCCACGGCCTTCGCGGTATCGGCCAGCGAATAGCCGCCGCCGGCGCCGATGACCACCTTGGGCGCGAAGCCGGCGGATTTCGCCTGGTTGAAGTACAGGATGGCGTCGTTCTGGTAGGCGGTCTGCAGGACCACATTCACATTGGCGCCTTTCAGCCGCAGGATCAGCGAGGACAGATCCACGGTCTTGGCCGAATAGGGCAGGACTTCCGCGACCTTGTAGCCGAGTTCCTTCGCGCGCTGTTGTTCCGTGGCGGCGACGTCGGTGCCGTAGGGACCGTCTTCATGGATGATGCCGATGACGATGTCCTTCGCGTTCATGCCCATGCCCGGCGCGACCAGGTTATGCAGCGCATTGACGACCGCGTAGCCGTACTTGCCCGTGTTGGGGTTGCTGCGGAACAGGTACTTGTAGCCGCGTTGCGTGATCTTGTGCGCCGTCGCGCCCAGTTCGAAGTACGGAATGCCGGCCAGTTCCGTGACCGGTGTCGCCGCGTAGGAAATGCCGGAAGCATAGCTGCCGAAGACCGCGACGACGCCCGAGGACGTCAGGCGCTTGGTTTCGGAAACGGCCTGATTGGGATCGACGGCGTCGGCCTTGAGGATCTGGATTTTTTCGCCGTTGATACCGCCCGCGGCATTGACTTCGTTCACCGCGATTTCCAGCCCGCGATAGCTTTCCTGTCCGAGCAGGGCCAGCGCGCCGCTGAAGGGGTAGACGGCCCCGACCTTGATGTCCGCCGACGCGCCGGCGCTGAACATCATCCCGCATGTACCGACTGCCAACGCGAACCTGGTGATTGTGTGCATGTCTCGCTCCGTTATGTCGTTGTAGGGGATCGCTGCATAAGGCCGGGCGCGTTTAGCATATATGATATATTTTCCGCGCGGACGATCGAAAGCTGCCCAATTCTGTCGTGGCGCCGGAAGCACGGTAAATGAGGGATTACCCGGCCCGGCTGGAGGCGGCCTGACGGATCGCGTACAGCCAGTCGGAAAGGCGCGCGGCTGCAGTGGGACGATGCCGTGCGCGGGACAGGAAAGGCCATGAACGCGGCGCGCACGGATGCGCCGCGCATGTTAAAGGAGACAAGCGCATGTTCGACGAAGTCGATTTCCGCGGCAGGAAAGTACTGATTACGGCGGGCGCGGACGGCCTGGGATGGGAGATGACCCGGCTGTTCCACCGGGCGGGCGCGGATGTGATGATCTGCGACGTCAACGAGGCGCGGCTGGCCGAGGCGGCCGGCGAACTACCGGGGCTGCGTGCGGTGCGGGCCGATGTCGCCGACGAGGCCAGCGTGGCCGCGCTGTTCCAGGCGGTGGCCGGCGAATTGGGCGGCCTGGACGTCCTGGTCAACAACGCCGGCATCGCCGGCCCCACGGGTGCCGTCGAAACGCTCTCCAAGGCCGATTGGGATCGCACGCTCGCCGTCAACATCACCGGGCAATTCCTTTGCGCCCGCCTGGCCGTGCCCTTGCTGAAGCAGTCCCGGGCGGGCGTCATGATCAATCTGTCGTCGGCGGCGGGACATCTGGCGTTTCCCGGACGGTCCGCGTACGCGGCGTCCAAATGGGCGGTCGTGGGCTTTACCAAGACGCTGGCGCTGGAACTGGGCCCCTACGGCATCCGCGTCAATGCGATTCTGCCCGGCGCGGTGGAAGGCCCGCGTATCCGCGCCGTGATCGATGCGAAGGCGCGCGCGCTGGGACGGCCCGTGGCGGAGATTGCCGGCCAGTACGAAAGCCAGGCGGCGCTGGGCCGCATGGTCACGGCGCGGGACGTGGCGAATATGGTGTTGTTCAACGCCAGCGAGGCGGCGGGCAGTATCTCCGGCCAGGCCATCGCGGTCGACGGCTTCACGCAAAAGCTTTACTAGAGCCGGTTAACAAAGCCGGTTGAACAAGCTGGTTAACGCTGAAAGGAGACGCTCCATGCCTACCGCTGCCATCGTCGGCGCGGGACTGGTCGGGCAAGGCTGGGCCATCGTATTCGCGCGGGCGGGCTGGCAGGTCCGCCTGTACGACGTGGCCGCCGACCGCCTGGCCGAAGCCCGCGAATTGGTCGAACAGCAATTGCATGCGCTGCAGGCGCACGGACTGCTGCGGGATGCGGCCGGCATCGCCGTGCGCGTGCGGACGGCGGACACGCTGGATGCGGCGCTCGCCGACGCGAGCTATGTGCAGGAGAACTCGCCGGAACGGCTGGACGTCAAGCGCGCCTTGTTCGGCGAGCTGGATGCGTTGGCTGCGCCCGAAACCATCCTCGCCAGTTCCACATCCAGCATTCCCGCCAGCCTGTTTACGGAGCATCTGGCGCATCGTCACCGCTGCCTGGTGGCGCACCCCGTGAATCCGCCGCATGTCATTCCGGTGGTGGAAATCAGCGGCGCGCCATGGACCAGCAGCGAGGCCGTCGCGCGAACGCGGGAGATCCTCGATGCGGTAGGCCAGCGGCCCGTGGTGGTGCGCAAGGAAATCGAAGGATTTATCCTGAATCGCCTGCAGGGTGCCTTGCTGCAGGAGGCCTTTCGCCTGGTCCGCGACGGTATTGCCAGCGTCGAGGATATCGATACGACGATCAAGGATGGGCTGGGACTGCGCTGGTCGTTCATGGGCCCGCTGGAAACCATAGACCTGAATGCCCCCGGCGGGATCGCCGACTATTGCGAGCGCTACGGCCCGATGTACGCTTCCATAGGCGCGACGCAGGCCGATTGCCCGGCCTGGGACGGCGCGCTGGTCGAGACGCTGTCGCGCGAACGGCGCGATGCGCTTGCGGCCGCCGATCTGGCATCGCGCCGTTTCTGGCGCGACGAACAACTGATGCGCTTGATGCGCCATAAACAGCGGAATGGAGAGACGGATGGCTAAAGCCAAGCAGAAGGTAATCATTACCTGCGCCGTGACCGGCGCGATCCACACGCCCAGCATGTCGCCGCATCTGCCCGTGACGGCCGATGAGATTGCCGAAGCGGCGATCGGCGCGGCTCGCGCCGGCGCGGCCGTGCTGCATCTGCACGCGCGCGATCCCGGGAACGGCAAGCCTTCGCAGGATCCGGCGCTGTTCGAGCCTTTCCTCAAGCGCATCAAGCAGGAAACCGATGCCGTCATCAATATCACGACGGGTGGCAGCCCCCATATGACGGTGGAGGAGCGCATGCGCCCCGCGGCCACATTCAAGCCGGAGGTCGCTTCGCTGAATATGGGCTCGATGAACTTCGGCCTGTTTCCCATGCTGGATCGCTTCAAGGAGTTCCAGCACGACTGGGAGCGCGAGCACCTGGAGAACAGCCGGTCGCTGATCTTTCGCAATACCTACCAGGACATCGAAACCATCCTGTCGATCGGCAACGCCAACGGCACGCGCTTCGAGTTCGAGTGCTATGACATCAGCCACCTGTACAACCTGAAGCACTTCGTCGACCGCGGCCTGGTGAAATCGCCGCCGTTCATCCAGTCGGTGTTCGGCATCCTGGGCGGCATCGGGCCGCACCCGGAAGACCTGATGCACATGAAGCGCACGGCCGACCGCCTGTTCGGCAGCGATTATGAATGGTCCATCCTGGGGGCCGGACGCAACCAGATTCCGCTGGCCACGATAGGGGCGGCGATGGGCTCGAATGTGCGTGTCGGGCTGGAGGATTCGCTTTGGATCGGCCCGGGCCGCTTGGCGGAGTCCAACCGGATGCAGGTAGAGCGCATCCGCACCATTCTGGAGGCGCTGAACCTGGAGATCGCGACGCCGGATGACGCGCGCGAGAAGCTGGGGTTGAAGGGCAGGGAGAACGTCGCCTTTTAGGCGGGGCAGCGCGCCATCCGCCGGTAACCGGCGCGATGGCGTTCTGGGCAATGGCGGTCGCGCGGAACGTGTGCCGCCGGAACGGAATGCCGCCGGTAGCGCTTAGCGGCCGCGCGCGGCGGCGGCCGCTTCCTGTTCCTGTTCTTTTTCGACCAGCCAGTCGATCATGATTTTGCCGCCCCAGACCAGGTCGGCCTGGATGGCCTTGGCGGCCGCATCCGGATTGCGCGCTTTCAGCGCCGCCAGCACCGCTTCGTGCCGATGCTGGCCGCCGGAATAATCCAGTCCGGCCGTCTTCACGTGGAAGACCTTCAGGATGGGGCCGGTGATGACCCAGAACGATTCCACCGTATTGCGCAGGATCGGCATCCGGCTGGCTTCCAGGATGGCGAAGTGGAATTTGCGGTTCAGGTAGCTGGCGCGCTTGGGATCGCTGGAGGTGCAGGCGATGAACTGCTGCTGCAGGGCGACGAGATTATCCAACTGCGCACGGGTGATTTTGGTCGCCGCCTCGGCGGCCCCCATGCCTTCCAGATGAAAGCGGATTTGCTGGATTTCGCGCAGCTTTTCCGAATTGACGTAGGGCACATAGACCGCCGTCGCAGCCTGCATTTCCAGGCCCTGTTCGCTGATCAAACGGAAGATCGCTTCACGCACCGGCGTGATGGAGACGCCCAGTTCCTGGGCCAGTTCGCCGATGATGAGCCGCTCTCCCGGCTCGTACTGGCCGTTGATGAGCGCTTCCCGTATTTCGGTATAGACCCGGACCGACAGGTTCTCTTTTTTGACGGGCTTGAGGTTGGTCATGGCGCGAACTGCGAGCCGCTGGTGAAGAAGGACGGAATTCTAGCGCGCGGTGGTGCTTTTCCCGACGGGTGGCTATATTATATATCATATATCACGTACCCAACGATAATCGGAGGCAGGCCATGGTCGACGCTGTTCCCTCTGGCGGGCAAAACCCGGGCGAGCCGCGCGGGCCTTCCGGCGCCGTCGATGCGGCCGCGCAAGGCGTCGATCCAACCCTGATCGCCATGCTGCGGGAAAAGGCCCGCTTCATCCGGCTGGAGACGATCCGGCTGATCGAAATCGCCAAGGTGGGGCACTACAGTTCGGTCTTCTCCTGCGCGGAGATCTTCGCGGCCTTGTACTACGGCGTCATGCGGCTGCGCCATGGGGAGCCGCGCTGGGCAGGGCGCGACCGTTTCCTTATGGGAAAAGGCCATGCGGCGGTGGGACTGTTCCCCGTGCTGGTCGACCACGGCTTTATTGCGCGGGAATTGCTGGACGGCTATACCCGGCTGGGCAGTCCGCTGGGAGACCATCCCGATATGACCAAGGTGCCCGGCATCGATTTCAGTTCGGGGTCGATCGGCCATGCCTTGTCCAACGGCGCGGGCATCGCCCTGGGCGGGCGCCTGCGCGACGAGGATTTCAATGTTTTCGTGATGCTCGGGGACGGCGAAATGCAGGAAGGGCAGGTGTGGGAGGCCGCGCTGTTCGCGGCCCATCACAAGCTGTCGCGCCTGATCGCCATCGTCGATCGCAATGGGTATCAGCTGGATGGCAAGGTGGATGACGTCATCGGCATCGAATCGCTGAAGGACAAATGGTCGGCCTTCGGATGGCGGGTGCATGAAGTCGATGGACACGACCTCGGTGCGCTGACCGCGCTGCTGCGCCGGCTGAAGGCCGACACGGCGCGGTCCGGCCCTGCCTGCGTGATCGCCCATACCGTGAAGGGCAAGGGCGTCGGCTTCATGGAAACCGAACCGGGATGGCACCTGGGTTATCTGGCGCCGGCCGATGCCAGGGCCGCCATGGACGAAATCCTGGCGCGGGAGATCTGAACATGACCGATGCAATCCCGCAACCGCCGCGAGCCGGGCATCCCTTGTCGCCCGAGTCCTGGCAGTATCGCGCCCTGAACGCCGTGACGCCCGGCCTGGCCTGGCTGGCCGACGCCCTGATCGAGCTGACCCGCGACGGCCATCCCGTCGTTGCCGGGTCGGCGGACCTGCAGCACTCCAATGGGCTGGCGCGCTATGCCGAGGCCTATCCGGACCGCTATATACAGTTCGGCATTTCGGAGCAGAACATGGTGTCCGTCGCGGCGGGGCTGGCCGCCACGGGCCATATGCCTTTCGTCGCGACCTTCGCATCCTTCCTGGGACTGCTGTGCTGCGAACAGATCCGCATGGACGTGGCCTACACGCGCCTGCCGGTGCGGCTGATCGGCCATCACACGGGCATCAGCCTCGGGTTCTACGGAACCTCGCATCACGCCACGGAAGATATCTCCACCATGCGGGCCATCGCCGGGCTGACGGTGGTATCGCCGGCCGACGGCCCCCAGCTGGCGGCCGCCATCAAGGCGTCGGTCGACTGGCCCGAACCCATCTATTTTCGTATCGGCCGCGGCCGCGACCCGCAGGTCTACGACGCGAATGCGCCTTTCGTCTTCGGCAAGGCCATTGTGCACGAGGTCGGCAGCGACGCGACGCTGGTGGCTTGCGGTATCACCGTCAGGGCGGCGCTCGACGCCGCGGCGTCCTTGCGGCGGGAAGGATATTCCGTGGGCGTGATCGATATGCCGACGATCAAGCCGCTGGATCGCGAGGCCGTCCTGGCCGCGTGCGCGCGGGCCCCGTTGATGATGACTGTCGAAGAACACAACGTGCTCGGGGGATTGGGCTCGGCCGTGGCGGAGGTATTGGCCGAAGCCGGCGGCGGTACGCGGCTGGTGCGGCATGGGATCTATGATGAGTACAGCCTGATCGCGCCGCCGGCGACGCTTTATGCGCATTACAAGCTGGACGCCGACGGTATCCGCGAGACGGTCCTGAGCCACATACAAAAGAACGGAGACAAACGATGACGCCCATCAGCGGCAAGACGCGGGTCTACGGCATCCTGGCCGATCCCATCCACCACGTGCAGGCGCCCCAGCGCTTGAACGAGTATTTCGCCTCTATCGGCTTCGATGGCGTGATGATCCCGATCCACGTGCGCCCGGATAATCTTCCCGCGGTGGTGGCCGGCCTGCGCGGCATGGAAAACCTGGGCGGCCTGGTGGTGACGGTACCGCACAAGACGGCCATTCTCGCGTTGTGCGACGAGGCCTCGGAGGTGACGCGCAAGATTGGCGCGGCCAATGTGGTGCGCCGCGATGCCGGCGGTCGCCTCGTGGCCACCATGCTCGATGGCGAAGGATTCGTGGGCGGCCTGCGGGCCGAGGGCAAGGCGGTGGAAGGCAAGACGGCCTACCTGGCCGGTGCCGGCGGCGCCGCCAACGCCATTGCGTTCGCGCTGGTCGGGGCCGGGGTGACGCGGCTGACCGTGGCCAATCGCACGCGCGCGAAGGCGGAGGACCTGCGCCAGCGCATCCTGGCGCTCCATCCCGCGGCGGACGTTCGCGTCGGCTCGGAGGACCCC
Organism: Bordetella genomosp. 11; assembly: GCF_002261215.1. Classification (NCBI taxonomy): domain Bacteria; kingdom Pseudomonadati; phylum Pseudomonadota; class Betaproteobacteria; order Burkholderiales; family Alcaligenaceae; genus Bordetella; species Bordetella genomosp. 11. The sequence goes on along the minus strand of NZ_NEVS01000004.1, from coordinate 2,151,388 downwards.
GGCGACCACGACCTGGTGGTCAACGCCACGTCGCTGGGCATGCGCCAGGGCGACGCGCTGCCCCTGGATGTATCGAGGCTGGCGCCGCGGCAGCTGGTCTGCGAGGTGATCATGCAGCCGCGCGAAACCCCGCTGCTGCTGGCCGCGCGCGAACGCGGCTGCGCGATCCAGTATGGCGCGCCCATGCTGGCGGCGCAGGTCGCGCTGATGGCGGACTTCATGGGCGCGCGGGCGGCCTAGCGACGCGCGATGGAAACCTACGATTTCATCATCGCGGGCGGCGGTACGGCCGGCTGCATTCTTGCCAACCGGCTGACGGCCGATGGCCGCTACCGGGTACTGATGCTGGAAGCCGGCCGCGACGGCGCGAATATGTGGGTGTCCATACCGGCGGGCTTCAGCAAGCTGTTGGTCGACCCCGTCTACAACTGGCGTTTCCAGACCGAGCCGGAAGAAAACGTCTGCAACCGCGTTATCTCCGTGCCGCGCGGCCGCGGTGTGGGCGGTTCCACATTGATCAACGGCGGCATCTATGTGCGCGGGCAGCCCGGCGATTACGACGGCTGGGAGCGCGCCGGCGCGACGGGGTGGTCATATCGCGATGTCGAGCCGTATTTCCGCAAGCTCGAAGACTTCCCCCGGGGCGAAGCGTCGCGGGGGAAGGGCGGCCCGATGCATGTGTCGCGGGTGCGCGAACGTTTTCCCGTGGCCGATGCCTTCCTGGCCGCCGCGCGGCAGGACGGCCAGCGCATCAATCCCGACTACAACGCCGACGACCAGGAAGGCTTCGGCTACTACCAGGTCCTGCAGCACCGCGGGCGCCGCTGGACGGTGGTGGACGGCTATCTGCAGCCGGCGCGCCGGCGCCCGAACCTGCATATCGTCGCGGGCGCCCATGTAACGCGGCTTTTGTTCGAAGGCGGGCGCTGCGTCGGCGTGCAGTATCGCAAGGGCGTTGGCGAAGTCGTGGCGCGGGCGGGCATCGAGACGCTGCTCTGCATGGGCGCGGTGCAATCGCCGCAGATGCTGGAGCTCTCGGGTATCGGCGATCCGCAACGCCTGCGGGCGCTGGGGATACCCATGGTGCACGCGCTGCCCGAGGTGGGCGAGAACTACCGCGAGCACTATGCGACACGCATGAATTGGCGCGTCAAGGGCACGGTGACCTTGAACGAAATGTCGCGTGGCTGGCGGCTGGTGCATCAACTGGGAAAATACTACGCCGCGCGGCGCGGCATCCTGACCTTGGGCACGGGCCTGGTGCACGGTTTCATCAAGACCCTGCCCGACATGCCGTCGCCGGATGCGCAATTCTTCTTCGTGCACGCCAGCTATGCCAATGCGGCGGAACGCATCCTGGACCGCCATCCGGGCATGACTTTGGGGGTGGCGCAGCTGCGTCCCCGCTCGGTCGGAAGTATCCATATCAGGGCGGCCAGTCCCTACGAGCCGCCCGCCATACGGCCGAATTTCCTGAGCGCGGAAGTGGACCGGACCTGCCTGATCGAGGCCATGCGGATTGGCCGGCGCATCGTTGGACAGGCCGCGCTGCGCGAGTACGTGGCCGAGGAAACCAGCCCGGGCGCGGCGGTGGAGAGCGATGACGAGTGGCTGGAGTTTGCGCGCCGGAATGGCCAGACCATCTATCACCCGGTCGGTACCTGCCGCATGGGTTCGGACGAAGGTGCCGTGACCGATCCGCGCCTGCGCGTCCGCGGGTTGGCGGGCTTGCGCGTGGTGGATGCTTCGGTGATGCCGGCCATGGTATCGGGTAATACCCAGGCGGCGGTGATGATGGTGGCGGAGAAGGGTGCCGATATGATCCTGGAGGACGCCCGCCGTGCGCAGTGAGCGGTTCCGCGACGCGGGGAAGTGGCGGGCGCCACGCGCAGGATCGCCGCGGCCGCGGCTTATGCCGAGGCGCTCATCGCCCACGCTTGCAGGTAGCGTTCGTAGTTGACGACATCGTCGTCCGGGTCTTGCGCGCCATTGCCGTCGGTCGGGCATGCCTGGCGGCCGGAGGCGGCGGCGCCTTTGGCCGGCTCGTCATTTGCCAGGCTCACGACCAAGCCGCCGAGGAATTCCGCGAAGGCATTCAGCACACGGTGCCATACGCCGATGGTTTGGCAGACGCCGGTGCCGGTGCTTTCCCCGGCGCTTTGCGTTGGGGATTGCGCGGGAGCTTGGGGGGCGGATTGCGCGATCTGGCGTCGCGAGCGCGGCGCGGCGGTATTGTCCGATAGGACGCCGCCGGCGGGTAGGCTGCGGTCGGCGGCGGTATGGCCCTGGTGGCAGGGCGCCAGCAGTATGGTGCCGGCTTTTATTTTCATCCCGTCCACCGCGTCTCGTGCTTCGCGGCTTTGCAGAGGAGCTGCCGGTGACGGGTTGCCGTCTTGGCTGAGAATCTCCACAAGCCGTTCATAACCGCGCGTGTTCCGCAGATTGTCGCCCGTGACATGGCCCGAGGTATCGATTTTCGATTTGTCCGTGGGCGTCAGGGGGTAATAGCAGGTAGGGGTGCCAGATATGTTCACGTGTTTCTCCTTGCGATGAGGATCGCGTCGGCTGAGTGCGGCACCCTATGCGAAAGTTCCTGGCATGCGCCCCGGTTACGATAGGAGCGCGGCGCGCCATCGCCCGGCCCTTCGATGCCTGGCGAACGTGCCGCCGCAGGGCGTGCTGTCCAGGAGTCTCGCTTGCTTATCGTCGAAGACCTGCATAAGTCGTTTGGCACCGCGCAGGGCAGCCTGCCCGTGTTGCGCGGCGTGAATCTGCGCCTGCGCGCCGGCGAAAGCCTTGCCTTGATGGGGGAATCGGGGAGCGGCAAGAGCACGCTGTTGCATGTGATCGCCGGCCTGGAGCGTCCCGACGGCGGACGCGTCGTGGTGGACGGCACGGCTTTGCATGGGCGCGGGGAAGCCGGCCTGGCGCGCTGGCGCAGGACCGGCATCGGCCTGGTTTTCCAGCAGTACAACCTTTTGGGCAGCCTGGACGTCGCGGCCAACCTGGGCTTCCAGGCCAGGCTGGCGGGGCGCCACGATGCCGCATGGCTCGCGCACCTGACCGATCGGCTCGGCCTGTCGGCGCTGCTGTCGCGCTACCCCGAACAATTGTCCGGCGGTCAGCAGCAGCGCGTGGCCATCGGGCGCGCCCTGGCTCATCGTCCCGCCTTCCTGCTGGCCGACGAGCCCACGGGCAGCCTGGACGAAGCCAGTAGCGATGCCGTGCTGGATCTTTTGCTGGAACTGGTGCGCGACGCGGGCAGCGCGCTCCTGATGGTGACGCACAGCGCGCGGCTGGCGGCGCGTTTGTCGCGTCGGCTGACGCTGCATCTGGGCCGGGTATGCGCGGACGATGGCGATGAGGCCGATGCCGACGGCGATCGTGCCGGGCCGGGCACGATAACCGGCGATCAACGATGAACGTCTTCCTGTCCTGCCTGCGCGCCCTGGCCGGGCACTGGCGGCGCCACCCGCTTCAATGCGCCAGCATCCTCTGCGGCCTGTGGCTGGCCACGGCCCTGTGGAGCGGCGTCCAGGCCCTGAACGCCCAGGCCAGGGAGGATTACGCCCGTGCCAGCGCCGTGCTGGCCGCGCCTGCCCAGGCGCAATGGCTGCCCCGCCGGGGCGGGCTGCTGGACCAGGACGTATACGTGCGGCTGCGCCTGGCCGGTCACGCGGTTTCGCCGGTGCTGCAGGGGCGGCTGCGCTTTCCCGGCGATCCGCCGTTGACGCTGCGGGTGCTGGGCATCGAACCCCTGAGCCTGCCGGCCGGAACCGCGATCGCCGGCCGCGCGGTGTCGTCCTTCGACCTTGCCGCGTTCATCGGCGCGCCGGGGCAGGCCTGGGTGGGACCGGATACCTTGCAACGCTTGCGCATGCGGGATGGCGATATACCGGTCACGATCGACGGCGAACGCTTGCCGCCGCTGCGACTGCAGGCGAGCCTGGCGCCCGGCGTCATCGTGATGGATATCGGCCATGCCCAAGCGTTGCTGCACGAGAACGGCAGGATTTCGCGCCTGCTCGTGGCGGACGATGCGGCGCGCGACCCGCCCGCGCCCTGGTCGGATGTGCTGGTCGCGGCGCGTCCGGAGGACCGCCAGGACCTGGACCGGCTGACCGCCAGCTTTCACCTGAACCTGGCGGCCCTTGGCATGCTGGCCTTCATCGTCGGCCTGTTCATCGTGCACGCCTCCATCGGGTTGGCGCTGGAGCAGCGGCGCGGCTTGCTGCGTACCCTTCGGGCCCTGGGTGTCGGCGTACCGGCGCTGGTGTCCGCGCTGGCGCTGGAGCTCGGTCTGTTCGCGCTGGCCGGCGGCCTGGCCGGCGTGGCCAGCGGCTACGTGCTGGCGGGATTGCTGCTGGGCGATATGGCTGCCAGCCTGCGCGGGCTGTATGGCGCGGAGGTGGCCGGGCATTTGAGCCTGCCGGCGTGGTGGTGGGTGGCGGGTATCGGCATGACCTTGCTGGGTGTCCTTGCCGCGGGCACCGACAGCCTGGTGCGCGCCGCGCGCCTGCCCTTGCTGGCGGTGGCGCGTCCGCAGGCCTGGCGCGGGGCGCAGGCCATCTCGCAGCGGCGGCAGGCCATCGCCGCCGGTGTGCTGGCCCTGGTCGCGGCGGGATGCGCGGCCTGGGGCGATAACCTCGCAAGCGCTTTCGCGATGCAGGCAGCCATCCTGCTGGCATCGGCCTTGTTGCTGCCGTCGCTGCTGGACGGTGTGCTGGCCTGGAGCGCACGGCACGTGCGCGGTCCGCTGGGGACCTGGTTCATTGCCGACAGCCGGCAGCAATTGCCGGCCTTGAGCCTGGCGTTGATGGCATTGCTGCTCGCGCTGGGCGCCAGCGTCGGCGTGGGCAGCATGACGGACGGTTTTCGCCGGACCTTCGTGACCTGGCTGGACCAGCGCCTGTCGGCGGATATCTACCTGAATCCCCGCGACAGCGCGCAGGGGTTGGATGCCGCGGACTGGCTGTCGTCGCAGCCGGGCGTGCGCGCGGTGCTGCCGCAGTGGCGCGCGATGACGGCGGTGCGTGGCTGGCCGCTCGAATTGCAGGGTGTCATCGATCATCCGGAAACGCGGCGGCAATGGCCCTTGCTGCAGCGGACGCCGGACGCGTGGCAGCTGATGGCGGCCGGACGCGGCGTGATGGTCAGCGAGCAGTTGGCGCGCCGGCTGCATCTGCGTCTGATGGATAAGCTTGCGCTGTTCGAAACCGTGCCCGATGCGCCGCCGGCCTTTGTCGTAACGGCGATCTACGCGGACTACGGCAATCCGCGCGGCCACGTGCTGATGGATGCCGGCGTGCTGCGCCGATACGATCCGCAGGCGACGCTGCGCAGCGTGAACGTGTATGCCGATACCGGCCAGCTCCCGGTGCTGCGCGCGGCGCTGGAGGCGCGCTATGGCGGCGATGGCATGCAGGTGGTGGACCAGGCGTCCATCAAACTGTGGTCGACGCAGGTGTTCGAGCGGACCTTCGCCGCGACCGGTGCCTTGAATGCCCTGACGCTGGCCGTGGCGGGCATTGCCTTGTTCATCAGCCTGCTGACCTTAAGCCAGGGGCGGCTGGCACAGCTGGCGCCGTTGTGGGCCCTGGGCGTGCCGCGCGCGCGGCTGGCCTGGCTGGCGCTCGGCCAGGTGCTGACCTTATCGCTGATGACGGTGCTGTTCGCCATACCGCTGGGCGTGCTGCTGGCCTGGACGCTGGTGGCGGTGGTGAATGTGCAGGCATTCGGCTGGCGGCTGCCGTTGTATGTGTTTCCCGGCCAGCTGCTGGCGCTTGCGGGTTTGGGACTGGCGACCAGTGTGCTGGCTGCCGCGTGGCCGGTGTGGCAGCTGCGCCGGCGGCAGCCGGCGGAATTGCTGAGGCGGTTCGCCGATGAAACCTAGATCGCTCCTTGCCGATGAAACGTAGATCGCTCGTGCTCGCGCCCATGGCGCTTTTGCTGCTGGCCTCGTGCGACGACCGCAAGGCGCGCCAGCCGCGCGCGGGCTATGCCGGGCTGGGGCAGGATGCCTCGGCATATGCACAAGTGGAGCGGGGGCGTTCGCTGCGTTTTCCGGCGGACCATGGTCCGCATGACGGCTATCGCATCGAATGGTGGTACGTGACGGCCGATCTGACGGACGAAGACGGGCATGACTGGGGCGTGCAATGGACGCTGTTCCGCTCGGCGTTGCGGCCAGGTCCCGACCGGCCGGATTGGGAGAGCGCCAATGTCTGGATGGCCCACGCGGCGTTGACCGATGCGCGGGAGCACCAGTTCGCCGAGAAATTGGCGCGCGGCGGCATCGGCCAGGCAGGCGTGCAAGCGCAACCCTTTCACGCCTGGATAGACGACTGGTCGTTGGCAGGCGCGGACATCGACCATGTGACGATGCGGGCCAACGGCAAGGATTTTTCGTATGAACTGACGCTGGACAGCCAGGGCCCGCTGGTGCTGCATGGGGACGCCGGGTACAGCGAAAAGTCGGGGCAGGGCCAGGCATCCTATTACTACAGCCAGCCGTTCTATCTGGTCAGCGGTGAAATCGAACGGGCCGGCAAGCGCCATCGTGTGCAGGGCCGGGCCTGGCTGGACCGCGAGTGGAGCAGCCAGCCCTTGTCGGCCAATCAGCAGGGATGGGACTGGTTTTCCCTGCATCTGGCGTCGGGCGCGAAGCTGATGCTGTTCCAGGTGCGGCAGACGGATGAGCCGCCGTATCGGGCGGGAACGTGGATCGCCGCCGACGGCCGCACCGTCGCGCTGCGGCCAGGGCAAATCCAGTTGGATCCGCTGGACTGGACCCGGCAGGACGATGGCCGACGGGTGCCGACGCGCTGGCGCGTGAGGGTGGCAGGCGTGCCGGGGGCCGATGTGGACGTGACGGTGGACGCCCTGCAGCCACGGGCGTGGATGGGGACGTCCTTTCCGTATTGGGAGGGACCGGTGCGTCTCGCCCCCGCCGGGAGCGGCTACCTGGAAATGACCGGATATTGATACGGGAGCGGCACGCGCACGTGCTCGCCGCCGTTATTCCGGCTTGATCCCCGCCTCCTGCACGACGCGCTTCCAGCGCGCCGCTTCTTCCGTGACCAGCTTCGCGTAGCCCGCGCTGTCGCGGTAGGCGGTCTCCGCGCCCTGGCCCTTCAGGCGTTCCCCCAGGCCCGGTTCCCGCAGCGCCTTGCGGGCTGCCGCTTCCAGCGTCTGGATCGCCTGGGGCGGCGTGCCGGCCGGCGCATGCAGGCCCACCCAGCCGAACACCGTGGCCTTGGGATAGCCGAGCTCGCCGACCGTGGGCACATCGGGCAGCAGCGCGATGCGCTGCGGGCTGGTGACGGCCAGCGCGCGCAGCTTGCCGGCCTGCACTTGCGGCAGCGCGGCCGGCAGCGATGGGGTGGCTACCTGCGCCTCGCCGCTGACCGCGGCCATCAGGGCCGGCCCCGCGCCTTTGTACGGGATATGCGTCCACTTCAGGCCCGTTTCCAGCCGCAGCGCTTCGCCTGCCAGATGCAACGGAGAACCGATGCCGCCGGAACTGAAGTTGATCTTGCCCGGTTCCTTTTCGGTCAGTGCGATCAGCTCTTTCAGCGTATGCGCCTTCAGTGCCGGATTCACGACCAGCAGGTGCGGTACCGTGACGAACAGCGTGACGGCCTTCAGGTCCTTGGCCGGGTCGAAAGGCATGCTGGGGTACAGGCTGGGCGCGGTGGCCACGCTGGCATCGCTGACGAGCAGCGTGTAGCCGTCCGGCGTGGCGCGCGCCACATAGGCCATGGCGGTCTGCCCGCCCGCGCCGGCCTTGTTTTCCACCACGATGGATTGGCCCAGGAGCGGTCCCATGGCCTGCGCGAGGTTTCGCGCGATCACGTCGGTCGTGCCGCCTGGCGGATAAGGCACGACCCATGTAATGGCGCGATCGGGATAGCCGGCGGCGTGGCCCGCCTGCATGACGGCCAGCAGGGCCAGCGCGGCGAACCAGCGCGCGGGGATGAAAGTGGCAGCGTGCATCATGTATGTCTCCTTATTGTTGTGTACCGGTAATGATGCCGTATCAACGGCCGGGTTCCGATACTTCGTAAAGCAGGGCATAAACCCCGTAGGCTTCTTCCGACCATCCTCCTTGCGCCAGCGCGCGGGTGGCGAACAGATCGTCGCGCAAGGCGCGCAGGTCTTCGGGGCGGGTGGCCTCGATCAGCACCAGGTGATCCACCCTGGCGTCGCCGACGCCGGTCACTCGCACGGCATCCATGCGCTCGCGCACTTCGGGCGCGGCTTGCAGGCTGTGCGCGCCGACCACGGCATGCCGCGCCATGGCGCCGCGCAGGCGCTCCTCCAGCCAGGCATGCGCGGCAGCCGGGTCCTTGCCGTCATCCGGCCGCAGCCGCAGGCTGGCCGCCACCGCTCCCAGGCCGCGCCCGTGCGTGGCGCGGACGCGGAAGGTGTTGCGCGCGACATTGGAAAAGCCGGCGCGAATGCGCTTGGATTGCTCGCTGATCTTGCCCACCAGCCGCAGATATCCCTCGCTGGCCAAGGCGTCGGGCGTATCCGCCTCGAACAGCGTCAGGTAGCGTGGCGTTCCCTCCAGTGCCTGGTAGCGGCGGGCGCGCCGATAGCCGCCGATGTCGATACGCTCGGGCATGTGTTCCTCGATGTACCAGGCATCGGTTTCCCGGTCCAGGGCCGGATCGACGTCTATCCACAGCGCCAGCGCGCCGGTTCCCATCATTGCTGCCATTGCGATTCCTCGTCACGTGATGCGGTCGATTGCGCGGGACGCCGATCCGACGCCGCCTGTCCGCAAGTCGATTCAATCCACCTTGATGCCGGCTTTCTTGATCAGCGCCGACCAGCGTGCGTAATCGTCGCGGACGATGCCGGCAAAGGCCTGGGGCGGCGTGTACATGGGCTCGGCGCCGACGGCGGCCAGTTTCTGCTGGATGCCGGGGTCTTCCACGGCCTGCTTCAATGCCTGGGCCAGCTTGTCGATGACGGCGGGGGGCGTGCCGGCCGGCGCGATCACGCCATTCCAGGTGGTGACGAATACGCCGGGCAGGCCCGATTCCTTCATCGTCGGGACATCCGGCAAGGCCGCCGAGCGCTTGTCGCCGGTAACGGCCAGGGCGTGCAGCTTGCCCGCCTTGATCAGCGTGACCGCCGAGGGCAGCGTGGCGAACATCGCGTCGACATGGCCGCCCGTGAGGTCGACCAGCGCCGGGCCGCCGCCCTTGTACGGAATATGCGTGACCTTTACACCGGCCTCGGTCTGGTAGAGCTCCGCCGTCAGGTGATTGGTGCTGCCCTGGCCCGACGAGGCGAAGGTCAGTCCCTTGGGTTTCGTCTTGGCCTGCGCCGTCAGGTCCGCCAGCGTGGCGGCCTTGACGCTGGGGCCGACGACGAGCACGTTGGGGAATTGCGCAACGATGGATACCGGCGTGAAATCCTTGGTCGGGTCGTAGGGCAGGGTGCCGTACAACGTGGGGCTCATGGCGATCTCATTCGTCGTGCCGAGCAGCAAGGTATAGCCGTCCGGCGCCGAATGGGCGACGAAGGACGCGCCTATGGTGCCGGTGGCGCCGCCGCGGTTTTCCACGATGACGGGCTGGCCCAGGGAGACCGATAGTTTCTCGGCGATGGGACGGGCGATGATGTCGGCCACGCCGCCAGGCGGGAAGGGCACGATAAGGTGTATGGGCTTGTCCGGGTAGGTCTGCGCCGCCGCCGCCAGCGGGAAGATCAGCGCCGCGGCGAGCCATGCGGCCCGTTTGAGGGTAAGTCCTGTCATGTCAGTCTCCTGGTCGGCGATGTCGCCGTATCCGTGTAGTTATCGTTGTCGGGATCAATCGCGCGCCAGCAGCGGCGTGAAGTCGCGTATGTCCTTGTAGTTGTCCAACCGCAGTACCGCATCGCGCAGTGCGTATGCGCGCTTGTGCCCCAGCACCGGCTCGGCATAGGCCAGGAACTTGTGGGACAGTTCTTCGTCGCTCAAGGCCAGCCGGGGATGTCCGGGCGGATAAGGGCACATGCGCTGCAGCGTCGTGCCGTCGCGCAGGTGCAGCTCGATGCCGCCGCCTGCCGCCTGCGGCCAGCGCGTGTCCAGTTCCGGATCGGCTTGCAGGACGACTTTGCCCAGCAGATCGCGCAGCGCAGGGTCCGTCAGCACCTGCGCCTGGAATTGCGCCTCGCCGCAGGCGCCGTCGCGCAACGCGATCGCGGCGCAGAAATAGAAGCTGTGCTGGGCGCTTTCGATGCCGGTCGGATAGCGGCGATCCGGATGGGCCGAGGGCGTGCGCAGCGCGAAGCCGGGCAGGCGCACAACGATGCGCTCGATGGCATCGGGCGCGGGCAATCCCTGGCGATGCAGGTCGATGGCGGCACGCACCGGTGCCGAGGCGGTGGCGACCACCGGATAGGGTTTGACGCTGGTCTCGAGCAACCGATAGCGCCCATCGAAGGGGGCGGTCAAGGCTGCCGCATCGAATTCACCGGCGGTCTGGCCCGCGACGGTTTCCACCCAACCGTTGGGCCCTTCCAGCAGTCCCAGCGGCCCCGTCATGCCATGGCCCGCCAGCAGCGCGGCTTCGACGCCGGCCTTGGCGACCCAGGCTTCCGCCGTGGCCTTGATCATGGAAATGGCGCCGCTCTGCAATTGCGCCAGCGTGTTCTGGTGGCTGCCCGCGATCGCCATGGCGTGCGCCGTCCGGTCCGGGTCCAGGCCGGCCAGCCGCGCGGCCAGGGCCGCGCTGGAAAACTGCGCATTGGTGCCGTGATGCCAGCCGCGCCGCCACAGCGAGGGCTCGCCGGCATGATCGGCCAGCCGCAGGTGCACTTCATAGGCGCCCACCAGCGCCGCGATCAGCGTCTTGCCGTCACGCCCCTGGCGTTCGGCCATGGCCAGGGCCGGCGCGAGGTTGCCGCTGGGATGCGCGGGGTCGCGCCCGAAGTAGTAGTCGTTGCTGTCCAGGTAGCGCAGCAGGCCGCCGTTGACCAGCGTGGCCAGCGCGACCGACGTTTTCAGTCCGCTGCCGATCAGCGTGGCCTGAGGCGCGCCGCCGATGTCATCGGCGAAACGGCGCAGCGCTGCCGCGACATCGCTTTCCATGGCCCCGAAGGCGCAACCCAGCGTGTCCAGGATCAGGCGCTTGGCGTAGTGGACCACTTCTGGCGGCAGGGCCTCGTAGTGCACGTCGTGGACGAAGGCCGCCAGGCGTTGCAGTACGGTGCAAGCCGGACGGTCGCCGGGCTCGTTGGCGGAGGGCGCCTGCGGCCGTGGGGAAATGGCGGCCCCGGTCGGGGCGGACGGCGTGGCCATGGCGGTCAGAACGCGAAGCGGCTGGAACCGCCATCCACGGGGATCACAGTGCCGGTGACGTAGCTGGCCAGCGGCGAGGCCAGGAAGAGGGCGACGGCCGCGATTTCCTCCGGCTCGCCGAAGCGGCCGACGGGAATTTCCGCCTGGGCGTATTCGCGCTCGCTTTCGGCGGTGGGGTAGCGCTTGGCGATCTGCTCGCTGCGGATACGGCCGGGTTGCAGGCAGTTCATCGTGATGCCGAAGGGTGCGACTTCCCGGGACAGTCCCTTGGACCACACATGCACGGCGGCCTTGGCGGTGAAGGCGGCGTTCAGCATGCGGGGTTCCGACGTGCCCGTGAAGGTGACGATACGGCCCCAGCCATGCTGCTTCATGCCCGGCACGACGGCGTGGGTAAGCTCGCGGATACGGAAGAAGTTCAGCAGCATGCCTTCGTGCCATTGGTCCCGCGTGGCTTCGAAGGGTACCGGGCGGCTGGCGCCGGCCGCGTTCATCAGAATGTCGACGCGGCCGAGCAGGCGCTGCGCTTCGGCGGCCACGCGCTCGGGCGCGTCTTCGTCGTAGAAGTCGGCCTGCAGCGGGATGATCTTGCCGCCCTTGCCCTGGCTGGCCACCTGCTCGGCGATTTCGGCGGCGCTTTTCTCCACGAGTTCGACGCGGCGCGCCACGGCCACCACGTTCGCGCCGGACAGCGCCAGCAGGCGTGCGGTGGTGCGGCCTATGCCTTGGCTGGCACCCGTGACCAGGGCGGTGCGTCCTTCGAAGTTCAATTCCATCGTGTCTCTCTACGGGAAAGTTGGCCGGCCCGAAGGGCCGGCGATGCCGGGCGTTGCGTGGGCCGCCGCCCGCTGTTATTCTGGAGATGTCTCACTGAATGAGACATCAGTCCGATTAATGATAATTCTGCGGCTGGCGTGGCACGCTTGTCAACGTCGGGTTTTCGCCAGCGCGGCTTTTACAATCCGGCCGGACCGATACAGGCAGACTTGGAACGCGATGAAACAGACCAGGAACGAGGGCTCCGCCGTGCGGCCGGCACAAGGCGGCCGGGACGGGGAAAAGAAAAGCGCCGGGCGCCCGCCGCGGGCAAAGGCCGCGGATGCGCCGGAAGCGGAACGCGGCGGGGAGCCTGCCGGCGAAGGCAAGGAAACCAGTACGGTCAAGCGCATCCTGCTGTTGCTGCAATGCCTGGTCGACCATCCGGGCGAATCCGCGCAGGCGCTGGCGCAGCGGCTGAACCTGCCGCGCAGCACCGTCCATCGCCTGTTGGCCACGCTGCGCGACAACGACTACGCCGGGCATGAACCCGGCGGCACGTTCGGTCCCGGCCTGGAGATCTACCGCATGGCGGCCAAACTGGGCGGCCACATGCCTTACCGGCGCCTGGCCGAGCCCTATCTGCAGGCCCTGTCCGAGCGCTTCCACGAGACCTCGCTGCTGACGCTGCTGGAGCGCCGGCAACTGAAGATGTTCCATGCGGCAAGCGGATCTCCTGACGATCCCATGCGCTACAACATCGGGCTGAATGTGCTGGAACCGCTGGTCTGGGGCGCCACCGCGCGGGTAATACTGGCCTATCTCAGCCCGGCGGAAATCGACGCCGCGATCGCGGCGAGCGGCCCGTCGCCGGTGCAGGGACTGACGCCGGATGAAGCGGACATCAAGGCGGCGCTGGCTCGCATCCGGCAGGATGGGCACGCAGTCACGAATTCGCACCGCACGCCGAACACGGTAGGGGTGGGGGCCCCGTTCTTCGATGCCGAAGGCCAGGTGGTGGGCAGCCTGGGCTTCCTGATCCCGACCTTTCGCTGGGAGCAGTCGGACGCGCAGCATATTGTCGGCGCCTTGCGGCATGCCGCGGATGCCCTGTCGGCGCAACTGGGATACCGGGCGACAGCGGCGCGCTGACCGCGCCGCGCCGGGACGCTATGCCGCCGGCCCGCCCACGCGGCACGCGGGCCGCGGATGCCGATCGGGGATTATCCTGGATACAGTGCAGCTCTTGTCGCGCCACGGCGCTTTTTCCCTCCGCGCCCACCCGACATAATCGCCGCCATCCATCCCGATGCAGAGGTAATCATGAAAGCCATCGTCTACGACCAGGCCGGCCTGGAGCCGGAAGATCCCCGCGCGCTCTACGACACCGACATCGCGGTGCCCAAGCCGGGGCCGCGCGACCTGCTGGTACGCATCCATGCCATCGCCGTGAATCCGGTCGACACCAAGGTCCGGCGCGGGGTCGCGCCGGACGGGCCGCGCGTCCTGGGCTGGGACGCGGCGGGCGTGGTGACGGAGGTCGGCGAAGACGTATCGCTGTTCAAGCCAGGCGACGAGGTCTTCTACGCGGGTTCCTTCCTGCGGCCCGGATGCAACGCCGAATACGGCCTCGTCGACGAACGTATCGCCGGCCACAAGCCCGCCACGCTGGATTTCGCCAACGCGGCCGCGCTGCCGCTGACTTCGCTGACCGCCTGGGAATTGCTATTCGATCGGCTGGGGGTACCGGAAGGCGGCGGGGACGGCCAGACCCTGCTGATCATGGGCGGCGCCGGCGGCGTGGGATCCATCCTGACGCAGATCGCCAGCAAACTGACGCGGATGACCGTTATCGCCACCGCGTCGCGTCCCGAAACCCAGGATTGGGTGCGGCGCCTGGGCGCGCACCACGTTATCGATCACCATCGCGGTCTTATCGATGAGTTGAAGCGGGTGGGCGTGCCGTCGGTCTCGCATGTCGCAAGCCTGACGCACACCGATTCCCACTATCCGCAGCTGGTGGAGGCCCTGGCCCCGCAGGGACGGCTGGCGGTCATCGACGACCCGGCGACGCTGGACGTCATGCCGTTGAAGTGGAAGTGCATATCGCTGCATTGGGAGCTGATGTTCACCCGGTCGTACTACCAGACGCCCGATATGATTCGCCAGCATGAGTACCTGGAGCGCGTGGCGCGCTTGGTGGACCAGGGCGTGCTGCAATCGACCCTGGGCGAACGCTACGGCCGTATCGACGCGGCCAACCTGCGGCGTGCCCATGCGTTGCAGGAAAGCGGCAAGGCGCGCGGCAAGATCGTGCTGGAGGGCTTTGCTGCCTGACGGCAGAACAGGCCTAGAATGTCACTCATGGGCGGCCCGGCCGCCGCTGCCGAACCGGAGCAGCCTATGAGTTTTTCCAGCGACATCGAATACGTGCCCGTGGATGGCGAGGTGCGCCAATTGTTCATCCTGCTGCACGGCGTGGGCGGTACGCCCGCCGATATGCGGGACCTCGCCGCGGGGGTGCGGCACGCCTTTCCGCAATCGGCCATCGTGGTGCCCGCGGGCTTTGAACCTTTCGACGGGGCGGGCGACGGCCGCCAATGGTTTTCGGCGCGCGGCATCGGCGAGGACAACCTTTCCGCGCGGGTGGCCGGCGCCCTGCCTGCCCTGGTGGCGTATGTGCGCGCCGCGCAGCTGCGCTTTCATCTTCTGCAAAGCGACACGGCATTGGCCGGGTTTTCGCAGGGCGCCATCATGGCGCTGGAAGCCACCGCCGCGCACGACGGATTGGCGGGGCGCGTGCTGGCCTTTTCCGGCCGCTATGCGTCCATGCCCAACAGCCCGCCGCAATACACCACCATCCATTTGCTGCATGGGGCCGACGATAGCGTCATCCCGGTCGACCATGCGCGCCAGGCGCAGGCGCGCCTGGATGCCTTGCATGGCGATTCCACGATAGACATCGCCACGCGCGTGGGCCATGAGCTGCATCCTGCCTTGATCGAGCGCGCCGTCGTGCGCTTGCAGACCTGCGTCCCGCTGCGCAGCTGGGAGGCCGCGCTGGGCCTGAACCAGTCCGCGCCGCCCGGGACGATGCTGCACTAGGCAGTTTGAATGCGCGGCTTCGATGCGCGGCCAGCCGGGCGGATCAGCGCGCCGCCGTCCGGCCGTCGGCGTCCGGCGTCTGCCAGCCGCCGCCCAGCGCCAGGAATAGCGTGATCTGGTCGTTGGCCAGGTCGGCCCGCGATGCGGCCAGGGCGCTTTCGTTGCTGGCCAACGTGCGTTCGGCATCGAGGACCGTCAGGTAGTCCGTCTTGCCGTACTGGTACAGCGTGCGCGCCTGTCGCGCCGCCTCGGCGCTTTGGTCGCGCGCAGCGCGCAGGGAAGCATCGCGATCCAGCTGCCGCGCGTAGATCTCCAGCGCGCTTTCGGTTTCGCGCAGCGCGTTCAGCACGGTGGCGTCGAAGCGCGCGTAGGCCGCCCGGGTATTGGCCTGAGCTTCGGCGATGCGGGCCTGTACCGCGCCGGTGTTGGGGATGGTCCAGGAAATCAGCGGTCCCATGCTCCAGCTGAAGGTGCTGGCATCGCCGAAGAATTTGGCCGGTCCCGCGGATCCAGCGGACAGCCCCAGCGTGATCTTCGGGTAGAGATCGCCCGTGGCCACGCCGATGCGGGCGTTGGCGGCGGCCAGGCTGCGTTCGGCCTGACGGATATCCGCGCGGCGGCGCAGCAGCGCGGCCCCGTCGCCGACCGGGATGGGCTGGCGCAGCGCGGGAACGGTGGCGCAGTTCGTCAGTTCCGGCGGAAACCGGGCAGGCGTATCGCCCGTCAACGTGGCCAGCTGGAACAGCGCGGTGCGCCGTTGTGCCTCCAGGGGCGGCAGGTTGGCGCGCAGTTGCTCCAGCTGGCTGCGGGCGCGCGTGACGTCCAGCGTCGTGCCGCGCCCCAGGCGTTGCAGCCGTTCGGTGGCCTGCAGCGATTGATCCTGTACGTCGACGGAATGCCGGGCCGACTCCAGCTGCATTCCCGCGGCGCAGGCCGTCGTGTAGGCACGGGTGGTCTGCGCGGCGACGGCGGCGCGCGTGGCGTCGTAGGCGGCCTGTGCCGCCTCGCGGTCGTCGCCCGCGGCCTCGATCGCGCGCCGTATCTGCCCGACCAGGTCGACCTGATACGAGATGCCGGCGCTGCCGCTGTAGGACCAGGCGTTCGGCGGGCGGTAGTCCGGCGCCAGTTCCTGGATGCCGGACACGTGGCCGTAGGTGGGCGATGCGCTGACGGTGGCGCCGGGCCGGGTTTGCGCCTGCGCTTCGCGCAGGATCGCGTCGGCGTGTTCCAGGTTGGCCGCCGCCACGCGCAGATCCGTGTTGGCATCCAGCGCCTTGGCGACTTGCGCGTTCAAGGCCGGGTCATCGTAAAGCTGCCACCAGTCTCCGGGCACCGCCCGGGCCAGGAATGCCGCGTTGCCTTGGGCGCCCATAAAGGGCGCGGAGGAAGCGGGCCGGTTGACGACCGCGGAATCCGGTATGCGGTAATCGGGACCGACCGTGGCGCAGGCTGCCAGCGTGGCCGTGGCCGCCGCGGCGAGTGCATGGCGTATGAACATCATGATGCCAACCTCAGTCCGATATCCGCGCGGTCCTGGCCGGCGCATCGGCGTCGGCCACCGACACCGTGGCGGTCTGTCCGGCCACCAGCCGTACCCCATCGGGCACCTCGTCGATGTGCACCCGCACGGGAATGCGCTGCGCCAGCCGTACCCAGTTGAAGTTGGGATTGACATTCGGCAGCATGTTGGCCGCGCTGGTGCGGTCACGGTCGGCGATGCCCAGCGCGATGCTTTCCACATGGCCGCGCAGTACATGCGGCTCGCCCATCAGCGCAACGGTGACGCGGTCGCCTTCGTGGATGCGCGGCAGTTTCGTTTCTTCGAAGTAGCCTTCCACATAGAAGCTGCCGCCGTCCACCAACGCCATGACGGGACGGCCGGCCGCGGCGTAGGCGCCGACCCGCAGATCCAGGTTGGTGACACGGCCGTCCGTGGCCGCCACGATGCGGCTGCGCTGCAGATTCAGGCTGGCGACCTCCAGGGACACCTTGGCCTGCGCGAGCTCGGCTTGCGCCTGTTCCACGCGGGTCTGGCTTTGTTCGCGCGCTTCGGCGGATACGAGCTGTCCCAGTTCCCGGTTGCGCCGCGCGTCGCGCGTGGCCTGCTGCAGCGCCACCGTCTGCGCGGCGACGGCCGCCTTGGCCTGGTCATAGGCCAGCTGGAAACGGGCGCGGTCGATTTCGAACAGGACATCGCCGGCCTTGACGTCCTGGTTGTCCCGCACCGGGACGGCGGTGACCAGGCCCGACACATCGGGGGCCACCTGGACGACATAGGCTTTGACCCGGCCGTCGCGCGTCCAGGGCTCCAGCTCGTAGTGCGCCCATAGATGCCGGCCGGCAACGATGGCGGCGACCACCAGCAAGGCCGTGAACGCGAACCGGATCCAGGCGAGGGGGCCGGGCAAGGCAGGAAGCTTCATGAAATTCTCGAAGAAACGTACGGTGAAATCCAGACCACGCCGTACAGCAACAGGACGTACAAGGCCAGATCGAACAGGGCGGGATGCCATACCAGGCGATAGACGCCGGTCAGCGCCAGCAGGCGGCGCACGAACCACGACAGGCCGAGTGTCAGGATGGCCAGGATCAGCAGCCAGGGCATGTAGATGCCGTAGAGACTGACTTCGCCGATCATGACGAGGCTCCCGGCTGCAAGCGGGGCGCGGCGGCCGTTGCCGCAAGCGCCGGTACGTAGTCGGACGCCTGAGGGATCAGTCCGCGCCGCAGGCCGACCAGCGCAACGATGGCGCGTTCGCGGGCCGAGCCGGCCGGCGTGGCATTCACGCGCGACAGGGCCTGGTCCAGGCGCGGGAGGAATGCATCGGGGATCGCCTCGCGCCCATGGATGCGGCCGCGGAACCAATCGCCCAGGCACGACAGCACCGGCCGGATCGTGGCGTCGGCGATGGGCAGGTCGCGGCGGGCGCGCTGCAGTTCGGCGATCTCGTTGCCGACCCGCAGGTCGAGCAAGGTGTCCTCCGCCACGGAGGAGTCGTTCGGGCCGCCCGCCGCCAGGCGGGTGTAGAGCAGGCCGATGCGATCCAGCATGCGGACCGTATGGCTGTTGCCGGTGGGCGGGCGATCCGCCGTCGCCATATGGGCCAGTTCGCGCCAGTTCGCCGCCTGGATGCGCCGCGCACTGTATTCGGTGCTGATCCTGCGCAGCAGCGCGGCCACCAGCGCCGCGCTGCCCACGCCTACGATCTGCGCGATCATCGTGTCCAGGAAGGACACCACGTCGGCGGTGTTGGTGTCGTGCAGGGCAAGCGTGCCGGAAATGCCGAAAAACACCGCCATGGCCTTGCCCGTGCTGGCCGGCCGCGCGAGGTAAACACCGCACACGAAACATACCGGAAACATCGTCAGCGCCACCATCTCGAAGGAGTGCACGGCGGGCAGGACGCACAGCAGGTAGACGGCGGAGATCGGGATCGACACCACCGTGTAGAGCAGGAACTGCCTGATGCCCGGGACGGGGTCGTCCTGCGACGCGAAAAAGCAGCTGAAGACGGCCGCCATCAGCGCCGCCGTGGCGCCGTTGGTCCACGCCGTGCCGATCCAGAACGCACACACCGCGCCGATCGCCACCGCCGCCGAGACGGACGACAGCAAGGCGATGCCATGGTCGTGATGCAGGGCGCGATTGGACGTCGCGGCCTGGCGCCGGATGCGCACCGGCGCGCCCGCGAGACCGTCCTGGATATCGCGGCGCAGGGCGAAGCCGCGTTCGCAGTGGCCGATCAGCTCGCGCAGGCGTGCCGCCAGGCTGACCAGCAACAGATCGTGCCAGTCGCTGTCCGCGTGGATTTCCGGCGCCACGTTGGCCGCGCGCTCGCGCAGCGCGGCGGCCGCGGCCTGGTCGCCGCGCGGACCCGCCTGCACCCAGGCCGATATATCGTCCAGCAGCGCGGGCAAGTCCGCCGGCAGCGGACGCCCCGAGGCCCGCAGCGCGCGCAGGCGGTCTTCCAGCGAGGATATGGTGGGCGTCAGGGCCGCCATGCGATCCTGCATGGCCATCACGGAACGCGCGGTCCAGCGTATGTTGCCGGTGTCGTAAGGCACATGCGTGGCGAGCAGGCGCAGCTGGGTAATATCGTTGGCAAGCGCCCGGCGATCGCGCGCGCTTTGGGACACCGTGTCGCCCCGCAGCGCGTCCTGTATCCATATGCGGGCGTCGCGCAAGGCCTGGTCGAGCTTGCCGACCACCGCGCCGCCGATGCCGCGCGGCAGGATCAGGCTGTGGGCGAGCATGGCGCACAGGATGCCGGCGGCGATTTCCTCCACCCTGGCCAGCCCGGTATCGAAGACGGTCTCGGGCGCGGTCACGCTGGGCAGTCCGATCATGGCCGCCGTATAGCCGGCCAGCATGAACAGGTAGGAGCGCGGCGTGCGGTCGAGCACGGCGAGATACAGGCACACGCCTACCCACAGCGACAGGGCCAGTACCATGAGCACCGGATAGTCGGCCAGCCTGGGCACCAGGTACACGACTGCCGCGCAGCCGAAGAACGTGCCGACCAGCCGGAACAGGGCCTTGGAGCGCACGGCTCCCGCCCAAGGCTGCGAAACGATATACGCGGTGGTAACTGCCCAGAAAGGACGGGGCAGGTCGAGCCGCATGGACAGGTAAAGCGCCGCCATCGCGCCGATATAGGCCTTGATGGAGAACAGCGATTCTTCCGCCGTCGGCAGTTTCATTGCTTGCGCTCCTGCCGGGCGCCCGTTACCGGAATCGGTTCGATGTGGGCCAGCGATGCCTTGACCTGTTCGAAGACGCGGATGCAGGCCTCGGCATCGGCTGCATCCACCCCGCGAAACACCTGCCGCCGCAGGTGCACCAGCATTTGTTCCACACGTTCGCGCAGCGCATGCCCGGCGGGTGTCAGATGCAGCGTCTTGGCGCGGCGGTCCAGCGCGTCCTCGCGGCGTTCGATCAGGCCGGCGGTTTCCAGCTGGTCCACCACGCGGACCAGCGAAGGTCCTTCCACGCCCATGGCTTCGGCCAGGACGCCCTGGCGCACGCCGTCGCCCAGGCGTCCGACCCAGATAACGGGCCAGGCAGTGGCCTGCGACAGGCCGTAGTCAGCCAGGGCCTTGTCCGCCGCGGCGCGATAGGCGCGATGTATCACCAGCATGTGGGCGGTCAGGACCGCTAGTCGGGTGTCGGAGGGCTTTTTCATGAAAAAGATTTTAAGCTAACTAATAGGATCCTATCTATTTCAGGAAGATGGAAAACTGTTTTTCACCAGGGCGATTGCTACGCGCGCGATGGCGTGAAAGCGGCTGGGCATGGGAGGTCCCACATGAGCACGGCACGGGACCGCCAGGCGCGCAAGGGCGCGCCGGTCCGCATGCGGCCCTGTCCGGGCTGCATGCGGCATGCCGCCGGGCGGCGGCGAAATCCGGTCGCGTGGCCGCCGGGCGGCGGATCAGTCAGGTATCAGCAGCGCTACCGGAAAATCCGCCAGGGCTTCGCCCAGCGGCAGGATGCTGTCGGCGCCCACGCGGCGCTCGCGGCCGCTGAGCGCATCGCGCAGCATCACACCGGCATAGCGGTGCGGTAGGACGACCGCCGTCGTATCCCAGAAATCGCTGTCGATTCGCGGCAGGGCGGTGGGCGCAGCCGAGGGATCGTCGCCCGCTTCCGTGCGCAGGGCCTGGCCGCACAGCCGCGGCGCCAGGACGAAGACGCACCTGTCCTCCACGCACCGCACGAAAGCCAGGACATGGGCGCCGCGCGGCCCCAGGATGGGCAGGGGAACGTAGCCGCCCCGCGCGAAGATGTCGGCGTGATCGTGCCGTGCGCGCAGGGCGCCGCGCACGATCGCCTGTTTGATGCGGCCATC
The DNA here is from genome assembly GCF_002261215.1 of Bordetella genomosp. 11. Taxonomy (NCBI): domain Bacteria; kingdom Pseudomonadati; phylum Pseudomonadota; class Betaproteobacteria; order Burkholderiales; family Alcaligenaceae; genus Bordetella; species Bordetella genomosp. 11. Next base: position 2,130,382 of record NZ_NEVS01000004.1, on the reverse strand, counting down.
GCGCCAGTTGGCCAGCAGCGCGTCGGGGTCGGCGGCATCGGATGCATCCAGCGCCGCCATGCGTGCGTCGTAGTCGACGGGGGTGCGGTTGTCGGGATCGACCAGGCTGAAATCCCAGAACTCCGTGCCTTGATACAGGTCGGGCACGCCCGGGACGGTCATGCGCAAGAGTGTCTGCGACAGGCTGTTGACGATACCCGCCGGTGCAATGCGCGCCGCGAAGGCCGCCAGTTCCAGGGCCGGGGCATCCGGCTCCTGGGCGGGTTCCAGCAGCTTGCGCAGTACGTCTTCGCAGGCGGTTTCATAGGTCGCGTCCGGCACCACCCAGCTGGTGCGCAGCTTGGCTTCGCGCAGGGATTTCTGCTGCCAGGCCGACACCCGGTCGCCGAAGGCGCGCAGGCCGGCCGCATCGTCCGGGCGCAGCGTCAGGGGCCAGGCGCCCACCAGGGTCTGCAGCAGCATGTACACGTCCGCCGGATGCGGCGATACGGTGCCGGCGCCGCTGTACGTGGCCGGCACATGCCGGTTCATCCAGTCCATGACGGTATCGGACCACAGCGCCGATACCTCGCTCAATGCGGCCAGGCGGGCACGCGTGTCCTCGCCGCGCTTATGGTCGTGGGTGGCGGTGGCCACCATGGCGTCCGGGAAATGCCGTCCGCGCGCCGCGCAGCGGCGGTGGAAGACGTCGGGCGCCATGCTGAACAGCGCGGGATCGGCGCCGACTTCGTTGCGCGACAGCAGCCGTCCGTAGCGGTAGAACGCCGTGTCCTCCAGCGACTTCGCCGTCAACGGAGGCGTAAGCTGCTGGAAGCGGCGTATGGCCTCGCGCCGCGCGAGGCATTCCTCCGGCGGGAAGTTTTCCGGGGGTTCGCCGCCCAGCCAGCCCGACATCAATTGCAGCAGCGGGCCATCGTCGCCGTCGCGGTCCAGCCGTATGCGGGCATGCGCCTGCGTGGCGGCGTGCTCGAACCGCACGCGGTCCATGTGATGCCAGCCGCGCTCGTCCGCGTAGATGCGGTACACCGGGAACACCGACAACAGATCCCACAGGACGCGCAGAATGGCGGATTCGCCCCAGTCGCGCGTACGCAGGTCCAGGCGCGCCACACGATGCAGCGCGCGCGCGGCGGCCAGCCGTTCCGCCGGGAAGTGGCGCAACAGCATCAGGTCGCGCGCCTCGTTCGCCACGGCGGAAAACGGCCGCGGATCGCCGGACAGGCGGTCCCACAGGTCGGTCAGCGTCTGTTCTCCGGCGGGGTCGTGCAGCACCGCGCCTGCCTGGCTCATGAAGTCATAGCCGGTCGTGCCGTCGACCTGCCAGCGATCGTCCAGCGTTTCGTCGTCGGCCAGGATTTTTTCGATGACCAGATAGGGCTCGTGCGCACGCAGGGACTCCGGCCGTCGCGCCACGCGTTCGGCCAGCGCCGCCCGCAGGCGGCCGCAGTAGCCGATGGGGTCGCTTAGCCCATCCACGTGATCCACGCGCACGCCGTCGATCAGCCCTTCCTCGTAGAAGCGCAGCGTCATCGCATGCACGGCATCGAATACGTCGGGCCTATCCACGCGTACACCGATCAGATCGCTGATCTCGAAGAAGCGCCGCCAGTTGATTTCTTCGGGCGCGGCGCGCCACCACGCCAACCGGTAATGCTGGCATTCGAGCAAGGCATGCAGGCGTTCGCGACCCGCTTCCGTGGCGGGATCGAAGTCGGCCAGGCCGCCGGCATCGCGGGGTCCGTGCGTCCGCAGGCTGTCGGCGTTCAAGGGATAGGGGGTACCGTGGACATCCAGCTCGAAACGGCCGGCGGCGGCATCGTGACGCAGCGTGATATCGCCCGCGGCCAGCGCCTCGCCGTAGGGCTTGCCCAGGAACGGCGCCAGTACTTTGCCCTGCAGTTCCTTGTCGACACCGTCCCATGCGATATCGAACCATTCCGCATGCGGACTGGCGCGGCCATGTTCGAGAATACTGTGCCACCACGGATTGTCGGTACTGGTCGCCATGTGGTTGGGCACGATATCGACGATCAGGCCGAGCCCGGCCGTGCGCGCGGTGGCGGCCAGCTCGCGCAGCGCCGCTTCGCCGCCCAGTTCGGGATTGACCTGTGCATGATCGACCACGTCGTAGCCGTGCTGGGACCCGGCGCGGGCGCGCGTGATGGGCGACAGGTACAGGTGGCTTACCCCCAGTCGGGCGAAGTAGGGCACCCGGTCGCGGGCATCGGACAGCGTGAAATCCTTGTGCAACTGCAGGCGGACGGTGGCGCGCGGGGGGCTCATGGGGTACTCCGTGTGTGGGCGACCGCGTCGGCGCGCCGGCGGGTGGCTTCGCTGTCGAAGAGCCTGGCGGCATCGGCGCCCAACCGGCGGCGCCAGTTCGGGTGCTGGTCCGTCGTGCCCGGCAGGTTCGGCTGTTCGTTCAGCCCGAGCAAATCCTCGGCGGGCACCAGCATCAGGGGCGAGGGCGTCTGCGAGACGAACCGCAGGACGTCTTCGATGGGGGCTTCCGGCGGCGGCTCGTGAGGGGCGTCGTGCGCGACGCATCCGGCCTGGCGCAGCGCGTGCCAGAGGGCGCCGCGATCGCGCGCGCGCTGCTCGTGCATGCCGTTCTCGTGCTCGTCGTCGCCCAGCAGGCCCAGGCGGGCGCGCCAGCCGATGTCGGTACCGGTCCACCACCCGGCCACGGTGGGCAGATCGTGCGTGGTGGTCAGGGCGACGGAGGACGCGGGCCAGGACGGCGGCGGCATAAAAGGCGTGGGATCGCTCCAGCCTTCGCGCTGGAACCAGAGCACGCTCATGCCCATCATGCCGGCGCGCTCGATGCGGTCGTTGAATCCCTCCGGCACGGTACCGAGGTTTTCGCCGACGACGATGGCGCGGTGGCGCCACGCCTCCAGCGCGACCAGGCGCAGCATGTCTTCGAGCGGGTAGCGCAGATAGGCGCCGTCCTTCGGCGATGCGTCGCGCGGCACCAGCCACATGCGCGCCAGGCCCAGTACATGGTCGATGCGCACGCCGCCCGTATGCGCCAGCGAAGCGCGCAGCATTTCGCGGAAGGCCGCATAGTGGTTCAGGCGCAAGGACCGCGGCGAAAACGCGGTCAGGCCCCAGCTTTGCCCCAGCGGGTTGTAGACGTCCGGCGGCGCGCCGGGCGACAGGTCGGACAGGATGTCGGCCTGCCGGCTCCATGCATGGCTGCCGCCGGGGTCGGTACCCACCGCCAGGTCGCTGATCAGGCCGATGGCCATGCCGGCATCGCGGGCGGCATGTTGCGCGTGGGCGAGCCCGCGCGCCGCCAGCCATTGCAGGAAGATGTGATACGCGACTTCCTTGTCGTGCGCATGCGCCCATGCCCTGACACCGGCCCCCGTGGGATCGCGCAGGTCGGCGGGCCAGTGGCGCCAGTCCGTCGCATCGCCCAGCGGCGGAAGGTGCCGCGCATGCAGCGCCTCGAAGCGCGCGTGGCTTTCCAGCGGCTCGCCGCCCGCCCTGCGGAAGGTATCGAAATCGGCATGCAGGGCAGGGCTGCCGTCGGCGCGGAATTCCTCGTAGAGGCGCCGCAGCAGTTTCATGCGCAGGCGCGCCACGGCGGGCCAATCGATCAGGGGCAGGTCGTCCAGGCGCAGGATCTCGTCGCCAAGGCTCAGGGCGTCCAGCGCGGCGCCGACGGCCGGCTCTCCCAGCAGGTGGCAGGGATCGGCGTAAAGGCTGTTCAGGAACAGCCGGCTGGATGGGGCATAGGGGCTGTAGCGGCCGGGATCGGCGGCGAACATGGCATGCACCGGACTGATCGCGAGTGCCTGCGCGCCGCGGGCCGCGGCCGCGCCGGCCAATTGCGCCAGGGCGGTGAAATCGCCCAGTCCGGACGCGCGGGCCGGCCTGGCGTCGTGCGCCCGGCGCAGGCTGTATAGCTGCACCGCCACGCCCCAGGCGCGGGGCGTCGCGGTTTCCATGGCATCGCCGACGCCGGGACAGCGATGCGGCGCGACCGCCAACGTCCATTCGCGGCCATCGCCGCGCAGGCGGTAATAGCCGGGGGTATCGAGAGGAGGCAGGTGAGCGGTGTCGTCCTCCACGCCATGGGCGGTCAGCTCGCGTACCTGGCCCGTTTCGTCGGCCAGTTCGAAGCGCATGTCGCGCACGCCGCGCAGCACAATGGGCGCGCCGGCGTCGATGATGACGAAGTCCTCGTGTCCTTCGCGTTCATGGGCCAGCCGGCCGAAGCTGTCGCGTATCTGTTCGGCGCTGCCCGCAGGCAGCTCCAGCGCCTGGAGCAGGGCGCGCATGGCGTCGTCGCCCACCCGCTGCGGCCGGCCGCGGGCGTCGGTCCAGTGGACGGCGATGCCCGCCCGTTCGGCCAGCATCGCCAGCGCCTGATGTTCGTCCTGCGGAATCGCGAGCCCGCTCATGCCAGCTCCTTCAACAAAGCCACCGTTGCGCCGTGCTGCAGCAGGCCATCGTACAGCGCGCGGCCGGCGCCTGTCTCGCTTTCGAAGAGCAGAACTTCCTCTCCGCGGTCCTCCTGCAGCCAGTCGGGGCGCAGGTCCACCGAGCCCAGGTTCACGTACAACGACAGCACGGCGCCGTCGCCCAGCAGCCATTGCGCCACGACCGCGCGCAGGCCCAGGACGTGGGCGCCGAGGGAGTGGGCGTCTTCCAGCCGCGGCACGATCACGCGTTGCCGCAGTTGCAGCAGGTTCTGGTAGTAGTCCATCCATTCCGGGTCCGCCGGCGCGAGGTAAGGGTTGGACCGGTTATAGGTCTCCGGGTCGTTGGGGTCCGGAATGCGGTCGCGTGTGTCGGCATGGGCGAAGGCGCGGAATTGCTCGAACTCCTTGCGCCTGCCGTCGCGCACCGCCTGCGCCAGCTGCGGATCGGTGTGGCTGGTGAAGTACAGGAAGGGCGTCGTGGAACCGCGTTCTTCCCCCATGTAGATCAAGGGAATCTGCGGCGCGAGCAGCAAGAGCGCGACAGCCGCGCGCAAAGGCCGGGTGTCGCCGCGCAACAGCGAGATCAGTCGTTCTCCCATGGCGCGGTTGCCGGCCTGGTCGTGGTTCTGCAGGAACAGCACGAAGGAGGTAGGCGGCAAATGGGCGCTCGGTTCGCCGCGCGGCGCGCCGCCACGATGCTGCGAGGCTTCGCCCTGGTAGATGAAGCCGTCGGTCAAGGCACGGGTCAGCCGCTGCGCGGGATGCATGGCGTAGTCGGCGTAATAGCCTTCGCTTTCGCCCGTCAGCAACTGATGCAGCACGTGGTGGCCGTCGTCGTTCCACTGTGCCTGATAGCCGTGTTCCAGCGGATGGACCTGGTTGTCGTCGTTCTCCAGCACCAGGTGAACCAGCCGGTCGGCGGGCAGATGCGCGCGCACGAAGCCGGCCATTTCCTCCAGCCAGCCCGTATCGCGGATGGCGTGCACCGCGTCCAGGCGCAGGCCGTCGAAACGGTATTCGTCAAGCCAGTACAGCGCGTTTTCGGCGAAGAACTGCCGCACCGCGCGGCGGCGGAAGTCGATGGCCACGCCCCAGGGCGTATGCAGATCGGTGCGGAAGAAATCGGCGGCATAGGCCGACAGGTAATTGCCATCCGGCCCGAAGTGGTTGTAGACCACGTCCAGGAACACCATCAATCCCAGCCCGTGCGCCGTATCGATCATGCGCTTCAGTTCGTCGGGGGTGCCGTAGGCGCAGTCCGGCGCATAAGGCAGTACCCCGTCGTAGCCCCAGTTGCGCGGCCCGGGAAAGTCCGCGATGGGCATCAGCTCGATCGCCGTGATGCCCAGCTCGGCGAGCTCGGGCAGGCGCTGTTCGATACCGGCGTAGCCGCCGGCCAGCCCGGCGTGGACTTCATAGATGACCGTTTCGTGCCAGGGGCGCCCGCGCCAGCCGGTGTTGCACCAGGGGTAGGAATCGGGGGCGATGACGACGCTGTCGTCGTGGACATCGCCGGCCTGCAGGCGCGAGGCGGGGTCGGGCACGCTGAGGTCCGGGGCCACGCGGTAGCGGTAGCGCGTGCCGGGCGGGCAGGGGGTCTGGATCTCGTAGAAGCCGTCGCCGACGTCGGACATCGGCAGCGGGTCGCGCCCGGCGATCTCCAGGCGGACGCCGTCTTTGGCGTTGGGCGCCCAGATGCGGAACCGGGTCAGTCCGCTGGGCAAATGCCAGGCGCCGAAAGCGGGCAGGGACGCGGCACGGGCGCCGCCGTCCCGGGGTTTGTCCGTCTCTGCGGATGTGTCGATGCTAGTCATGCATGCTCCCTGCGCGGATACCCGCTCAATAGCGCAATCCCGTGCGCGTGCATCGTCACGTGATGGCCATGAATGTTGTGTTCCGGCACCTCCGGCCGCGTCGAATCGGCCAGCATGCGCCACGTCATATCGTTCGGCAGCGCGAAGGACACGTCGCTGCCGCTGCCATTGATCAATGTCAGCGTGACGTCCAGCCCGTCGCGCGTGCCGATCGCCCTCCGCAAGCCCAGGGCCCGGCCCTCGGGATCGTGCCAGGCTTCTTCCGTCATGGGATGGCCGTTCACGTCGAACCAGGTGACACCGGCCATGCCCGGCGCGGTCTCCTGATGCGCGTGCATGTAGCGCGTGCTGCGCAGGCTGGCGTGCTCGCGCCGGCAGGCGGCAATGCGGGCCACGAAGGCGGTCAGGTCGCGCCCGTCCTGGCTCCCGGCCTGCTCCCAGTCCAGCCAGGACAGGGCGTTATCCTGGCAATAGGCATTGTTGTTGCCGTCCTGGCTGTTGCCGAACTCGTCGCCCGACAGCAGCATGGGCGTGCCGTAGGAGAGCAGTACCGTGGCCAGCAGGGCGCGCTGGATGCGGCGTCGCACGTGCTGGATCTGCGGGTCGTCGGTCGGCCCTTCGGCACCCCAGTTGCGGCTGCAATTCTCGTTATGGCCGTCGCGGCCGCCTTCCAGGTTGGCCTCGTTGTGCTTTTCGTTGTAGCTGACCACGTCGCGTACCGTGAAGCCATCGTGCGCCGCGACGAAGTTGATCGAGGCCCACGGCCGCCGGTGGCGCCGGTCGAAGACGTCGCTGGAACCGGCCATGCGCTCGGCCAGGCTGCCGCGCTGGCCGGGATCGCCGCGCCAGAAGCGCCGCACCGTATCGCGGAACTTGTCGTTCCATTCGGCGAAGCCGGGTGGATGCTGGCCCAGCTGGTAGCCATCCGGCCCGATGTCCCAGGGTTCGGAAATCAGTTTCAGGCGCGAGAGCACCGGGTCCTGCAGGATGGCATCGAAGAAGCCCGATCCGGGATCGAAACCGGTGCCTTCCCGGCCCAGCGTCACCCCAAGATCGAAACGGAAGCCGTCCACGCGATATGACGTGGCCCAGTGGCGCAGCGAATCCAGCACCATCTGCAGCACGCGCGGATGCGACAGGTTCACCGTATTGCCGCAGCCGGTATCGTTGATGTAGTAGCGCTCGTCGCCGGGGATCAGCCGGTAGTAGCTGGCATTGTCCAGGCCGCGCCAGGAAAAGGTGGGCCCCAGTTCGTTGCCTTCGCAGGTATGGTTGTAGACCACGTCCAGGATGACTTCGATACCCGCGGCCTGCAGGCGGCGGATCGCCATGCGCAGCTCGTTCGGGTCGCCCTGCGGAAGGTAGGCCGGCTCGGGCGCGAAGTACGACAGCGTGCTATAGCCCCAATAGTTGCTTAGCCCTTTTTCCACCAGGAACTTATCCTGCAGGAAGGCATGGACCGGCAGCAGCTCGATGGCTGTCGCGCCGATCTTGCACAAATGGTCGATGAAGCGCGGATTCGACAGCGCGCTGACGGTGCCGCGCATGTGCGGCCAGATATCGTCGCGGCGCATCGAGACACCGCGCACGTGGGCCTCGTAGATAACCGTGTTTTCCCACGGCGTATGCGGCCGCCTGCTTTCGCTCCAGTTGAAGGTTTCGTCGGTCACGACCCCTTTGGGCATGGCGGGGGCGCTGTCGCGGCGATCCGGCATCAGGTCGCCGCGCGCGTGGCCGACGCGATACCCGAACAGGGCGTCGGTCCAGCGCAGCGGGCCGACCAGCTGCCGCGCGTAGGGGTCCAGCAGCAGCTTGTGCGGATTGAAGCGATGGCCGTGGCGGGGATCGTAGGGGCCGTAGGCACGGTAGCCGTACACCAGCCCGGGGGCGGCGTCCGGCAGGTAGCCGTGCCAGATCTCGTCGGTGCACTCGGGCAGCGGCATGCGGCGGATCTCCTTGCGGCCGCGTGCATCGAAGATGCACAGGTCGATCCGGCTCGCGTTGGCGGAGAAGACCGCGAAGTTGACACCCAGCCCATCGCTGGACGCCCCCAAAGGATAGGGCAGTCCCGGCAAGAGCCGGTCGGGAAGCGGACCAGGCATGGGCGGTCTATCCTTGCAGCTCGAATATCACCGTGGCCAGGGGCGGAAGCGTCAGGGATAGCGACTGCGCCTGCCCATGTCCGCCGACCTCGTCGGTATGCCGGCCGCCGCCGTTGCCGACGCCGGATCCACCGTAATCCGCCGCATCGGTATTCAGCCGCTCGCGCCACCAGCCCGCGCGCGGCACGCCGATGCGATAGTCATGGCGCGGCACGGGCGTCATGTTGCTGACGGCCAGCACCAGCCGGTCGCCATCCTTGCGCAGATAGGCAAAGACGCTGTTGGCGCTGTCGTCGCCCACCACCCAGTCGAAGCCGCTGGGATCGGTGTCGTGCCGGTGCAGCGCGGGCAGGTCCCGGTACAGACGATTCAGGTCGCGCACCAGATGCTGGACGCCACGGTGCAGCGTGTCGTCCAGCGCGGGCCAATCGAGGCTGGAATCGTGGTCCCATTCCCGCGCCTGCGCGATTTCGCCGCCCATGAACAGCAGCTTGCGGCCGGGATGGGTCCACATGAAACCGTAATAGGCACGCAGGTTGGCGAAGCGCTGCCAGCGGTCGCCCGGCATTTTGTTCAGCAGCGATCCCTTGCCGTGCACGACCTCGTCGTGCGACAGCGGCAGGATGAAGCGCTCCGAATACGCGTAGACCATGCCGAAGGTCATGTCGTGATGGTGATAACGGCGATGGATAGGGTCATGGTGCAGGTAGCGCAGCGTGTCGTGCATCCACCCCATGTTCCACTTGTACGTGAAGCCCAGGCCGCCGTCTTCGGGGCGCGCGGTGACGCCGGGCCAGGCCGTCGATTCCTCCGCCACGGTGATGGCGCCGGGACACAGCCGCATGACGGTGGCGTTCATGTCGCGCAGGAACTCGACGGCCTCCAGGTTCTCGCGCCCGCCGTAGCGATTCGGTATCCACTGGCCCGCTTCGCGACTGTAGTCGCGGTACAGCATGGAAGCCACCGCGTCCACGCGCAGGGCATCCACATGGTAGCGGCGTACCCATTCCAGCGCGCTGGCGACCATGAAGTTGCGGACCTCCGTGCGGCCCAGGTTGTAGATCAGCGTGTTCCAGTCGGGATGGAAGCCCTCGCGGGGATCGCTGTATTCGTAGAGCGCCGTGCCGTCGAATTGCGCCAGGCCGTGGGTATCGGTGGGGAAGTGGGCCGGCACCCAGTCCAGGATCACGCCCAGGCCGGCCGCGTGGCAGCGGTCGACGAAGCGGGCGAAGTCGGCCGGCGTGCCATAGCGCGCCGTGGGCGCGAAGACGCCCAGCGGCTGGTAGCCCCAGGATCCGCCGAAGGGATGCTCCATGATGGGCATCAGTTCGAGGTGCGTGAACCCCATATCGGTCGCGTAGGGCACCAGCCTGTCGCCCAATTGCTCCCAGACGCTGACATCCTGGGCGCCGTCGCGTGGCAGCCAGGATCCCGCATGCACCTCGTAGACCGAGATCGGCGCGTCCGGCGCATGGCGCGCGGCGCGGCTCGCCATCCATTCTTCGTCGGTCCATGAGAAGTCTCCGGGCGGCGGAACCACGGACGCCGTCGCGGGCGGCATCTCCGTCTGCCGCGCCAGGGGGTCGGCCTTCAGCGGAAGGACGTCGCCGCCCACGCCGACGACTTCATATTTGTAGCGTTCACCGGCGCGCAGGCGGGGGATGAACAGCTCCCAGACACCGGCGCTATGGCGCAGGCGCATGGGATGGCGCCGGCCGTCCCAGGAATTGAAATCGCCCACCACCGATACGCGGCGCGCGTTCGGTGCCCACACCGCGAAGCGCACGCCTTGCACGCCCTGCTCGGTGAGGATGTGCGAGCCCAGGCAGTCGGCCAGCGATTCGTGGCGGCCCTCGCGGATCAGGTGCAGGTCCAGGTCGCCCAGCAAGGTGCCGAAGGCGTAGGGGTCTTCCGTTTCCTGCACGGAGCCTCCCCAATCGATGCGCAAGCGGTAGGCGTCCGGCTGGCCGGCGGGTAGCCCGGCGGCCCGGGCCATGAAAAAACCATCGCGGATAGGCTGCATTTCGATGGCGGTGTCCGTGCCGGCGGGCAGCAGCGAGACACCGCGCGCGTTCGGCGCAAACACACGGACCACCGTGCTGTCGCCATCCGGATGGGCGCCAAGTGTGCCGAAGGGGTCGACATGCCGCCCCGTGAGCAGCATGTCGATATCCCCTTGCAAGGCATCGGGAGGCGTGGCGAAGGTGAAGGCGGGCGTCATAAAGCCGGTATTCCTATTCAGCATTGGCGGGCCCGGAGGCGGTTTCGGCGGACAGCAGGCGATCGGCCAGCGCGGCAAGCCCGTTCAGCGGGATGCTGACCCAGTCCGGCCGATGGGCCGCCTCATAGGCGATTTCGTAAGCGGCTTTCTCGATAAGGGCGAGGTCGATCAGCGGGTTCTCCTGGCTTTCATCCATCCACTGTGGCTTGGCATTGCGGGCGACCTCGCGATACGCAGACAGGAAGGCTTCGTTGGCCACCTCGCGGAAGCGGACGATCAGGTCGCGGCGGCGGTGGCGCAGCACGGTCTCGGCCGGCTGTACCTCCACGTTGGCGGCTTCCACATCGCCGAAACCGTTGGCGACCGTCGCGGCGGCGTAGTCGAAGGAACGCAGCAACCCGGCGACATCGCGCGACGCGCTGCTCTTGGCGCGGCGCTCTTCCAGCGTGCGCGCCGGTTCGCCCTCGAAGTCGATGATGTAGGCGTCGCTTTGCGCCACCAGCACCTGCCCCAGATGGAAATCGCCGTGGATACGGATGTGCAGGCTGCCGGTCTCGTGCTGCGCCAAAGTCTTGACGGCGTCCACCAACTGGTCGCGCTGGGAGATCAGGCGCCGTGCCTTCTCGGCGCAGCCGGCCTCCAGCCGGCCCATGTTGTCCGTCAATAGCTTCAGCCCGCGATCCAGCATCGCGGTGACGTCGGCAGCGCGGCGGCGCGCGTCGGCGGCGCTAGCCCTCTGAGGCTCGAAGGCCGGATCGTCGGTGGGCTGGGCCAGGGTCGCGTGCAGCTCTCCCAGTCGCCGGCCGATGGCGCAGGCAAAGGCGGTATAGCCCTTCAGGTCTTCGTCGTAGTCCTCGACGCTTTCGGCGGTCAGGGCGGCTGCTTCGAGCGTGCGTTTCAGGTATTCCAGCGTCCAGCTCCACGCATCGCCCTGGTTGTTGATGATGGCATGCATCAGCGCCAGGGTGTGCGGCGTCCCGTCCTCGTTCACCCGGACGATTTCGCCGAGCAGCTGCGCGCTGTTGGTGTAGCCCGCCTGCGTCAGGCGGCGTGTCATCTCGGCTTCCGGATGCACGCCCGGCACGATGTGGCGGATCAGCTTGAGCATGGCCACGCCACCGATGGTCATGGAGCTGTTCGATTGCTCCCCGGTGAACCACGTGACCTCGGCGTCGGGCGGCAGATCGAGCTCGTCCAGCCCCGGCTCTCCCTTGAAGTGCAGTACGCAGGGCGGATTGGCGCGCATCACGGGCAGTTCCAGCCGCTGCCGCATGCCGCGCACCAGCGCGTGGATGAAAGAGGGCAGCGTATAGGCGTCGGTCAGCATGCCCATTTCCGCCGCGCGCCGCACGCGCGCCAGCGCGTATTGCTGGGCCATGGGCGGCAGCGTCTCGCTCCAGATCAATGCCACCGGCAGCAGGAAGCGGGCGGGCTTGCCGTCGAAGTCCATCTCCAGTTCGGCGATGAAGCATTCGTATTCCGTGTCCTTCAGTTGGACGGCGTAGGCGGCCTGCGCGAAATTGACCTTGCGATCCTTGGGGAACCAGCGCTGGCGCGTCAGGTACAGCGGCAGCACGTCGTGCCGCAGCGAACGTACCGCGCCTTCGGTCAGGTCGTATCCGGTGCGGCCGCGCAGGACCAGGGTGTAGTACTCCGGCATTTGCTCGGGATGCGTGGCGTGCCAGGACGGGGGCGAGGCCACGGCGCTCAGTTCGAACCAGTAAAAGCCATAGGGCGGCAGGGTCAGCAGGTAAGGCAGTTCGCCGATGGCGGGGAAGGGCGTGCCGCCCAGCAGCTCCACCGGTACGCGGCCGTTCAGGCTGGACAGGTCCAGTTCCACCGGCTGCGGCGCGCGCGACAGGTTGGCCACGCACAGGATGGTGGTGTCCTCGTACTCGCGCAGATAGGCCAATATCTTGCGATTGCCGGGAAACAGGAAACGCAGCGTGCCGCGGCCGAAGGCGCGGGTCTGGCGCCGCGTGGCCAGCATGCGGCGCGTCCAGTTCAACAGCGAATGCGGGTCGCGCTGCTGGGCCTCGACGTTGACGGCTTCGTAGCCGTACAAGGGGCCCATCAAGGCCGGCAGCGGCAGGCGTTCGGGGTCCGCCCGCGAAAAACCGCCGTTGCGGTCCGGCGACCATTGCATGGGCGTGCGCACGCCGTCGCGGTCGCCCAGATGCACGTTATCGCCCATGCCCAGTTCGTCGCCGTAGTAGATCACCGGCGTGCCGGGCATGGAGAACAGCAGGCTGTTCATCAGCTCGATGCGGCGGCGGTCGCGCTCCATCAGCGGCGCCAGCCGGCGGCGGATGCCCAGGTTCAGCCGCGCGCGCCGGTCGGCCGCGTAGACGTCCCACAGGTAATCGCGCTCGCTGCTGGTGACCATCTCCAGCGTCAATTCGTCGTGATTGCGCAGGAAGATGGCCCACTGGCAGTTTTCCGGTATGTCCGGCGTCTGCCGCATGATATCCGTGATCGGGAAACGGTCTTCACGCGCGATGGCCATGTACATGCGCGGCATCAGCGGGAAGTGGAACGACATGTGGCATTCGTCGCCGTTGCCGAAGTATTCCTGCGCGTCCTCCGGCCATTGGTTGGCCTCGGCCAGCAGCATGCGGCCGGGGTATTCCGCGTCCAGCTCGGCGCGGATCTTTTTCAGGACGGCGTGCGTTTCCGGCAGGTTCTCGTTGTTGGTGCCTTCGCGCTCCACCAGGTACGGCACCGCGTCCAGGCGCAGCCCGTCCACGCCCATCTCCAGCCAATAGCGCATTACCGCCAGGACTTCCTTCAAGACGTGCGGATTGTCGTAGTTCAGGTCGGGCTGGTGCGAATAGAAGCGATGCCAGAAATACGCGCCCGCCACCGGGTCCCAGGTCCAGTTGGACTTTTCCGTGTCCAGGAAAATGATGCGGGTGCCGGCGTAGGCCTGGTCGTTGTCCGACCATACGTAGTAATTGCGCGCCGCCGAGCCCGGCTTGGCGTGCCGCGCACGCTGGAACCACGGATGCTGGTCCGATGTGTGGTTGACCACGAGTTCCGTGATGACGCGCAGCCCGCGGGCATGCGCGGCCCGGATGAACTTGCGCACGTCGGGCAGGGTGCCGTAGTCGGGATGCACGCCGCGATAGTCGGCGATGTCGTAGCCATCGTCGCGCCGCGGCGAAGGATAGAAAGGCAGCAACCAGATGGTGTTGACCCCCAGCTGCGAGATGTAGTCCAGCTTCTCGATCAGCCCGGCGAAGTCGCCGATGCCATCGTTGTTGGCATCGAAGAACGACTTGAGGTGCAGCTGATAGATCACCGCGTCCTTGTACCAGAGCGGATCGTCGCGGTCGGGGGTGTTGACGGTGCTGTTTTCTGCCATGGTCTGCTTCGCTTATGTGTCTCTGTAGTTTTCGCGGGCGGTCAAGCCAAGCCCGCGACCCGCCAGATCCGGTAGGGCTGCCCCGGATGCAGATGGATGGTTTGCTGCTTGCCTTGCCACGCCTGGCGGCTACCGTCGATCAGATCGTCGGCATAAAGCGTGCCGTGATCCGGCAGGCCGAACTCCCATAGCGGCACCTCCACTTGCGCGGTCTGCGCATCGAAAGGGTCTACGCTGATCGCGACCAGCAGTACGTTGTCGCGTTCCGCCGTGGCCTTGGAGAAGAACAGCACCTTGTCGTTGTACGCCGTATGGAAGCGCAATCCAAGATGGCTGTGCAGCGCGGGGTTGGCGCGCCGTATCTCGTTCAGCTGCGTGATCTCGCGCACGATATTGCCGGGCCGCTGGTGGTCCCAGATACGGATCTGGTATTTTTCCGAATCCAGGTACTCTTCCTTGCCGGGCACCGGCGTTGCCTCGCAAAGCTCGAAGCCGTTATAGACACCCCACAGCCCGGACAAGGTTGCGGCCAGGGCCGCGCGGATCAGGAAACCCGCGCGCCCGGACGTCTGCAGGAAGCGCGGATTGATGTCCGGCGTGTTCACGAAAAAGTGCGGCCTGAAGAAATCGGCCGGCGGCGGCGCGTTCAGTTCCGTCAGGTACTCCGTCAGTTCCTGTTTGGTCTCGCGCCACGTGAAGTAGGTATAGGACTGCGTGAATCCCACCTTGGCCAGCCTGTACATCATTTTCGGCCGGGTAAAGGCCTCGGACAGGAAGATGGTTTCAGGGTGGCGGCTTTGCACGTCCGCGATCATCCATTGCCAGAAGGTCAGCGGCTTTGTGTGCGGATTATCGACACGGAATACGCGGACGCCCTGCGCTACCCAGAACAGCACGACATCGCGCAGCGCCCGCCACAGCGGGGCCTGGCGCGAGGCGCCGGGTTGCTGTCCGTAGAAATCCACGTTGACGATGTCCTCGTACTTTTTAGGCGGATTTTCGGCGTACTTCAACGAGCCGTCCGGGCGCCAGTCGAACCATTCCGGATGCTCCTTCAGCCAGGGGTGGTCGGGCGAGCATTGAATGGCGAAATCGAGCGCGATCTCCAGTTCATGCCGGTGCGCCGCCTCCACCAGGCGCTTGAAGTCGTCCAGCGTGCCCAGTTGCGGATGCACGGCATCGTGGCCGCCTTCCGGGGCGCCGATGGCGTAGGGGCTGCCGGGGTCGCCGGGCTCCGGATGCAGGGAGTTGTTGCGCCCCTTGCGGTTGCGGCGGCCGATGGGATGGATGGGGGGGAAGTACAGCGTGTCGAAGCCCATCGCCCGTATCCGCGGCAATTCCCGGATGACATCATTGAAGGTGCCGTGGCGTTGCGGATCGTCGGTCTGCGAGCGCGGGAAAATCTCGTACCAGCTTGAGAAACGGGCGGCCAGGCGGTCCACGGTGACGCCGTACTCGACGGGCGTGGTGTATTCGAAGGGTCTGGCGTCCGCCTGCCGCATGGCCTGCGTGGTTTCATCGGCCAGCAGCACGGCGACCTGCTCCGGTGTGGGCGAAGCGAAGACCTCCGGCGGCGGCGCGTCCGTCTTGCGGCGGCTGCGACGCGGCTTGTTCTGTTCGGGCTCGTGGCCCAGAACGCGCAGCGCATGTTGCAGCACCGCCGCCGCGGGGGCGTCGGCAGGCAGCCGTTCCAGCGCGGCGGCAATGGCCTGCCTGCCTTCGGCGGTCTCCAGGGCCAGGTCCACGCCCGCCTGGTGCTTCTTGGCGTAGCCCTCGGTGAACGAATGCCAGGTATCGGCCCAGGCCTGGATCGCGAAGTAATGGCGGCCGTTGCGGCGCGGCACGAAGCGTCCCTGCCAGCGGTCGTTGTTCAGCAATGCCATCGGCTCGCGTTGCCATTCCCGTTCGTCGGCGGCCTTCCACAGCAGGGCCACCGCGATGTGTTCGTGGCCGTCCATGAAGACATCGGCCTCGACCTGCACGGGTTCATCCACCACACGCTTCACCGGAAACGCACCGTCATCCACCGAGGGGGACACCCGCTCGATGACCACGCGCGGCGCGCGCATGGCCGCGGTGACGGAGGTGCGGCCCTCGTCGGAAGCCGGCACGCGCACCGGCGGAAGGCGGCTTGCGCCCAGTTGCACGATGGCGCCCGGCCCCAGGCGGTCGGGCAGTTCGCGCGCCGGCTGGTCGGCTTCCCAGGTATCCAGCCGGGCGTAGTTATCCGGCAGGCGGCCGCCCAGCGTCTCCCAATCGATCGCCGCGTCGCGGTGGTCGTCCGGGTTCAACACCACCAGCCGCGCCGGGGTACGTCCGTTGCCGGTCAGCGCGTACGGCCGGCCGTCGCCCCGGAACAGCGCCGTTACCGGCGACAGCGGGCCCAGCAGGCTGTGCAGCGTCCCGACCGCTTCCGCGGTGCGCGCCAGCCACTGGTTCGCCCGCGCGACATCGCCGTGCAAGGGCGGATGGATCGGCTCCATTTCCTGCGCCTCGCCGTCGCGTTTCCTGGCAGGCCGGCGCGGCGCCGCGTCGCCAGAAGGCGGAGTGCTGCCATACCAGTCCTGGGGCTTGCCCTCGCCCCCGTGGTATTCGATCGGTTCCACGGCGCCGTCCTCGAACCCCATCGGCACGAATATTCCGCTGTCGCCGACGACCGCCGCCGTCCAGATGGCGCGCGCGGCGTTCAGGTAGCGCCCCGCGTCGTTGTCCCGCCAGGCGGCGACACGCTTGGCGTAGGGCGCTTCAGCCGCCGCGATCACCGGCGCGACCTTGCGCAGGCGCGCATACTCTTCCACCAGCCATGGCGCGCGATAGTCCCACCATGGCAGCGACGAGAAGACCGCGTCGAAGCCCACGCCTTCCAGCGCGGCCAACTGCGCGGGGCCCAGGCCCGGCGTCCATGCCAGGAAGCGGCAGTCCGGCCGTACCGCGCGCAGTCCGTCCATCAGATCGCGCCATTCCGCGGCGTCCAAATGCTGCGGCGACATGCAACGGAAACCCGCCACGCCGTTTTGCAGCCATAGGCCCAGGCGTTCGATCCAGTCCGCGACCAAGCCGTCCGGCGCCCGCCCGCCGTCGCGGCGCAAGGGCAGGGCATGGCGCTCTTCCAGCGGCTTGCGCGGGTCCAGTACCGCGTCCACGCCTTCCGGCGCGGCATACCAATCCGGATGGGCCTGGGCCATCGCGCCATGCGCGGCCACGCGGTCCAGCACGATATCGACCATCAGGGCGAGCCGGTACTTGCCGCACAGGCTGGACAGGGTCGCCAGGGCCTCGTCCAGGGCCAGGTCCCCCAGCGCCGGGTTAAGCCGTCCGGGGTCGGCGGGCACGTAGGGATTGCCGGCGGGATCGGGCAGCCAGAGCGGGGCGACCATCAAGGTGTCGAAGCCCAGCGCCTTGGCGCGTGCGCAGATCGCCGGCCAGCGCCCGTCGGCATGGTTGGACAGAGGGCCGGCGAGCACGGGATGGACGTAATAGATGCGCATTGATTAGGCTCGTTGGATGTCTTGTTGAACGGTAGGGGCACAAAACGCCCAGGATGCCTCTGCCTCGCAAGTGGAGGGCCCGGCCTGGCCGGTCGATACCGCGATGGCGGCGATCCCGGCCGGCCGCGCCGGGACGCGCGTTCCCACGACAGAAGCCGGCGGGGTCGAGCCGCCGGCCGCTTGCATTTCGTGGGGCGCGCGCGTCAGGCCGCGCCCGCGGTCAGCACACCGGAGGCCGGCTCCTTGCCGGTTCGCGATCCGACCAGCGGCCGCGCCGCGGCGGTCATCTGATCGAGCAGGGATGGCCGCGCGGCCTGGGCGGGGGCAGCCGCCTGCTGCGGGACCTCGCCCGGCATCAGCGAGCGATACAGGCTGTCGTAGCCGGGAACGGCACGTTCCCAGCTGAAGTCCGCCGTCATGGCGCGATGGCGCATGGCCTGCCAGATTTGGGGACGGCGATACAGGCACATGGCCCGGTAGATCGCGCCCACCATCGCATCCACCGTTTCGCCGTCGAACAACACCCCCGTGGCGTTGCGCATGGCTTCGCGTCCGGCACGCACGCCGGGGTCGGTGATCGTGTCGGCCATGCCGCCCACGCGCGAACCGATCGGGATGGTGCCGTAGCGCATGGCATACAAAGGCGTCAGCCCGAAGGGTTCGAAACGGCTGCCGTGCAGCAGCATGTCGCCGCCCGCGTGCAGCATATGGGCGGTGGCCTCGTCGAAGCCGATGCGGGCGGCGCAGCGGCCCGGATAGCAGCGTTGCAGTTGGCGCAAGGCGGCTTCGATCCCCTTGTCGCCCTGGCCCAGCACGGCCACCTGCAAATCGGGGTAGTCGTCCAGCACCCGCGGCAGGGCCTGCACGGCCAGATCGGCCATCTTCTGGCTGGTCAGCCGGCTGCCCATGACCAGCACCGGCGCGCGCGGGTTTTCGGTCAGGCCGAAATGCTGCTGCAGGCGCTGTTTGCAGCGCGGCTTGTTCTCCATATCGCCGGCGCTGAAGGTATGGCCGCCCAGGTGCGGATCCGCCGCCGGGTTCCATTCCTCCGGATCAATGCCGTTGGGTACGGCCAGCAGGTCGTGTAGGCGTGTCGCCAGCACACCTTCCAGGCCGCAGCCGAAGCGTTCGGTAAGGATTTCGCGCGCGTACGTCTGGCTGACGGTAGTGATGCGGTCCGCATAACGGATGCCGGCTTTCATGAAGCTGATCTTGCCCCAGTACTCGACGCCCTCGACGTTCAGATGCTGCGGCTGCAGGCCGATGGCACCGGCCATTTCCATGGGGTAGACGCCCTGGAACGCCATATTGTGCACGGTCAGCACCGTCCGCACGTCGATGTTCTTCTCGCGCACCAGCAATGGCACCAAGGCGGTGTGCCAGTCGTGCGCATGCACGATGTCGGGGCGCGGAATGCGCGTCGTGCCTGCGGCGACACGGGTCGCCGCGTGGGCGAGCGCGGCGAAGCGGATGGCGTTGTCCTGGTATTCGCGGCCATCCGTGTCGACGTACAGCGCGTCGCGGTCGTACAGCTTGTCGTTTTGCAGCAGCAGGACGGGAACGCCGCCCAGCGCGGGGCACAGTCCGTGCAGCAGGCGCGCCTCGCCGCCCGGCAGGCGGCGCAGGCGGGCGATTTCCCGCACCTGGGTCAGCTTTTCGATGGTGCCGCGATAGGCGGGCAGCATCAGCGTAATGGCCGTGCCGCTTTCGTGAAGGGCGCGCGCCATGCCGCTGACGGCGTCACCCAGGCCCCCGGTCTTTGCCAGGGGAAACGCTTCCGACGTAACAGCCAGGATTTTTAGCGACACGATACCTACTCCAATGAAAGCGCGTCCGAAAAAGGTGGACGCGCCGGGGGCAAGGAAAGCCGGGAGGCCGGACGGCGGCGGCGGGGTAACGTCTGCTACGGTCTCTCGCGTAGGAAATGACACGCAAAGTAATTTCTATACGCGATGCTCTGCTGCTATCCGCAACCGGCCGTCGTCCGGTTGTTTCTATCTTGGCAAGCGGCGTGCCTGATGGCCAGGCAACCATCGTCAACAGCCATTTTGCGCAGGGATCGCCTGCCGTGATGTGTGGATTGGTAACCTGCGGGGGAGGACGCCGGCTTGCCGCTTGCTCGGCCCGCTTCCGGCCTGCATCGACGTACCGTGCCATGCGGCTTGGGCGCGGTATTCCGGGGCGCGTGGCATGCGCATCCATCCCTATGCCACTTTCCACCCCTGTCGATGACTTCGATTTGCGTTTGATCAAATAACCCGTCTTCCACCGCCTGCCGTCCATGGATCTCATCGTTGCCCGACCCGAAGGCTTGTACTGCCCCCCCGGCGACTTCTATATCGACCCCTGGCGGCCGGTGGACCGGGCGGTCATCACCCATGCGCATTCCGACCATGCACGCGCCGGCCATCGTCATTATCTGGCCGCCGCCCCCGGCGCGGGGGTCCTGCGCGCCCGGGTGGGCGATGTCGACCTGGACGCCGTCGCCTATGGGGAAGCACGCGTGCACAACGGCGTTCGCCTCAGCCTGCATCCGGCGGGGCATGTACTGGGCTCGGCCCAGGTAAGGCTGGAGTACGGCGGGCAGGTATGGGTGGCTTCGGGCGACTACAAACTGCAGGCGGATGGAACCTGCGATCCATTTGAGCCCGTACCGTGTGACGTCTTTATTACCGAATCCACCTTTGGCCTACCTATTTATAGATGGGACGACGTAGAGGCGGTACGCGCGGATATCAATGGATGGTGGGCCGCCAATGCGGCTCAGGGGCGGCCGTCCGTCGTGTATTGCTATGCCTTCGGCAAGGCGCAGCGCATCCTGCACGGCCTGGATGCCTCCATCGGGCCCATCGTGACGCACGGGGCGGTCGAAACGCTCAACCGCGTCTATCGCGCATCGGGGGTGGCCTTGCCGCCGACCGTCACCGCCACCGCGATGGGCGATGACGATGCGCTGCGGCGCGCCCTGGTGCTGGCGCCGCCTTCGGCGCGCGGCACGCCCTGGATGCGCCGTTTCGGCGACCATGCCGACGCCTTCGCCAGCGGCTGGATGCGCCTGCGCGGCGCGCGGCGCAGGCGCGGCGTCGATCGCGGATTCGTGATGTCGGACCATGCGGATTGGCCCGGACTGGGGCGCGCCATCTCCGCGACCGGCGCGCAACGGGTGATCGTCACCCATGGCAGCACGGCCGTGCTGGTGCGTTGGCTGAACGAGCAGGGCCTGCGTGCGGAGTCCTTCACCACCGAGTATGGCGCGGAAGAAGACGAAGGCGGGGCCCAGGCAGGCGAGGGCACGCCGTGAAAGCCTTCGCCGACCTCTACACGCGCCTGGACGCGACCACCTCCAGCAACGCCAAACTGGCCGCCATGCGGGATTATTTCCGTGACGCGCCGCCGGCCGATGGTGCGTGGGCAGCTTACTTCCTGGCGGGCGGCAAGCCGCGCCAGCTGGTACCGACCAAGATCCTGCGCCAGTTCATCACCGAAGCGGCCGGGGTCCCGGAATGGCTGTTCGAGGAAAGCTACCAGGCCGTCGGCGATCTGGCGGAAACGCTATCGCTGTTGCTGCCGGATCCCGGCGTATCGGACACGGCCGGCCTGGCGGAATGGGTGGAAGAAAGGCTGCTGCCGCTGCGCGGCCTGCCGCCCGCGGAAATCCTGTATCGCTTGACCGATCTCTTCGGCAAACTGGACCAGCACGGGCGCTTCGTCTGCGCCAAGCTGATGACGGGCGCGATGCGGGTCGGCGTCTCCAAACTGCTGCTGACCCGCGCGCTGGCGGAAGTCGCGGGCGTGGAAACCCGCCAGATGGCGCAGCGCTTGATTGGCTATACCGACATCGGCGCGCGTCCCCACGCGGATCTCTTCGCCCGGCTGCTGGAGCCGGTAACCCATGAGGGCCAAGCCCGCGTGGATGGCCAGCCTTACCCTTTCTTCCTGGCCCATCCCCTGAACGCCGACCCCGCGTCCTTCGACGCACTGCTCGGGCCGCCGTCCCGCTGGCAGGTCGAATGGAAGTGGGACGGCATCCGCGCCCAGGTGGTGCGGCGCGCCGAGCAGACCTGGATCTGGTCGCGCGGCGAGGAGCTGGTCACAGAGCGCTTCCCGGAACTGATGCGCCTGGGCAATCGGTTGCCGGAGGGCACCGTCCTGGACGGCGAAATCGTCGTCTGGCGCGAAGACAAGGTACAGCCCTTCGCCCATCTGCAGCAGCGGCTGGGGCGCAAGACGGTCGGCGCCAAGCTGCTGGCCGACGCGCCCGTCGTCCTGCTGGCCTACGACCTGCTGGAACTGGATGGCGAGGACTGGCGCGGCCGTGCGCAGGCGGAACGGCGCGCCGCGCTGGAGCGCCTGGCGGGCGGGATCCAGGACCCGGCCCTGGTCCTGTCGCCGCTGTTGCAAGGCCAGGATTGGAAGGACCTGGCGCGCCAACGGGAAGCCTCGCGGGCGCTGGGCGTGGAGGGCATGATGCTGAAGGCCGTCGATGCGGCCTACGGTGTCGGGCGCACCAAGGAGAGCGGTGTCTGGTGGAAATGGAAAGTCGATCCGTTTTCCGTCGACGCGGTATTGATCTACGCCCAACGCGGCCATGGACGCCGCGCCAGCCTCTACACCGACTACACCTTCGCGGTCTGGGACGCGCCGCCGGGCACGCCGGATCGCCGGCTGGTGCCGTTCGCCAAGGCCTATTCCGGGCTGACCGACCAGGAGATCCGGCAAGTCGACGCCATCGTGCGTAAAACCACCGTCGAAAAGTTCGGCCCCGTACGCAGCCTGGAGCCCACGCAGGTATTCGAGCTGGGATTCGAAGGAATCGCGCGCAGCACCCGCCACAAAAGCGGCATCGCCGTGCGGTTCCCCCGGATGCTGCGCTGGCGCCAGGACAAGGCGCCGGAAGATGCCGACACGCTGGAGACCCTGGCCGCGCTGCTGCCGGAGGGAACGCATACGGCCCGGGCAACGGGCTCGGGATAACGGCGCTGCGAGATCCATCATCAGGTGGGGTTCAGCGGGCGGTGACGGAGCGGACGGGACCGAGCGGACGAGGGTTGCGGGCGGGATAACGTCGGCAACCGCGGAACCGGCAAGGCGATCGGTCTACCAAAGCGCTTCTTCGCCATTGCTGGCGAGACGAATCCAATACAGGTTCCAGGGATGCAGCTCACCTCCGCCTCAAGCCATGCACGATTCGCGCGTAACGTTTCGGATGGCGCGCCAAACGACACTGACGGCGCGCATCGCGGCGCCGTCCACGGACCACAGCGCGATGCCGCCGACGTGGCGCACCGCGATACCGGCCTTGCCCCGCAAACCGAATTCGCCGCCCGACTGGCCGCCGTCCCATCGACTGGCGGCCCCTTGCGTTCGTCCGAAAGCCTATTCGACGATACGGTGGACGAGGACAGCAGCCCTATGGATTGGGGCGTGCCGACGCCCCCGCCGGTGCGTATCGCCTGGATACGGGAAGAGGAGCGGCCCAGGACCACCATCACGGATGTGGACAAGCTCGTGCGATTCGAAGGCCCGTATGCCGAGGTGCTGTGTATACGCATGGTGATGGGCATTTGGCAAACGACCGGGCCCTACGAGACGGCTCGACCGCATTACGAGCTATGGCAGGTGGACCCCAACGATCCCGATCGGGAAGAACATTTCTACGACGCGCTTTTCCAGCAGCTCCGCGCGGGCGGCACGTACATCGATCTGATCGACGACACCATGCTGGACTGGCGGGAAACCGGCAGGTTCGAACGCCAGGTCGGACATCGCATGATCCTGCACGGCGACCTCGGCCGGACCTGGTCGGAGGAGGACATGCGAAACGGCTTTCTGGCATGGCATATCCAAGGCCGCCCGCTGGAGCGCTGGAGCGGCTGGCATTTGGCGCACGAAGCCGATGCCGAGTCGCGGCGCCTCGCGTCCAAGACGCGCTTACCCCTTCCGGTAAGCCTGGCCATCGTTATCGGCCAGTGGGATTCCTGGCATGCCGAAGACCGCTTTCGCCACCGCGTCGCAAGACAACAGCACCGCCGGGACGAGAACGACGAAGCGCGCGTCCTTCATAAGAAGCTCATATTGAAGCAGCTATTGGACACGCAACTGGCGGTCGGGATGCGGTACACGCCGCGTGCGAGATAGCTCGAAATGAAATATTTTGAAATATAATCTTTTTTTTCAATAACAATGAGAGCAAGCGCGTGTACTACAGAACTACGTTGACGGCATTTACGATCGCCGTCCTGCTGGCAGGCTGCACGACCGGTAAAACAACGCGGGCCCCGGATGCGCCGGAGGTGAGCAGCCACCAGGGTCCCGTATGCTTCCTATCCTCGGCACTGCCCGCTGACGTGAAGGCCAAAAAAATCGGCGATCTCGAAAGCAAGAAGGAGTCGTACGGCGGCATGGCGAAAGTGATTCAGGCGGCTGCGGACGAAGCGCGACGTTCGGGCGCTGACGTTGTGGCGAATTTCCAGACGGGCCATCGCGTGGGGTTCGGTGCATGGTCCATTCCGGTCGCCTCTGGCGAGAGCTACAAGCTGGACGACGGCGTCACCATCGACTGCGGAAAACTCGGCGGCACGTTGCGATAGGCGGCGCGCCGCCGTCATCGAGGCCTATGCAGCCACGGCAATTCCTGGCGTTTTTGGCTTGCACTTAGGTGTGAATCCGGCTGCCCGTCATCAGTTGTTCCACCGCCCCCCGCATCCACTTGTGCGAAGGCACATCATCCCACCGTGCATGCCACACCATGTTGTAGTGTGACTTCGCCAGCTTGAACCCCAACTCAAGCACATGCAGCGGGTGGAACTGGGCGATATACATCGCCAGTTTGCGGGGCATGGTGACGGCCAGGTCGGTCTGCAGCAGGATCAACGGCACATGGCTCATGCTGGACACGTATAAATCGAATTGCCGTTGGAACCCAGCCTTGTGCAGCCACGTGTCCACTTCGTTGTCCTTGCCGAACATATCGGTGGTGGTGACGAACCGCAGTTTGCAGAAGTTCGCCGGCGTCAGTTTCGTGCGCGCAGCCGGATGCCCGCGCCGCAGCAGGCACACGCGGTCGTCATCGAACAGGGCCAGGGTGCGAAACCGCCCGCCGACGTCTTCGAAACGGCCCAGCGCGATGTCGATGGAGTGGTCCTCCAGCTGCTTCTCCGGCAGCGCGACCCCCTGCATATTGACGAAGCTGAAACGCACCATGGGCGCGTGGCTGTCGCAATAGCTGCGCAGCCCCGGCGCCAGCATCCATTCGATCGTATGGCGTGCCGCGATGCGGAAGGTTCGCGCGGACTTCAGGGGGTCGAAGGCGTCGCCGTCTTCCAGGATGCCGCCGATGGTCGCCAGGGCTTCGCGGACGATGGGGCGGATCTCCAGGGCGCGCGGGGTAGGGACCAACTGCCGGCGCACCAGGACGAATAGCGGATCCGCGAGCAGCCGCCGCAGCTCCGCCAGCTTGCGGCTGATGCCCGGTTGCGTGGTGTGCAGCCGCGCGGCGGTTTCGGTGGCGCTGCGCGTTTCCATCAATAGCTCGAAGACGGTCAACAGGTTCAGGTTGACCTTGCGCAGCGTATCCAGTTCCACGGCGGTCCGATATCCATATCAAAAATGGCATTATAGATTTCGTATAAATAATTTGATGTTATGAGTGTGCCCGCTTAGGATCATCCTCCTCCCCGCGTTCAGGGGATGTGATGGAGAGAATTGATGAGCAGGCAGCCTATAACGCCATTCCCGCTATACGAGATCGCCGGTGCGCCGCTGGAGCGCGGCAGGTCCTACGGGGAGCAGGCCAGGACGCGCATTGCCCGTTCGATCGAGCACTACAGCGAGCAGGCTGCCCGCCTGAAGCTGGAACGGGCCGAGATCGACAAGATCATCCACAGCTATATTCCCGCGGTGCGCAAGTTCGACGAGAACTACCTGACGGAGATGCAAGGCATCGCCGAAGGGGCGGGCGTGCGGTTCGAAGAGATCTTCCTGCTGAATGCCCGCACCGAAGTGATGAAGCTGGCTGCCAAGCCGGAGCTGCGCGCGCGGCTGCTGGGAGAGACCAATGACGGCTGCACTTCGGTCAAGGTGACGCGCGACGCGACCGCGGACGGGGAGCTGATCCACGCGCAGAATTGGGATTGGAAGGAAGAATGCTCGGAAACGGGCGTGGTGCTGCGCATCCTGCGCGAAGACGGGCCGGACATCCTGACCTTTACCGAAGCCGGCATGCTGGCCCGCTCCGGCTTCAATTCGGCCGGAATTTCGATCACCGGTAACAACCTGGAGTCGGACCGCGATTACCGGCAGATCGGTGTGCCGCTGCCGATGATCCGCCGCAAGGCGCTGGAAAGCCCGTATCTGGCCTGGGCGCTGCATGCGGTCTACGCCACGCCCAAGACCGGGTCGAACAACATGGCCGTGTGCCATCGCGAAGGTATCGCGATCAATTTCGAGTGCGCGCCGGACGAGACCTTCCAGGTATTGCCGCAGAACGGCCTGCTGGTGCATTCCAATCACTGGCTCAGCCCGGTGGCCTTGTCCAAGCTGAAGGACACCGGCATCGCGTTTTCGCCGTGCACGTTGTATCGCGAGCAGCGCGTGCGCGATTTGCTGGCGCCGGATGTCGGCCGTATTACGGTGGAATCGGTGAAGCAGGCGCTGTTGGATGATTTCCAATCGCCGTGGTCGGTGTGCCGGCCGCCGCGGGGCGATTTCGGGCGAGATACGCGCAGCGCGACGGTCTCCACGGTGGTGATGCAGCCGGCGCGGGGCGTCATGGAAGTGGCGAACCTGCCGGCGCTGGATCCGACATTTACCAGGTATGAGCTTGCGCAGAGAAAGGATCGGCGCGCGGCATGAACCGAGAACCGCCATGCGGTACGAAACGAGTTTTTCAGAACATCACAGGGGAACTATCCATGAACCAAGTATTTAGAATCGCCCAGCCGCGCCGCGGCATTGTCGCCCGCATCGCGGCGGCCCTGGCGGTCGCGGCGGCCGGCGTCGCCATCGCCGTACCGGGGAGCGCGTCCGCCCAGGAAGGCGATAAGTATCCTTCGCACCCGATCCGCCTGATCGTCCCCTTCGCCGCGGGCGGCGGCACGGACATCCAGGCGCGTATCGTCGCGCAGGAGGTCGGCAAGGTACTGGGCCAGACGATCGTGGTAGAGAACCGGCCGGGCGCGGGCGGCGGTATCGGCGCGGCCTTCGTGGGCCAGGCCAAGCCGGACGGCTATACCTTGCTGGTGGGATCGACCGGCACGCACGGCGCGAACCAGTTCCTGTATTCCAAGCTGCCGTACGACCCGGTCAAGGACTTCACGCCGATCACGGTGCTGGCGACGTTCGACAATGTCGTGGTCGTGCCGGAGTCTTCCAGGATCCACACCTTGAAAGAGCTGGTGGATACGGCCAAGGCCAACCCGGGCAAACTCAATTACGGCGTGACGACCGTGGGCAGCTCGGCTCACCTGGCCGTGGAGAAGTTCAACCGCGACGCCGGCATCAAGGCCAGCGGCGTGCCGTACAACGGCGCGGGCCAGGCCACGACGGACCTGTTGGCCGGCCGCCTGGACTATATGCTGGACCTGGTGGGCACGCAGATCGGCAACATCAAGGCGGGCAAGTTGCGGCCCATCGCCACGACGGCGCTCAAGCGCAATGCGGTGCTGCCGGAGGTCCCGACCATCGCGGAATCGGGCTATCCTGGTTTCAGCGCGGTGGGCTGGGTAGGCCTGTTCGGGCCGGCGGGCATGCCGCAGTCGACGGTGGATACGCTGTACAAGGCCATCGAGAAAGTCTACGCATCGCCGGATTTCCAGGCCACCATGCGCGCCCGCTCTTTCGATATCGCCTACATGCCGCCCGCGGAGTTCTCCAGGTTCCTGGATAGCGAACGCCAGAAGTGGGGCACGGTGGTGCGCGAATCGAACATCAAGCTGGATTGATTGCCATGGACCGGACCGGCGATCGCCACGGCGATGGCCGGTCCGGATCACCGCTGCAATCGACAACCGATCATCGAGGATCAAGGATGAGGCAAACGACATTTCCGGAAGCGATGCGCTGCGTCGTGCTGATCGGCATCGACTTCGACGGCCCCAGCCACGAAGTCGGGCGCGGCATCGCCCCGCTGGGCAAGCACTCCTGGGGCAATTACTCCGCCCGCTGCGGCGTGCCGCGGCATATGGAGATGCTGGACCGCCATAACATCAAGGGCACGTTCTTCGTCCCGGGCTATGACGCCGAGCGTCATCCCACGACGATCGAGGATATCGATCGCAACGGCTTCGAGGTCGCCGCGCACGGCTACCTGCACGAGGCCTGGGAGCTGAAGGCCGAGGAAGAAGAAGCCCTGTTGCGCAAGACGGACGGCATCCTGCGCGACATCATCAAGAAGCCCGTTCTTGGCTGGCGTTCGCCTTCGGGGCGCAAGAGCGACAAGACGATGAAGGTGCTGAAGTCGCTGGGCTACATCTACGACTCCAGCGACAAGGACTACGACCGGCCCTACCGCCTGCGTTTCGGCAAGGGCCAGGACGACGTCATCGTGGAGTTGCCGAACAATACCTACAGCCTGGACGACTTCCCGTTCTACAAGTTCAGCTATACGCCGCCGTCGGAAGTCCTGGCGCAATGGAAGTCGGAATTCGACGCCATCTACCGCAATGACCGGTTCTTCGTCATGTCGCTGCATCCGCGCGCGGGCTGGGGCTCCGGTACGCCGTCGCGCACCAAGGCCCTGTCCGACCTGATCGCCTACATGAAGACGCACGATGGCGTGCAATTCATGGAGTCGCGGACGTTCGCGCAATGGTGCCGGGACAATAGCAACAATCTCGAAGAGGTGTCGTTCGCATGAGCACGTATACCTGGCCCCATGGTGCCCGCGCGGTGGTCCTGCTGACCGTGAATTTCGACGCGGAATCCTTCGATCTGAAGGAAGTCCCCACCGAACGCATGTTCGGCCGCTATTCCTATGGCCGTTATGCCGTGCGCGCCGGCTTTCCGCGCATGGTCGAGCTGTTCGCCAAACACGGCGTGCCGGCGACTTTCTTCGTCCCCGGCATGGACGCGCGCCGGCATCCGGAGCTGATCCGCGAACTGGTGGCCCATGGGCACGAGATCGCGGCGCGCGGCGTGGACCTGGAGAACTTCGCCACCCTGGGCGATAAGGAAACGCAGGTACTGAAGGCGTCGCGCGATATCCTGGCGGACATCGCCGGTGTGGCGCCGCAGGGCTTTCGCGCGCCGGGCGGAGAGCTGTCGTCCAGGACGCTGGATCACCTGGCCGACCTGGGGTTCATTTACGACGCCAGCTTCCAGGATGCCGATTATCCGTATGTGTTCGGCCTGGCGGGCGACAAGAAAGTGGTCGAGCTGCCTTCGACATTCGCGCTGGAAGACGCTCCGGTCTATTCCGCCCGCCACACGCATGCGCGCCTGCAGACGATCTGGCGCGACGAGATCGCGGCGATGCATGCGGAAGGCACGCTGATTCCCATCACCCTGAATTTGCGTGGCGATTTCGGTTCGACTCGGGCGGCCCGCATCGCGGTGCTCGATACCCTGTTGACGGAATTGAAGCAGCTGGGCGATGTGCGCTTCATGACCTGCCAGCAGTTGGCCGAGCATACGTTGTCGCTGAACCTGACGCCCGAGCCGGACCCGCACCGCGCGCACGCCGAGACCCTGGCGAACACGGTCTACCGCGGGGACCTGGCGATCCGCCCGCTATAAGGCGGATTGCCGCCCCGATGGGATCACGGCCCGGCGCGAGCGCGCCGGGGCTGCCAGGCATGTGCCGCCGCCGTTGCCGCCGATGCCAGCGGCGGCTGGCGCCATCGTTCTCCAGTCCGGGCACGCCCCTTGCTTGAGGGTAGCCCGAAGCCCGCCATACGTAGCGGGCAACCGAGAAAGGAGAGCGCCATGCGCGGCATTCTGCTATGGCTGTTGGGGATCCCCATCCCGGTCATCATCCTGCTGTGGTTGTTCCACGTTATCTAGGGGACCACCGCAACGTTATCCACGGATAACGCCGATACCAAGAAGAAGCGTATCCCGTTGGCTCGCGCGAGCGAACCGGGTGACAGCTTTGACTCCTACGCGAAGGTATGGCCGCCCGATCCAGGGCGGCCATTTTTTTTCACGCGGTTGTCATCCGGATCATCGTCGCTGCCTGGCGGAGGGCGCTCCGGCGCGTCTACGCGATTTCCGGGTAATGGCCGGCTTCGCCATCATCCAGCAGGACGTCATAGCCGCGCGGGTCCACGGGCAGGAACCGGGCGACGTGCGCGTCATGCAGCAGCCGTGCGCCCGACGTATCCTGGTGCATCGCGAGCAGCGCGCCCGACAGCCGCGCGGACACATCGGCATCGACGTCGGGGCCGCTGACCAGCAGCGGATTCGGCGTCCATGGCGTGCAGGCGACCGTGCATAGCCCCTGCAGGACGGAGGGATCGTGGGCGCGCAGCAGATCCAGGTACCAGCCGTCCACCGCGGTGATATCGATGTCGTTCTCCCGCAATGCCTGCAACAGGCCGCGGGGGTTGCCGTAGGGGCCCTTGCTTTCCCGGAAGAGCGATCCGCCGCGTTCGCGCACCAGCGATGCCAGCATCCGGCGGGGGGCATTCCATCCCGATTGCGAGTCGCGCACCATCCAGCCGTAGCGGCTGCCCAAAGCGTCCTCCAGGCGCGACCATCCCGCATCGTCGCGCACCAGGAACTCGCTGCGATAGCGGGCCTGGCCGCCGTAGGCGGGCCAGTCGGGCGCCACTGCGGCAATGGGGGTGTAGGCTTGCCCCGCGCGCCGCGCCTGCGCGTAAGGCCAGCCGCACATAAAGGCGCCGCATAGCCCGGGACGTGTCCACAGCTCGCCGATCGGCGTGGGCCAGCCATGCTCGACGAACGCGATCTGCAGGCCGGCGCGCCGGTGCGCCTCGCGCAGCAGCGCGTGCCAGGCGGCGCGTGCGGCCGGCGCGACGTCATACATCCGGGTAGAGGCGATCAGCGGCGCGGCCGGCATGGCGATCAGGCGAACTTCAGGGTTTGGCCGATACCCATGCGGCGTGCCTTGTCCAGCATGGCCTGGCCCAGGGCGATATCCGTGGTGGACAGGCCGCGATGCCAGAACAGGATGGTTTCGTCTTCGCGCTCGCGACCGGGCTTCAGGCCGGCGACGATCTGGCCGATTTCCGCGTGCAGGTTTTCCTGGGTGATGCGGTCGCTGTCCACGTGCGCGCGCAGCGCGCCGAAGGGCAGGCCCTTGCGGCACTGGCCCCAGTCGTCGACCACCACCTTGCTCATGATGTCGGTCAGCGACAGTTCGACGGCGCTCATGGTGCCGTAAGGCATGACCAGCGCGCCCGGCTTGATCCATTCCGTCTTCAGCAGCGGCGTGGGCTCCGGCAGGCGCGAGGCTTCGACCACGATATCGGCGTCGCGCACGCAGGATTCCCAATCGTCCACTACCTTCACCGGCTTGCCCAGGTCGCGCGACAGGCGGTCGCCGAAGGCCTGGCGGCTTTCCGGGCGGCGCGAATGGACGCGGATCTCGTCGAAGTCGAAAAGGCTGTCCAGCAGGCGCACGTTCCAGTACGACGTGCCGCGCGCGCCGATGTGCCCCAGCACCTTGCTGCCGCGGCGGGCCAGGTGCCTGGCGCCCAGCGCGGTGACCGCGCCGGTGCGCATATCGGTGATGGCCGTCGCATCGACGATGGCCAGCGGCTTGCCGGTGACCGGATCGAACAGGTTCAGCAGCGCCATTTCCGACGGCAGGCCGACCTTGTAGTTATCGACGAAGTCGCTGACGACCTTCACCCCGGCCACGTGCAGCGGTTCGATATAGCCGCGCAGCACATTGAAATGTCCCTTGTCCGAGGATTCCGGGATCAGGTGCACGCGCGGCTCGATCACGGTCTTGCCCTGGCCCTGCGCGCGCAGGGCGCCTTCCACCGCGGCCAGGATCTCCGCGTCGGTGATGTCCAGGGCTTTGACGTCCGGCCCGTTCAGATAGGTAATGTCGATGGACTGCATGATGTCTCCAGGCTCATTGGATAGGCTTGATGCCGGCCGTCTTGACGATCTCCGCCCATTTGCGGGATTCGTTCTGGATCATGGCGGCGAATTCTGGGGTGGTGGTGTTGGCGGGATCCACGCCCTGGTCTTCGAATTTCTTGCGCACGGCGGGATCCTTCAGCACGGTGGCGATGTCGCGCTGCAGCTTCTCCAGGACGGCGGGCGGGGTCTTGGCCGGCGCGACCAGTCCGTACCACGACGTCACATCGAAGCCCGGATAGCCGCTTTCGGCGACGGTGGGAACATCCGGCAATTGCGGCAGGCGCTGCGGGCCGGCAATGGCCAGCGCGCGCAGTTTGCCGCCGCGGATGAAGGGCAGCACGCTGGAGACGCCCGCGAACATCATGTCGACGTTGCCGGCGACGACGTCGGTGACCGCCGGCGCCATGCCGTTGTAGGGGATGTGCATGGTGTTGATGCCGGCGGATTGGTTAAGCAGCTCGCCGGCCAGATGCGCGCCGCTGCCCGCGCCCGGGGAGGCAAAGTTCAGCTTGCCCGGCCTTTCCTTGGCGTAGGCGATGAAAGACTTGAAGTCCTTGGCCGGCATGGCGGGGTTGACCACCAGGATATTGGGCGAGGTCGCCAGCAGGGTGATCGGGGCGAAGGCGTGCGCCGTATCGAAGTTCAGGTTCGTATAGAGCAGGGGGTTGACGGTCAGGTTGCCGGCCGGCGCCAGGCCCAGCGTGTAGCCGTCGGGCGCGGCCCGCGCCACCTGTCCCATGCCCAGGTTGCCGGAGGCGCCAGGGCGGTTCTCGATGATGACCGGTACGCCCCACATCTCGTTCAGCTTCTGTCCGACGATGCGCGGAATCGCGTCGGCCACGCCACCGGCGCCGAAAGGCACGATGATCGTGACGGGCTTGGATGGATAGGCCGCGTCGGCGGCGTGCACGGTGGCGGATGCCGCCGCGACGAGGGCGCCCGCGGCGGCCGCCGCCAGGCGCAGGGTCAGAGACAATTTCATGGTATTCCCCTTGTATGTGTGTCTACTGCTGCGTTGTGCCGCTCCGGCAAGGAGCGGCGTGAAGATGTCGTCCGCCGGTAGCCGACCGCCCGCCGCACCGGATGCGCGACGGTCGCCGCGCGGGCCGTGCGGCCGCGATCGGGCGGCAGCCCGCGCGGTCAGCGTCCCAGCATGGGCAGGTCCAGCCCGGCGTCGCGCGCGCAGGCGATCGCTTCGTCATAGCCCGCATCCGCGTGCCGCATGACGCCGGTGGCCGGGTCGTTATGCAGGACGCGGCCGATGCGGCGCGCGGCTTCTTCGGTGCCGTCGCAGACGATGACCACGCCCGCGTGCTGCGAGAACCCCATGCCGACGCCGCCGCCGTGGTGCAGCGATACCCAGGTCGCGCCGCCCGCGGTGTTGAGCAGGGCATTGAGCAGCGGCCAGTCCGAGACCGCGTCCGAACCGTCGCGCATGGATTCGGTCTCGCGGTTCGGGCTGGCGACCGATCCCGAATCCAGGTGATCGCGGCCGATCACGATGGGCGCGCTCAGCTCGCCCGTGCGGACCATCTCGTTGAAGGCCAGGCCCAGGCGCGCGCGGTCGCGCACGCCGACCCAGCAAATGCGCGCCGGCAGGCCCTGGAAGGCGATGCGCTCGCGCGCCATGTCCAGCCAGTTGTGCAGGTGCTTGTCGTGCGGAATCAATTCCTTGACCTTGGCGTCGGTCTTGTAGATGTCCTCCGGGTCGCCGGACAGCGCCACCCAGCGGAACGGGCCGATGCCTTCGCAGAAGAGCGGCCGGATGTAGGCGGGCACGAAACCCGGGAAATCGAAGGCGTTCCCGACGCCCATCTCCAGGGCCATCTGGCGGATATTGTTGCCGTAGTCCAGCGTCGCGGCGCCGCGCTCCTGCAGGGTCAGCATGGCGCGGACGTGGCCGGCCATGGACTGCTTGGCGGCGCGCACCACGGCTTCGGGTTCGGCCGTGCGGCGGGCCTGCCATTCCTCCATGGTCCAGCCTTGCGGCAGGTAGCCGTTAAGGGGATCGTGGGCCGAGGTCTGGTCGGTCACGCAATCCGGCGTGATGCCGCGCCGGACCATCTCCGCCAGCACGTCGGCGGCATTGCCGAGCAGGCCGATCGACAGCGCGCGACCCTTCTGGCGTGCGTCTTCCAGCAGGCCCAGCGCTTCGTCCAGGGTTTTCGCCTTGACGTCGATGTAGCGGGTGCGCAGGCGGAAATCGATGCGCGATTCGTCGCATTCCACCGCGATCATGCTGAACCCGGCCATCGTGGCGGCCAACGGCTGCGCGCCGCCCATGCCGCCCAGGCCGGCGGTCAGGATCCAGCGTCCCTTGGGGTCGCCATTGAAATGCCGGTTGGCCACGGCATAGAACGTTTCGTACGTGCCCTGCACGATGCCCTGGGAACCGATATAGATCCAGCTGCCGGCCGTCATCTGGCCGTACATCATCAGGCCCTTGCGGTCCAGTTCATGGAAGTGTTCCCAGGTGGCCCAATGCGGCACCAGGTTGGAGTTGGCCAGCAGCACGCGCGGCGCGTCGGCATGCGTCCTGAAGACGCCGACCGGCTTGCCGGACTGGATCAGCAGCGTCTCGTCCGGCTGCAGGCGGCGCAGGACTTCCAGGATCCGATCGTAAGAGGGCCAGTCGCGCGCGGCGCGGCCGATGCCGCCATACACCACCAATTGCTCCGGGTGTTCGGCGACTTCCGCGTCCAGATTGTTCTGGATCATGCGGTAGGCGGCTTCGATCAGCCAGTTCTTGCAGGTCAGCGCGGTGCCGCGCGGCGCGCGGATCGAACGCGACGGGTCCAGGCGGGAGGTGGGGGTCGAGGTCATGATGCTTGGTCTCCGGGAATCTTGGCGGGGGCGGGGCGCGTGGACATGACGGCGTGTCCCGTCAGGCGGTAGCGGTCCCCGGGATGGATCAGGCGGGCGAAGGTAACGACATCCTCGCCGGACCAGGTGCGGCGCAGCACCTGCAGGCAGGCCTGCGGGGTTTTCAGTTCGAGCCAGCCCGCCACGCGCGCATCGGGCAGGATCGCTTCGATGGTGTGTTCGACGGCCGTCAGCGGGGCGACGCGGCTCAGGTAGGCATTCGGGGTTTCGCGGCTGAAGTCCTGTTCGATGTAGTCCGGCGCCACGCGCGGGTTGACGTAGCGGTCTTCCAGCTGCACCGGCACGTCGTTGTCCAGGTGCAGGATCAAGGAGTGATAGACCGACTTGTCGATCGACAGGGCCAGCGCGGTGGCGATGCCTTCCGGCGCGGTGATGCGTTCGAGCTGCAGCACGCGGTTCGAGTAGCGGTGGCCGCGCTGGGCGATTTCCTCTGCGATGTTGCGGACTTCCAGGACCGGCAGGGCGGGCTTCTGTTCCGCCACGAAGGTGCCCAGCCCCTGGCTGCGCACCAGGATGCCGTCCTGGGCCAGCTCCAGGATCGCGCGGCGCGCCGTCATGCGCGATACGTCGAACTGCGCGGCCAGCTGGTTTTCCGACGGGACCTGGTCGTTCACCGTCCAGTGGCCGGCCTCGATCTGGTCGACGATGTGTTGCTTGATCCTGGCGTAGGGAGGAAGCGGCAATTCGCGGGCAGCGGTGGGCATGGTGTCCTGGTGAAACCCGCATGGCGGGCAGAGGGAACATGGGGCAAACTCTAGCTTGAATATACAAGTATAGGCAAGTACGATGCGGCTATGGAAAACCCGGGTACGAACCCGAACGCCAACGGATGGACGCGCTGCCATGGACGATGAATTGCGGGACGCCGATGCCCTGATCGTGAACGCCCGGATCGCCACCTTCGATCCCGCCGCGGGCACGCCGTACGGCGTTGCCGACGACGCGGATGCGATTGCGGTGCGGGGCGGCCGCATCGTCTGGATAGGCCGGGCGGCGCAAGCGCCTGACGCTGCCTCGTGCGACGGCCGAGGGCGGCCGGCCCGGGTGATCGACGCCGAGGGTGCCTGGGTCATGCCCGGGCTGATCGACTGCCATACCCATCTGGTCTACGCCGGATCGCGCGCCACGGAGTTCGAGATGCGCCTGAACGGGGCTTCCTACGAGGACATCGCGCGCGCGGGCGGCGGCATCGTGTCCACCGTCCGGGCCACGCGCGAGGCGGCACAGGCGGGGCTGGTCGCGCAGGCGCTGCCGCGTCTGCGCGCGCTGCTGCGCGAAGGCGTCACCACGGTGGAAATCAAGTCAGGCTATGGACTGGATCGCGACACGGAGCTGGCCATGCTGCGCGCCGCGCGCGCGTTGGGGGATGCGCTGCCCGTCACGGTGCGCACCACCTTCCTGGGTGCCCATGCGCTGCCACCCGAATACGCCGGCCGCCCCGACGACTACATCGAATTCGTCTGCAGCGAGGTACTGCCCGAGGCCGCACGCCAGGGCCTGGCCGACGCCGTCGACGTCTTCCACGAAAGCATCGGGTTCGATGCCGCGCAAGCCGAGCGCGTCTACCGTGCCGCCGCCGCGCTGGGCCTGCCCGTAAAGGTACATGCCGAACAGTTGAACCTGTGCGGCGCGGCGGCGCTGGGCGCGCGCTACCGCGCATTGTCGGCCGACCACCTCGAACATCTGGATGAAGCGGGCGCGCGCGCCATGGCGGCGGCCGGCACGGTCGCCGTGCTGCTGCCCGGTGCCTTTTATTTCCTGCGCGACACGCGGGTGCCGCCGGTGGATCTGCTGCGCCGGCACGGCGTACCCATCGCCGTGGCCACCGATTGCAACCCCGGCACGTCGCCTTTCGCATCCCTGCTTTTGATGCTGAACATGGCGTGCACGCTATTCCGGCTGACGCCGGCCGAGGCGCTGAACGGCGTCACGCATGCCGCGGCGCGCGCGCTCGGCCTGCAGGATGAGGCGGGCAGCCTGGCGCCGGGCAAATGGGCGGACCTGGTTTTCTGGCAGGTGCCCGCGCTTGCCGAGCTGTGCTACAGCCACGGCATGCATCTGCCCGCGCGCATCCTGCGCCGCGGGGTCGAGGTCAATCCGCCTGCATATGGCCGGTCTTGACGATCTGCCCCAGGCGGGCGCGTTCGTCCTTGGTGAACGTCGCGAACGACGCGCGCGTGCCGCCGCCCGCGTCCTGGCTGCTGCGCTCCAATGCCTGCCGCACTTCCGGTGTTTTCAATGCGGCGTTGACCGCGGCGTTCATCCTGTCCAGGATGGCCGCCGGCGTACCGGTGGGCGCCAGTAGGCCCGCCCAGTGCACGATACGCAGGGTGGGAAGGCCTTCTTCCGCCGTGGTCGGGATATCGGGCGCGCTGGCCATGCGCTTGTCGCCGGTGATCGCCAGCGCCTTGAGCTTGCCGCCTTTGATCAGGGGCAGGGTGGCGACACTGGCCTCCGAGGTCGCGTCCACTTGTCCGGCCACCACGGCCGTGACACCTTCGCCGCCGCTCTTGTAGGTGATCGGTTCGACGTCCAGCCCGGTGGCTTCGCGCAGCATTTCCGCGACGAACTGCGGCGCGCTGCCATTGCCGGCCGTCGAAAACGTGACGCGGCCCTTATGGTTCTTTTTGGCGTTGGCCAGGAATTCCTTCAGGTCGTTGGCCGGGTTGGCCGCGCTGGTCACGATGACCGACGGGGTGACCGTCATCAGCACAACGGGCGTGAGCTCTTCGTCCTTGTAAGGCTGGTTGGGCCGGATCAGGCTATTGGTGATGACGCTGTTGCCGCCTACCAGGAAGGTGTACCCATCCGGCGTGCTGTGCGCGACGTGGGCCGCGCCGATGGCGCCGCCCGCGCCGGGCCGGTTTTCGACGATGACCGGCTGGTGCAGCTGCTCGCTGACCGCCTTGGCGACCAGGCGCGCGGCCAGGTCGATACCGCCGCCGGGACTGAAGGGCGCGACGAAGGTAATGGGATGGTCGGGCCAGTCCGCGGCGGTGGCCGGCCCTCCCGACAGGCAGGCCGACAAGGCCAGGGCGAGGCAAGCGCCGTAGCGCGGCAATGCGTGTTTCATGATCGTCTCTCTGTCTTTTCTTTATGCGGGCGTGCCGGCAGCCTGGGCAGGTTCGCTGCGTGTCGCGGTTTGTCGTAGCCCGCGCTTGGCGTCCCTGCGTTGCTTGTCCTGCCGGGCCGGCCGCACCCGTTTGCGGTAAACGATCCCCTGGGCGGGATTGTGCCTCTTTCGAGACATAAGGGAAATCGCCTTGGCGCGGCCGGCGGCGGGGACGGCAGGCGCGCGCGGCGACCGCGGCAACCGCGGCATCATCCTGGTGTTATCCATTCCAGTATCCGCCATCCCAGTGCCGTCCATCCGGGTACGGGCTATCGGCTGGTAGCGGGTTTTCGGCGGCCGTATAGTACGCAGCTCTTGCCCGCGGCCCTTCATCGAGCAGTGTGTCCCCGATCATGACTACCTCCAGCGCCACGCCCGCCCACGCCGATACCGCGATCCTGGAACAGGGCTCCACGCATTGGGCGCGCAACCTCGCCGTATGCGTGTTCGGTTCGTTCACCACCATCATCGGGATGACGCTGCTGCTGCCTTTCCTGCCGCTGTACGTCGAACAATTGGGCGTGAAGGAGCACGCGGCCATCGTGCAGTGGTCCGGGGTGGCCTTCGGCGCGACTTTTTTTACGGCGGCCTTGACCGCGCCGCTGTGGGGCAGGCTGGCGGACCGCTACGGCCGCAAGCTGATGCTGATCCGCGCCAGCCTGGGCATGTCTATCGCCATGTCGCTGATCGGCATGGCCGAAAACGTCTACCAATTGGTGGGGCTGCGGTTGCTGGCGGGCCTGCTGGGCGGCTATGCGTCCGGGTCCATGGTATTGGTCGCCACGCAAACGCCCAGGCACCGCACGGGCTGGGCGCTGGGCGTGCTGTCCTCCGGCATCATGGCGGGCAACCTGGCCGGGCCCCTGATCGGCGGCGTCCTGCCGCCGCTGATCGGCATACGCGCGACCTTCCTGGCATCGGGCGCGCTGATCTTCGTGGCTTTCCTCGTGACGAGTTTCCTGATCAAGGAAGAGCGCCGTCCGAAACCGGGCAAGTCCGCCGACAAGCCCAAGGGAGGACTGGCGGCGGTACCCGATAAGGGACCCTTGCTGGCGATGCTATGCACCGGTGCGCTGCTGATGCTGGCGAATATGTCGATCGAGCCCATCATCACGGTCTATGTGGCGCAGTTCGCCGAAGCGCGCAACGTCACCATGGTTGCGGGGCTGGTGATGTCGGCCACGGCGCTGGGCAGCATCCTGTCCGCATCGCGCCTGGGGCGGCTTGCGGATCGCGTGGGCCATTGGAACGTGATCATCGGCTGTCTGCTGGTGTCGGCCGTGCTGCTGATTCCCCAGGCCTTCATCACCGCGAGCTGGCAACTGGTCGTGCTGCGTTTCCTGATGGGCTTGTCGCTGGGCGGCCTGCTGCCCTGTATCGCCACGGTCATTCGCCACAACGTGCCTGAACGCGTGGCGGGCGGCATGCTGGGCTATTCGACGTCGGCGCAGTACGTGGGGCAGGTCGTCGGCCCGTTGGCCGGGGGTTTCGCCGGCGGCCATTTCGGCATGCGCTCGGTGTTCCTCGGTACCAGCCTGCTGATGGCGTTGGGCGCGCTGTATAACCGCGCCGTGCGCGTGAGACGCGCCAGGCGCCAGGGCTGACGCGGCGCTGGCGCGGACGCCGGCCGTCGCGCTCGTCGACGGCTTGATTGTTCCGCCGCAGCGCCGGCCGATCAGCTTCCCGTCAGCCTGCGGCGCGAAATGTGGCGGGTTTGGCTCGACCTTCGTTCAAAGTCGTCCCGCATGTACGCGTTCGTCCGGGAAAACATGGACGTCCCGACCGGTCCGCGAGCGGCGGGCATGGCTTATCCTGCGGGTTCGACACTTCGATCCGAACGGTATCGGCGTGATCGCATGATTACAAAATCCCAGGAGACAAATTCATGAGCCGTGCTTTGAACCGTTGCTTCGCCGCGCTATTTGCCGTCGCGGCAGTGACCGCCGCGTCTTCCGCCCGTTCCGCGGACGCCTGGCCGGACAAGGCCATCACGCTGGTGTCGCCGTACGCGCCCGGCGGCACCACGGACGTACTCGCGCGCTTGCTCGCCACCCGCCTGCACGACAAGCTGGGCCAGAACGTCATCGTCGAGAACCGGGCCGGCGCGGGCGGCAATATCGGCACGGCCTACGTGGCCAAGGCGAAGCCGGACGGCTACACCTTCCTGCTGGCCGCCAGCGGTCCCATCGTGATCGCCGGCACGCTGTACAAGAAGCTGCCCTACGATCCCGCGAAGGACTTCACGGAAGTCGTGCCGCTGGCCCGCACCAGCTTCGTCGTGGCCGTCAACGCCAAATCCGGTTTGAACTCCATTCAGGACATCATCGCCAAGGGCAAGACGGGCGACCTGGTGTTCGGCTCGGCCGGTTCCGGCACGCCGCAGCACATCATCGGCGAAATGTTCAATACCGCCGCGGGCACCAGACTCCGTCACATCCCGTACAAGGGATCCGGTCCCTTGCTGACCGACCTGGTTGGCGGACAGGTGCCGCTGGCATTCGAGAACCCGCTGGTCATCATGCCGCAGGTCAAGGCCGGCAACCTGAAGGTACTGGCGGTGACCGGCGCCCAGCGTTCGGCGGCCTTGCCCGACGTCCCGACGTTGGCGGAAGCCGGCATCAAGGGCGTCGACGCGCAGCCCTGGTATGGGCTGCTCGGCCCGGCGGGGATCCCGCCCGCGATCACCCAGCGCATGAACCGGGAAGTGCAGGCCATTCTGGATGCGCCCGACGTCAAGCAGCAGCTTGCCGGGCTGGGCGTAGAGGCCATGCATATGAGCCCGGCCGAATTCCACACCTACGTGGTCAAGGAAATCGGGGTGTGGGGCAAGGCGGTGAAGGCCTCGGGCGCGACGGTGGATTGACGACGGAGCTGGGTCGACAGCGTCGCGCAAATTCTCGCCGCCCTGGATAAGGAACCGGCGTTGTCCTCGGCTCGATTGCCGGCCTCGCCCCGGGGGGCCCAGGCACCCCGTTCCTTCAATTCAGTCCAGCGGTTTCAGCTCGCCCAGCACCGTGGGTATCAGTTCCGACACCGTCGGATGAATATGCACGGTGCGTTGCAGTGTCGTATACGGCGCTTTGCTGGACATCACGTCCAGTATTCCATGGATGGCTTCGTCGCCGCCGGTGCCCAGGATCGCGGCGCCCAGGATGGCCTTGCTTTCCGCGTCGATCACCACTTTCATGAAGCCGTCGGTTTCGCCTTTCTCGACGGCGCGTCCGACGCGCGTCATGGGCCGGATGCCGACCAGCGCGGGCTTGCCCGTGGCGCGCACGGCGGCTTCCGTCATGCCGACGCGGCCCAGCGGCGGATCGATGTACAGCGCATAGCAGGGCAGGCGGTCGCTGACGCGGCGCGGGTCGTCGTCCAGCAGGTTTGCCGCGACGATCTCGAAATCGTTGTACGACGTATGCGTGAAGGCGCCGCGTCCGTTGCAGTCGCCCATGGCCCAGATATGCGGGACGCTGGTGCGCAATGCATCGTCGACCACGATATAGCCGCGTTCGTCGGTCTTCACCCCGGCCGCGTCCAGCCCCAGGTCTTCCGTGTTGGGCCGGCGTCCCACCGCCATCAGCACGTGCGAACCGATGATGGGTCCCGGATCCTGGTCGCAGGATACGCCTACCGCGGCGCCGTCGGGATGCGCTTCGAAGCGTATGCATTCGGCGTTCAGATGCACGCGTATGCCTTCCTTTTCCAGGATCTTCAGGATGGCATCGGAGACATCCGGATCTTCCCGTGAAATCAGGCGCGGGCCTTTTTCGACGACGGTGACGTCGGCGCCGAAGCGGCGATACATCTGGGCGAACTCCAGGCCGATATAGCTGCCGCCGATCACCACCATGTGCCGGGGCACGATGTCCAGGTCCAGCAGGCTGGTGTTCGTCAGCAGGGGAAC
Source organism: Bordetella genomosp. 11 (assembly GCF_002261215.1). Lineage (NCBI taxonomy): Bacteria > Pseudomonadati > Pseudomonadota > Betaproteobacteria > Burkholderiales > Alcaligenaceae > Bordetella > Bordetella genomosp. 11. Next base: position 2,089,012 of record NZ_NEVS01000004.1, on the reverse strand, counting down.
GTCGCCCACGCCGGGCATGTCGGGAATGTTGGCGCGCCCGCCGACGTTGATGTAGATGCGGTCGGCCGAAATTCGATGCCCGTTCACATCGATTTCATGGGGGCCGACGAAACGGGCATGGCCTTTGAGCACCGTGCAGTTGTCCATGCCCCGCAGCCATTTTTCGACGTTGCCGCGGGCGCGCAGGACCACTTCGTCCTTGCGGGCCTTCAGCCGCTTGGCATCGATGCCGACGCCTCCTTGCAAGGCGACGCCGAAGTCCGCGGAGCGGCGGGCCAGATGGGCGGCGTAGGCGCTGGCGACCAGCGTCTTGGTGGGCATGCAGCCGGTGTTGACGCAAGTCCCCCCGAAATCCTTGCGCTCGATCACCGCGACGCGCTGCCCGGCTTGCGTCAGTCGGCCGGCCAGCGGCGGCCCGGCCTGGCCGGCACCGATGACGATGGCGTCGAAGTGGTCGGTGCCGGCCGCTCCGGACGACCGCGCCGCGCGCGTGGATGCTTTTCCGGAAGGGGCTTGCACGGGATGCGTACTCATGAAACACCTCTCTTGCGCGTCGAGCGGCGCGGTGATTGGCTGGGAGGGCGATGGAGGCTTCCACTGTAAACGGTCGCTGGCGAATCGCGAAGCGGGAAGGTCCGGTGCGAGACGGAAGGCAAGGCATGTCATCCGAAACCGGCGGCGGGCGCTGCACGGCATCCCGGACGGGCAGCGGTCGGCAGTCGGCTTGGTGTGGCGTGGGGGAAGGCATACTGTGCAGTGCTGCATCCCACCGCCAACGCGTTCGCCATCCCGACATGACCGCCGATATCCGCCGCCGCGAATTTTTCCGCAGATCCGCCCGTACCGCCGGCGCCGCCGCCGCGCTATCGATGTTTCCGCCGGCGATCCGCAAGGCGCTGGCTATCGGCGCGGACCGGCGCGCCGGCACGCTGGAGGACGTCGCCCACATCGTGGTGCTGACGCAGGAGAACCGCTCTTTCGATCATTATTTCGGCACCCTGGCCGGCGTGCGCGGCTTCGGCGACCGCTTTCCCATCCCCGTGCCCGATGCGCCGGGGATGACAGGCAAGACTGTCTGGTACCAGCGCCATGATGGTCAGCCCGCCGGCCTGCCGTCCATCCTGGCGCCGCAGCACAACGACACGGCGGTCGATTTTCGCCTGATGCGCACGGCCGGTACTCCGCATCTATACCCGGACGCGCAGGACGCCTGGGACGGCGGCCGCATGAGCCATTGGCCGCAGTTCAAGAAGAACGCCTCGATGGTGTACTACACCGAGGCCGACATGCCTTTCCAGTTCGCGCTGGCCAATGCGTTTACGCTGTGCGACGCCTATCATTGTTCGCTGACCGGCGGCACGAATCCGAACCGCTGCTTCATCTACACCGGCACCAACCACGGCAAGGACGATCCCGCGAAGCCCGGTATCTACAACGGCCCCGCGCTGGACAACAGCTATAACAAGCTGGGCAACGGCCCGCACCGGGACGGCTATACCTGGATGACCTACGCGGAACGCCTGGAGGATGCCGGCGTCAGCTGGCAGGTCTATCAGGACAACGAGTTCGAGTTCTATGCGCTGAACCCGCTGTTCGGCTTCAAGGCATTTCGCCAGGCGCACGCGCGCAGCGTCCCGACGGTGTCGCCGGAACGCACCGCGCGCGAACGTGCCCTGTACGAGAAAGGCATACGCACACGCAATGTCGCCATGCTGAAGGCGGACGTGATGGCGGATCGCTTGCCGCAGGTATCGTGGATCTGCGCGCCGTCATCGGCGTCGGAACATCCGCAGCCGTCCAGCCCGGCCCAGGGCGCGGCTTTCACGGCCCAGGTGCTGGATGCCTTGACATCGAATCCGCGGGTGTGGAGCCGCACGGTGCTGATCCTGAACTTCGACGAGAACGACGGGTTCTTCGATCACATGCCGCCACCCGCGCCGCCGTCGTACGCCCGTACGGATGGCGGCGCGGCGGCGCGCGATCCGCAGGGCGCGAGCACGGTCGATGCCGCCGACGACTATCTGGGCGACGACGTGGGCGGTATCGACGCCACGCTGCCGTATCGGCATCACCCCTACGGCATGGGGCCGCGCGTGCCCATGTACGCGATTTCGCCGTGGAGCCGCGGCGGCTGGGTCAATTCCGAGGTCTTCGATCACACGTCGGTGCTGCGTTTCATCGCCAGGCGCTTCGGGGTCGACGAATCCAACATCAGCCCATGGCGCCGGGCGGTGGCCGGCGACCTGATGTCCTGCTTCGATTTCGCCACGCCCAATGGCAGCGGCGCGCGGATTCATCTGCCGGACACCGTGGCGCTGGACCGGCGCAGCCGCGCCTTGCCCGGCACGACGGCGCCCGAGGCGCCCGCGGCCCCGGGCTTGCCGGTACAGGCCCGGGGCGCGCGGCGTTCGCGCGCCTTGCCGTATGAACTGCACGTCGACGACGAGCCGGATAGCGGCGACCCCCATGGGGGGGTGCGCCTGATCTTTTCCAATACGGGCCGGCGCGCCGCGGTCTTCCACGTTTACGACATCCATCGCCTGGACGCGTTGCCCCGGCGGTTTACGGTCGAGCCGGGCAAAGTCCTGGAGGACAGCTGGACGGCCGCGCCGGATGGCGGCAATGACCTGTGGATCCTGGGACCGAATGGTTTTCATCGCCGCTTCACGTATGCGGCCGGCCCGCGCGGGCTTATGCCCGTTGTGCGGGCGCGGTACGCCCCGGAGGAAGGCGCGCTGGTGCTGACGCTGCGCAATCCCGGGCAGAAGGCCATGGCCGCCACCGTGAGCGACAACGCCTATTTCGCCAAGGCGGACTGGCGCCGCGAGGTGCCCGCCGGCCAGCAGGCCGAATGGCGCTGGACACTGGCCGATTCACACCAGTGGTATGACTTCACGCTGGGGCTGGACGATCGGCCCGGCTATGCGCTGCGATGCGCCGGCCGTGTGGAAACGGGCGCCGACGGCTGGTCGGATCCGGCGCTGGGCGGGGTGGCGATCGGCAGCCGGTAGCTCGGCCTGCGGGGGTTCTGTCATCGCTGTATAGCAAGAAATTATTGTTTTACGATAATTTCCTTGCTAAGATGCCTGCACGTTGCCGCTCGGCGGCGTGCTTTCGAACCGCCAGTGGACAATACCCACGGCTTTCGCACGAGGTCCTTATGCCCCTTTCCTATCCTTCCGCTTCCAGGCGCGCGGTGCCGGCCGATCGCCTTGCCAATTTCAGCCAGCGCATGGCGACCGTCACGTTGTTGGTGATGGTCGCCTTGCTGGGACTCAATATCGTGAACTGGATCTATCCGCCTTACGGCGCGCAGGGCTACGGATTCAGTTTCGGCCTGACCAACCGTTGGATGCAGCACGACGGCGTGGATGTCGCCGCGTTTCCCGCATGGCAGACGCTGGGGGCGATCCTGATCTCCAGCGTGCCGCTGCTCGTCCTGATGCGCGGATTGACGCATCTGCGCGCGCTGTTCCGTGCCTATGCGCGCGGGGCGTATTTCTCGATGGAAGCCGCGCGCAGGCTGGGTACGGTCGGCTTCTCGATCGCTCTTTGGGTCGTGGTGGAATTTTTGACCGAGCCCGTATTAAGCCTATGGGTGACGCTGCGCAACGGGCCAGGCAAGCATTTGATCAGCCTGTCCCTCGATACGCCCGCGCTGGTGGCGCTGTTCGTCGCGGCATGTATCGCCGTGATCGGGCGGATACTGCAGCGGGCCTGCGAGGTCTATCAGGAAAACCAGCTATTCGTTTAGTACCGAACTTCCAACGCGACAGGACCCGGGATGCCCATCGTAGTGACGCTGGACGTAATGCTCAGCAAGCGCAAAATGAAATCGAAGGATCTGGCCGCGATGGTCGGGATCACCGAGCAGAACCTATCGCTGTTGAAGTCGGGCAAGGTCAGGGGCGTTCGGTTCGACACGCTGGAAGCGATCTGCCGCGCCCTGGAATGCCAACCCGGCGATCTGCTGGAATATCGCGAGGCGGATGCATGAAGGTATCCGCGCGGCGGCCGGGATGGGGCCGGAGATGCCGCGCAGCCGCCGTCTGAATCAGCCTTCGCAGTCCGCCCAGCAATTGGGCGTTTCATACAGCCGCACGCGCGCCAGCCGCAGATCGCCGCCGAACTGGCGATGATAGTGCGGACGCAGGACCTCGAAGGCGATGCGTGCCAGGTTCTCGACCGTGGGAATGCGGTCCAGCACGATGGTCTTGTGGCCCGGCAGGCTTTCCAGGAATCCGCGCACGGCGGTATCTCCCGCATACACCAGGAAAGCGTGGTCCCATTGGTCCACCAGGTGCTCGCTGGCGATCGCCTTGATGTCGGAGAAGTCCATCACCATGCCGTTATCCGAGGCGCCGGGCGCATCGATGATCTCGCCTTCCAGCGTGACTTCCAGCACATAGCGATGGCCGTGCAGGTTGCGGCACTGGCTGCGATGATCGGGAATGCGGTGGCCGGCGTCGAATTCCAGCCTGCGTGTGACGGAAATCGTGCCCGGCTGCGCGCGGGAGGGGGTGCTCATGGAATGCCTATGTATTTGTGGGTTTGCAGGCTCAACCGCCATTGCGGATGGCGCATGCAGTATTCGACGATGGCCTGGGTGTTGGCCGCGCGCGCCGGCCCGTCCATCGGTTGCAGGAAAAAGTGGTCGAATGCCAGCCCGGCGAAAGCCTCGGGCCGGGCCTCGGCCTGCGGGTAGACGAGCTTCAACTCATTGCCGGCGCGCACCACGACCGGCGCCTTGCCCTTGGGGCTGACGCAGATCCAGTCGATACCCTGCGGCGGCTCGATGGTGCCGTTGGTTTCGATCGCGATGGTGAAGCCGCGCGCGTGCACGGCATCCACCAGTGCGCGATCGAGTTGCAGCAGGGGTTCGCCACCGGTGAATACCACGTAGCGTCCGGCGGTATCGGGGCCCCATTCCGCGGCGAGCGCGTCGGCCAGCAGTTCCGCGGTGGCGAACTTGCCGCCGCCGGGGCCATCGGTGCCGACGAAATCCGTGTCGCAAAAGGTACAGGCGGCGGTGGCGCGGTCGCTTTCGCGGCCGGACCACAGGTTGCAGCCGGCAAAGCGGCAAAACACCGCGGCGCGCCCTGCCTGCGCCCCTTCGCCCTGCAGGGTTTTGAAAATTTCCTTGGCGGCGTAGGTCATACGGCTCTGTAAAACACCAGCAGCGGGTCTGTAAAACCCGCTATTTTACCGCGCGGGGATATTGCCCTCCCGTGGGCTCGCCGCGCGGCTGTCATCCGGCGAAAAACGCGAAGCGGATGACGAACAGCGCGGCCACCAGCCAGGTTGCCGCATGCACCTCGCGGGCCTTGCCGGTCAGCGTCTTCAGGACCACGTAGCTGATGAAGCCGAAGGCCAGGCCGTTGGCCACGGAATAGGTGAAGGGCATGACCAGCGCCGTCAGGGCGGCCGGGGTGGCCTCGGACACGTCGTTCCAGTCGACTTCTATCAGTTCGCGCATCATCAGCCCGGCCACGTAGAGCAGGGCAGGGGCCGTGGCGTAGGCGGGTACCGATCCCGCCAGCGGCGAGATGAACAGCGCCGCCAGGAAGAGCAGCCCCACCACGACGGCGGTCAGCCCGGTGCGCCCGCCGGCCTGCACACCCGAGGCGCTTTCGACATAGGCGGTGGTGCTGCTGGTGCCCAGGGCCGAGCCGGCCACGATGGCGGCGCTGTCCGCGAACAGCGCGCGGCCCAGATTGTTGGGCTTGCCTTCCGGGATCAGGCCGGCCCGCTTCGCCACGCCGATCAGCGTGCCTGTGGCGTCGAACACTTCCACCAGCACGAAGACCAGGATCACGTGGAAGAAGCCGCTGTGCAGGGCGCCGGCGATATCCAGCTGCAGGAAGGTCGGCGCCAGGCTGGGCGGCGAGGAGAAGAGTCCGTGGAAACTGTTGTAGCCCAGTGCCATCGACAGCACCGTCACCACCAGGATGCCTATCAGGATGGCGCCGCGCACGCGCAGCGCGTCCAGCGCGGCGATGATGAAAAAGCCCAGGATGGCGAACAGCGGCCCATGCGTGCGCAGGTCGCCCAGGCTGACCTTGGTGGCCGGGTTGGCGACGACGATGCCGGCGTTCGACAGCGCGATGATGGCCAGGAACAGGCCGATGCCGGCGGCGATCGCGCTGCGCAGCGATTGCGGAATGCCCTTGATCAGCCAGCCGCGCACGCCGGTGACCGTCAGCAGCAGGAAGATCACGCCCGAAATGAAGACCGCGCCCAGCGCCTGTTGCCAGGAATAGCCCATGGCCTTGACCACGGTGAAGGCGAAGAAGGCATTCAGGCCCATGCCGGGCGCCATGCCGATGGGCCAGTTGGCCAGCAGCCCCATGACCAGCGAACCCAGCGCCGCGGCCAGGCAGGTCGCCACGAACACCGCATCGCGGTCCATACCCGTCGTCGACAGAATGTCCGGATTCACGAAGATGATGTAGGACATCGTCAGGAAGGTCGTCAGTCCGGCGATGACTTCCCCGCGGGTGGTGGTGCCGTGTTCGTTCAGTCGAAATAGTCGTTGCAGCATGCGCCTCTCCCAGGCATCTCCCGTCGTTGTCGCGGGTGTTATTGGCCAAGGCGGGAAAATACCATTTCCCGTGGCCGGAAGCCGTCCGTACCGGCGAAAGCGTGCCGGCGGCGGCAAGCGGCGCGCCCGGGGGCGGAGCAGGGCGCCGCGCGAGCCGGCGAAACTGCCCAGGCCCGCGTACCCATCGCAGTAAACTGGCGCCCATGATCATCCTCGGCTTTGAAAGTTCCTGCGACGAGACCGGCGTCGCGGCCGTATGCACCGAACGTGGCCTGCTCGCGCACGCCTTGCATACGCAGATCGCCATGCACCAGGAGTACGGCGGCGTCGTGCCCGAACTGGCGTCGCGCGACCATGTCCGGCGCGTGGTGCCCTTGACCCGGCAGGTATTGCGGGAAGCCGGCCTGTCCGTGGCCGATATCGACGCGGTCGCCTATACCGCCGGCCCCGGCCTGGCCGGCGCGCTGCTGGTGGGCGCCAGCGTGGCGCAGGCATTCGCCTGGGCGCGCGATCTGCCGGCCATCGCGGTTCATCACCTGGAAGGCCACCTGCTATCGCCGATGCTGGCGGATCCGCGCCCGGAATTTCCCTTCGTGGCCTTGCTTGTTTCCGGCGGGCACACGCAATTGATGCGTGTGGATGGGGTCGGGCGCTATACCTTATTGGGCGAAACCCTGGACGATGCGGCCGGCGAAGCCTTCGACAAGTCGGCCAAGCTGCTGGGCCTGGGGTATCCGGGCGGGCCGGCGCTGGCCAGGGTGGCCGAGCAGGGCGATCCGACCCGCTTCGAGTTGCCTCGCCCGATGCTGCACAGCGGCGATCTGGATTTCAGTTTCAGCGGCCTGAAAACCGCAGTGCTGACGCGGGTCAAGGCCATCGAGCGGGCAGAGGGCGCGCCGGATGCCGCGACGATCGCGGATCTTGCCGCCGCCACGCAGGCGGCCATCGTGGACGTGCTGGCCGCCAAGGCGACGCGTGCCTTGAAGGAAACCGGGCTGCGGCGCCTGGTGGTCGCGGGCGGCGTGGGCGCCAACAAGGCGCTGCGCGAACGGCTGGCGGCATCCTTGCCCCGGATGAAGGCCCAGGCCTATTTCCCGCCCCTGTCGCTGTGCACGGACAACGGCGCCATGATCGCCTTTGCGGCGGGCGAGCGGGTAAAGGCCGGCCTGGCGGTGCTGGACCGCGACAATCACGCCTTCACCGTGCGGCCTCGCTGGGATCTCGAGGAGTTGTCAGGGGCGCCCGCTTGAGGGGCCGTTCGCGGCGCGCAACGCGCCGCCCCGGCGTCGATGGCGCTGGCGCGCCATCCGCCGTCGCCATGCCACGGGCGATCGGGGGATCTGGCGGCGTGTCCTGCCGGGACGACGTTCTTTTTCCGTCAGTCTTTCTTTTTCTGGCCGATGCGCGATTCCGTGCCCTTGAGCAGCCGCCCGATGTTTGCGTGGTGGCGCAGGATCAACAGCACGCTGATGACGGTAATGGCGGCCAGCAAGGGCGGCTGGGCGAACCATGCAAGGCGGGAGCCGAACAGGTAGTACAGCGGCGCGAAGATCGCCGCCACCACGGCGGCCAGCGAAGAATAGCGAAAGAAGACGGCGATGATGACCCACGTGGCCGCCGTTGCCAGCGCGAGCCAGGGCGATATCGCGAACAGCACGCCCAAGGCGGTCGCCACGCCCTTGCCGCCGCGGAATTTCAAAAAGACCGGGTACAAATGGCCCAGGAAGACCGCCAGGGCCGAAAGGGCAACCACATTCCACGTCACGCCGTCCGGGCCGCCGATGCGCTGGACCAGCCACACCGCGAACCAGCCCTTGGCCGCGTCGCCCAGCAGCGTCAGGGCCGCGGCGCTTTTGTTGCCGGAACGCAGCACGTTGGTCGCACCCGGATTGCCGGATCCGTAGGTCCGCGGATCCTGTATGCCCATCAGCTTGCTGACCACCACCGCGAACGGAATCGACCCTATCAGGTAGGACAGGACGATCAGGCCGACGTTCAAGGCGATGGCGGGGGTGGCGTGCAGCATTGGACCTTTCCACGGGATGGAATCAGCGGCGGATTCTACCGTGGCGTACAATTCGACGCGACCCGCGCCATAATTTTCTTTTCGATGCAGAATGCGGATTCTGGTTTCCAACGATGATGGCTATTCGGCGCCCGGCTTGCAGGCGCTGGTCGATGCCCTGCGCGGATTGGGCGACCTGACGGTCGTCGCGCCCGAGGTCAATCACAGCGGCGCGTCCAATTCGTTGACGCTCAGCCGGCCGTTGTCCGTGCGCGAGGCCGCCAATGGCTTTCTCTATGTCAACGGAACGCCTTCCGATTGCGTGCACGTCGCGCTGACGGGTGGGCTGGTCGACGGCCGTCCCGACCTCGTCGTGTCGGGTATCAATAACGGCGCCAACATGGGCGACGACACACTGTATTCCGGTACGGTCGCGGCCGCGATCGAAGGCTATCTGTTCGGCATTCCGTCCATCGCTTTTTCGCTGCATGAAAAAGGATGGGCGCACCTGGACGCCGCCGCCGCCATGGCGCGGCGCGTGGTCGAACACCAGATTGCCAGTCCGCTGCCCGCGCCGGTGCTGCTGAATGTGAATATTCCCAATCGCGCGCTGCAGACCATGCGCGGCATGCGCGTGACGCGCCTGGGCAAGCGCCACCCTTCGGAACCGGTCGTGCGGACGACCACGCCCTACGGCGATACGGTGTACTGGATCGGTCCGGCCGGCCTGGCCGCGGATGCCGGCCCGGATACCGATTTCCATGCGGTGGCGGACGGCGCGGTATCGATCACGCCGCTGCGGCTGGACCTGACGCACCAGGGCCGGCTCGATGAAGTGCGTTCGTGGGCGGGGCCTCTATGCGCAAACGGGTAGGCCCGGCGCCGATACCGCCGGCGAGTCCGCCCGTGCGGTCGCGCGGCCCCTCGTACCACACTGGTACCCTCGGGCCGGGCTATACGCCGGCGAACAGCAATACGCGCATTTCGGCGGCCACCCTCCAACGCAACGCGCCCGCACCGGCGGCGCGGGACGCCGCCAGCAATCTCGGCCTGAATTCCGAACGCCTGCGGCGCGCGATGGTGCAGCGGCTACGCGCGCAGGGTATTACCGACGACCGCGTGCTGAACGCCATGGAAGCCGTCCCGCGGCATCTTTTCGTCGATCAGGCGCTCGCCAGCCGCGCCTACGAAGACGCGGCGCTGCCGATCGGGCATTCGCAGACCATTTCGCAACCATGGGTGGTGGCACGCATGATCGCCGCCGTTTGCGAAGGCCGCGAACCCACGCGGGTCATGGAGGTCGGCGCGGGCTGCGGCTACCAGTCCGCGGTGCTGGCGCAGTTCGTTCGCGATGTGTACGCGATCGAACGCATACGCGGCTTGTACGAACTGGCCCGGGACCACCTGCGCCAGTTGCGGCTTACTACCCGTGTGCGCCTGAGCTTCGGCGACGGCATGCTGGGATTGCCGAACACGGCGCCGTTCGATGCTATCGTTGTGGCCGCCGCCGGCGCGGCGATCCCGCAGGCTTTGCTGTCGCAGCTGGCCCCGGGCGGCCGGCTGATCGCGCCCGAAGGGGGCTCCAACCAGCGCCTGGTGCTGGTGGAGCGGACCGGGGCGTCCAGCTGGAAACGCGTGGAACTCGAAGCCGTTCGCTTTGTCCCGCTAAGGGCCGGCATACAATCGTGAGCAACCAGGAGAATCATATGCTCGACGGGCAGTTGCAGCTGACCGGAACCGAATTCATGGGCGCGCGTACCGCGCGTTCGTCCCGCGCCATGCTTTGCGTGGGACTTCTATGCCTCGTCCTGGCGGGCTGCGCATCGCGCACGACGCGCGCGCCCGTCGTCGATCTGAATACCTCGACCGCGCCCACGGCGCCCGCCGCTGCGGGCGCGACCTACGTGGTCAAGCCCGGCGATACGCTGTATGGGATCTCGCGCGCCAATGGCGTCGATATCGAAAGCCTGAAGCGTTGGAACAACATCGCGGATTCCAACCATCTGGCAGTCGGCCAGGTCCTGAAGCTGTCGGCCCCGTCCGGTGGCGCGGCTGGCGGCGCGGCGGGGACCAAAACCCCGCCCACCACGCCGGCCAAGCCGTCCGACACCCGCATCGAACCCACGCCGCTGCCGCCGCCCGGCGAGCAACCCGCCCAGCCGACGCAGCAGCCGCCCGCCAACAATCCGCCGGCGACGTCCACGCCGACGCCGGTCGAAACGCCCAAACCGGCGCGCGCCGCGGATGCCGGGGTGATCAACTGGGGCTGGCCCGCCCAGGGGCAGATCATCGCCACGTTCAGCAACAGCACCAAGGGCATCGATATCGCCGGCAACGCGGGCGATCCGGTGGTGGCGGCGGCGGACGGCAAGGTCATGTACAGCGGCAACGGCGTGCGCGGGCTGGGCAACCTGATCATCGTGCAGCACACCAACGGCTTCATCACCGCCTATGCGCACAACCGCGCTTTGCTGGTCAAGAGCGGGGCGGAAGTGAAGAAGGGCGCGAAGATCGCGGAAATCGGCCAGACCGATGCGCCGTCGCCGCGGCTGCACTTCGAGGTCCGGCGGCAGGGTACGCCGGTCGACCCGCTGCAATATCTGCCCCCGCGCTGATCATGACCCCCACCCTGGTCTTCGATCTGGAAACCCTGCCCGACGTGGCGGGCCTGCGCCGCCTGAACGGGTGGGGCGCCGACCTGTCCGACAGCGAGGTCGCCGAACGCGCCTTCGCCGCGCGGCGCGAAGCCACCGGCGGCGATTTCCTGCCGCTGCACCTGCATCGCGTGGCGGTGATCGGCTGCGTGTTTCGCGACGACCAGGGCTTCCGGGTAAAGACGCTGGGCAATCCCGACGATCCCGAACCCGCCTTGCTGGCGGGCTTTTTCAAGACGATCGAGCGCTATACGCCCAAGCTGGTCAGCTGGAACGGCTCCGGCTTCGACCTGCCGGTATTGCATTACCGCAGCCTGATCCATGGCGTGACCGCGCCCCGCTATTGGGACCTGGGCGAGGATGACCGGGAATTCAAGTACAACAACTACATCGGCCGCTACCACACCCGCCACATCGACCTGATGGACGTGCTGGCGAAGTACAACGGTCGCGCCAATGCGCCGCTGGACCAATTGGCCAAGCTGTGCGGGTTTCCCGGCAAGTTGGGCATGGACGGCGGCAAGGTCTGGGACGCCTGGAACCAGGGCAAGGCCGACGAAGTCCGCGCCTATTGCGAAACGGATGTGGTCAACACGTGGCTGGTGTATTGCCGCTGGCGTTTCCTGCGCGGCGAACTGGACGCGGCCTCTTATCAAGAGGAAATCGACCTGGTGCGCGAAACGCTGGCCGCCAGTCCGGCGCCGCACTGGAAGGAATACCTGGCCGCGTGGGACCAGGATTGATCGTACCCGGCCGCCTGGCGCCGGGTCCGCGCCGCCGGAACGTCGAAATCCCGGCTCTTCGCGCGGTCGCGCAATCGACTGAAACAGGCAGGGCACCGCGCGAAACCGGCGCGTAATCGGCCCCCCATGACAATGGTCTCGCACTCTCACCCCACAGGAGACCTCACATGTCCCGATTCGCCATTCGCCCCATCGTTGCCAGCCTGACCGTTGCACTCGCGGCCGGGACGTTCGCCGGGGCCGTTTCGGCCGCGCCGGACGCCTCTGCCGCCGCCCCAACCGGGGCGGCTCACGCGGGCAGGGATGCCGGCGGCCACCGTTTCCATCACATGCAGGAAATGCGCGACGCCATCTGGCTGCCCGGCGTCGGCCCCATTGGCAAAAAGGAGATCGCGGCCCTGAAGCTGGATGCCAACCAGCAATCCCTGTTGAGCGCCGCCCAGCAGGCACAGCAGGCTTTCCACCAGTCCATGCGGGAGAATGCCCGGACCCGCCGCACGACGCTGGACGAGCAACTGAAGGCCGGCAAGCTGGATCCGCACGCGCTGGCCGACGCCCAGACCCAGGCCAGGCAGCAAATGCAGTCCCAGGGCGACCAGGTCCGGCAGAAATCGCTGGCCGTGTGGGATAGCCTGAACGACGGCCAACGCCAGCAGGTTACCCAGTTCGTGAAGGAGCGCCAGGACCGCATGCAGGCGCGCATGCAGGAACGCATGCAGGAGCATCGCAAGGACGGCCGTCCCGGCGCCGGCCGCGGCCCCGCTCCGGCCCCGGAGGCTCCCGCTACATCGAGCTGATGCACCTCCAGCGCGCGCCGGACCGGCCGCGCTGACGCTCCCACGGCGCCCCCTGGCGCCTTACGCCCGGATTCGTCATTGTCATTTGACGGACCCGGGCGTTTCGTTTGCGCCCCAATCCGGGGCCTGTCGGTGCAGTGTGCGCCTCGCCCAGGCACCGCGATGGTGCGGCCCGCCGGATCCCGCTCCTTGCGAGGGGCCGCATTTGTGCGGGCTCCTTCATGACTGTTTACCTATTCTCCATGGTGTGAAAACTTGGCACGGATTTCGCTTTTAAGCGGATGAAGCCGGGGAGGTGCGGTTATCCGTCATGCGAATGGCGGATCGCCGCGGCGGCTTCGAAACCTGTCATTTCCTGCTGCGCCATGACCGGCGGCTTCGGCCGCCGGCCATGTCCACATACACGCATCATAGACATCAGGATCCTTGCCATGAAGAAGACGTTGCGCGCAGTCCCCCTCGTTCTTGCCACGTGTTTCGCCGCCGCTGCCAACGCCGACCCGACCGATCTGGGCGGCGGATTTTCGCTCAGCGGCAACGGCACCATCACCAATGACTACCGCTTCCGTGGCTACTCGCAGACCGATTTCCGGCCCGCGGCGCAATTGGGATTGGATTTGACGCACTCATCGGGTTTCTACCTGGGCAACTGGAACTCGAATGTCTCCAGCACGCTATACACCGAGGGCAACCTGGAAATGGACTTCTACGGCGGTTGGCGTGGCGAGGTCTACAAAGGCTTCGGCATCGACGTCGGCGTGCTGCACTATTACTACCCCGGTTCGAACTCGCCCAAGGGCGGCAACTACAACAACACCGATCTCTATATCGCCGGCACCTACGGCAACTATTCCTTGAAGTACTCGTACACCCCCGGCGATTTCTTCAGCACGCCGAATTCCAAAGGTACCTGGTACCTGGACGGATCGGCGACCTTCGACCTGGGTGACGGCTGGGGCGTGGTCGGCCACGTCGGCTACCAGAAGCTGAAGAACCAGGTCGATACCAATGGCGACGACCTGGGCCACTACGTGGACTACAAGCTGGGCGTCACCAAAGACATCAAGGGCTGGGTCTTCGGCCTTGCCGCCGTCGGGGCCTCCAAGGACAACTGGTACAACACGAAGTACGACCATCCCGCCGGCCGGCTGGGCCTGGTGGCGTCGATTTCGCGCACTTTCTGAAGCGGCCGTATCGCTTCCGCATGACCGTTTTACCGGGTCCGGCCGTATACCCACCGCTACGTCGCGGTGCCGCCGATCCCGGCTCTTCCATACCAAAAGCGGCTTGACCGCGCTCCCAAGGGGAACGTCCGCCATCCGGCGGACGTTTTTTTTCCAGAACTTCTACAATGCCGGGCTGTTCTCTCGAGATTGCCGATGGCTGAAGTTCTGAATATCGAATCCCTGGACCTGGAAGCCAGGGGAATTGCCCGCCGCGAGGGCAAGGTGGTTTTCGTCGAGGGCGCGCTGCCCGGCGAACGCGTGGCGGCCGACACCGTGCGGCGCAAGCCGTCCTATGAAATCGCCCGCACTGTCGAGGTACTGCGGCCGTCGTCGCAGCGTGTGCAGCCCCGCTGCGCGCATTTCGGCGTATGCGGCGGCTGTGCGATGCAGCACCTGGAGCCCGCCGCGCAGGTGGCGATCAAGCAGCGCTCCTTGGAAGACACCTTCTGGCACGTGGGCAAGCTGCGCCCGCAACGCATCCTGCCGCCGCTGCACGGGCCGACCTGGGGCTACCGCTTCCGCGCCCGGCTTTCCGTGCGCGTCGTGCCGAAGAAAGGCGGCGTGCTGGTGGGCTTTCACGAGCGCAAGAGCAGCTATGTCGCCGATATGCGCGAATGCCATGTCCTGCCGCCGCACGTTGCCCGGCTGTTGCTGCCGCTGCGGGCGATGATCGGCGCCATGTCGGCGCCCGATCGCTTGCCGCAGATCGAGGTGGCGGTGGGCGATGTCGCCACGGTACTGGTCCTGCGCCATCTGTTGCCGCTGACGCAGGACGATATCGGCATCCTGCGCGCCTTCGCCGCGGATAACGGCGTGCAATGGTGGTTGCAGCCCAAGGGGCCGGACACCTGTCACCCGCTGGAACGCGAACATGCCGAAACGCTGGCCTACACCTTGCCGGAATTCGGATTGCGCATGCCGTTCAAGCCGACCGATTTCACGCAGGTGAATCACGCCATCAATCGCACGCTGGTCTCCCGTGCCTTGTCCCTGCTGGAAGCGCAAGCGGACGAGCGCGTGGCCGATCTGTTCTGCGGGCTGGGCAATTTCACGCTTCCGCTGGCGACGCGCGCGCGCGAAGTCGTGGGCGTGGAAGGAAGCAAAGCGCTGACCGACCGTGCGCACGAGGCGGCCACGCGCAACGGGCTGGGCGAACGCGCATCGTTCGCCACGCTGAATCTGTTCGAGGTCGATGTGGGCTGGCTGCGCGGCCTGGGTTACTTCGATCGCATGCTGATCGATCCGCCGCGCGAGGGCGCGCAGGCGGTCGCGCAGGCGCTGGCCCTGCTGTCAGCCGCGGAGCGGCCGCGCCGCATCGTTTATGTGTCGTGCAATCCCGCTACGCTGGCGCGCGATGCCGCCATCCTGGTGCACGAAGGCGGCTACGAGCTGCTCAGCGCGGGCGTGATCAACATGTTTCCGCATACCGGGCACGTGGAGTCGATTGCCGTCTTCGAATCCGGGAATGCCGCCGCCATCGAAGAGGCGCAGCGCCAAGCGGCCGAAAAGCGGCGCGAAGCGATGGAGCGGGCGGCTGCCTCGCCTGGCGGCGAGGCCGGTGTGTCTCAGGCCGAGGTCTGAGCCAATATCCGCTGGGCTTCCTCGCGCACGCGGGCGGGCGCCGTGCCACCGATATGGTCGCGCGCCGCCACCGAGCCTTCCAGGGTCAGCACCTGGTGCACGTCATCCCCAATGGATGGGTGATAGGCCTTCAATTCGTCCAGCGTCAGGTCGGCCAGGTCGCAACCGCGCTGTTCGCAATCGCGCACGGCGTGCGCGACGACTTCATGGGCATCGCGGAACGGCAGGCCGCGCTTGACCAGGTAGTCCGCCAGGTCGGTCGCGGTGGCGTAGCCCTGCAGGGCGGCGGCGCGCATGTTGTCGGCCTTGACCTTGATCCCGCCCACCATGTCGGCAAAGATGGTCAGCGTGTCGCGCAGCGTGTCCGCGGTGTCGAACAGGCCTTCCTTGTCTTCCTGGTTGTCTTTGTTGTAGGCCAGCGGCTGGCCTTTCATCAGCGTCAGCAGGGCCACCAGGTGGCCGTTGACGCGGCCGGTCTTGCCCCGGGCCAGTTCCGGGACATCGGGGTTTTTCTTCTGCGGCATGATGGAGCTGCCGGTGCAGAAGCGGTCCGCCAGGTCGATGAAGCCGACGCGCGGGCTCATCCACAGGACAAGCTCTTCCGACAGGCGCGACACGTGCGTCATGACCAGCGCCGCGGCGGCGCAGAACTCGATGGCGAAGTCCCGATCGGATACGGCGTCCAGGGAATTCCGGCATACACCCTCGAACCCCAGCGTCGCGGCCACGCGTTCGCGGTCGATGGGGAAGCTGGTGCCGGCCAGGGCGGCGGCGCCCAGCGGCAGCCGGTTCACGCGGCGGCGGCAATCCTGCAGCCGTTCGGCGTCGCGCCCGAACATTTCGGCATAGGCCAGCAGATGGTGGCCGAAAGTAACGGGCTGGGCGACCTGCAGGTGCGTGAAGCCCGGCATGATGGTATCGGCATGTTCCGCGGCGACCGTGGCCAGCGCGCGGCGCAACTGGCGCAGCAGGTCCAGCGTGAGGTCGATTTCCCCGCGCAGCCACAGGCGGATATCCGTGGCGACCTGGTCGTTGCGCGACCGGCCGGTGTGCAGCCGCTTGCCGGCATCGCCCACCAGTTCCACCAGCCGCTTTTCGATGTTCAGGTGCACGTCTTCAAGGTCGAGCAGCCACTGGAAGGTGCCGGCGTCGATTTCCGCCAGGATCTGTGCCATGCCGCGTTCGATATCGGCCTTGTCCTGGTCGGAGATGATGCCCTGGGCGGCCAGCATGTCCGCATGGGCGAGGGACCCCTGGATATCGTGGCGCGCGAGACGGCGGTCGAAATCCACGGAGGCCGTGTAGCGCTTGACCAGGTCGGAGACGGGTTCGGAAAAGCGGGCGGACCAGGCTTGGGCCTTGTTGGCGAACTGGTTCTGCGAGGGGGAGGAGGGCGTCGACATAGTGGTGGGGATTATAGAGCCCGTCGTGAAGGGCGGTGAGATAATCGAACCGGCAATGCCTCGCCGGCGGTGAGATAATCGGGTCATCTTCAAACGGTCCTGCCGGCTGTCCCGACAGTCTCGCCGGCGTGTCTGTTACCCCCTATACGGAAGTATTCCCATGAGCGCACCCCGTGTCGCAATCGCCCAGATCAATTCTTGTGTCGGAGACCTGTGCGGCAATGCCGAGCGCGTGCTGCAGGCGGCCCGCCAGGCCCACGATATGGGCGCCGACATACTGCTCACGCCGGAACTCGTGCTGACCGGCTATCCGCCGGAAGACCTGCTGCTGCGGCCGCAGTTCGTCTGCGAACAACAGCAGCAGCTGGACGAATTGCGGCGCGATCTCGCGCAGTTCAAGGGCCTGCACGTGGTGGTGGGGCACGTCGACGGCGATACCTGCGGCGCCAAGGCGTACGCCTTCGCCGACCGCAACGGCCGGCATGTGCTGTACAACGCGGCCTCGGTGCTGTTCGAGGGGCGGGTACTCGGCACCTACCACAAGCGCGAGCTGCCCAATTATTCGGTATTCGACGAGCAGCGCTATTTCACCTCCGGCGGCAAGCCGTTTACTTTCGAGGTCAAGGGCACGCGCTTCGGCGTGGCGATCTGCGAGGACATCTGGTTCGAGCATCCCCCCAAGGCCGCGCGCGAGGCCGGCAGCCAGGTCCTCCTGGTGCCCAACGCCTCGCCCTACAACACGGGCAAGCAGGCCCAGCGCCTGGAAGTGGCCGCCGAATGCGCCCGCCTGAGCGGCGGGCCGGTGATCTACGCGAACATGGTGGGGGGCCAGGACGAACTGGTGTTCGATGGCGCCTCTTTCGTGGTCGATGCGGACGGGCGCGCCTGCGCGCGCCTGCCGGAATTCCAGGCCTGCGTGCACGCGGTCGATGTCGGGCCGGACGGCGCTATCACCCCGGTCGATGCGCGGGCCGACATGCCGGTCAGCGAAACGGAAGAGCAGGTATGGAAGGCGCTGGTGCTGGGCGTGCGCGACTATCTTGGCAAGAACCGCTTCCCGGGCGCCATCATCGGGCTGTCCGGCGGCATCGACTCGGCCGTGGTGCTGGCCATCGCGGTCGATGCCCTGGGCGCGGACAACGTGCGCGCCGTAATGATGCCTTCCCGCTACACGGCCGATATTTCGCAGACGGACGCGGCGGACATGGCCCGGCGACTGGGTGTGCGCTACGACGTGATCGCCATCGGCCCGGTGGTGGATAGCTTCGAATCGGCGCTCGCGCCGCATTTCGCGGGCATGGCGCCGGATGCCACCGAGGAAAACATCCAGGCGCGCGCGCGCGGCACGCTGCTGATGGCCCTGTCCAACAAAACCGGCCGGCTGGTGCTGACTACCGGCAACAAGTCGGAAATGACCACCGGCTACTGCACGCTCTACGGTGACATGGCCGGCGGCTTCGCGGTCATCAAGGATGTGCCCAAGACCCTGGTTTACCGCTTGGCCACCTGGCGCAACCGCCAGCAGGAAGTCATTCCCGAGCGCATCATCACCCGGCCGCCGTCGGCCGAGCTGCGGCCCGACCAGAAAGACCAGGACAGCCTGCCGCCTTACGACATCCTGGACGGCATCATGGAACGCTACATGGAACGCAACCAATCGGCGGCCGATATCGTCGCGGCGGGTTTCCCGCAAGACGCGGTCGAGCAGGTGGTGCGCCTGATCCGGATCAACGAATACAAGCGCCGCCAGGCGCCGCCGGGACCTCGTATTACCCCTCGGGCGTTCGGCAGGGATTGGCGCTATCCTGTCACGAACGGCTTCCGCGAAACGACTTGATCCCGTCGTCGCTGCCGCCCTTTGCCCGCCTGGCGCGGGCCTGGCCGCTTCCGAATTGCTCGAACCCTTCCGATATAAATAGAACTGAGGACTGCACGTGAAACAAGTCACCGCCATCATCAAACCGTTCAAGCTGGACGAGGTCCGCGAAGCCCTGGCCGAAGTCGGCGTCAGCGGCCTGACCGTGACCGAGGTCAAGGGCTTCGGTCGCCAGAAGGGACACACCGAGCTGTATCGCGGCGCGGAATATGTTGTCGATTTCCTGCCCAAGATCCGCGTCGAAGTCGTCCTGCCCGAAGAGATGGTAGACAATGCCATCGAAGCCATCGTCAAGGCTTCGCGCACCGGAAAGATCGGCGACGGCAAGATTTTCGTGACGCCGGTCGAGCAGGCCATCCGGATCCGCACCGGCGAATCGGATAACGAAGCGTTGTGATCGCCGGCCGGACTCGTACGCGCGGCGCTGGCCGTGGCGGGGTGGGCCGGCCCCCTATCCCCACGGAGAACACCCATGCGTGACCTCGATAGAATCGGCGCCGGGCGCGCCGTGCGCGAATTGTCCGGCTGGACGGCCGTCCCGGACCGCGACGCGATCGCCAAGACTTTCGTATTCGCCGATTTCAACGCGGCGTTCGGCTTCATGGCTCGAGTCAGCCTGATGGCCGAAAAAATGGACCATCACCCGGAATGGTTCAACCTCTACAACCGGGTCGAGGTGACGCTGTCCACGCATGACACGGGCGGCGTGACCTCGCTGGATGTGCAGATGGCGCGGTTCATGGACCTGGTGGTGGGCGCCTAGCGCGACCCATCCGGTGCGCGGGCGCGGCCACGGGCGCATCCGGCGCGCGCCATTCCCGTCCTAGCGTTTCCCGTCGCGGGTTTCGTACAGGGCCGTGTATTCCTTGAAGATCGAGGCCGTGATGTGCTGTCGCGCATGCTCGCGGCGTTCGATCATGCCCACCGCGCGCACCACCGGCCCGATATCGTCGGGCAGGGACAATACGCGCAGATCCGGCGCCGTGCGCCACTGTGCCCACATCAATAGCGGCAGCAGGCTGACGCCGACCTCCTGGCGCACCAGCTCCACCACGGTTTCGATGGCGTTCAGTTCCAGGAAATCGTGCACATGGACGTTCATGCGACGCAGCAGCCGGTCGATCTGCAGGCCGGTGCGCTGCGTGCGGTCGAAGCGCAGGAAGGGATTGTGCTCCAGCACCTCGCGCACCGTCTTGCCGGTGGCGGTGGGGGATGCCAGCACCACCAGGGGTTCTTCGTGCAGCGGCGTCCAGCGCATGCTGGCCATGCGCCGGCCGGACTCCACGACCAATGCCGCGTCCAGTTCGCCGCTTTCCACCTTGCTGGCCAGTTCGCCCGACTTGCCGGTGAATAGCCGCACGTCCAGGCTGTCATGCTGCCGCTTCAACTGCGACACCACCTTGGAAAGCGCTCCCATGCACGACACAATGGCGCCGAACGCCACCGATCCCGCCAATTCGCCCGGGCCGGGCTTTTGCGGCAGCCGCATGCGGTCATACATGTCCAGCAGTTGCTTGACCTCCGGCAGCAGTTCGCGGCCGGCGGCATTCAGCAGGGCCAGGCGGCCGCTGCGGTCGAACAGCTCGCGGCCGAGCTCCTCTTCCAGGGCCCGCATCTGGAAGCTGACAGCAGCCTGGGTCAGGGCGACGCGTTCGGCGGCCTCCGAAAAGGAGCCGTAGCGGGCGACCGCCAGGAAAGTTCGCAGGAAACGGACGGTGCTCACATCGATAACCTAGGGAATGTCCGGATGGCGGCACGCGGTGCCGGGCGGGCCTCGCGCGGCCAAGCGCCATCCATAAAAAATTCTTTTGTGACGAGAAAAAAATTCAAATTGATCTAATTAAACCACGCGTGTACCTTCCACGATTTGGCCTCAGCGCCGCCTTGCTGTCCTCTTCGAGCCCGACACCATGAAGACATTCGACTGGGAAAATCCCTATCCCACCATCCGCGCGCCGCAGTTCGCCCGCAACTTCGTCTCCACCTCCCATCCGCTGGCCGCCCAGGCCGGGCTGCGCATGCTGCTCAAGGGTGGCAGCGCGGTGGATGCCGCCATCGCGGCGGCGGCGACGATTACGTTGACCGAACCGGTATCCTGCGGCCTGGGCAGCGACTGCTTCGCCATCGTGTGGGACGGCAAACAGCTGCACGGCCTGAACTCTTCCGGCGTGGCGCCGGCCGCCTGGAGCGTCGAGTACTTCAAGAAAAAGTACGGCACGGGCACCGACGGCCTGGCCAAGCAGCCCAAGCGCGGCTGGGACAGCGTTACCGTGCCCGGCGCGGTGGCGGGCTGGGCGGCGCTGCACGAGAAATTCGGCAAGCTGCCCTTCGAGCAATTGTTCGACCCGGCGATCGAAATCGCCGAACGCGGCTATGCCGTGCCGCCCATTGTCGGGCGCAAGTGGAACGCGGCCGTGGCGGACCTGAAGGACCAGCCCGGCTTTGCCCAGGCCTTCATGCCCAACGGGCGCGCGCCCCAGGTGGGCGAGCACTTCCGCATCCCGGAAGCCGCCTGGACGCTGCGCCGGATCGCCGCCAGCAAGGGCCGCGACTACTACGAAGGCGACATCGCCGAGAAAATCGCCGCCTTCAGCAAGGAATGCGGCGGCGCGATGACCCTCGACGACCTGCGCAACTACAAGCCCGATTGGGTGAAGCCGATCTCGCGTTCCTATCGCGGCTACGACGTGCACGAGATCCCGCCCAACGGTCAGGGCATCGCAGCGCTGATCGCGCTGGGCATCCTGGACAAGTTCGACGTCGCCGGCCTGCCGCTGGACTCGGTGCGGTCGCAGCACCTGCAGATCGAGGCCATGAAGCTGGCTTTCGCCGACCTGTACAAGTATGTGGGCGATCCGCGCAGCATGGACGTCACGCCGGAACAGATGCTGGACGATGCCTACCTGGCCTCGCGCGCCAAGCTTATCGATATGGACAAGGCCACGGCCTTCGCGGCCGGGCGTCCCCATGCGGGCGGCACCATCTATATGTCGGCCGCCGACGAAAGCGGCATGATGATTTCCTTCATCATGTCCAACTACATGGGCTTCGGCTCGGGCGTCGTGGTTCCCGGCACGGGTATCAGCCTGCAGAACCGCGGTGTCGGCTTCTCGATGGACCCGAAGGCGGTCAACGTGGTCAAGGGTGGCTACCGGCCGTTCCATACCATCATCCCGGGCTTCCTGACCCGCGGCGGCAAGCCGGTCATGAGCTTCGGCGTGATGGGCGGCGATATGCAGCCCCAGGGCCATTTGCAGACCGTCGTGCGCATGTTGGACTATCATCAGAACCCGCAGGCGGCGTGCGACGCACCGCGCTGGAAGGTCAACCGCGATTTCACGGTCGATCTGGAATCCACCATGCCCGCCAGCACCGTCGAAGGCCTGAAGAACCTGGGCCATACCCTGAAAAGTGTCAACGATCCCTATATGGATTTCGGTTCGGGGCAATTCATATGGCGCATGTCCGAAAACGACAACGAACTGGGCTATGTGGCGGCCAGCGACAGCCGTCGCGACGGCCAGGCGGTCGGCTTCTGATCCAACATCGCGTACAAGCGCAACTGACAAGGGGAATGCAATGAAGAAACTTGGTTCCGCGATCGGCGCCGCCTTGCTGGCGCTGGCCGCCGGCTCGGCCGTGGCGCAGGAACTGCGCGTCGGGCTGCAGGAAGACCCGGACGTGCTGGACCCGGCGCGTGCCCGTACCTACGTGGGCCGCATCGTTTTCACGTCGCTGTGCGACAAGCTGGTGGACATCGATCCCAAGCTGCACGTCGTACCCCAGCTGGCCACGTCCTGGAGCTGGAATGCCGATAACACCGTGTTGACCATGAAGCTGCGCGGCGATGCGCTGTTCCATGACGGCACGAAGTTCGATGCCGCCGCCGCCAAGGCCAACCTGGACCGTGCCCGCACGCTGCCGGACAGCTTCCGCAAAGGCGAACTGGCATCCGTGAAGGACGTGCAGGCGCCGGACGCGCAGACGCTGGTCCTGACGCTGAAGCAGCCGGATGCGACGCTGCTGTACCAGCTGACCGATCGCGCCGGGATGATGCTGTCGCCGGCCATCTTCAATGACAAGGATACGAACGCGGTCGGCCGCAATCCGGTCTGTTCGGGGCCCTACAAGTTTGTCGAACGCGTGCAGAACGATCGGATCGTGCTGCAGAAGTTCGACAAATACTACGACGCCAAGGACTACCACTTCAGCAAGATCACCTTCCTGCCGATTCCCGATACGACGGTGCGCCTGCAGAACCTGCGTTCCGGCGGACTGGATATTCTGGAACGCCTGAATCCTTCGGACGCGCCGGACGTCAAGAAAGACCCCAACCTGCATTTCACGTCCATCGCCGGCCTGGGTTTCCAGGAAATCGTGTTCAACCAGAACAACGGCGATCGCGCCAAGTCCAATCCGTTCCGCGACGAGCGCGTGCGCCAGGCGCTGAGCCTGTCGATCGATCGCGACGCGATCAACGAAGTGATCGGCGGCGGTATCTACGAGCCGGCCAACCAGGCGTTCCCGCCGGCCAGCCCCTATCACAGCGACAAGTTTCCCGTGCCCAAGCGCGACGTGGCCAAGGCCAAGGCGCTGCTGAAGGAAGCCGGCCTGACGCAGGTGAAGGCGGAGCTGGCATTCGGCAATAACACCACGACGGCCGCTATTGCCGAGATGATGCAGGCCATGGCGCGCGAGGCGGGTATCGAACTGAGCCTGCGTCCGACCGACTATGCGGCATTGCTCACGCAGATGCGCGGCGGCAACTTCGAGGTTGCCCTGCGTGGCTGGTCGGGCCGCCCGGATCCGGACGGCAACGTCTATCCCTTCATTACCTGCAAGGGCGCGCTGAACGACGGCGAGTACTGCAACCCGAAGGTGGACGAGTTCCTGAACGAAGCCCGCAGGGTGCCGGACGAAGCCAAGCGCAAGGCGTTGTACGAGCAGGCCGAGGCCATTATCCAGAAGGAAATGCCCGACGCCTTCCTGTACTTCCAGCCGTGGCCCTTCGCGATGCAGAAGAAGGTCAAGGGGTTCCTGCCGTATCCTGACGGGATGATCCGCCTGAAGGGCGTCGCATTCTCGAATTAGGCGCATTCGGCCGAGCGGGGCGTCCGGGATGCGGTCCCGGCGCTTCGCTCTTTATGTTTTAGCGGTATTTCTCCATGTTCAAACTCATCCTGCGTCGCGTTCTCGTGGCGATCCCGACATTGATACTGGTGTCGATGATCGTCTTCTCGCTGCAGAAAGTGCTGCCGGGCGACCCGGTATTGACGCTGGCGGGCGAAGAGCGCGATCCCGCCGTGCTGGACTACCTGCGCCAGAAGTATCATCTGGACGATCCTTTGCCCGTACAGTACCTGGCCTGGGTCAGGCAGGTCGCTACCGGAGACCTGGGCAAGTCGCTGCGCACCGACGTACCCGTCACGTCGCTGATTTCCCAGAAATTGCCCGTCACGCTGCAACTGGCGGCCATGGCCATGATCATCGCGTTGCTGGTGGGCATACCGACCGGCATCCTGGCGGCGGTGCGCAAGGGCAAGCTGATGGAATACGGGGCAAATGTGGCGGCGCTGTCCGGTATGTCCATTCCCAACTTCTGGCTGGGCATCATCCTGATCATGATCGTCTCCGTGCAGCTGCGCTGGCTGCCCGCATCGGGCTACGTCTCGCCGTTCGAAGACTTCTGGCTGTCGATGAAGACCATGATCATGCCGGCCATCGTGCTGTCCACGTCGCTGGCGGCCTATCTTATGCGCCACACCCGGTCGGCCATGCTGGAAGCCCTGGGCGCGGACTACGTTCGCACCGCGCGGGCCAAGGGCGTGTCGCCGCGCGTGGTCGTGCTGCGCCACGCCTTGCGCAACGCGCTGATGCCCATCGTGACGCTGGTGACCCTGTTGTTCGGCGAATTGCTGGCCGGCGCCGTGCTGACCGAACAGGTCTTCACGATCCCGGGCTTCGGCAAGCTGGTGGTCGACGCGGTATTCAACCGCGATTACGCGGTGGTGCAGGGCGTCGTGCTGTGCGTCGCCGTGGGCTTCATCGTGATGAACCTGCTGGCCGACATTCTCTATATCGTTGTCAATCCCCGACTGAGGCATTCATGAGCGCTACACCATCCGCCGTGGCTCCCGGCGGCGCGATGCCCCGGCGCACCAATCGGGCCTGGGGCAAGTTCCGCCGCAACCGTATCGCGATGATCGGCGCGGCCATCGTGCTGTTCTTCGTCATCGTGGCGATCTTCGCGCCGCTGCTGGCCAACCACGATCCCTTCCAGACCAGCTTCACCACCATCCGCAAGCCGCCGTCGGCGAACTTCTGGCTGGGCACCGACGAACTGGGCCGGGACATCTATACCCGCATGCTGTTCGGCGCGCGCGCCTCGCTGATGGCGGGTTTGGCGTCCGTCCTCATCGCCATGATCGTCGGCGTGCCGTTCGGCCTGTTGTCCGGCTACTTCGGCGGCTGGGTGGACAGTTCGATTTCGCGCGTTACCGAAGCGCTGCTGGCGATACCCTTCCTGATCCTGGCGATCGCGCTGGCGGCCTTCCTGGGACCCAGCCTGATCAATGCCATGATCGCCATCGGCGTATCGGCCGCGCCCAAGTTCGTGCGGCTGACGCGCGGCCAGGTGCTGGCGGTCAAGAACGAGGACTACGTCGCCAGCGCCAGGGCGCTGGGCGCGTCGGATACCCGCATCATCGTGCGGCATATCCTGCCCAACATCATGCCGCCGCTGATCGTCCAGGCCACCATCACCATCGCCACGGCGATCATCGCCGAGGCCAGCCTGTCCTTCCTGGGCCTGGGCCTGCAGCCGCCCAATCCGTCCTGGGGCTCCATGCTGAACACGGCCAAGAACTTCATGACGCAGGCACCGTGGATGTCGATTTTCCCGGGTTCCGCCATTTTCCTGGCGGTGCTCGGTTTCAACCTGCTGGGCGACGGTCTGCGCGACGCCCTCGATCCGCGCCAGGAGAAGTAGCGTAATGGAAGCGATGGAACCCAACCGCGTCGTTGACGTCAACGACCTGACCGTGCGCTTCAAGACGCACGATCGCACCGTCGAAGCCGTGCGCAATGTGTCTTTCCACGTTGACCGCGGCGAAACGCTGGCCATCGTCGGCGAGTCCGGGTCCGGCAAGTCGGTGACGTCGCTGGCGCTGATGCGCCTGGTCGAATACGGCGGCGGCAAAATCGTCAACGGTACGATCCGCCTGCGTCGCCGCGGCGGCGACGTGCTGGACATGACGGCCGCCGACGAGGGCACGCTGCAACGCGTGCGCGGTGCCGATGTGGCCATGATCTTCCAGGAACCGATGACGTCGCTGAACCCCAGCTTTACGGCAGGGGTGCAGATCGCCGAAGCCTTGCGGCTGCATCAGGGGCTGGACGCCGCGGGCGCGCGCGCGGAAACGCTGCGCATGTTGGAACGGGTCCGCATTCCGGAAGCCAAATCCGTGCTGGACCGCTATCCGCACCAGCTGTCCGGGGGCATGCGCCAACGCGTCATGATCGCCATGGCGCTGTCGTGCAAGCCGCAATTGCTGATCGCCGACGAGCCGACCACGGCGCTGGACGTGACCATCCAGGCGCAGATCCTGCAACTGATCCGCCAGCTGCAGGAAGAAATGAACATGGGCGTGATCTTCATCACGCACGACATGGGCGTGGTGGCCGAAGTCGCCGACCGCGTGCTCGTCATGTACCGCGGCGACAAGGTGGAAGAGGGTGGCTCCGACGAGGTCTTCGCCGAGCCGCGCCACGCCTACACGCGCGCACTGCTATCGGCGGTGCCGCGCCTGGGTGCCATGCATGGCACCGACGAACCGGCGCCGTTCCCCTTGCTGACCGTAAGCGATGCGCAGCACGGGCAGGCCAAGCCGTTGCCCGATGTCCGCGTCACGGAGAGCACGGTGCGCCGGGAAAACGGGCCGGTGCTGAAGGTGCGCGACCTGATCACGCGCTATGACATCGCCGGCGGAATCCTGGGTCGCGTGCAACGGCGCGTGCACGCGGTGGAGAAGGTCAGTTTCGATCTCTATCC
Source organism: Bordetella genomosp. 11 (assembly GCF_002261215.1). Taxonomy (NCBI): domain Bacteria; kingdom Pseudomonadati; phylum Pseudomonadota; class Betaproteobacteria; order Burkholderiales; family Alcaligenaceae; genus Bordetella; species Bordetella genomosp. 11. The sequence goes on along the minus strand of NZ_NEVS01000004.1, from coordinate 2,062,136 downwards.
CGGCGAAACCTTGTCGCTGGTGGGCGAATCGGGATGCGGCAAGACCACCACCGGGCGTTCGCTGCTGCAGCTGGTGCACAGCCAGGGCGGCACGATCGAGTTCGACGGACGCAATATCGGCGCGCTGCGCGGCGCGGCGATGCAGACCCTGCGGCGGCACATCCAGTTCATCTTCCAGGATCCCTTCGGGTCGCTGGACCCGCGCATGACGGTGGGTGATTCCATTATGGAACCGCTGCTGATCCATGGGGTCGCCAAGGGCGCGCAGGCGCAGGAACGCGTACGCTGGTTGATGGACAAGTGCGGCCTGGTGCCGGAGATGATCAGCCGCTATCCGCACGAGTTTTCCGGCGGACAGCGGCAGCGCGTCTGCATCGCGCGGGCGCTGGCGCTGAACCCCAAGGTGGTGATCGCGGACGAATCGGTGTCGGCGCTGGATGTATCCATCCAGGCGCAGATCGTCAATCTGCTGCTGGACCTGCAGCGCGAGCTGGGTGTGTCCTTCCTGTTCATCTCCCACGACATGGCGGTGGTCGAACGCGTCAGCCATCGCGTGGCGGTGATGTACCTGGGCCAGATCGTCGAGATCGGCCCGCGCCGGGCGATCTTCGAAAATCCCCAGCATCCGTACACCAGGAAGCTGATGGCGGCCGTGCCTATCGCCGATCCGCAGCGCCGGCACCGGCAGCGTTCGCTGCTGGTGGACGAGATCCCCAGCCCGGTGCGCAAGGTCGGCGACGAGCCGGTGGTCGCGCCCCTGGTCGAAGTGTCCAGCGGCCACTTCGTGGCCCGGCATGCGATCGGCGCGTATCCGGCGATGGCGTCGTAGTCCGCGGCCCGGCCCGCGTCCGCTAGGCGCGGGCCAGGGCGGCGGCGGGCGCTTCGGCCACCGTTTTGTCGTCGATCGGAAAGTGCAGCAGGGCCGCGAAGACTCCAGCGGCGGCAGTCAATTGCCACAGCAGCGCGTAGGATCCCGTCAGGTCGAAGACCAGGCCACCCAGCCACGCGCCCAGGAAGGATCCCAGCTGGTGGCTCAGGAAGCAGATGCCGAAGAGCGTGCCCAGGTGGCGCGTGCCGAACACCTTGGCGACCAGCCCGCTGGTCAACGGCACCGTCCCCAGCCAGGTCAATCCCATGACCGCGGCGAAACACACCACCGATACGGTGCTTTTGGGCAATAGGAAAAACGCCAGGATGGCCGCGCCGCGTACCAGGTACAGCCAGCCCAGCACGTGGTGCTGCCGATAGCGTCCGCCCAGCCAGCCGCAGGCCCAGCTGCCCACCATATTGAACAGGCCGATCAGGGCCAGCGCGGTGGCGCCCAGGCCCACCGGCATATGGCACAGGAACAGATACTGCGGCAGGTGCGTCGCGATGAAGGCAAGCTGGAAGCCGCAGGTGAAAAAGCCCAGGGTCAGAAGCTGGTAGCCGCGATGACGCGTCGCCAGCGCCACGACCTTGCGCAAGGGCGGGGCCGGCGTCCCCGATGGCATCGGCCCCGCGCCGGGGCGCCGGTCAAGCACGATGCCCAGCGGCGCGGCCAGCAGCATCAGGAACGCCAGCGCGTATAGCGCCATCGACAGCCCCGACCATTCCCGCACTGCCTGGGCCAGGGGCACCATCAACACCTGCCCTAGGGATCCGCCCGCGCTTACCCATCCCAACGCCACGCTGCGCTTTTCCGGGGAAGCGATGCGGCCGACGGCGGGCAATACAACGCCGAAGGCCGTGCAACTGATACCGATGCCGACCAGCAAGCCCATGCCCACCATCAGCCAGGGGCCCGACGGCGCCATGGCGGACAAGGCCAATCCGGCAGCCATCACCACGCTGCCGAATGCCACCACGCGGGCGGCGCCGTGACGGTCCGCCACGGCGCCGGCGATGGGTTGCGCGAAGCCCCACACCAGGTTGTGCATGGCGATCGCCAGCGCGACCAGCGTGATGGGCAGGCCGCGATCGTAGGAAAACGGCCCGATGAACAGGCCGAAAGTCTGCCGCGTGCCCATTGCCGCGCTCAGGATAAGCGCGCCGGCGGCGATGGTGAATAGCGCTGCATGGCGGGACGGGGCGGATGATGCGTGGGTGGCTTGCATGACGATGGCTCTCCTCGGCGCCCATCATGGCGAGGAGCCTTGCCCGCCGCAACCGAAAAAATCTCGCCGGCCGATGAAGGGAATTCACCCGTGCCATGGCGCTGCGGCACTGCAATGTTCCTCGCCGTTTCTTGCATAACTGTGCGCCACACGCAGAAGCGGAAGGCAAGTACTATCCGTTCCGCCAAAGTTCGGAAGCCGGACGAGCGGCCCCGACATGGCCTAGAGAAGCACTATCTCAACCTATCGGAACAGTAATAATGTCGACAATGAGATCGCCTGTTCTGTGGAGCCTCCTGGCCGCTTCCGTACTGAGCGGCTGCGCGACAGGGCTGCCACCGGCCACGCTGCAACATCCCGCCGCGCTAAGCTGCATCTCGGTGCCCGAGGGCCTGGAGGGCCATGACACCAGAGGCATTTTCGATATCGAATGGACGACGAAAGTCGCCGCCGGGCCTTATATTTCCGAGTTCGAAGATGCTGGCGGAACGTACTATCGGGCCCCTCCGGGGGGCCTGTATTTCGCCATGACGAACAATAGCCCCGTCGATCCGACAACGTATGACGGCGGCATCTGGGTTCCGCGCGATCACGCCACGCCGCCCGTTTTCTACACGTACTATTCCACGGCGAATGCGGTCGTGGCGCCTCTACCGACGGGCGCAAGCTGCGCGAATGCCGTGCTGGTACCGAGTCCGCAAGGGACAGGTGCCGATACGGTGGCGTTCGCGACGGGCGGCGCGATTGGAGGCGCGGCAGGCGGCGCGATCGGACGGGGCATCGCGCACAGCGCTTCCATGAGCTATGGCCAGGCCGCGGGTGCGGGCGCCGCGGGCGGCGCCATAGGAGGACTGATCGTCGCGGCATTGATCAACATGGATGTGGGAAAGATTTTCTACCGGCCGATGCCGAATGATCCCGCCTTCATTCAGAAGTTGACCCAGCTTACAAAGGAGGCGAAACCGATTCCCTCCGCGCAAGGCAACTGAGGCAAGCCGCGTTGCGGCGGTTCCGCAATCCATCCCGGCGGCGTCATGTTCTGACGCTTCCGGACATCTCGTCGAGCAGCCATAGTCGAAAGCCGGCCAGCGCGGGCTCCTGGTCGGCGCCATCGCGCGCGACCAGCCAATAGGCCGTTTCGGCATCGATGGTAGGCCCTGCCGCTACCAGCGTACCGGCCGCGATTTCGTCATCCACGAGCGGCCGCCTGCCCAGTGCCACGCCCAGGCCCGCCACCGCCGCTTCGAAGGCCAGATCCAGCCGGTCGACCCGCATTGTGCCGGCTGGCTCCATGTTTTCGAGTCCCGTGGCCTGCAACCAGTCCTGCCATTCCTCGCTGGCCGCGGGGACGTGGATCAGGACGGCTCGCCGCAGATCGGCGTCGCCGCCGGGTCCGCACAGGCTGTCCCGGTAGGCCGGACTGCACAGCGGTACCAGGCGTTCCGCGAAAAGCCGCGTCCACGCCGGGCCGGCCGCCGCGGTGCGGCTCATGCGTATGGCGAAATCGAAGCCATCGGTGGGAAAGCCTGCCTGGCGCGGCGAGGTATCCAGCGACACGTCGACATCCGGCCAGCGCGCGCGGAACGCCGCCAGGCGCGGCACCAGCCAGCGCGAAGCGAACGTGGGCGCGCACGTCAGGGACAAGCCTGGTCTGGCGCGTGGCGCCGGCAGCCGCCGCGTGCCGACCGCGAGCACCGCGAGGGCCTCGGAGACGTAGGCCAGGTAATCCGCGCCGGCCGGTGTCAGCGAGAGTCCGCGCGGGCCGCGGTCGAAGAGCTGTACCCCCAGGTATTCCTCCAGGCCGGCGATGCCGTGGCTGACGGCGCTGGGCGTGACCTTCAGTTCGGCGGCGGCAAGCCTGAAGCTCTGCAGCCGTCCGGCGGCTTCGAAAAAGCGCAGCGGCGACAAAGGCGGAAGACGCAATGGCATGGCGGGACGGATGCGAACGGTGTAGGAAAAGCGGGAGCCGCTTCATGGCGGTATGATGCCTGGCTTTGGCGGCGACGACGAACACCCATGGCATTACGCGCGACAATCTACAAAGCCGACCTGAATGTAGCGGATAACGACCGCCGCTATTACGGCAGCCATGCCGTCACCGTGGCCAGGCATCCGTCGGAGACCGACGAGCGCATGATGGTGCGCATCCTGGCCTATGCCCTGAACGCAGACGAGGCGCTGGCTTTCACGAAAGGCTTGAGCGACACCGACGAGCCCGACGTATGGCGCAAGGACCTGACCGGCGCCATCGAACTGTGGATCGAAGTCGGCCAGCCCGACGAACGCCGCATCCTGAAGGCCTGCGGCCGTGCGGAACAGGTGCTGATCTACTGCTACGGCGGCCATGCCAGCCAGATATGGTGGGAAGGCGTGCGCGACCGCGTCGCGCGAGCGCGCAACCTGAAAGTGATCAATTTGCCGGCGCAGGAAGCGCAGGCCTTGGGCGCGCTGGCCGAACGCACCATGTCGCTGGACCTGAACGTGCAGGACGGCGAAGTCTTCGTCACGTCGGACGCGGGCAGCGTCGTCGTCGTGCCGGAGACCTGGCGCGAATAATCGCGGCAGGGCAGTGCCCGAAATAGCCGGGATATCTTCCTTTTTTCCAGGCCTTGGGGCGCTTGCGCGCACGGCTATGATCCTGGCCATTGCACAGCATGCCGACGGCCGCCATCCGCAGGGATCGGCTCCGCCGCCGTCGACCGCCACGAGGAGATGGGAATGAGCGATATCGGAGTGCTCGGCACGGGAAATACCGCCGCGAATCCGCTGGACGCGCGTCGACAGGCCGCGGCGAATGCGAATGCCGCCGACGGGCAGTTCGACGATGTTCTTGGCCGGGCTGCGGGCGGATCGGGCAACGCCGCTGCCACGGCTGCGGCGCCGGGCGTATCGGCGCGCCATGGCATGGCCGATCCGGCGCGATGGGCCGCCGCGCATGGCGCCCCCGCCGGCAGCCCGGCCGTCAAGTCCGAAGCGGCCGAGCAGCTGTCCGACTACCTGTCCATGCCGCTGGGCAAGCGCATGTTCTACATGATGCTGGCCAGCATGGGCATCAGCAAAGAGCAGTACGACGCGATGTCGCCGGAAGACAAGGCAAAGGTGGCGCAGCAGATCGCGCAGCGCCTGAAAGACAACGCGGAATCGCAGAAGCAGGTCGCCGCGCACAAGGACGAGCCAGCCGTCGCGATCTGAGGCCGGCTCGTTCAGGCCGGCCGGCGATGGCCGGCCTTTTGCCAGAACGTCGCCAGGAATCCCTCGGCCACCAGCAGGGGCTGGTCATGGCGCCAGAACACCGACCGGCGCGCGAGTATGCGCGCATCCCGGTTGACGGCGTCGCGGCTGTTCGTCGCGTTGCGGCCATGCAGGGCGTGGCGGATATCCACCACCTTGCCGTCGCTACGATTCCACGGTCCCGGCGCCTCGGCCACGACCGTGCGCGCCGTGGCGTAGAAGGGTACGCCGGCCGCCAGCCGCCGGCATTCGAACGCCGACCGCGACACGGTGCGATCGTGGTACAGCATATCGGCCAAAGGCCGGCTGCGCAGCCGGCGCATGCCTTGCCAGGTGCCGCGCGAGGCGGCCAGCGGCGTCAGGCTGCGGGCGACCACGCCATCCACGCCATCGACGGACATCAGGACTTCGCGAACCCAGACCGGCGATCCTGGACGCAGCCGCATGGCGCGCGCTTCGTCGACCGGTGCGGCCTGGGCGTATTCGGCCAGCACACGCAGGCGGAATTCGCCCAGTTGGCGCAGGCCTGCGGTCAGGGCGCCGGGGCGGAAAAGCCAGAATTTCTGGGTGACGGTGCAGGAGGGCGGGGGCAGGGGCATCCAGCCTAGGCTGCCGGGATGGAGCATTTTCATGGCGACGTATTATCCCGCAAGTGTGCGGTACGCGATGGATAACGCGGGCAGCGGGCTTGCGCATGGGGCCGGGCGGGCCAAAGCCGCTAGAATGTCGGCTTTCGCGACGCGCGCCATGGAAAAAGTACGTATCTCCAAGCTCATGTCGGAACGCGGCCTGTGTTCCCGGCGCGAGGCCGACAGCTATATCGAGCGCGGCTGGGTGCGCGTGGACGGCGAAGTGGTGTCCGAACTCGGCGCCAAGGCGTATCCCGACCAGACCATTACGCTGGAGCGCGCGGCGCAGGCGCAGCAGCGCGAGCGCGTCACCATCCTCATCCACAAGCCCATGGGCTATGTGTCCGGGCAGGCCGAAGACGGCTACCAGCCCGCGGCCGCCCTGATCGATGCCCGTTCGCGCGCGGCCAACGATCGTTCCCCGGTGCGCTTCGACCGCGCCCATCTGCGCGGCCTCGCGGTGGCGGGACGGCTCGACATCGATTCGACCGGCCTGCTGGTGCTGACACAGGATGGCCGTATCGCCAAGCAATTGATCGGCGAGGATTCCGGCATCGAAAAGGAATACCTCGTGCGCGTCCAGGGGCGCCTGGACGACCGCGGGCTGGCGCTGCTCAATCACGGCCTGTCGCTGGACGGCAAGGCGCTGCGCCCCGCCAAGGTGGCCTGGCAGAACGACGACCAGTTGCGCTTCATCCTGAAGGAAGGCAAGAAGCGGCAGATCCGCCGCATGTGCGAACTGGTCGGGCTGAAGGTGGTGGGGCTGAAGCGGGTGCGTATCGGCCGTGTGATGCTGGGCGACCTGAAGCCAGGCCAATGGCGTTATCTGCGCCCGGACGAGCGGTTCTAGGCGCCTTGCCGGGCGGCCGCGTCAGGCGCCGGGTTCGGGCAGCGGCAGCGCGGTCTGGTACTTGACCTGCTTCAGCGCGAAACCGGAGCGGATGTTCTTGACCCCGGGTATCCGCGACAGGTGGCTGACGATGAAGCGCTCCAGTCCCCGCATATCGGGCACCACGACACGCAGCAGGTAATCGGCGTCGCCCGTCATCAGATAGCACTCCATGACTTCCGGATAGGCCGCCATCGCCTGCTGGAAGCGTTCGAGTTCCGCTTCGACCTGCTTTTCCAGGCTGACCTGGATGAATACGTTCAGGCTCAGCCCCAGCATCAGCGGGTCGGCCAGGGCGACGTAACGGCGGATCACGCCGGCGGCTTCCAGCGCTTTCACGCGGGCCAGGCAGGGGGAAGGCGACAAATGCACGCGGCGCGCCAGCTCCACGTTGGTGATGTTCGCGTCGGTCTGCAGCACTTCCAGAATGCGGCGGTCTATGGTGTCCAGGGGCGAGGTCGGCATGGCGTGCCTGGTGGGATGCGGATAGCAGCATTTTATGCTGTATCAACAGTTTATAAATGGATATTTCAAACGCCTATGCCGGCCGGTGAGGCCTAGGATGAGCGTCAGCGGCGGCCTATGCCCGCGCGCCCCGACGCCATTCTGGAGAGCCCCATGTTCGATACCGATACCGTGCAGTCCCGCCATACCCTCGAGCAGGGACGGGACGTCTCGACTACCGGCCCGGCGGTCTTGAGCGGAATGCCCGCCGCCGGGATGGGGACGCCCGCGCCCGCGATGGCTGCGGACGGTGCCGGCCAGGACATCGATCCCCAGGAAACCGCCGAATGGCGCGACGCGCTGGCGTCGTTGGTCGCGGCCGAGGGGCCGGGCCGCGCGGCCTTCGTGCTGGAATCGTTGCTGGCTCACGCCGCGCGGCTGGGCGTGCGTGGTCACGGTCCGGTTGCGTCGGCCTATCTGAATACCATTCCGGCCGGGCAGGAACCGCCGTTCCCCGGCGACCTGCGCATCGAGGAGCGCATCGCGTCCATCAATCGCTGGAACGCGCTGGCCATGGTGGTGCGGGCCAACCAGGCGCACGGCGAACTGGGCGGCCACATTGCCAGCTATGCATCGGCCGCGGATCTGTTCGAGGTCGGCTTCAACCATTTCTGGCGCGCGCCCGTCGCGGGCCACGGCGGGGACCTGGTCTACATGCAGCCGCATTCCGCGCCCGGCGTCTATGCACGCGCCTTCCTGGAGGGTTTCCTGGGCGAGGCGGACCTGGCGCATTTCCGCCGGGAAATCACCGCCGCCGAACATGGCCTGCGAGGGCTGTCTTCGTACCCGCATCCCTGGCTGATGCCGGATTTCTGGCAGTTCCCGACTGGGTCCATGGGCATCGGTCCGATCAATGCGATCTACCAGGCGCGCTTCATGCGCTATCTGGAACACCGGGGCCTGGCCGCCCCATCCGACCGCAAGGTGTGGGGCATCTTCGGGGACGGCGAAATGGACGAGCCCGAATCGGTTGCCGCGCTGACGCTGGCCGCGCGCGAGCGATTGGATAACCTGGTCTTCGTCGTCAACTGCAACCTGCAGCGCCTGGACGGACCGGTGCGCGGCAACGGCCGCATCATCGACGAGCTGGAAACGCTGTACGCGGGCGCGGGATGGAACGTCATCAAGCTGCTGTGGGGCGGCGATTGGGATCCGCTGCTGCGCCGCGATACCTCCGGCGCCCTGGCACGTGCTTTCGCGCATACCGTCGACGGCCAATTCCAGACGTTCGCCGCCAAGGACGGTGCCTACAACCGGCGTCAGTTCTTCGGCCGCGATCCGGCACTTGCCGCGCTGGTAGCCGATTGGTCGGACGAGGCGATCGACCGCCTGAGCCGCGGCGGCCACGATATCTTCAAGATCCATGCCGCCTACCATCGCGCGGTGCGGCATGCGGGGCAGCCCACCGTGATCCTGGCGCAAACGAAAAAGGGCTATGGCATGGGGGAGGCGGGCCAGGGCAGGATGACGACGCACCAGCAGAAGAAACTGGACGTCGACGCCTTGCTGGCGTTCCGCGATCGCTTCGCGCTGCCGATCGGCGATGCCGATTGCGCCGCCTTGGCCTTTTACCGGCCGGCCGAGGACAGCGCCGAAATGCGCTACCTGCGCGAACGCCGCGCGGCACTGGGCGGCTGCGTGCCACGCCGTCGGGCCACGGCGCCATCGCTTGATACGCCGCGCGTCGAACAGTGGGGCGCCTTCGCGCTGGCCCCAGGTGGCAAGGAGATGTCCAGCACCATGGCCATCGTCCGCATGCTGACTGCCTTGCTGAAAGACCCGGGCATCGGCGCGCGCATCGTGCCCATCGTGGCGGACGAGGCCCGTACCTTCGGCATGGCGAACCTGTTCCGGCAGGTCGGGATCTATTCCTCGCAAGGCCAGCTGTACGAGCCGGAAGACATCGGTTCCGTGCTGCATTACCGCGAGGTGCGCGACGGGCAGATCCTGGAAGAAGGCATCACCGAAGCCGGCGCCTTGTCGTCGTGGATCGCGGCCGGCACCAGCTATTCCGTCAACGGCCTGCCCATGCTGCCGTTCTATATCTACTACTCGATGTTCGGTTTCCAGCGCGTCGGCGACCTGATCTGGGCGGCTGCCGACCAGCGGACCCGGGGCTTCCTGGTCGGCGCCACGTCCGGGCGCACGACGCTGGGCGGGGAAGGGTTGCAACACCAGGATGGCAGCAGCCACATCGTGGCGGCGACCATTCCCAACTGCCGTGCCTACGATCCGGCCTATGCGTATGAAGTCGCGGTCATCGTCGAAGCCGGCCTGCGGCGCATGCTGGGCGAGCAACGTGACGAGTTCTACTACCTGACCGTCACCAACGAAAACCTGCCGCAGCCCGATATGCCGGCCGATCCGTCGGCCCGCGAAGGCATCCTGCGGGGGATGTATCGCATGCATGCGGCCGACGGTACGCCGGTCATCCGCCTCGTTGCCGCGGGTGCCATCGTGGCCGAGGCGGCCGTGGCCGCGCGCCGCCTGCGCGACGAATACGGTATCGCCGCCGAGGTCTGGAGCGCCACGAGCTTCTCGGAGCTGGCCCGCGAGGCGCGCGCCGTGGAGCGCGCGCGCCTGCTCGGCGGCGATGCCGCGCCTTCGTGGATCGAGAGTCAATGGGGCGCGACCCCGCTGCCCGTGGTGGCGGCCAGCGACTACGTGCGCGCCGTGCCCGAACAGATACGCGCCTGGGTCGGCGCGCCCTACAGGACGCTGGGCACGGACGGCTTCGGCCGCAGCGATACCCGCGCCCGCCTGCGCGATTTCTTCGAGGTCAGCGCGGACTGGCAGGTCTTGACCGCCCTGGACCTGCTGGGCCACGCCGACGCCGCCCGCACGCTGCGCGCGCGCCTGGTCGACGACCACCGCGCCGTTCCGCCCTGGGAACGCTGACCCACGCCGCCAACGCCCACCAACCCGCGCCAATTCCAGGCGCGCACCACCCCGTCGCGCCCCGAACCGAACGATCCACCGCTTTCACCGTTGCTCCACAGTCCTACACAACCATACAAATGCACCCGACCCAGGCCGCGCCAAGAACACAGGCGCATCCGACCCGGGACGCGAAGAACACAGGTGTGCATCCGACCCAGGACGCGTCAAGAACACAGATGCCTCCGACCGGGGACGCGCGGATCCGGCTCCGCCATTCCGACCACGCGCCGAAACGGCCGATTCCCCGCCTCCATCGTTGCACCACCGCCCTACACAAGAACACAGGCGTATCCGACCCGGGACGCGCGGATCCGGCTCCGCCGGTCCGCTGCGTCGCCCCCCTGGGGGGGAAGCGCGCAGCGCTTCGGGGGGGGCCTTCACCCCCCTCTAGACCACTCGCGGTGCAGGCGCTCGGTCAGGAACTCCACGAAAATGCGGGTCTTGACGGGTAGCAAACGGGTTTCGGTGACCGCGTACACTGGGAAAGGCCCGACCTCCCAATCCGGCAGCACGCGCTGCAAGCGGCCCGCGGCTACCTCCTGAGAGGCGCTGACGTCGCTCAGCACCGCGATTCCGGCACCCAGCGTGGCCAGACGCCGTATCATGCCAGCAGAGTTCAGCGAAAATCGTTTTCCCGGATGAAACTCGATATGCTCGCCGTTCCGGTGTAGCGGCCACGGGGTAACGCGGGTACTGAGCGTCGCGCGGAACTCCATGCATTCGTGCGCGGCCAGGTCATCCGGATGACGCGGCATGCCGCATGCCGCCAGGTACGCCGGCGATGCATACAGGTAGGCCGAGATCGATCCGAGCTGGCGCGCGATGCGGGTGGCCGAGTGAAGTTCGCCGATTTCGATGGCCACGTCGCACGATTGGAAGACCTTGCCCGCGTGTTCGGGCGCGGCCATGTCCAGGTGAAAGGTGACGTCCGGGTAGCGGCGGGAAAACGCCATCAGGGACTCGGCAAGAAAATCCGTGCCGAAATCCACGGGCATATTGACTCGCAGCGGGCCGGCCAGGGTGCTGGCCAGGCCCTGGATTTCCTCGTCGGCGACCCGCGCTTCGGCGACGATGTGCTGGCAGCGTTCGAAGTAGCGGGACCCCGCGTCGGTCAGTTCGACCTTGCGGGTAGTGCGGCTGAGCAATTGCACGCCCAGGGAGCTTTCGAGTTCCGCCACCTGGCGCGACAGCGTGGACTTGGGCATGCCTAGCGTCAAGGCCGCGCGGCTGAAACTTTTGGCGCGCGCGACCTCGACAAACAGCTCCATAGTGAGCAGGCGTTTTGTCATGACGTTATTGTCTCATCAATGGAACTATGTTTTCCCAAACCTGGTCTTTGTTACGCGGATGGAATAGTGCAAAATCTGGGCTTTTGCAATGCAGCAACGCGTCGCGCCCGCCGGGCCCCGCGTGTTGTCGTGATGGTGACGACGGTCGGTGTTCGCCGGCCGGCTCTAGTTGGAATCAGGAAATGCACCGTATGAATAAGAAGACTGCCGGGCGCGTGGCCGCGGTGGCCGCTATCGGCTTGCTCGCGTTCACGCTCGCCGCCTGCGGAAAGAAGGACAACGCGGCCGCTGCCCCCGCCAAGCCGACCGTCGGGGTGGTTACCCTCAAGACGGAGCCCGTCTCGCTGACGACGGAACTGCCGGGCCGCACCTCGCCGTTCCGGGTGGCCGAGGTCCGGCCGCAGGTCAACGGTATCGTGCTCAAGCGGCTGTTCATCGAGGGCGGCACGGTCAAGGCGGGGCAGCAGCTTTACCAGATCGACCCGGCCTTGTACCAGGCCACGCTGGACAGCCAGCGCGCCGCGCTGGCTCGCGCCGAAGCCCAGGTCAAGACCGCGACGCTGCTGGCCGAACGCTACAAGCCGCTGACGGAAACCCGCGCGATCAGCCGCCAGACCTACGACGACGCCGTCGCCGCGCGCGACCAGGCCAAGGCCGATGTACTGTCCGCCAAGGCGGCGGTCGATACCGCGCGCATCAACCTGGTCTATACCAAGGTGCTGTCGCCCATCGACGGCATCATCGGTCGTTCCGCCGTCACGGAAGGCGCGTTGGTCACCGCCAACCAGACCACTGCCCTGGCCGCCGTCCAGCAGATCGATCCGATCTACGTGGACGTCGTGCAATCCAGCGTGCAATTGCTGCGCCTGCAGGACGAACTGGCCAAGGGGCAGATCAAGCGCGCAGCCGGCGAGCAGGCGGCCCAGGTCACGCTGACGCTGGAAGACGGTACGCAGTACAACCACGACGGCAAGCTGCAGTTTTCCGAGGTGACGGTGGACCAGAGCACCGGCTCGGTCACGCTGCGCGCGGTCTTCCCGAATCCCGAGCACCGGCTGCTGCCTGGCATGTTCGTGCGCGCCAAGCTGGTGGACGGCGTCGCCACCCAGGGGTTGCTGGTGCCCCAGCGCGGCGTCTCGCGCAACCAGCGCGGCACGCCCATCGCCTACGTGGTGGACGAGCAGGGCAAGATCCAGGTCCGCGACCTGACCACGGACCGCGCCATCGGTTCGGACTGGCTCGTCACCAGCGGCCTGAAGGCCGGCGACAAGGTCGTGGTAGAGGGCCTGCAGACGATACGCCCCGGCATGGAGGTGGCGCCTCATGAGGTCGCCGCACAGCCGGCGACCACCGCGGCGGCCCCGGCCACCCCGGCGCAATAAGGCCGGGAAGGAGTTCCAAGCATGGCTAAGTTTTTTATCGAAAGGCCGGTGTTCGCCTGGGTGATCGCGATCGTCATGATGCTGGCGGGCGCGTTGTCCATCCTGCGCCTGCCGGTGTCCCAGTATCCGGCCATCGCCCCGCCGTCGATCAGCATCCAGGTGAACTATCCGGGCGCGTCGGCCCAGACCGTGCAGGACACGGTCGTGCAGGTCATCGAACAGCAGATGAACGGGCTGGACAACCTGGAATACCTCAGCTCGGAAAGCGCCGCCGATGGCAGCGTGACGATCACGCTGACTTTCGCGCAGGGCACCAATCCCGACACCGCCCAGGTCCAGGTCCAGAACAAATTGTCGCTGGCCCAGCCGCTGCTGCCGCAGGAAGTGCAGCAGCAGGGTATCCGCGTGACCAAGGCCACCAAGAACTTCCTCATGGTGGCGGCGTTCATTTCCACCGACGGCAGCATGAACCGCGCCGACCTGGCGGACTACGTGGCGTCCTATGTGCAGGATCCGATCAGCCGGACGAACGGCGTGGGCGACTTCCAGCTGTTCGGCTCGCAGTACGCCATGCGCATCTGGCTGGATCCCGCCAAGCTGCTGAACTACAACCTGACCACCATCGACGTGGTCAACGCGGTTTCGCAGCAGAACGTGCAGGTCTCCACCGGCCAGCTGGGCGGGCTGCCCGCCGTACGCGGGCAGGACCTGACGGCCACCATCATCGGCCCGAGCCGCCTGCAGACAGCCGAACAGTTCGGCAACATCCTGCTCAAGGTCAACCCGGACGGCTCGCAGGTGCGGTTGCGCGATGTCGGCAGTGTCGCCCTGGGCGCGCAGTCGTACACCATCGACAGCCTGTACAACGGCAAGCCGGCGGCCGGCCTGGCCATCAAGCTGGCCAGCGGCGCCAACGCGCTGGACACTGCCGATGCGGTCCGCCGCACCATCGACGGCCTGAAGCCTTTCTTCCCGCCGGGCATGGAGGTGGTGTATCCGTATGACACCACGCCGTTCGTCAAGCTTTCCATCGAGGACGTGTTCAAGACCCTGGGCGAAGCCATCGTGCTGGTATTCCTGGTCATGTACCTGTTCCTGCAGAACCTGCGGGCCACGCTGATTCCCACGCTGGCGGTGCCGGTGGTGCTGTTGGGCACCTTCGGTGTGCTGGCGGCATTCGGGTATTCGATCAATACACTGACCATGTTCGGCATGGTGCTGGCCATCGGCCTGCTGGTGGACGATGCCATCGTGGTGGTGGAAAACGTCGAGCGGGTGATGGCCGAGGAGGGGCTGACGCCGCGGCAGGCCACCCGCAAGTCCATGGAGCAGATCACCGGCGCGCTGGTCGGCATCGCGATGGTGCTGGCTGCCGTGTTCATCCCGATGGCCTTCTTCGGCGGCTCCACGGGCGTGATCTATCGGCAGTTCTCCATCACCATCGTGTCGTCGATGGCCTTGTCGGTGCTGGTCGCGCTGGTCTTCACGCCGGCGTTGTGCGCGACGCTGCTCAAACCTGTCGACAAGGACCATCACGAGGCCAAGACCGGCTTTTTCGGCTGGTTCAACCGGACGTTCCATCGCGGCAGCCACGGCTATGCCAATACCGTGGCACGCGTGCTGAACCGCACGCCGCGGCTGATGCTGATCTACGCGCTGATCGTGGCCGGCATGGTCGTCATGTTCACCCGCATTCCCACGTCCTTCCTGCCGGATGAAGACCAGGGTATTTTGTTCGTCCAGATCGCCACGCCCTCGGGCGCGACGGCCGAACGCACCCAGGCCGTCATCGACCAGGCCACCAAGTATTTCCTCGACAACGAGAAGGATACGGTGGCGTCGGTGTTCTCGATCAACGGCTTCAACTTCGGCGGTCGTGGCCAGAACGCGGCGCTGATGTTCGTCAAGCTGAAAGACTGGGGTGACCGACCGCTGGCGAAACAGAAAGTGGCGGCCTTGGCGCAGCGGGCTTCCGGCCATTTCGCGCAATCGATCCGCGACGCCATGGTGGTGGCCTTCGCGCCGCCCGCCGTGCTGGAGCTGGGCAACGCCACCGGTTTCGACCTGATGCTGATGGATCGCGCGGGCCTGGGCCACGATGCCTTGCTGAACGCGCGCAACAAGCTGCTGGCCGAGGCCGCGAAAAGCCCCATCCTGGCCGGCGTGCGGCCGAACAGCGTCGAGGACGCCCCGCAGTACCGGCTGAACATCGACCGGGAAAAGGCGCGCGTGCTGGGCGTCTCCATCCAGGACCTGAACAGCGTGCTGACGACGGCCTGGGGTTCGACCTACGTCAACGACTTCATCGACCGGGGCCGCGTCAAGAAGGTGTACGTCCAGGGCATACCCACGTCGCGCATGCTGCCAGACGATTTGAACAAATGGTACGTGCGCAACGCGCAGGGCGATATGGTGCCGTTCTCGGCCTTCGCTTCGGCGGAGTGGAGCTACGGACCGCAGAAGCTGAACCGCTACAACGGCGTGCCGGCCTATGAAATCCTGGGCCAGCCCGCGCCCGGACGCAGTACCGGCGAGGCCATGGCGGAAATGGAGCGCCTGGCCGCCACCATGCCTACCGGCATCGGCTACGAATGGACCGGGCTGTCGTACGAAGAACGCCTGTCGGGTTCGCAGGCGCCCGCGCTGTACGCGATTTCGCTGATCGTCGTGTTCCTGTGCCTGGCGGCGCTGTACGAAAGCTGGTCCATTCCGACGGCGGTGATGATGGTGGTCCCGCTGGGGATCATCGGCGCGCTGGCGGCCACACTGCTGCGTGGCTTGTCCAACGACGTGTACTTCCAGGTCGGACTGTTGACCACGGTGGGGCTGGCGGCAAAGAACGCCATCCTGATCGTGGAGTTCGCCAAAGAGCACTATGAATCCGGGGCCAGCCTGACGGAGGCGGCCATCCATGCGGCGCGCCAGCGCCTGCGACCCATCCTGATGACATCGATGGCCTTCATCCTGGGCGTCGTGCCGTTGGCCATCGCCAACGGCGCCGGGTCGGGCAGCCAGAATGCCATCGGCACGGGCGTGATCGGCGGCATGCTGACCGCGACCTTCCTGGCCATTTTCTTCGTGCCGACCTTCTTCGTGGCGATGCTGCGCCTGTTCAGGGTCAAGCGCCAGAGCGAGCGCGGCGATCCGCACGATCCCAACGACGAGAAGCACCAACCGGCACCGTCTTCCCCGGCAGGGGGGCATGCCGAATGACCACCAGAACAATGAGAACTCCGCTGCGCATTTCCCTCTCGGCCGCGTTTATCGCGGCGCTGGCGGGCTGCTCCCTGATGCCCGACTATGAGCGGCCTGCCGCGCCGATCGATGCCGCCTACCCCAGCGGACCGGCCTATCGTTCCGCCAACCAGGCCACTGTCCCCCCGGGCGGCCTGGCCACCGCCGACGTGGGGTGGCGCGATTTCTTTACGGATCCGCTGCTGCAGGAATTGATCTCGCTTTCGCTGCAGAACAACCGCGACCTGCGCGTGGCGGCGTTGAACGTCGAGGCGGCGCGCGCGCAGTACCGTATCCAGCGTTCGGAGCTCTTCCCCACGGTGGGCGTGGGCGCGCAGGAAACGGCGCAGCGCACCCCGGGCGACTTGTCCCGCAGCGGCAGCGCGACGACCACCCGCACCTATCAGGTGGGCGCCAGCGTGGCGTCCTGGGAACTGGACTTCTTCGGGCGCATCCGCAGCCTGAACGAACAGGCGCTGCAGCTCTATCTGGCGCAGGACGAGACGCGCACGGCCACGCAGCTTTCGCTGGTGTCCGAGGTCGCGACGGCCTACCTGACCTTGCGCAGCGACCAGGAACTCTTGCAGCTCACGCGCGATACGCTGACGAGCCAGCGGGATTCCTATAACCTGACCAAGCAGAGTTACGACAACGATATCGCGACCGCGCTGGACCTCAGCCAGGCCGAAGTATCGGTGCGCACCGCCGAACGCAACCAGTCGCAGTTCGAACGGCAGGTCGCGCAGGACATGAACGCGCTGGTGCTGCTGCTGGGCAATCCGCTGCCGCAGGATGTGCGCGCCAGGCTGGAAACGCCGGCTTCGTTGAACGATGCCATGATGCCCACGGGCTTGCCCGCCGGGCTGCCTTCGGATCTGCTGGAACGGCGGCCGGACATCCGCGCGGCCGAGCATCAGCTCGAGGCGGCCAATGCCAATATCGGCGCGGCCCGGGCGGCGTTCTTTCCCACCATCTCGCTGACGGCCAGCGCCGGCACGGCCAGCGCCAGCCTGGGACGCCTTTTCAAGGGCGGGCAGGGCGCCTGGAGTTTCGCGCCGGAGATCTCCGTGCCGATCTTCGCCGGCGGCTCGCTGCAGGCGAACCTGGATCTGTCCAAGGTGCAGAAGCGCATCGAGATCGCGAACTACGAGAAGTCCATACAGTCTGCGTTCCGGGACGTGGCCGATGCGCTGGCGGGCCGTGGCACGATCGATGACCAGATCCGCGCGCAGCAGTTGCTGGTACAGGCCAACCAGCGCGCCTACGACCTGTCGCAGCAACGGTTCCGCCAGGGCGTGGACAGCTATCTGAACGTGCTGGATTCGCAACGTTCGCTGTACGACTCGCAGCAGATCCTGGTGCAGACCCGCCTGGCGCGCCTGACCAACCTGGTCGACCTGTACAAGGCGCTGGGCGGCGGCTGGACGGAACATACCGCGCAGGCATCGCCGGGCGCGCCCGGGCAGGCCGCGCCGCAGCAGACCTCGCAGCAGATGCCGCAGCAGACCTCGCAACAGACGACGCCGCAACAGAACGCCATGCAGGCGGAGTCGGCGGGGATGCGGGCGGCGCGCTAAGCGGCGGCTACCGGCCAGGCCGCGCCGCGCGCCTGGCCGGACAGCACGGCGCGCGCGACCGGCCGGCCTACAAGCCTTAATCCGTGCTCGCGTCCAGCGTGTAGCGGGCCCGGTCGTCCTGGGCCAGCACTTCCTTCAGCCAAGGCAGCGCTTCCTTCAGCTGGGCGGCCAGCGTCCAGGGGGGATTGACCAGGAACATGCCGCTGCCGTGCAGGCCGAAACCGTCGGTCGCGGGCTTTTTGACCGATAGCGAAACGTGCAGCCAGCGCCTGCCGGCTTTTTCCAGCTGGCGCGGCATTTCCAGCGATTCGCGCCGCTGCACCTGCGGGTACCACACGGCATACATGCCGGTGGCGAAGCGCTTCAGTCCTTCCTTCACGGCCAGTGCCACGCGCCGATAGTCCTGTTTGTCTTCATACGAGGGATCGATGAGGACCAGCCCGCGGCGCGGCGGCGGCGGCAGCAGGGCCTTCATGCCTTCGAATCCATCGGTGTCGAAAATGGTGGTCTGGCGCAGCGCCACGCCCCCGCGTTTTTCCAGGTTGCCCACCAGCACCTCGGCTTCCGTCGGGTGCGCCTCGAATAGGCGCAAACGGTCGTGCTCGCGCATGGCGTCCAGGGCCAGCCAGGGAGAGCCGGGATAGAGGCGCGGCTGGCCGTCCGGGTTGTAGTCGCGTACGCGCTCGAGGTAGCGCGCCAGCAGGGGCGGCACGTCCGCGCGCTCCCATAGCCGGCCGATGCCGTCAGCGAACTCGGCGTTCTTGCTGGCCCAGTCGCTGTCCAGCCGGTACAGGCCGGCGCCGGCATGCGTGTCGATCACCCAGTAAGGCGTGTCTTTCTGGCCCAGGTAGTCCAGTACATGGATCAGGATGGCATGCTTGAGCACATCGGCATGGTTGCCGGCGTGGAAGGCGTGGCGATAACTGAACAAGGTGTGCTCTCTGTTCCTGCGTGATTCAGGCGTCGGGCCGGATGGTGGCCAGTTCGTCGGTGAAAATGGCATCGACGCCCCAGTCCAGCAGGTCGCGCGCGCGCGCCGGGTCGTTCACCGTCCAGGCCGACAGGCGATAGCCCGCGCCGTGCACGGCCTTGACCAGTTCCGGGGTGACGTCTTTCTGGTTGACGTTGAAGGCGATGCAATCGTGCTGCACCAGACGGTCGCGCCAGTCCATGGGTATTTTCTCGACAAGCAGCGCGCGCGGCAGCCTGGGCGCGGCGACGTGGGCGGCCGCCAGCGCTTCCTCGGAAAACGACGACAGCAGGGGCGGCACCGCCGCGTCGCGCCAGAGCTCGCGCACGGCCAGCGCGACGGCGGTGCCGGTCTCGGTTTCGCGGCCCGGGCAGGGCTTGATCTCGACGTTGCTGGCGATGCCCTGTTCCAGCGTATAGCGCGCGACTTCCTCCAGGGTGGGGATGCGCGCTCCGGCGAAACGCGCGGAATGCCAGGATCCGGCATCCAGTTCGGCCAGTTCGGCATAGGTCTTGGCGCGCGCGGGGCCTTGCCCGCTGGTCGTGCGGTCGACATCGTCGTCGTGCAGCAGGATCAGGACATTGTCCAGGCTGAGCTTGACGTCGTATTCGAACATGCGAAAGCCGTGCTCGGCGCCGACGCGCATGCCGGCCATGGTGTTTTCGGGGGCCAGCCTGCCGCCGCCGCGATGGGCGATCAGGCGAGGATAGGGCCAGGCGGGAAGGGGAGTGTCCATAGCGGAATCGGGCATTGGGGACGAACCCGTCAGCATACCGGAACCTTGGCATTGCCACGCTGCGCGCCGATCGCGGCGGCGCCCCCGCGGCGAGAGACGGCTCCGTCCCCCAATGCCTGCCGCCAGCGTCCGAAGGTGTTAAACTCCTCTGCCCGCTGATCCGGCATTACAGCAAGAAGCGAGGCGGATACAGTTCGCTTTTTTTGGCGCCGGGCCGTTCGAAGCCGGAATCCCCTCCAGGGGGAAAGGCGCGCCGCAACAGGGATCTCATGTTCGATTTCATCCGCAACCATCAGCGTTGGATGCAGCTTATCCTGCTGATCCTCATCGTTCCGACATTCGCTTTCTTCGGCGTGCAAAGCTATAGCAGCTTCATGTCCGAGGAACCCAAGATGGCGACCGTGAACGGCAAGCCCATCACGCAGCGCGAATACGACCAGGCCCGGCGCGACCAGCTGGACCAGTATCGCCAGATGATGGGCGCGCAGTTCGATCCCGCGCTGGTGGACACGCCGGCCATGCGGCAGCGGCTGCTGGACCAGCTGATCAACCAGCGCCTGCTCGCGGCCGCCGCGGCCGATAACCACTTCTCGGTATCGGACGAGACGCTGCGCAATACCATCGCGTCGAATCCGGCCGTGCAGGACAACGGCAAGTTCTCGCCCGAACGCTATCGCGCCGTGCTCGCCGCGCAGGGGCTGACCCCGGCGACGTTCGAAGCGGGCCTGCGTCGCGACCTGGCCGTCGGCCGGGTCCTGGATCCGATCTCGCAATCGGCCCGCCTGCCGGCCACGGTGGCGGGGTCCATCGAACACGCGCTGACCGAAACCCGCCATGTGCTGACGCGGCGCTTCGCCGCCGCCGATTACAAGGGCAAGGTCCAGGTCAGCGACGCGGATATCCAAAGCTGGTACGACGCCAACAAGCAGCAATACCAGGTGCCGGACCAGGTCCAGGCGCAATACCTGGTGCTGGACGAAGCCGCCGCCAGTGCCGGCATCAAGGTCAGCGACGACGACATCGCCAAGTACTACGAACAGAATAAAAGCCGCTTCGGCCAGCCCGAGCGCCGCCGCGCCAGCCATATCATGATCAAGCTGGCGGCAGACGCGACGGACGCGCAGCGCAAGGCCGCCCGCGCCAAGGCCGAGGACATCGCCCGGCAGGCCGCGGCCAATCCCGGCGCATTCGCGGAGCTGGCCAAGAAGTATTCCGAGGATGCCGGTTCCAGCAGCCGCGGGGGCGACCTCGGGTGGATCGGTCCCGGCATGCTGACGCCGGCGCTGCAAAAGGCCGTCGACGGGTTGAACAAAGGGCAGGTGTCCGGCGTGGTCGAAAGCCCGTTCGGCCTGCACGTGGTGCAGCTGACCGATCTGCAGCCGGCGCAAACCAAGCCGCTGGCCGAGGTACGGGACCAGATCGTTGAAGAAATCCGCAAGCAGATCGCCTCGTCGCGTTTTTCCGATATGGCGACCAAGCTCACCTCGCTGGTGTATGACCAGCGCGACAGCCTGCAGCCAGCTGCCGATGCCCTGGGCCTGAAGCTGCGCCAGGCCGGCGGCATCACGCGTAGCGGTCTGCTGCCGCAGGACCAGGCCGGCCCCGGCGCCGCCTCGGCCAGCCCCGATTCCGCGCTGCTGGACAACCCGCGTGTGCGCCAGGCCCTGTTCAGCCCGGAGGTCCTGCGCGACAAGCAGAACTCCGGCGTCATCGAACTGACGCCCGATACCATGCTGGTGGTCCGCGTGGCGGCCAGTACGCCGGCCCATGTGCCGCCCCTGGATCAGTTGAAAGACAAGATCCGCGCGCGCCTGATCGAAACCCGCGCCGCCGATGCGGCCGACCAGGCTGGCCAGCAGGCGTTGGAAGCCTTGCGCAAGAATCCCTCGGCCGCGGCCGACGGTTTTGGCGGCGCGATGGACGTATCGCGCCAGAATCCGCAGAGCCTGTCGCGCCCGGTGCTCGATGCCGTCATGCGGGCGCCCGCGACGCCGCTTCCTTCCTACACCGGCGCGCGCGATGGCGACGACTATGTCATCGCGCGGATCGACAAGGTCGAGCCCGGCAAGAGCGATCCCGATGCCTTGGCGGCTTTGAACCAGCAATTGTCCGGTGCCTGGGCCCAGGCGGAGGACGAGGCCGTATTGAAGATGCTGCGCCAGCAGTACAAGGTCGAGATCGCGCCGGCGGCGGCGCGTGTGCTGCAGGGCGGCGATACCGAACAGCAGACAGGCTGACGCGGCGACGGCGCGGGGCGCGCAACTGGCGCGCATCAAGCCCGCGCCACGCCCATGCCGCGGCGCATAGGGCATAGGCCGGGTGCGCGCCGCGTGGGCGTCAGTTCAGCATCGGCCGCAAGCCGGCCCAGACGTTGTCCAGCAGTTTCGGTTGCCCGCGTTCGTTCGGATGCAGGCCGTCGGGCTGGAACAGGTCCCGGTCGGTGGCGATGCCTTCCATCAGAAAGGGCACCAGGCGGGCGTTTTCCGCCTGCGCGACCTTCTCGAACAACTCCCGGAACTGCTCGGTATAGGCGCGGCCGTAGTTTGGGGGGATCTGCATGCCCACCAGCAGTACCGCGGCGCCGGCCTGCCGGGCTTGCCTGGCCATGGCGGTGAGGTTCTGTTGCGTCATGGACAAGGGCAGGCCGCGCAGCGCGTCATTCGAGCCCAGCTCCAGAATCACGATGGCCGGATGATGCTGCCGCAGCAAGGCGGGCAAGCGCGTCAGCCCGCCGCTGGTAGTATCGCCGCTGATGCTGGCGTTGATGACCGTCCATGCGGGTTGCTCCTGGGCCAGGCGGCGTCCCAGCAGGGGCACCCAGCCGGTTCCACGCGCGATGCCATATTCGGCGGATAGACTATCGCCGACCACAAGGATGGTTTTGCGGGCCGAGGAACCGGCGGCGGCGGTGGCGGTCTGAGCATGGGCGGCGGTCGCCAGCAAGGCCAGGGCGGCGGCAAACAACAAACGGATGAGCGGGCGCATGGATACGGGTAACGCGATAGAGGTGCGGGGGTTGGGCAAGCGGGTCGCCGACGCGGGCGGGACGTTGGCCATACTGGATGCCGTCGATTTTACGGTGCCCGCCGGGACGGCCCTGGCCATCACCGGCAGCTCCGGTTCCGGCAAGTCGACATTGTTGGGACTGCTGGCCGGGCTGGATGTTCCCAGCAGCGGCTCGGTAACGCTGGCGGGCCGGCAACTGTTCGACCTGGACGAGGACGGCCGCGCCCAGTTGCGGGCGCGTCACGTGGGCTTCGTCTTCCAGTCCTTCCAGCTGCTGCCCAACCTGACCGCGCTGGAGAACGTCATGCTGCCGCTGGAGTTGGCGGGCCTGCCCGCGCGCGATGCCGCGCGCGGCATGCTGGAACGCGTCGGCCTGGGCGACCGGCTGCACCACTACCCACGCACGCTATCGGGCGGCGAACAGCAGCGGGTATCGCTGGCGCGCGCCTTCGTCGTCAAGCCGGATTTGCTGTTCGCCGACGAGCCCACCGGCAGCCTGGATGCGGCCACCGGCGCGCGCATCATCGATCTGATCTTCGAGTTGCACCGCGAACACGGTGCCACGCTGGTGCTGGTGACGCATGACGCCGGGCTGGCGGCGCGCTGCGAGCGGCAACTGGTGCTGGCGGCCGGGAAAGTGGTGTCCGGGGCCTGACGGCGGGTCAGGCGCCGGACGCTTCCGCTTGCCGCGGCCCGTTATGCCGCCGTCATCGGGAAGGCTGGATGTTCTGGTTGTGGCGAAACAGGTTATGCGGGTCGTAGCGGCCCTTGATGGTGGCAAGCCGCGCATAGTTGGGTCCATAGGCCGCATTGACGCGCGCGGACTCTTCCTCCGTCATGAAGTTCACATACACGCTGCCCAGTGAAAACGGGGCTGCCGCGTCGAAGAACTCGCGCGCCCAGCCGATGCAGGCCGCATCGTCGGCGGCGGCATCCCAGCGCGCATGCACGTTGACGATGTACTTCGCATTGCGGTTGGGATAGGCCATGGCGTCGGACGGCATGCGCCCGGCCTGCCCGCCTAGCTGCCCCAGGAAGATCTCACATTGCGGCGATGGCAGGCGCGATGCCGAATTGATCAGCGTGTCGAACAGCCCGTCCGACAGTTCGGCGAAATCATGCGATTTCCAGTAGTTGCGCGCCCCCGGTGTCAGTAGCGGGTCGAAGGCTTTCTGCCAGGCCGTATACGGCATGACGCCCAGGTGCTCGCCATACGGCGTGCCGAATTGCCGCACCGGCTCGACCACCACCGGGCCGTTTTCCACCGGTCCGCTATAGCAGATCGCGAAGACCGCGACCGGTTTCCCATGCACCTCGGTGGGCAGAAAGGGAAGCGGCGGCGCCTTCCGCAGCACCGCCCATACCGTCAGGTCTTCCGGCATGGATTTGGCGGCCTGGCGGTAGGCGTGCAGGGCGTCTCGTGCCTGGTCCATCGGCAGCACCACCAGTCCGCCGTAGATCTGCGGGCCGACCGCATGCAGCTGGAACTCGAACATCGTGACGGCGCCGAAGTTGCCGCCGCCGCCGCGAATGGCCCAGAACAGATCCTCGTGCGCTCCCGGGCCGGCATGGACCAGTTCGCCGTCCGCCGTGATGACGTCGGCCGCCCGCAGATTGTCGACCGTCATGCCGAAGCGGCGGCTCAGCCACCCGAAGCCGCCGCCCAGCGTCAGGCCGGCGATGCCGGTCGTCGAGTTGATGCCCAACGGCGTGGCCAGGCCGAAAGCCTGGGCCTCATGGTCGAAATCGGCCAGCGTGGCACCCGGTTCGACCCAGGCGCGCTGCGCCGCCGGATCGATGCGCACGGACCGCATCGTCGACAGGTCCGCCATGATGCCGCCATCGCAAATCGCGCTGCCGGCGATGTTGTGGCCGGCGCCGCGGATGGTCAGCGGCACGCCATGTTCGCGCGCGAACAGGATCACGCAACGCACGTCGGCAACGCCGGCGCAGCGCGCGATGGCCGCCGGACGACGGTCGATCATGGCGTTCCACACTTTGCGTACTTCGTCGTAGTCAGGGTCGTCGGGTAGCACGACACGGCCCCGCATATTGGCCTTCAGGTCGTCGATGGCGGTGCTGGAAAGCGTGAACATGGAAATCCCCCTCGGCGGGGGACAGGTACAGGTCCGTCCCGCCGGCAATGGATGGCCGGTGCGTGCGGACGCGCGGGCGACAGCAGTCCCGGTGCCCAAGGCCTTGCGCGGCCGCGCCGGCACGGCCGCGTCAGGTATGTCGCGGAAGACCCGGACGGGGTGTTCAGGTGCGGCGGGGCGCTTCGGCGGGCGGCGTGCCGTCGTGGAAGAGCGTGCGGATCTGCTGCCGCAACTCGGGTGTGTCGGTATGGCGGTGAACCGCGCAGGCGTGCTGCACGGCGGCTTCCAGCAATTCGTCTTCGCTGTCCGCCGAAAGAGCGACCGAGCAGTTGATGTCGCTGGGGAATTCCCGGCAATCGATGTATTTGCGTGGCATGATCGTCTCCTTCCCGCCCGCAAGCGTTTTGTGTGCAAGGCAGTATAGGACGACATCCGCCGAGCTCATCGGCGCGCGGCCGCGCCTACGGCAAACGGCATAAACCGGTTGTGTCCCTGGTCCGAAGCGGCGGGGACGGCCGGCCGGCTGCCCGGGCCATCAAACCGGTACCCGCGCGCGCCGCCATTCCAGGATCCCTATCGTGATTCCGCTGCCGCAGATGATGGCGATACCCACCCACGTCAGCGCATCGGGGAAATGGCCCCAGATGAGCCAGCCGGTGGTCGTGGAGCTGACGATCTGAAGATACGTGAAGGGCGCCAATGTCGATGCCGCGGCCTTGCGGTAGGCGGCGATCTGGAGCAGATGGCCGAAGCAGCCCGTGACGCCCGTCGATATCAGGACGCACCAGTGCAGCGGATCCAATTCGCGCAGTATCGGCAGCGCGGTGGGCACGACATAGGGCAGGGCGATCGATAGCACCACGGTGCCGACGCCGCCGCTCCAGATGACGGAAGTCAGCGGATCGTCCGCGGCCACGCGCCGGCTCGCGATGTATTGCGCGGAAAAACAGAAGGCGCCGGCAAGCCCGAACAGGGTGCCCGTCGGATCCAGGCCGCCACCGGGCCGGATGACCACCAGCACGCCCAGGAAGGCCACCCCCGCCGCGATCCAGCGTGACAGGCGCGGCGGTTCGCGCAGAATCCATGGCGCGAGCAGCAGTACGAGCAGCGGCGCCAGGAAATTGATCGCGGTGGCTTCGGCCTGCGGCAGATAGCGCAGGGTCGTGAAGAACAGAAGGGTGGCACCCAGCATGGCGCCGCCGCGCAGCATTTGTTCGCGCGGCTTGCGGCTGACCAGGATGCCCCATCCTTTGGCCGGCACGATCAGGGCCAGCGCCACGGCGAAGTGCGCGGCATAGCGCACCCAGGAAAGCAGCAGCATCGGCACGCCGGCGGCCATGACCCACTTGCCGCTGGCATCCAGGCTGGACAGCGCCCACATGGAAACCAGCAGCAGCGCGATGCCGGCCAGCGGTTGCGTGGAAATCCCCGTCGTGCCGGCCGCTGTCGCGCCGCGCCCCACATGGGCTTGTTGCGCCCGTGTAGCCATAAGCCTGCTCTCCTCGGTGGCCATGGACCGGTGACCGGTCCGGCCGATGTGCTGTTTTTGGCGCCCGCCATGATACGCTCAGAGCGATCAATTTTACTGATGGCCCCCGGCCCGCCCCCTGTTTCATGATCGACCTGCGCAATATCGAGACTTTCTTCTGGGTCGCCCGCCTGGGGGGCTTTCGCGCAGCCGCGGAAAAGCTCAACGCGACGCAGCCCGCGATTTCGCAGCGCATCGCCTCGCTGGAGTCGACGCTGGGCGTGCGGCTGTTCGAGCGGGATTCGCGCGGTATTACCCTGACCGCCAAGGGCTACGAGCTGCTGTCGCATGCGGAGCGCATGCTGCAGATGCGCACGGACATGCAGCGGGCCGCGGCCGCGCAGAACGTCATGAGCGGTACTTTGCGCCTGGGCGTATCGGAAACGATCGTGCATACCTGGCTGCCGAGCCTGATGGAATACATGCACGAGGCCTATCCGGCACTGATGGTGGACATCCAGGTCGATACCAGTACGGCGCTGCGCACGCAGCTGGCCTCGCACCAGATCGACCTGGCCTTCCTGCTGGGGCCGATGGACGAGCCCCGCGTCGAAAGCATTCATTTGTGCCGTTATCCGCTGGCCTGGATCGCCAGCCCGCAGCTGCGCCTGGGCCGGCCGCCGATTTCACTGAAGCGCCTGGGGCGCTGGCCGGTCATCACGTACACGTCCAATACCGACCCGCATCGGTCGGTACGTCGCATCCTGATCGAAAGCGGGGTGCAGACGCCACGCATGTACGGCAGTTCCGCCCTGAGCGTGATCGTGCGCATGACGCTGGACGGCATCGGCACCGCTGTCATCGCGCCGGTCATCCTGGGCCGCGAGCTGGCCCAGGGCCTGCTGCAGATCCTGGACGTGCAGGCGCCCGAGCTGCCGCCGCTCAATTACACGGCGTGCTGGATGCAGGGACCGGACAGCCACGTGGCGCGCACGGTGGCCCAGGCCGCGCAGTACATCGCCCGCGAGGACGCGGCGCGCACCGCGGGTAATCCGGTCACCCTGGATCCCGCCCCGCTGGCGGTACCGGGATTAGGGATTACCCCGCGTCCGGCCGCCAAAACCGAAAAGTAGAGCAGGCGCCCGGGGTGCGGTTTGCCCCGGCAAAACAGGGCCTGGCGCCATGCGCGATAAGAAATTGTTATCACGGTTCATCGGAACATGTGATTGGACAGCGCCGCGGCCGGTACGGTGCAATGCGCTTCTGATAAGAATTCATGAGATTCACACGGGGAATTCACGATGTCCGCTAACCCGCAGTATTCCATGGCCGCCACGCCATCGGCGTCCCTCCAGGCCCGCCTGGATGCACGATCCGGCGCAATGACCGGTCCGACCGCCAACGTGGCGCCCGGTTACGTGCAGGCCAACCTGGCGATCCTGCCCAAGGAAATGGCCGACGATTTCCTGCGCTTCTGCCTGCGCAATCCCAAGCCTTGCCCCATCCTGGCGGTATCCGAACCCGGCGACCCTTCGCTGCCGGAGCTCGGCGTGGATATCGATATCCGTACCGACATCCCGCGCTACCGCGTGTGGAAGGACGGCGTGCTGGTCGAAGAACCGTCGGATGTCCGCCATGTCTGGCGTGACGACCTGGTGTCCTTCCTGATCGGTTGCTCGTTCTCTTTCGAAGAAGCCATGCTGGACAACGGCCTGCCGGTTCGCCACATCGAGCAGGGCTGCAACGTGCCGATGTACCGCACCAATGTTCCGACCGCGCCCGCCGGCCGTTTCTCGGGTCCGCTCGTGGTGTCGATGCGGCCGCTCAAGCCCGCCGACGCCATCCGCGCCATCCAGGTAACGTCGCGCTTTCCGTCCGTCCATGGGGCGCCGGTTCACTTCGGCGATCCCGCGGCCATCGGCATTGCCGACATCGATCGTCCCGACTACGGCGACCCGGTCGATATCCGCCCTGGCGAGGTCCCGGTGTTCTGGGCTTGCGGCGTCACGCCGCAGTCGGTCGTCGCGGCGGTCAAGCCGTCGTTCTGCATCACCCACGCGCCCGGCCATATGCTGGTCACGGACCTGATCAATAGCCGCGTCGCGGCCTTGTGAGCACCCGGCGCAAGCTTTCTTGATCGACCCTGCCGGGCACGCGCGGTCGCGCGCGATGCGCCCGCCGCCGTCGATGCCGAAGACGGCGCGCATTCCGGTATGGGCCCGGCGTTGTGTCAGGGTTTGTTCGGGCGGTTTCGCGGCGGTGCAGCGGATAAGCTTGCTGTCGGCAGTTTCCCTCTTTGAAGTGGTCGTTCCCCAGGAGCCAAAAAAATGAAATTCAAACTCATCGCGGGCGTAGCCGCGTGTCTCGCGCTGACGTTCGGGCAGCCCGCCGCTGCCCAGACCAAGACGGTGCGTATCGGTGCCATCTATCCGCTCAGCGGCGCGCTGGCCTCGACCGGTGCGGAAATCAAGGCCGCCATCGAGCTGGCGGAGGACATCATCAACAATCCGCATCCGGAACTCAAAGGCCTGCCGCTGGCCGAAGGCGCCGGTCTGCCCAAGCTGGGCGGCGCGAAGATCGAAGTGGTGTTCGGCGATTCGCAGGGCAAGCCGGAAGTCGGCCTGGCCGACGCGCAGCGCCTGATCCAGCAGGAAAAAGTGGTCGCGCTGACGGGTGCCTATCAATCCGCGGTCACCAAAACGGCCAGCCGCGTCGCCGAGCAGGCCGGCATTCCCTATCTGAACGGCGAATCGAGCAGCCCCGATCTGACGGACCGCGGCTACAAGTGGTTCTTCCGCACCTCGCCGACCGACGATACCTTCATCGAAAACATGATGCAGTTCCTGGACGGCGTGAAGAACCAGCCGACCAAGCGTATCGCGGTGGTATATGAAAACACCGACTTCGGCGTCAACACCTACAAGGCGCTGGAACGCTTCGCCAAGCAGTACAAGCGCGAAATCGTCGCCAACATCGCGTATACGGCGGGTTCCGCCTCGGTGACCTCCGAAGTGCAGAAGCTGGCCGCCGCCAAGCCCGATGTGGCGATCTTCGCCAGCTACACCTCGGACGCCATGCTGTTCGTGCGGACGATGCGCGAAGCCAAGTACGCGCCGCCCATCTTCCTGGCCAACGACGCCGGCTTCATCGACTCGCGCTTCGTGCAGGAAGTCGGTTCGCAGGTGCAGGGCGTGCTGACGCGCGACGTGTGGAGCAACGACATCGCCGCCACGGTGCCGATCCTGAAGAAGGTCAACGAAATGTACAAGGCCAAGACGGGCAAGGAGCTGAACGGCAACAACGCGCGCTCGATGCAGGGCGTGCTGGTGCTGGCCGACGCCATCAATCGCGCCGGATCCACGGATCCCGAAGCCATCCGCAAGGCCCTGGCCGCCACCGACCTGGGCGCCGACCAGATCGCCATGCCGTGGTCCGGCGTCAAGTTCGACGACAAGGGCCAGAACAGCAAGGGCGCGGGCCTGATCCTGCAGATGAAGGGACCGGGCTACCAGACGGTGTGGCCGGCCAACTTCAATACCGACAAGTCCCTGCCCGCGCTTCCCTTTACCTGGAAGTAAGCGGCCGGCACGCTGGCGCAACGCAAGAAACGACGGGCCCCCTGGGGCTCGTCGCAGGAGTCCCGCATGTTTGAAGCGCTTTACGCCGGGCTGTTCAATGGCCTGATCTATGCCGCCGTGGCGGTGGGCCTTGCCCTGATCTGGGGCATCACGGACGTCATCAACTTCGCCCATGGCGAGTTCCTGATGCTCGCCATGTATGCCGCCTATTGGTTGTTTACCCTGGGCCACGTCGACCCTACGCTGTCGGCGCCGCTGGTGGCCATTCTGCTGGGTTTCGTCGGTTTCCTGACGTATGCGCTGATCATCAAGCGCTTGCAGAAGGGGCCGCCGATGGCCGTCATCCTGGCTACCTTCGGGCTGGGCCTGGTGCTGCGGCAACTGGCTTTCATCGCCTTCACCCCCGACTATCGCAACCTGCCCGACACCCTGGTGTCCGGCAGCGTGACGCTGGCCGGCGTCTCCATCGGACGCCCGCAGGTCGTGACGGGGCTGGTCGCGCTGGTTGTCGTGATCGCGCTGTTCGTGCTGGTGTATCGCACACGCTGGGGGCACGCGCTGCAGGCCGTCGCGGAAGACCGCGAGGTGGCCGCGCTGGTCGGTATTTCGCCGGACCGCGTCAACGCCCAGGTGTGGATGCTGGGCAGCGCCGCGGTGGGCCTGGCGGGCGCGCTGCTGACCACGTTCTTCTACGTGTTCCCGTCGGTCGGCGCGGTGTTCGGATTGCTGGCCTTCGTGGCGGTCTGCATGGGCGGTTTCGGCTCGCTGCCGGGCGCCTTCATCGCCGGGATCCTGATCGGCATCATCGAGGCGATGACGGGCTATTTCGCGGCCCCGGCCTTGAAGACGGTGTCGGTCTTCATCCTGTTCATCCTGGTTCTCTGGTACCGGCCGCGCGGCCTGTTCGGGCGGTGGTGATATGACTCCTGTCAAACAATTGGATATGACCGCGGCCATGCCGGCCAAGGCGCGGCATTCGCGCGCACCGCTGGTGGGCGCGTTCGTGGCGGCCGCGCTGTTCGCCTCGGCCCCGCTCTTCGTCACCGACCAATTCACCATCCAGGTGCTGTTGCTGGTGCTGATGTTCGGGGCGCTGGGCGCCGCCTGGAATCTGGTCGGCGGTTTCCTGGGCCGCATCTCCTTCGGCCACGGTGTCTTCGTCGGGGTGGGCGCGTACACGACCATCCTGCTGCTGCATCATCTGAAGGTGACCCCTTTGCTGGGCATCCCGGCCGGGGCGCTGGTGTCGGCGGTCCTGGCATGGATCGTCGGCGGGCCGACGCTGCGTCTGTCGGGGCATTATTTCGCCATGGCGACCATCGCGCTGCTGCAGATCGGCCTGCTGCTGATGATCAACTGGGATTGGGCCGGCGGGGCGGTGGGCATCGAAGCGCCGATCGGCGATGCCGCCTGGATGCTGCTGTTCCGCACCAAGACGCCGTACTACCTGATCGCGGTGGCCCTGGCCCTGCTGACCTTCCTGCTGACGTATTTCCTGGTCCATTCGCGTACCGGCTTCTACTGGCGGGCGATCAACGGCGACGAGGCGGCCGCGCGCAGCCTGGGCGTGCCGGCCGATCGCTACAAGATGCTGGCCTTCGTGCTGTCGGCGGCCCTGACCGGCGCCTGGGGCGGGTTCTTCGCGATGTACGTCGGATTCATCGATCCGGAATCGACCTTCAGCCTGACGATGTCGGTACAGGTCGTACTGGTGGCCATCCTGGGCGGCGTCGGTACGCTGGTGGGGCCCTGGATAGGCGCGGCGGTACTGCTGCCTTTGTCCGAAGGCACGCGCGTCATGTGGGGCAGCTCCGGCCTGGGCCTGGATCTGCTGGTATTCGGCCTGGCCATATTGCTGGTAACCATGTTCCTGCCCGGCGGCCTGATCACCTTGAGGGGGCGCCGTGGCTCTGCTTGAAGTCAAACAACTGACCAAACGCTTCGGCGGCCTGGTGGCCAACAAGGACATCGACCTGGATGTCGAGGCTGGCGAAATCGTTGCCATCATCGGCCCGAACGGTGCCGGCAAGAGCACCTTGTTCAACGGGCTGGTCGGCCATCACGCGCCCACTTCCGGCAGCGTGACCTTCAACGGGCGGTCCATGCTGGGCTGCAAGCCCGAGCAGGTGGCGGCCATGGGCCTGGTGCGCACGTACCAGATCCCGCGCAACTTCGGCCAGATGACGGTGCTGGAAAACACCATGGTGGGTGCTTTGCTGCGCCATCGCAGGCTGAACGACGCCCGCGAGGCGGCGCAGAAAGTGCTGGAACTGGTCGGGCTGGCCGACCGCGCCGATGTGAAGGCGGCCGGCTTGAACGTGGCGGGGCAGAAACGCGTGGAGCTGGCCCGCGCGCTGGCGACGGAGCCGCGCATGATGCTGCTGGACGAAGTCGCGGGCGGCCTGAACCCTACCGAAGCGATCGCGCTGTCGGAGATCCTGCGCCGCATCCATGCCGCGGGCGTCACGCTGGTCATCGTCGAACACGTGCTGGAAGTTGTGATGCGGCTGGCGCAACGGGTTTTGGTGTTGAACTTCGGCCAAACCATCGCGGAGGGGCCGCCGCAGGAAATCGTGCGCAATCCCGCTGTCATCGAGGCCTATCTGGGGAGAAAGCACCGTGCCTGAGGCGATGCTGAAAGTCGACAACCTGCATGTGGCCTATGGCGGCGTGCAAGCCGTGCGCGGGATCTCGCTGGAGGTCCGCCCGGGCGAGATCACCGCGCTGCTTGGCGCCAACGGCGCCGGCAAATCGAGCACGCTGGCGGCGATCGTCGGCACGGTGCGTCCGGCGTCGGGGCAGGTGTTTTTCGAAAACGGGGAAATTACCGGCACGCCGCCGGAGAAGCTCGTCAAACGGGGCATCGCATTGATCCCGGAAGGCGCCCGTGTATTTGCCCGCCAGCCGGTCGAGCAGAATCTTCGCCTGGGCGCCTACACCGTCCCCAGCGAGGCGGTTTACCGGGAACGCCTGGACCATGTCTATCAAGTCTTTCCGCGCCTGAAGGAAAGGCGGGCACAGCTCGCCGGCACCATGTCGGGCGGCGAGCGGCAAATGCTGGCGATCGGCCGCGCGCTGATGAGCGGCCCCCGGCTGCTGCTGGTGGACGAACCCAGCCTGGGCCTGTCGCCGCTCCTGGTAGAGCAGGTTTTCGATGCGCTGGCCGCGTTGAACAAGCAGGCGGGTCTTTCTGTCCTGCTGGTCGAGCAGAACATGAACGCGGCGCTCGATGTCGCGACGCGGGCGTATGTCATGCAAAGCGGGGCGATCGCGCTATCGGGGGATGCCGCGGAACTTGCGGCTTCCGACGAGGTACGGCGCGCGTACCTGGGAATGTAGGGGCGGGCGGGACGCCGGAATACCGGCGTCCCGGCGTCCGTTGAATGGGTATTGTCCGTAGGAATCGTTCCAATCCGTCCCCTTTATGTTTGTTTATTAATTAAACGGGGACGTCGATCTGTGTTGGGTCTACAATGTGCGCGACCACACGTGAGGAGCAGTTCGAATGCAACAAACGCCTACCCATGCCTTGCCGTCGTACCTGAATCCCGAAAATCTCGGCCCTTGGGGTATCTATCTGCAACAGATCGACCGCGTCACGCCCTATCTCGGGGCGCTGGGCCGCTGGGTCGAAACCCTGAAGCGCCCCAAGCGGGCCTTGATCGTCGATGTGCCGATCGAGCTGGATAATGGCCGCATCGCGCATTTCGAGGGCTACCGTGTTCAGCACAACACGTCGCGCGGACCGGGCAAGGGCGGGGTGCGTTTCCACCAGGACGTGACGCTGTCGGAAGTCATGGCCCTGGCGGCGTGGATGTCCATCAAGAATGCCGCGGTCAACCTGCCTTATGGCGGCGCCAAGGGCGGCGTCCGCGTCGACCCGCGCGGACTGTCCCAGGCGGAACTCGAACGCATCACGCGGCGCTATACCAGCGAGATCGGCGTCATCATCGGCCCGTCCAAGGACATTCCGGCGCCCGATGTGAACACCAACGCCCAGATCATGGCCTGGATGATGGATACCTATTCCATGAACGAGGGCTCCACGGCCACCGGGGTCGTTACCGGCAAGCCGGTATCCCTGGGCGGTAGCCTGGGCCGCGTCGAGGCCACCGGACGCGGCGTGTTCGTCGTGGGCTGCGAGGCGGCGCGCGACCTGGGCTTCGATGTGAATGGCGCACGCGTCATCATCCAGGGCTTCGGCAACGTGGGCGGTACCGCGGCGCGGCTGTTCCATGGCGTCGGCGCGAAGATCATCGCGGTGCAGGACCATACCGGCACGATCTATAACGAGTTCGGGCTGGATGTGCCGGAACTGCTGGTACACGTCTCGCAGAACGGCGGCGTCGGCGGCTACGAAAAGGCGCAGTCGCTCGATCCGGCGGAATTCTGGAAGCTCGAAACCGAATTCCTGATCCCCGCGGCGCTCGAAGGGCAGATCAACGCGGCGAATGCCGCGGGAATCCGGGCCAAGGTGGTGGTGGAGGGCGCCAACGGCCCGACCACGCCGGATGCCGACGACATCCTTTTCGACAAGGGCATCCTGGTCGTCCCGGACGTCGTGGCCAACGCCGGCGGCGTGACGGTCAGCTACTTCGAGTGGGTGCAGGATTTCTCCAGCTTCTTCTGGACCGAAGAAGAAATCAATCACCGCCTCGAGCGCATCATGCGCGATGCCTACTCCGCCGTGTCTCAGGTATCGCGCGAGCACAAGGTGACGCTGCGTACCGCGGCCTTCATCGTGGCGTGCACCCGCATCCTGCAGGCCCGCCAGGTGCGCGGCCTGTATCCCTGACGCGAATCTGGCGCGGCGCCCGCGCCATAAGCGCCGCGCCGGCGTTCGGGTTCCCATCCTTGGCGGCGCGTGCGCATCGCCGGCCGCCGCCGATCCCGCTGATCCTCGTTTCCCTTTCCTGGCCCGCCACGCCCAGCGTGTTCGCGGGCCAGGGTCCAATGGGCGCCTGGCCGGCCTGCGCCTCGCTGTCCATGCGCCGGGGACGATGCGGCCTGGATTCTGTTTTTCCTGTCTAACTGGTCTAGGTTTTTCCGAAGGCCGGAATCGATGTCGCTTTTTCCGTAGGGGATTTCCCGTAACGGCGCGACGTTTCCCGCAAGTCACGCTTCGAAAATTGACTATTTAGTCAATTTTTATTAATCTGGACGACATGCTGGTGCCGCTCCCGGGCGGCGACCGGAACCCCTCACCATGGAGTCCATGTAATGGCTATCGCCCGTCATCCGCGGCCCCCCGAATTGGCCAACGCCACTCTGGAAGAAATCGAACAAAAGTACGTCGCGCGATTCTCCAACCGCGTGCCCGATTGGAACGCGTTCGAGGACGCCAGGATCGAAGGTTTCAAGCGCGCCCAGCATCGCTTCATCGGCGCGGGCGGCTCGGGCAAGGTCGGCGACACCACCGTCATCCCGGCGCGCGGCTTCACGCTAAGCATCATGTTCGTCAACCCGGGGCAGGGCAACGCGGCCCATACCCACGAGGTGGAGGAAGTGTTCTTCGTGCTCCAGGGCTTTCTGGACGTTTTCATCCAGGACGAAGGCGGCGCTCCGCGCTGGACGCGTCTCGGCCCCTGGGAGTGCATCGCGTGCCCGCCCGGGGTCATCCATGGCTACGAAAACCGCAGCCTCGAGCCGGTGTATTTCCAGGTCATGCTGGGACGTGCCCGCCCCGAGACCATGGGATATGCCGACGAGGATCTGTACAAGCGCCGTTCGGCGCACCTGGATCCCACGCATCTTTCATAACGTGTCTTGGCTGCGCGCAATCTCGTCTAGAATGGCGGCAGGGCGATGCTCCGGCGTCGCCGCCTTCCTTCCGGCCGCATGTCGCCGGGCCCTCAAGCACGATCAAGAAAAGCGTCGACATGACTTCCCATGAAGCCCAGACCGAGGCACGCCCGCCGCGCGATAAAGCGCGGCCGGTGGTCCGCCGCGAAAGCTCCCGCAAGACGCGAGAGACGATTATCCAGGCAGCCTTGGCGGAGTTTTCGAGCAAGGGCTATGACGGCGGGCGGGTCGACGAGATCGCGCTGCGTGCCGGCATCAACAAGAACGTGCTGTATCACCACTTCGGGAACAAGGACGATCTGTTCACCGCGGTGCTGGAATACACCTATGACGCGATCCGCTCGCGCCAGAAGGACCTGCAGATCCGCGGCATGGACCCGGTCGACGGCATGCGGCGGCTGGTGGTGTTCACGGGGCAGGTCTGGGTGCGGTTCCCCGAATTCCAGCGCATCCTGTCCAGCGAAAACCTAAACCAGGGCAAGCATATCGTCACGTCGGCGGCGATACGGGAAATGTACAACCCTTTGCTGGAGACCATCCGCAGCCTGCTGCAGCGTGGCCAGGAGGAAGGGTTGTTCCGCGAGAACATCGATGCGGTGGACCTGTACATATCGATCACCTCGTTGACGGCGCATTACGTCAGCAACCGCTACACCTTCGAGGCGATCTTCGGCCAGCGCCTGATGACCGCGCAACGCATCAAGCAGCGCCTGGATCACGCCGCCGAGATGGTGCTGCGCTACCTGCGGGCGGACAATGCGCCGTCCCCGGCGCACTGAAGAAAACCGGGCATCAGATGACGATGCCCGCCACGCGGTTGCGTACCGCGCGCACGATGGATAGCGCCGCCAGCATCGATGTCTTGGGATTGTCCGGCAGCGTCGCGCCGGCGGTCCGTACGTCGAGCTCGCCAAATTCGCCGCGCGCCACGATCCTGTGGTTGTTGTGCGTGGCCCGCGGGTCGGCGACGAGCGTTACGAGGGTGCGGTCCAGGCCGATGCCGGCCAGCCCGACCATGGCCGCCACATTGGCATTCTTGGGGTAGAGCGCCGCGGCTTCGCGCGCGCTGCCCTCGAAGAAGGGCGTGGCGACGCTCAATGCATCCAGGTCCAGCGCGTTTTCCGCGGGCGTGCCGCGCCAGCCGGCCGGTGATTTGCGGCCCGTGTACTCCACCGACTGCAGACCCTGCTGTCGCGCCGCGGCCAGCGCGTCGATGCCGGCGACGGCGCCGGGCACCAGCGTCAATTGGGCGCCGCCGCGCAGGGCGGCCGCTTCCAGGGATTCCGCCAGGCCCTCCTGGCTGAGGGCGCCGACGGAGGCGATGATGACGTCCACGCCGCGCGCCAGCAATCGGGGTACCGTCTGCGCGACTGCCTCGTGTCCGGCGCACTCCAGCGCGAAATCCACCGGTTCTTCCATGTCGTCGATGTCGGCGGCCACCGCGGCCCTGCCGTTCAGCCTGGCCCGGGTGGCCTCCACGTGTCCGGAGGGGACGACGACATGGGTAATGCGCACCTGATCGTCGCCTTCGAGCGCGCGATGGACGTGCCCGCCCATCGCGCCGTAGCCGATCAGGGCGACGCGTTGCGGCTCGCGCGGAACGCCACGCTCAGCCACGGTCCTGCTCCAGCTTGCGCCAGCGCGAGAAGCGGCGCTCGACGAATTGGACCAGTTCGGTCAGGGCCACGCCGAGCACGCCGATCACGATGATGGGTACGAACAGCTTGGCGGTGGCGAACAGATTGGCGTAGTAGACGATCATGCCGCCCAGGCCCGTTTGCGCCGTCAGGAATTCGGCCACGATGATGCCGATGATGGCCTGTCCGACGGTCAGCCGGATTCCCGTCATGATGAACGGCACCGCCGACGGGAGCAGTATCTTGAAGAAGATCTGCTGGCGCGTGGCGCCATACGCCTTGCCTACCTCGAGTATGGACCCGCGGACGTCACGGATGCCGGCGTAGGTGTTGATGATGACCGGGAAAATCGCATTGGACACCAGGATCACGATCTTGCCGGTCGTATCCAGGCCCGCCCATAGCATGATGAGCGGCACTAGCGCGATACGCGGTATCGCGTAGAAGGCGTTGACGAAGGGGTCGATGATGTACTCGAACAGGCGCGACTGCGCCATGGCGATGCCCAGCACCACGCCCGCGATGACGCTGATGACCATGCCGATGACGAACGGGTACAGCGTCGCCATCAAGGCCCTGCCCAATTCGCCGTTGTTCGTCAGTTCGACGGCGGCCGCGAAGATGCGGCTGGGCGGAGCGAGGAATAGCGGGTCGATGCGGCGGCCGAAGTACTCCCACAGCAGCAGGAAAACCGCAACGGACAGGGCGCGGACGATATTCGGATGCGCGACCCACCATTTGGGTCCGGCCGGCCGGCCGTCGGTCGCGGCGCGCTGCTTGGAAGCGCTAGCGGTGGAACTGATCATTGCGGACTCTCCATCAACATGCGGCGCAATTCGTGGCGTGCCTCGCCATAGGCGCGGTGCTCGCGGGGGTCGCCGCCGAGCCGTTCGTCTTTCAAAGGGGAGTCCACGATGGCTTTCAGGCGCCCGGGGCTGGGCGTAAAAACGAAAATACGGTCCGACAGGACCAGGGCTTCGTCGATACTGTGCGTGACGAACAGCACGGTCGTGCCGATATTCGCCCAGATTTTCAGGAAGTCTTCCTGCAGCTTTTCGCGCGTTTGCGCGTCCAGTGCGCCGAAAGGTTCGTCCATGAAAAGCACTTTCGGACTGCGCATCAGCGCGCGCGCGATCGCGACGCGCTGTTGCATGCCGCCGGACAATTCATGCGGGTAGTGCGAGGCATACTTGGTCAATCCGACCAGCCGCAGCAGTTCCATGCCGCGATCGTGGCGTTCCTTGGCCGAGACCCCGTCGAGCTCCAGCGGAAAGCCCACATTCGCGATGACGCTGCGCCACGGGAGCAGGCCGAAGTGCTGGAACACCATGCAGGCATCCTTGCGGGGGCCGTTTACCGGTTGGCCTCCGATAGAGATGGAACCCTCGGCCCATTGGGTCAGTCCCGCGGCGATACGTAGCAAGGTCGTCTTGCCGCACCCGCTGGGGCCCAGCAGGGAAATGAATTCGCCGCGCGCGATCGTGGCGTCGACTTTCTCCAGCGCAACGATGCGGCGGGGCGCGCCACCGTTGTCCGCGTCGCGCACGAAGTAAT
Organism: Bordetella genomosp. 11; assembly: GCF_002261215.1. NCBI lineage: Bacteria > Pseudomonadati > Pseudomonadota > Betaproteobacteria > Burkholderiales > Alcaligenaceae > Bordetella > Bordetella genomosp. 11. The sequence continues at coordinate 2,023,518 of NZ_NEVS01000004.1, read as the reverse complement.
GCTTGCTCAGGCCGCGGATGTCCACCATCGGCGCATCCGCGCCGCTCATGGCGCTCGAAACGGCCGTCGCGGCATCTTCGGCCCTTAGCACCGACAGGCTTCCCATCTTACTTTCCTCCAAGTTCTTTCAGCGCGACGTCGATAAAGCGGTAGTCGAAGAGCTGGCCGGGATCGACATTCGCCTTCAGCATGCCGGTGCTCTTGAAAATATCCAGCGTGGCGCCGACCTGTTCCTTGGAGATTCCGCCGTTCACGCCCCACACCTTGTTGCGGTTCAGCTCCTGGACAACGTCGGTGGCCAGGGCCTTGTCCAGGTCGGGATAGCGTTCGAGCAGGATCTGCACCGCTTCGTCGGGGTGATCCATGATGTACCGCGACGCCTTGATGCCGGCGGTCGTCAATTGCTGCAGCTTCGGCTTGAGCTGGGGATCATCGATGCGATCGTTGCGGACGAGGTTATAGACGTACCCGATCTGCGGATAGGCGGACGCCATGCTGACCAGGATCTTTACCTTGCCGGTTCTTACGCCGGTCACGGCGCTCAGGGTGTTGACCATGCCCGCCGAGGCCCGGCCGGCCAGCAGGGCTTGCACAATGTTCGCGTGTCCGCCGGATACCGCGATGAACCGTACCTTCGAGGCATCGACACCGTTCTTGCGGAACAGCAGCTTGCTGAATTCCTCCGGCGGTCCGCCGGGACCGGTACCGGCGAAGATCTTGCCTTCGATGTCCTTCATGCCGCCGATGTCGCTGGCGACGATCAGTTCGTAGTCGTTGATGCCTTGCCAGGTGCCGATGGCCTTGAACTTCGCGCCTTCGCCCGCGGCGGCGAAGGCGTTGAACGCGCCGACGATGGCCACATCGCCCGTGCCCGCGAGCAGGGCGCGCACGGCATTGGAATCGCCGCTGACCTGGATGGCTTCGGCATCCAGCCAGCCTTTCTTCTGTGCCACCAGATAGGGCAGGGCGAGCGTGGCGGACGATGTCGGGAAGACGAGTTTGAGTTTTTCGGCAGCCGTGGCGGTAGCCCCGGACGCCACGCCCACGCAGAGCGCCGCGCACAGGATGGCGCGCTGCAGGAAGGTTGCGGTTTTCATAAGCCCCTCGTGATATCGATTGAAGTCTTGTCGCCAGGCCAATGCGGCGGTATGGAAATTATTGACTACATGGTTAATTAGCACAAGAAAAAAGGGAGAGGCGAGATGCAGTGTTTACCCTGATTTCCGACGGCTTTTACGGCATTTCGGAATGGGGGGCGAGGGTAGTCTCCCGGTATCGCAGTCAAATGTACGAGAGCGATAAAGTTGTTGAAATACGAACGTTTACAGCGAATTCTGCGGTCCGGAATCCAGGATGCCGGCGGCGCGGCGGGCGCGAGGATGGGAACCGCCGCACCATCCCGGCGCGGCATGCACCCGCGCAGCGACGGCAGGCACCAAGGCTGGGATAGCTTGCAAGTTTATTGACTATATAGTCAAGATAACCTAGAGTGCCGGTTTCTACGACCACCCCGGAGACGCGGCAATGGAGATAACCGGCGAACAGTGCATTCCTGCCTCGCAGGATGCGGTTTGGGCTGCACTGAACGATCCCGCGGTATTGAAGGCTTGCATCCCGGGTTGCGATTCGATCGAAAGGCAGTCCGACAATGAGTACCGTATCAGTATGCTTGCCGCGGTCGGCCCGGTGAAGGCCCGTTTCCATGGCCGGCTGGCCATTCGCGATGCCGATCCGCCGCGCGGCTACTCCCTGGCCTTCGAAGGTTCGGGTGGCGCCGCCGGCTTCGGCAAAGGCGGCGCTTCCGTCACTTTGGCCCCGGACGACGCCGGCACCCGGCTGGCCTACGCCGCCAACGCGGAAGTGACCGGCAAGCTCGCCCAGGTGGGGTCGCGGCTGATGGATGGCGTGGCGAAAAAAATGGCGGCGGAATTCTTCCAGCGCTTCAAGGCGAGCTTCGCGTCGCCCGGCCAGTCCGCGCCGGCGGATGGACATCCCGTATCGGCCGCGGCGATGGCGACCGCGCCAAAGCCTCTACCCGGCAGGGTGGCCGCCACGCCGGGCGCCCATCCCGTACCGAACGACGATCGGGGATTGGCGCGGGGCCGGGACATTGTTGCGGAATTGCGGGTATGGCAAGCGATCGCGGTGGTCGCCATCGCATCGGCCTGCCTGGCCATCGGCTACATCATCGGAACGCATTGATCCATAGCGCCGGCCCGAACGGCCGGCCTGGAACACCGGATCGGCCTGCCGGCGTCGCGCTGGCAGGCCGATCCCCTGTGGGCCGCTTCAGGCGGCCTGCGCCATTTGGCGCACCAGCTGTACCGGATCCACGGGGATGGCGCTTACGTGCACGTTGAAGTCCGACAGCGCGTCGTCGATGGCCGAGGCGATGGCGGCGGTGACCGGTATCGTGCCCACTTCGCCGACCCCCTTCACACCCAGCGGATTGGCGGCCGTGGGGCTTTGGGTGAAGAGCAGTTCGAGATGCGGGATTTCCGTGGAGGTGGGCAGCAGATAGTCGGCGAAGGTCGTTGTCAGCGGCTGCGCGTTCTGGTCGTAGCGCATGTATTCGAATAGCGCGTTGCCGATCCCGTGGACGATGCCGCCGTGTATCTGGCCCTCGACGATCAGCGGATTGATGAGCCGGCCGCAATCCTGCAAGGCGACGTAGCGCAGGATGGCCACGTTGCCCGTATCGATGTCGACCTCCACTTCGCAGGCATGGCAGGCATTGGCGTAGGTCATTGCATCCGGCTCCCAGCACACCGTGGCCTCCAGCCCCGCGCCGGCGCCGGGCGGAAGGTCGTAGCCGGGGATGCCTCGCAGGGCACGCGCGATCTGTGCCAGCGTGATGGCGTTTTCCGGGCTGTTGCGCACCCGCACGACGCCGTCGCGGACCTCCAGGGCGTCTTCCTCGACCTTCAGTACGTGCGCGGCGACCTTGCGCGCCTTCGCTTCGACCTGGCGCGCGGCCAGCAGCATGGAAGAGCCGCCGGTAACGGTCTGGCGGCTGGCGAAACCGCCGATACCCATGGAAATGGACGATGTGTCGCCGGAAACCACCTGTACGTCGTTGACCCGCACGCCCAGCACGTCGGCGACGATCTGGGCCATGGCGGTGCGCATGCCCTGGCCCATGGCCATGGCGCCGGTCGCGGCGCTGATATGGCCCGTGGCGGATATCCTGACCGACGCCGATTCGAATGGGCCACGGCCGGTTCCCTTCACCGCATTGGCAAGGCCGATGCCGATGTGGCGTCCTCGCGCGCGCGCCTGCGCCTTGCGTTGGGCGAAACCGGCGTAGTCGATCGTGTGCAGGACGGTTTCCTGGCTTTGCAGATAGTCGCCGGTATCCAGGGTGATGGGCTTGCCCGAACGTTGCTTCAGTGGCTTGACGTAGGGAAGCTTATCGACCGTCACCAGGTTGCGGCGCCGCACCTCGGCGCGGTCCAGCCCCATTCCCCGCGCGACGCGGTCGAGCAGGCGTTCCATCACAAAGGCGCCTTCGGGATAGCCGGCGCCGCGCACCGGAATGGTGTAGATCTTGTTGGTCTGCGCGACGACGGCATCGATGCTGAAGGCCGGCACGATATAGGGCCCCGTGACGCCGGTTACCGCGTTGTAGGGGCAATTGATGCCCTGGGGGGTATACGCCCCCTGGTCGTGGATCATGCTGCCGCGTATGCCGAGCACCCGGGCCTGCGCGTCGACGGCGATTTCGACATCCCAGAATTGATCCCGCTCCTGGATGGAAGAGAGAAAGTGCTCCACGCGGTCTTCGATCCATTTGATCGGCTGGCGCAAATGGAATGCCGCGGCCGCTATCGCGATTTCCTCGGGATAGATAAGGAACTTGGCGCCGAAGCCGCCGCCGACGTCGGGCGCGATCACGCGGATGCGCGTCTCGGGCAAACCCAGCAGTTCGGCCAGCGTGAACTGCAGCTCATGCGCCATCTGCGTGGAGGACCATACGGTCAGCGTATCGCGCAATTCGTCGTATTCGGCCACCACGCCGCGTCCTTCCATCGGGTGGGCGCCGCCGCGATGCTGGTGCAATGAATCCTTGAAGACATGCGCGGCCTGTGCGAATGCCTGCTCGCACTCGCCGTAGGCGACCGTAAAGCGGGTAAGCGCGTTGTCCGGGAAGTCGGTGCGCACGCGCGGGGCCTGTGGCTCGAGCGCCTGCCGGCAGTCGGAAACGGCGGGCAGGGGGGCATAGTCGACCTGTACATCGGCGGCGCCGTCCTCCGCGGCATAGCGGCTGTTGGCGATGACCATCGCCACCGCCTCGCCCACGAAGCAGACTTCCTGGGGCGTCAGGACGAAGGGCGTGATGCCGGCCGGCAGGGCGGTGGTGGGAAAACCCAGCGGCATGCGCAGATTCGTCAGGTAGCGCGACATATCGGCTGCGGTCAGGACAGCGACCACGCCCTCTGTTTGCAGGGCCGCGGCCGTATCGATGCCCAGGATGGTCGCATGCGCGTGCGGGCTGCGCACGAAAGCGGCATGCAGGCCTCCTGGCACCTCCACATCGCCGACGTACTTGCCTTTGCCGCGCAGCAGCGGCCCGTCCTCGATGCGTTCGATCCGGCGGCCGATCATGCTTTCGTCCCGCGTGGCGGCAGGCGCCGACGGGGACGCAGGCGCATCCTTGGCATCCTTCGCGGCATGGATGCCGCCGGCACCGCCGGATTGCTGCTCGAAGCGATACATCGGGTTCATGCTGCCTTACCTCGTTGGCGGCGCAGGGCTTCCATGGCCGCCGCGACAATGTTCTGGTATCCCGTGCAGCGGCACAAATGGCCCGACAGCGCGTCGCGGACCGCCGCTTCGTCGGCGTCCGGCTGGTCGCGCAGCAGTTCCGTCAGCGTCATGAGGATGCCCGGTGTACAAAAGCCGCATTGCAGGCCGTGCAGGTCCTGGAAGGCCTGCTGCAGGGTATTGAGGCGGCCTTGCTGTTCCAGAGCCTCGACCGTCTGTACGTCGTGGCGTTCCGCCTGCCGTGCGAGCATCAGGCAACTGCGCGCGCTATGTCCGTCCAGCAGAACCGTACAGGCACCGCAGACGCCATGTTCGCAGCCCAGGTGGGTGCCCGTCAGGCCCAGTTCGTTGCGCAGGCAGTCCGCCAGGGTCGTGCGCGACTCGACGATGGCACGCCTTTCGGACCCGTTGACGTGAAGCACGATGGCGTGCAGCGCATTCTTGTCTTGGTTCATTGCATGCTCCCACGCGGTGCGCCGGCGCCCGCCAGGGCGTGTTCCATGGCCCGGTGCAGCAGGCGGCCGGCCAGACGCTGGCGATACCACGCGGGATAGGCAGGATCCTCCAGGGCCTCGCATTGGCACGCCTGCTCGGCGGCGGCGCGCAGTGCCTCCGGCGCGCCGTTGCCGTCGACCAGGAGCCGTTCGGCGTCGGCCAGTCGCACCGGCGTCGGGCACACGCCACCCAGCGCGAGAGCGGCCCGCGCCAGCTTGCCCGACGCGTCCCGTTCCACCAGGGCGGAAGCCGACGCAACCGCGAAATCGCCATGGCGCCGGGCGTATTCGACGAAGTGCCAGCCATGTCCGGGCACCCAGGGGCGTATCCGGATCTCCGTCAGGATTTCGTCGGCGGCCAGGCAGGTCGACATCAGGCCCGAGCCGAACGCGGCGGCGGGTACCTCGCGGCGTCCGCGCGCGCCGTGCACGACCATGCGGGCACCCAGCAGCACGCACATGGTGGGGAGCTCGGCCGATGGATCCATATGGCATACGCTGCCGCCGATGGTGCCGCGATTGCGGGTCTGCCGGTGGCCGACATTCAGGATGGCGGCGCGCAGGATAGGCAGGCGATCGGCGATCAGCGCGGAGAACTCCAGGTCCCGCTGGCGGGTCATGGCGCCGATGGCGATCTCGCCGTCCTCTTCGCGGATATAGCTCAGGCCCTCCACGCCATTGAGGTCGATGACGTCGTCCGGCATGGCCAGGCGCAGGTTGAGCATCGGCATGAGCGACTGCCCGCCCGCGATGACGCGCGCGTTCGGCGCCCCGGCGAGCAGGCGCAAGGCCTCTTCCAGCGTGCCGGGCAAATGCAGATTGAATGGCGCGGGTTTCACTTCGGTCCCCGGGATGGCATGTGCGGCGCGGCTAGATCTTGGTAAGGTCGAGCGACGATTCGGCGAATAGTTCCTCCGGCGCGACCTTGCGCGCCGACAGGCCCTGCTCGTGATGGTAGCGGGTAAAGGTTTCGAGTACGTGCTTGTTGGCTTCGTAGCCATAGCTCCAGTAATCGTCGCCCATCAGCTTGCGGGCATCCTCGAATTCGGCGACGCCCCATGGCAGGCTGTTGAACAGATGGCCGATCTGTCCCAGTTCGTACATCGCGAACTCCTTGGCCTTGATGAAGGCCTTGAAGATGCTTACCGGCAGCCAGGGATGCTGGTCGACGAGCGCTTTGCGGATGCCGATGACGTGCATGGTGGGGAAGATGCCGGTGCGCCGGAAGTAGTCCGCCTCGGTTTCGCGGTAGTTGGGGAACAGCCGGTCGACATTGGGTGCGCCCCGCAGGAAACAGGAAGGTGCGCGCGCGCTGATCAGTCCATCCAGTTCCCCGGATTCCAGCATGCCCGACAGCGTCTTGTCGTCCGGAATCTGCTGCAGGTCGATATCGGCGGGAAGCTTGATCGGCGCGCGTTCGCCGCGGCCCGCGTCCTCCAGGCCGCCGCGCCGCCAGTGCACCGAAGCCGGACGCAGGCCGAAATCGTCCTGCAGGATCCCGCGTATCCAGACATTCGCCGTGATCTGGTATTCCGGCAGGCCGATCTTCTTGCCCGCCAGGTCCGCGCCGCTGCGAATGCCGCGGTCGGTGCGGACATACACGCCGGAATGGCGAAACAGCCGCGAGACGAAGGCGGGGATGGCCACGTAATCGTTCTGTCCGCGCGAGGTCATCATGGTGTGGCTGCTCAGGGACATTTCGGTAATGTCGAACTCCTGGAAGCGGAAAGCCCGATGGAAGGCCTCTTCGGGCTCGACCGCCACGCCGATGATGTCGCAACCCTCGACGGGCGCGCGCCCGTCCAGCACCGCGCGCGTGCGGTCGTAGTCGCACACTCCCAGACTCAACTGCAATTTGGCCACGATGGATCTCCAGATTCAGAGCGGATGGTAGAAGGCTGCGCGTCCTGGGGCACTGCCCGGCGCGCGCAGTCGTGAATGAATTCCATGATTTCCCTGCCCAGCCAGTCCTCGGCCGTATTGAAGTGGGCGATGATGGACGTGTGGTTGTGGCCGCGGGCATAGGCCAGGCGCGGCGCCCGGCGCCTGGCCGCGGCGAGCCGGCCGGCCAGTTCCAGGCAATACAGGTCGATGAGCGGGTTTTCGTACTCCGCGAAGGCCACCATTGTCGGCGGGCTCTGCGCATCCACGTGCGTCACGGGCGATACGTCGTCGTAGCGCGCCGGGTCGGCGCCGTAATAGGCCTCGACCTTGCGGGCATTCGGATTTTCGGCGATGTTTTCGGCGCGAACCCGCCCGCTGACAACGATCAGGCCGGCCAGGCCGTGCCCGTCGTCAGGCTGGTGGCGTTTGTCGTAGGCGTACGAGGCGGCATGCGCGGCACCCGCGGAATGTCCCATCAGGTATATCCGCGTCGGGTCGCCGCCGTAGCGGGCGATATGCTCGCGTACCCAGGCCACGGCGGCCGCGACATCCTGGGTGCCGCTGGGATAGGTATGCGCGGGTGCCAGCCTGTATTCCATGTTGACGCCGACGCAACCCTGGCGCGCGAAGTAGTACAGCACATTGGCATAGATTTCCGGACTCCGGTCCCGATGTCCGTCCACGAAGGCGCCGCCATGCACGAACAGGACCACCGGGCGGCGCCCGTCGCGCCCTGGTGTGTAGACGTCCAGGCGCTGGCGTTCGTCGTCGCCGTAAGGCAGGTCGCGGGCCGCTTCTATATCGTCCTTGGGCGCGCGTGCCAGGATGGGCGTATAGGCGTCGACGATGCGGCGCACATTATTGGCGACATCCCGGCCCCAGGTGGGACCGATGTCGGCCAATAGGTGGCGCAGGGATGCAGGGATCTCGGGCGGCGTGTCCATGGCTCAGGCCACCGGCCGGATGCCGACGAATTTCAGTTGCGACAGCTCCTCCATCGCATAGCGCACGCCCTCCCGGCCGAATCCGGACTGCTTGACGCCGCCGAAGGGGTAGGTATCCAGCCGGAAACGGCTGGCCTCGTTGATCCACATGGAACCCACGTCGAATTCGTCGGCGAAGCGCAGGGCCCGCGCGATATCCCGCGTAAACACGGCGCCTTGCAGCCCGAAAGGAGAATCGTTGGCCAGCCGCAGCGCCTCGTCGACGTCGGCCGCCCGTTCGACCAGCACCAGCGGGCCGAAGACCTCGTCGCACCACAGGCTGGCGCTGCGCGGCACATCGACCAGGATGCCCGGCGTCACCATGCATTTGTCCTGGCGCGGCTCGAGGGCATACCGGCCGCCGCTGGCGACCGCGCCGCGCGCCATCGCCATGACGCGCTCGGCCTGCGCCAGCGACACCATGGGGCCCAGGTCCATCTGCGGATCGTTGGGGTCGCCGGCACGCAAAGCGCTGGCGGCCTTGACGAAGTGCGCCAGGAATTCCTCATAAACGCCCGTCGCGACGATCACGCGCTGGGCCGATACGCATTGCTGTCCGCTGGCTTCGAAACCCGCGGCGGCGATCCGCGTGGCCGCGTCGCGCAGGTCGGCATCGTCCAGGACGATGTTGGCGGCATTCGAGCCGAGCTCGGCGACGAACTTGCGGGCGCCGGCGGCGCGGATCAACGCTTCGCCCGCCTTCGTCCCGCCGGTAAAGGTGACCACCGCCACTTCCGGAGCGCCAGCCAGTGCCAGCGCCGGGCCGCGGTCGCCCGTCACGACGTTGAACATACCCGCGGGCAGGCCGGCCTTCACGAAGAGCTCGGCAACCTTGAGCGCCACCCGGGTGCCGGCTGGATGCGGCTTGACCACCACGGTATTGCCTACGGCCAGCGCGGGGGCGACCTTCTGGATAAGCAGGTTGATCGGCGCGTTGAAGGGCGTGATCGCGGCGACCACGCCGTATGGAACATGCCGGGTGATACCGATGCGGCCGGCGCCCGGCTGGGTGACGTCGAGCGGCAGGCATTCGCCGCCGAAAGTCTGTGCCTGCGCGGCGGTGGCGCGTATGAATTGCGCGGCCCGGCCGACTTCGAAGGTGGCGGCCCGGCGCGGTTTGCCGATGTCGCGGATGATCAATTCCACCAGCTCGGCCGCATGGGCCTCGATGGCATCGGCCGCCTTCAGCAGCCAGCCGATACGATCGGCTGCCGGCAGCTTGCGGGCCGTCCGAAATGCCTGTTCGGCATCCTGGACGGCCCGCGCCACGACTTCATCGGGGGCGTCGACGAGATCGCCGACAGGGGAAGCATCGACGGGCGAAACGCAGCAAAAAATCTTGCCCGCATGGTCGACCGTCTCGCCATGGATGTAACTCTGGATCTTGCCCACCGCAACCCCTTGCTGAGTGTTTCGATGCCGGTGCCGGCGTCTGTTCGTGGCCTTGAATGTTTAACTAGTTGGTCAACAATGTCAAGACAGCCACGGGATTACCCTAGCTGAAGCGCGATTCTTTCTGGGGAGTGGTGTGAGGAAGGTGGGTCGTCTGAAATTTAGATGACCAATTGGTCAATAAAAGAAGGGGCAGCCCGGGCCGCGTCGCGGCCGGCCATGGGCCAGCGGCGACGGCGCGGCGCATCCCTCAGTGACGGGTGGGAATGAATTCCGGCCGCAGGATGCCCACCAGGTCCTTGTAGGGAATCTGCAGTTCGGGTTCGCCGTAGAAATAGGGCGCGATGGAGTAGGCCTCGTACTTCACCGTCATGCCTTCGCGGGTCAGCGCGAAATTGTCCGAGGGCTCGTAGGGCCACAGCTTGTCATAGGCGGCGGGGTCGCGCTTGTAGTCGTCGTTGGTTTTCAGCCAGCGGGCATGCGCCGCCTTCAGGGCCTCCACGTATTGCGGCCCGCGGCCCGGCAGGATGGCTTCGCCCAGGGCAAGCACACGGCCTTTGCTGCGTTCCCAATTCATGTATTGCGTGGCCGGGATGGGGTGCGCCGCGCCGGTCACGTACTGATCCGTATGCAACTCGATGGCGATGATGTCGCCCACCGTATCCTTGACGCTGGCCTTGAACCAGGTCTGGTCGCGCGGCTGCGCGGTCTGGAAAAAGAACTGGGCATACTCGTTCAGCGTTTCGTACGGTCCGCGCCGGTTGCGGTCCACGCCGGTCATATAGGCCAGCACGTGGTCGATCAGGGCGGTCAGTCTGGGGATCCCGGGAAAGGCGATGGAGTCCACTTCGATGCGCGGACATTCGCCCTTGCAGCCCGGCTTGGTGCGGGTCCATTTGACGCTATCGACCTTGACGTCACCGGCGTCGGCCGCCGGCGCGGTCCGCGACGCCAGGCTGATGTCGGCGGGCGGCGAACTGCCGCAGGCGGCCAGCAGCGCCAGCAGGCAGGCCAGCATGCCGCGCGCCGCAGGGCGCATGGCCGTGGCGCGCAAGCCGCGCCGCGGTATCGCGGCGTCGATCGCTACGGGATGGGCGGGCGCAGGGGGGGATACGGGCATCGTGCCTCCGGGGGGTGTTCGAGTGCGGTATGCGGTATGTGGCCGCGCGATGACGGGCAGGGCAGGGCTGGCCGGGCCGTCACGGCACTTGCGTCAGCCAGGCTTCGGTGGCGAAACGTTCGCGCGCCTGGCGATCCGCCTCGGCCAGTTCCGCTTCGGCGATGACGCCCGGCCGCAGCCCATGCGTGTCACGGAAGACTTCGATCATGCGATCGATAATCCGTTCCCGCGGCATCCCCGTCTGGGTAAGCAGCGGATCAACGCGCTTCTTCGCGCTGGTCGTGCCCTTGTCGGAAAGCTTTTCCCGGCCGATCCGCAACACCTGCACCATCTTGTCGGCGTCGATATCGTAGGCCATGGTGACGTGATGCAGCACGGCCTTGCCGCGCCGTGCCTGCGCCGCGCCGCCGATCTTGCCGCCTTCGGATGTAATGTCGTTCAAGGGCTGGTACCAGGCCTTGATGCCGAGCGACTGCAGGGCCTGCAGCGTCCATTGGTCCAGGAAGGCATAGGATTCCTGGAAGCTCATGCCTTCCACCAGCGACAACGGTGCATAGATGGAGTAGGTGATGGTGTTGCCGGGCTCGACGAACATCGCGCCGCCGCCGCTGACGCGACGCACCACTTCGACACCGTGGCGGCGCGCGCCGTCCGGATCGACCTCGTTCTTCAGCGACTGGAATCGCCCGATGACCACGGCGGGCGTGGCCCATTCCCAGAAACGCAGGGTAGGAGGGCGGCGTCCCGCCGCCACTTCGTCGCAGAGCACGGCGTCCAGGGCCATGTGCTGCAAGGGCGTGCGCGCGTCTTCGCGGATCAACTGCCAATCGTGGTCGCGCCATGCGGTGCGTGTCATGCGAGCGCCCTCCGCACTGCGACCGCCACGGCTTCCGGCGAGAATCCGAACATCTCCGTGCCGCGCGGCAGGGCCAGGGCGACGGCCAGGGCGATTTCGGCCTCCGTCGCCTGCGCCGGCAGGCCGGTCAGGGCCCGGTCGATTTCCGCCAGTGCCTCCGGCGGTTCGAGAAAAAAATCGCCGCTGATGCTGACCTGGGCCAGCGCACCGCCGTCGACCTGCAGGTCCGCCACGACCAGCTTGCCGCCGGGCACCTTGTATTCGCCATGCATGGGAACATCCTCGAGCAAGCGCGCCGTCCGCCAGGCCGGCATGCGCGTGCGTCGATGTTAAGCCATGCGGGTGATTTTCGCCGGCCACAGCCGCCAGTTCAGCGTCACGCCCGCCACGGCCAGGAGGATCAGCGCGATGCCCAGCGCCTGGGCAAGGTCCAGGTGCTGCCCGAAGAAGGCATAGTCGACCAGGATGGCGACCGCGGGATAGATGAACGACAAGGCGGCCAGCATGGGCGTGGCCAGCTTCTGGATGGCGGAGTAGAGCAGGATGTACATCAGGCAGGTATGCACCACGCCCAGCACGACCAGGCAACCCCATTGCGACGGCAGCGTGGGCAATGCCGAGAAATCCGCCATGGGCGCGAGCATGACGATGCCCACTGCCGCCTGCACCAGCGCCAACAGGTGCGGCGGAATGTGTGCCAGGCGCTTGACGATGATCGCGGTGACGGCGTAGAGCGCGCCCGCGCCCAGGCCCAGGGCCAGGCCCAACAGGTGGCTGTCGTGCCAGGATAGCTGCGCGGCCTTCAGTTGCAGCAGCAGCAACAGTCCGCCGAACGCGACGACCGCCCAGGCGATCTTCGTGATACTGGGCCGCTCGCCCAGGAAGAGCGCGCCCAGCGCCATCAGGAAGAAGGGTTGGAAGTTGTAGACCGCCGTCGACAGGGAAATCGAGGCCAGCCGGTACGCCGAGAACAGCAGTACCCAGTTCATGACCAGCGCCGCGCCGGCCGCCACCGCCATCAGCAGGCTGGCGCCCGTGAAGTAGCGGCGCGACAGCAGGCCGCGCGCATGGCAATAGACCAGCAGCGCCAGCGCGCCGAAGACACAGCGGAAGAACACGACATTCAACGGTGTCTGCCCCGACTGCAGCACGAAGTAGCCCAAGGTCCCGGACATCGCCATCGCGCTGCTCATTTGCACGACGCCGGTGCGTTCATTCGATGTCGCCATGACGGCCATCCTTTCGATGTGAAGTTGCCCACGGCTGCCGAGCGCAAGGCTTTGCCATGCCGGCGAACCGATGGATTCGTGAAAACGCGGACTTGCGCGGCTGGGCCTCGTCGAAGTAGCGTACAGGTGGAATTATCCCAGGCCGATTGACGGGTTTACATGGTGAAAGAATGCAATTTTCTCTGGTAGACCTTTTCTTGGAAGGAAAATTATGGGAGATACCCTTAAAAATCATGAAAGCCCCCTGGATGCGGTCGACCGGCGCCTGATCACGCTGCTCACCGCCAACGCCCGGGCCCCTGTCGCCGAGCTGGCCAGGACGGTTGGCATGTCCTCGCCCAGCGTGGCCGACCGCCTGCGGCGCCTGGAGGAGTCGGGTGTCATCCGCGGCTATACGGTGGATATCGATCCGGCCGCCCTTGGGTACACGCTGGAAGCGATCGTGCGCGTGCGGCCCATGCCGGGGCAATTGCGCCATGTGGAGACGCTGCTGAAGGAAATTCCGGAATTCATCGAGTGCGACAAGGTGACGGGAGAAGACTGCTTCGTCGCGCGCGTGGTGCTGCGCGGCATCGGCCACCTGGACCGGATCCTGGACCGTGTCACCGAGTACGCGGAAACCAATACCGCCATCATCAAGGATGCAACCCTGCGCCGTCGCTTGCCGCCCCTGGGGTGATCGCGGGACGAGCGGCCGCGGTAGATGGGCCGTATCGCTACCTTCGCCCTGATTTGTTTTTTGTAAATTGTAGACAATCTGAGGTGGGGTCGCTAGAATTTTCCCAGGCAAATACAGCGGCGAGCCGCGCCGGTCGCGGCCGTCACCAGATTCACAGATATCCAAGGTGTCCGATTGACTCCAACTGATCCCGGATCACATCCTCCCGCGGGCGACGCCGCCGATCGCGGCCCGCTCGCCGGCGTCAAGGTGCTTGACCTCAGCGGCTATATCGCCGGACCGTATGGCTGCACGCTGCTGGCCGACCAGGGCGCGGAAGTCATCAAGGTGGAACCGCCGCAGGGCGACAACCTGCGCAACTATCCTTCCACGCTGGCCGCCGAGGGCCGCGCCTTCCTGGGCGTGAACCGCGGCAAGCTGGGCGTGCAGCTGGACCTGAAAAACCCCGCCGCCCACGAGGTCCTGCTACGGCTGGTAGAGCAGGCCGACGTCCTGGTGCATAACTTCCGTCCCACCGTCCCGCCCCGGCTGGGCATCGACTACGACACCCTGCGCGCGCGCAATCCGCGCCTGATCTATTGCGCGCTTACCGGCTATGGCGATAGCGGCCCGCTGAAGGACAGCGCCGGCTACGACCAGGTGCTGCAGACCATGACCGGCATCTGCACCTTCCAGGGCGCGCCCGGCGATGCCGAGATCGTGTATGGGTCCGTGGTGGACTACTACGCGGCGGCGCTGCTGGCCGGCAGTGTCTCCTCCGCCCTGTACCAGCGCGAACGCACGGGGCAGGGCTCGTACGTCGGGGTATCGCTTCTGGGCAGCGCGTTGGCCATGCAATCGGCGCGTTTTATCTGGGCCGAAAACGAACCGCGCGAGGTCTGGCGCGACATGCGTTCCGGCGGCATCACCGGCCTGCATCCCACCCGCGAAGGCAGCATCTATCTCTCGGCCAACACGCCTCATTTCTGGGAGGCGCTATGCGAGCTTGTCGGCCTGCCCGACATGGCGGCGGACCCGCGCTACGACAGCGTGCGCAAGCGCGCCGAGCATGCGGACGAGATCGTGCCCAGGCTGCGCCAGGCCCTGCGCGCCCATACCGCGCTGGAATGGGAGGAAATTTTCGGCGTACGCGTACCGTGCGCCCCGGCGCGTCCCATCGAGGACATGTTCGACCATCCGCAGGTGGCGGCGCAGGACATGGTGCATACCTACCGGCATCCCGTCGTCGGCAGCTATCGGGGCTTGGCGCGTCCGGTACGCTTCGGCGAAGGGCCGGTCGCGGCGCCGCGCGCCGCGCCCACGCTGGGCCAGCATACCGAACAGGTGCTGCGCGACGGCGGGTGGACCGATGCCGAACTGGACCGCCTGCGTGCCGCGGGCGTCCTCGGCTGACGTTCCTTCATTCCACAGGACTTACGACGCGCTTGCCGGCAGGCGGACTGACCGGCGGCGCTTGCATCCCGATCCACATCGCGACTCAAGCAAAGGCGGGCAGTATGACGGCTCTCTGGGAATCCTATCTGTCGGAGCAGGACGCGGCGGTCCTGCGGCGCGGCGGCTTCGGCAAGCGCATGGGCTTCGGCCAGTGCCCGGCGCTGGTCGTTATCGACGCGCAGAAGTACATGGTGGGCGCGCTGGGGGAGGACGCCGATTGGCCCTCCAGCTGCGGCGATGTGGGCCGCGCGTCGGTCGCCGCCATCGCGCAGGTCGTCAGCGCGGCGCAGCAGGCCCAGGTGCCGTGCTTCTTCACGCGCTTCGAGGTGGAGCGCGACGGCAGCGATATCGGCGGCTACCGCCGCAAGCGTGGGCTGCTGGACAGCGAGCGCTGGTGCCTGGCCGGCACGCTGGGCGCCGAACTGGTGGACGCCCTGCATCCCGCGGCGGGCGACGTCGTATTCGTGAAGAAGAAGCCCAGCGGCTTTCACGGCACGCCTTTGCTGGGCTATCTGATCGACCGCGGCGTGGATACCGTCATCGTCATGGGCGGCGCGACCAGCAATTGCATCCGCGCCACGGTCTTCGATTCCGCTTCGTACAACTTCCGCACCATCGTGCCGCAGGAGTGCGTGTTCGATCGGATTCCGATTTCGCATGCCATCAGCCTGTTCGACATGAACCGGCAGTTCGCGGACGTCGTGCCGATGGCGCAGGTGCTGGAGTACCTGCGCTTGCCGCGCGAGCGCCGCATGGACTTCGGCGCGGAAGACAACCGCTGACCGGATTTCCGCGCCCGTCGACGAGCCGCCGGGCGGCCGGGCGATGGCCGCGTGGGTAAAACGAAGTAAAGGAGAGCGCGCTCATGTCGGATCACTCATCACCGCCCGCCGGCTCCGCCGCGGCCGCGGGGCCCTGGTATCGGGACGTTTCGCGCGACGCATGGCGCGTGCTCACGCTCTCGGGACTGGGCTGGTTGTTCGAGGTCTACGAGATCTTCATCCTGTCGTTGACCGTCCCGGCTTTCATCGCTTATTTCGACCTGACCAAGGCGCAGGCGGGCCTGATCGGCAGCCTCTCCGCGCTGGGACAGATCGTGGGCGGCATCGCCTTCGGCTGGGTCGCGGACCGCTACGGCCGCGTCAGGACCTTGATCCTGACCATCCTGGTCTATTCGGTGTTTTCGGGCGCCACGGCGCTGGCGACGGGTGCCGTCATGGTGGCGGCCACGCGCGTGCTGGCGGGGCTGGGCATGGGCGGGGCATGGACGGCGGGGGCGGCGCTGGTGGCCGAAACCTGGAAACCGGAACATCGCGGCAAGGGCGGGGCGCTGATGCAGCTCGGCCTGCCCCTGGGGTCGCTGCTGGCCATCGGCGTCGTCGCCTTGGTGGGCAATGCCACCGGCGGGCTGGACGGCGGCGGCTGGCGCTGGGTGTATGCCATCGGTTTGCTGCCCATTGTGATCCTGTACCCGGTGGCGCGCCGCACGCCGGAATCGCCGGTCTGGCTGGCGCGCGTCAAGACCGGCGCGCCGCGCGGCAGTCTTGCCGATCTGCGCCACCCGGATAATGCCAAGGGGCTGGCCAAGGCCTTCGGCTTCATCTTCTTCGTGCAGTACGTGTATTGGGCCGTGTTCACCTGGACGCCGACCTTCCTGGTGACGGTCAAGCATTTCGACTTCGTGCACAGCCTGGGCTTTACGCTGGCCCAGCAGTTGGGATCGCTGGTCGGGTTCCTGATCTTCGCATCGCTGGTGGACCGCATCGGCCGCAAGAAGACGTTCTCCATCTATCTGCTGATCGGCGCCATCGCCGTCATCGGTTTTGTCACGGTGCAACAGCAGCCCGTGCTGCTCGTCGCCAGTTTCTTTACCGGCATGGGCATCACCGGCCTGTTCGCCGGCATGGGGCCGTTCGCGGCCGAGCTGGTGCCCAAGACCGCGGCGCGCGGCTTCGCCATGGGCCTGGCCTATAACGGTGGACGCATCGGCGGCATGATCGCGCCTTTTCTGATCGGCGCGCTGGCCACATCCGCCGCCGGTTTCAAGACCGGCATGCTGACCACCGTGGTGGCGTTCTTCCTTGCCTGGACGGTGGTGCTTATTTCGCCCGAAACCAAAGGGCAGCGCATCAGCTGAGGCTGTCGCGACGCTCGATCCCGTGCGCACAGGTTCCCGCATGACCGATACTCCGTTTCCCGCCTATGCCGACCTGCCGCGGCCCGATGCGTCGGGCCTCCCCTTGTGCTGGGGCGTCTGGGGCATGGGCGACCAGCTCGGTACGCTGAACAACATCGCGCCCGACACCGTGGCCGCCGCGGCCGGGCTGATTCGGACGGGATTGCGCTTCAACCTGAACCTGCCCATGCATATGCCGCTGGGCATGATCGGACAGGCCAGCCACAAGCTGCGCCGCGCGCCCCGGCAGACCTTGTTCAAGCTGGATTACGCCGGGCTGGTCGTGCGCGACGACAAGGTCGACGATTTCTACCTTCAGTCCTCCACGCAGTGGGACGGCCTGACGCATATCGCCGATCCCCTGCGCGGCTTTTACAACGGGGCGCAGGACGGCGATGTGACCCAGCGCGAAGGCACGCGAAATGGCATCGAGCACCTGGCGCGCTTCGGTATCGCCACGCGCGCGGTATTGGTGGACCTGCCACGCCATTTCGCCAGGATGGGGCGGCCGTGGGAAGCGTGCGGCAGCCTGGCGGCCAGCGCGGACGACCTTCATGCCTGCCTGCGGGAACAGGGGACGCCGTTGCGGCGCGGCGACTTGCTGCTGGTCCGCACCGGCTGGGTACAGGCCTTTCGCGAGGCGAAAGACGATAACCGACGCGCGGCGTTGTTTGCCGGCCGCGATTACTCCGGCCTTTCCGGCGATGTCGACATGTGGGCCTTCCTGTGGGATCACCGCGTGGCCGGCGTCGCATCCGATGGCGTTACGGTCGAACGCTGGCCGCTGGCGGCCGGCCGCCCCAGCCTGCACCTCGCGATCGCCCGGCTGGGCCTGTTGCTGGGAGAAATGTTCGATCTCGATGCCTTGGCGGAGGACGCGCACCGCCATGGCCGGCACGAGTACTTCTTCGTTTCATCGCCGCTGAACCTGCGCGGCGGCGTCGGCTCGCCAGCCAACGCCATGGCGCTCCGCTGACATTTCCGCGAGAAAGACACCATGCATCCGCTCTTCGATATCCCACCCGACGCCTGCGACAGCCACCTGCATATCTTCGACCCGCGCTTTGCCGAGCAGCCCGGCAACGGCGCGCCATTCGAGGGCGGCACGGTCAGCGAATACCGCGCCGTTGCCCATCGCATGGGAACCCGGCGCGCGGTCATCGTCCAGGCCAAGCGCTACGGTACCGACAATGCCTGCCTGCTCGATGCGGTGGCGCAATTCGCCGGCCAGGCGCGCGGCATCGCCGTGGTGCCGCCGGATGTGGATGGCGCGACGCTGCGCGCTTTGGATGACGGTGGCGTGCGCGGCCTGCGCTTCAGCGTCTGGAATCCGGCCGACACCGTGATGACGGTCGATATGATCGAAACCCTGGCCCGTCGCATCGCCGACCTGGGCTGGCACGCGCAACTGCATATGTCCGGCGACCAGATCGCCGCGCACGCGGCCCTGCTGTCGAGGCTTCCCTGTCCCATCGTGTTCGACCATATGGCGCGCCTGCCGCCCGGCCTGGGCGTGCGCCATCCGGCGTGGGGCATCGTGCGCGGCCTGATCGACCGCGGCAATTGCTGGGTGAAATTGTCCGGTGCGTATCTGAACACGTTGCAGGGCGGACCGGACTATCCCGATGCGACGGCGGTGGCGCAAGCCTTCGTGCGCGCGGCGCCGCAACGGCTGGTCTGGGGCAGCGACTGGCCGCACGTGACCGAGCGCGCGCATACGCCTCCGGATACCGTGCAGCTGCTGGCCTTGCTGGCGCGGTGGGCGCCCGAGGAAACCGTGCGCCAGCGCATCCTCGTCGACAGCCCGCGCGAGCTCTACGGCTTCGACGGGGCCGCGCCTCAGGCCGCCGCTGCCTTGCGCTCCTGATAGCGCGCCGCGGCATACGCTTCGACTATGCTGGGCAGGTTCATCAGTACATGTTCGCGCTTGAGCGCGGCCGCTTCGTCGAAACGGCCCGCTTCCAGCGCCTGGATGATCTTCAGCATGTACTGCCGCGTGCGGCTTTCCTCGAGCCGCCTCGACAGCAGGTTGTAGCGCAGCGGTTCGGCCGTTTCGTTCAAGCGCGCCAGCGCGTTGCACAAGGGACGGTTGCCGGTATAGGCCGCGATGGCGTCATAGAACCGGCGTATCTCCGTCAGGTATGCGCGCGGGTCGCGCGCCTTGTAGGCGGCTTCGAGCTGCGCGCGGCATGCCTTCAGGCTTTGCAGCAGCGGCCCCAGGTCGCCCGCGTCGGCCAATTGCCGGATGGCATAGGCTTCCAGTTCGGCGCGCAGCAGGTACTGGTCGCGGATTTCCCTGTCGTCATAGAGTGTCACGCGAAACCCGCGCCGCTGCATGTGGGTCACCAATCCGGTCTGCTCCAGCAGGCGCAGCGCTTCGCGGATGGGGCCGCGGCTGGAGCCGAAGCGGCGTTCCAGGTCCTGCTCGCGCAGCGGCTGGCCGGGCTGGAAGGTGCCGTCGACGATCAGCGCGCGTATTTTTTCGCGCAGGAAATAGGGAATGGTTTCCGGTGTCCGCTCCGTCATGCTTGACCTCCCTGCAACGCATGGGCCACGGCCAGCAGCCGGGCCTCCGACAAGGGTCTGCCGATCAGTTGGGCGCCGATGGGCATGCCGTTTTCGTCCCTGCCGATCGGCACGCTCAACACCGGCAATCCCAGATAGTTGAAAGCCCGCGTCAGGCGGGTAATGGCCGCCACCACGCCGAACACGCGTCCCTTGCCCTCCATATCCGCCTCGGCGCGCGTCGGTACCTGGATGGGTACGGTCGGGCACACCACGACATCGGACTGCGCCATCGGTCCGGCCAGCCAGGCTTGCAGCAGGCCGGCGCGGGCGAGCAGCGCTTCCGCGTAGCGCACCGCCGGAATGTGCAGGCCCGGTTCGGTGCGCGAATAAACGGCCTGGGAATAGCGCTCGGGGGTGCGGCGCATCCATTCGCCGTGCGTGGCCGCGCCTTCAACCTTGGCGATGACGTCGCCCATCGCGTAGCAGGCCGGCAGATCGTCGAAGCGGACATGGGCGATGGGGCCGAAGACCTCCGTGGCGCGCGCCGCGTAGGCATGCAGGGCGGCCGCAATGGCGTCGTCGTAAGGGTCCAGTCCTTCCAGCAGCGCCACACGCGTGTCGGGGGCGCCGCCGGCCACGGACGCGGCATAGCCAGGCACTTCGGCGTGCAGGCTGGAGGGATCGCCTTCGTCATGCCCGGCCACCGCCTGCAGTATCAGGGCGCAATCCAATGGGGTGCGCGCCAGCGGCCCGATGCAGTCCAGCGACCACGCGCGCGGAAAGCAGCCGCGCCGCGACACCAGCCCATACGTCGTCTTGAGGCCGTATACGCCGTTCATCGACGCGGGCAGGCGGATCGATCCGCCGGTGTCCGATCCCAGCGATCCGAATACCGCGCCGGCAGCCACGGCCACGGCCGAACCGCTGGAGGAGCCACCGGCCACCCGAGAGGGATCGTGCGCGTTGCAGCAATCTCCCCAATGGGGATTCTGCCCTGTCGGGCCGGAGACCATCTCGCTCAGATTGAGGGGGCCCAGGTCTATTGCCCCCGCGTCCCGCAGGCGTTGCAGTACGGCCGCATCGGCATCGCCCGGCCTGTCCGGGAAGACCTTGGAGCCTACCGTCATGGGCAGGCCGGTGCGTGTGAAGCAGTCCTTGTGCGCGAGGGGGATGCCGTGCAGCGGGCCGCGCCAGCGGCCTTGCGCCAGTTCGCGGTCGTACTCGCGCGCCTGCTCCAGCGCACGTTCGCCCCAGATGGCGATGAAGGGATTCAGCGCCGGCTGTACTTCGGCGGCACGCGCCAATGCCTGCCTTGTCAGCGCTTCCGCGCTGGTCGCGCCTGCCCGCACCATGGCCGACGCCTGCGCGAGCGAACCTTCAGGCAGGGTCGGTGCCGGGCCACCCGCGGGCAGCGCATCCCGCGCGCACGCCATCAGCGTCGGATGGTCCTGGGGATGGCTGCCCGGGATGATGCGTCCCTGCACGCCGGCCCGCACGGCATCGTTCAATCGCAGCACCTCGGCGGCGATCTGGCCGGCGTCCGTGCGCGACACCATGCCGTGCAGGCGCGGTGTCATGGCTTGCACGGCGGATCGCAGTTCGGGCAGGCCGTCGCCGGCAGGTTCGTCTTGTGGCTTCATCGGGATAGGGATTCAGTTCGGGCGTATGCCGGCGCGCCGGGCGGTATCGGTCCAGCGCGCCAGGTCGCGCGCCAGCGTTTCCTGCAACGCCTCGGGCGAGGACGGCGTGGATTGCGCGCCGGAAGTCTTGAGGAATGCCGCGAAGGCGGGCTCCGCGGCGACCTGCGCGATGGCGCCGTTCATTCGCGTGAGTATAGTGGGGGGCAGGTCGCGTGGCGCGAATACGCCCCACCAGACGTCGACCACATAATCCAGGCCGGCCTCCCTGGCCGTCGGTATATCGGGGAATTCCGGATCGCGCTGCGCGGTGGTGAAGGCGAGTTTCGGCAGTTTTTCCGAGGCGGTGCCGCGGATCGCGGCGATGGTGGTAATGATCAGGTCCAGGCGGCCGGCCAGCAGGTCCAGCTGCGCGGGCGCGATGCCGTTGTATCCCACGGCCTGCATTTTGATGCCCGCGATATTGCTTAGCAGCTCGGTGGCCAGTTGCGTGCTGTCGCCCAGGCCGGCGCTGCCATAGTTGATCTGGCCGGGATTGGCCTTCGCATACGCGATCAGCTGGGGCAGGGTGGTGGCCGGAAAGCCCGTGCGCGTCAGTATCACGAACGGCGCGGTGGCCACGCGCGAGACCGCCGTGAAGGCGGTCAGCGGATCGTAGGGCGTGTTCTGCACCGCCGCGGTAGTGGCCAGCGAACCGGACACGAACAGGAAGGTGTAGCCATCGGGGGCCGCCGTCGCCACGGCGTTCGACCCGATCACGCCGCCCGCGCCGCCGCGGTTTTCCACCACCACGGACTGGCCGAGCAGCGCCGTGAGCCGTTCGGACAGTTTGCGGGCAATGACGTCGTTGCTGCCGCCCGGCGCGAACGGCACGATCATGCGTATCGGGCGCGACGGCCATGCGTCCGCCGCGTGCGCCGGTGCGGCGCACAGCGCCACCCATAGCGCCATGAACGTGAACAGGGATTTCAGCGTGCGGTGGATCATATCTGGCGCTCCCAAATGAGACGACGTGCGTTCGCTGGCGCTTGCGGGCAAAGGCAGTCTATGCTGGAGATTGTGAATTGTCTACAATTCGCAAAGTT
This sequence comes from Bordetella genomosp. 11, assembly GCF_002261215.1. NCBI lineage: Bacteria > Pseudomonadati > Pseudomonadota > Betaproteobacteria > Burkholderiales > Alcaligenaceae > Bordetella > Bordetella genomosp. 11. Next base: position 2,001,277 of record NZ_NEVS01000004.1, on the reverse strand, counting down.
GGTATTTACCCAGGGTTCCCCCAGGCAAGGAGACGGTTTCATGCGCAGCAAACTTTTCGTCCCGGCATCGCGTCCGGAGCTTTATGCCAAGGCGCTGGCCAGCGCCGCCGATGCAATCTCGCTGGATCTGGAGGACGCGGTGGAAGAGGGCCGCAAGGCCGAGGCGCGCGCGACCCTGTCCGCCTGGCTGCAATCCGCGCCCCCGGCGCTGGAGGGCAAGGTCGCTGTCGTGCGCTGCAATGGCATCGACACGCCGCATTTCCGCGCCGATGTGGAGGCCGTCGCCTGGCCGGCGCTGCGCGTCCTGAATCTGCCGATGGTGGAGGATCCCGATACGGTGGTGGCGGCCGCCGAGCTGCTGCAGCGCCTGGAGGCCGAACGCGGCATCCAGCGGCCGATCGGCATTCTGGCGAATATCGAATCCCCGCGCGGCCTGCGCCGCGCCGCGGAGATCGCATGCGCGCATGCCCGCGTGTCCGGCTTGCAGATCGGCTTTGGAGATCTGCTCGCGCCCCTGGGAATACGCCAGGGCCATCCCGCCATGGTGCAGCATGTGCGCATGCAGGTGCGCCTGGCGGCCGCGGAGGCGGGTGTCGATGCCTATGACGGCGCTTTCGTGAATATCGCGGATCCGGACGGCTATCGCGCCGACGCGGCGGCGGCGCGTGACCTGGGCTTCGCCGGCAAGAGCTGCATCCATCCGACCCAGGTGCCGCTGGCCAATGAAGTCTTCATGCCCAACGAACAGGACGTGGCGCACGCGCTGCGCGTCGTGCAGGCAGCACGCGAGCAGCTGGCCAAAGGGACGGGCGCGTTCGTGGTGGACGGCAAGCTGGTGGACGGGCCTTTCATTGCCGGCGCGGAGCGCCTGGTGGAAACGGCCCGCCGGGCCGGCATGATTTCATGAGCGGCGGCGGGCGACGCGAAACCCCGCGGACGGCAGCGGCCCGGACCATGCCGGGCAGTTCCGGACCGCGTTCCGCGGGACCGCGTCGACGTTCCGCTTGCCGGCGGGGCCCGGGCAGGCCCTAGCCGGCGCAGGCCGCCACGACCGCCGGGGCGATTGCCCCGGGCTTGTCGGCGGGGCCGTACCGCCTGATCGGTTGTCCATCGCGCCCCACCAGGAACTTGGTGAAATTCCATTTGATGGATTGCGTACCCAGCAGCCCCGGCCGTTCCCGTTTCAGCCATCGATACAAGGGATGGGCGTTATCGCCGTTGACCTCGATCTTGGCAAACATGGGAAACGTCACGTCATAGTGCAGCGCGCAGAAGCGCTTGATTTCCGCTTCGTCACCGGGCTCCTGGTGGCGGAACTGATCGCAGGGAAAGCCCAATATCGTAAAGCCCGCGTCGCAATGCGCGCGGTACAGGGCTTCGAGCCCGGCGTACTGTGGCGTGAAGCCGCAGCGCGAAGCCACGTTGACGATCAGCACCACGCTGCCCGCGAACTCGCTTAACGGGCGCTGCTTGCCGTCGATGTCGACGGCCGAAAAATCGGCTAGGGAAGTCATGGCGCGCGTGCCTTCTATCGTCATGCGGGTAAGGCCTGCATTGTAGACGGCGCCGTTGCCGCAGCCCGGAACATCCTCGACGTTCCTCTCCGCGGTGCATCGCCAACGTCGCTCCGCGCGGCACGGCGTCGAAGCCGGACTGTGCGGGCGCGGGTCGGAAAGAGGTATCGTTCCATCAAAGCAAGAGGAGGATGCGATGACGGCGGGATCGATGACCGAACGCCTCGAGGCCATGCTGGCCTCGGGCCGCGACGACAAACTATTGCGATATACGCTGGGCAAGGCCTACGCGGAGGCCGGCAATTTCGACAAGGCGTGCGAGCACCTGGAGACCTCTGTGGCCTACGACCCCGACTATTCGGTTGCATGGAAATGGCTGGGCAAGGCACGCCTGGGCAGGCAGGACAGCGATGGCGCGCGAGAGGCATGGCAACGCGCGACGGCCGTCGCGCAAGCGCACGGCGACGCGCAGGTCGTCAAGGAAGTCGCGGTGTTCCTGCGGCGGCTGGAGCGCTGATCCGCCGCCATCCGCCCGTCGCATCATCACGTTTGCGAGGCCCGGGCCGTGGCGCCCGGGAATGCCTGGAAGACAGCCTGCCGATCCTGGCCGGCGCCGCGCGGCCCTGTCCCGTCACGCGCGTCAGGCCTATTGCGTTTTTTTTCACTCTATTTCCCTGAGGTGCCGAAGGCCTTGCAATGCCTCACGCATACGCGCTCGAAGTGTTGGAAGCGCGTCACAGGCGTCGTGCTGGCGGCGTAGGTTTGAGATGCAAAACGAAAATAGATGTGACCGCTCAATGGCTGCGAACAATCGCCATCCCTCGCTGGCGGCGGCCACCTTGCCCCAGGGCGGTCAAACCGTGAAACACGCGCCTGCCCGTACTATGTTGACGCTCTCCTTGTCGAAGATTTGTAATGCGCTGGGATAAGTACGGCCAGCCGCAATGGGATATTTGATGGATCTACGTCCGCCCTTCTTCAGAGGGGCTTCCTCCAGCCGTAAGTCGGCGCATGGCGCGCTGAGCGCCTTATGGCAGGTGGTCGATATGCCGGAAGAGGCGCTTGGCTATATCGATCTGCCAGGCGCGGATCCCGTTCTTCCATCTTCCTTTTCCGTCGGTATGGCCGCGCAGTGCAGCATGGGCGCCGCGGCCCTCGCCGCGGGTGAAATCTGGCATATGCGCGGCGGCCGGCGCCAGCGCGTTTCCGTCGATATGCGGCATGCGGCGCAGGAAACGCGCGGGTATTTCACCGTCGACGGCGTGCAGCCGAACAGCTGGGACAAGATCACCGGGGTCTACCGCTGCGGCGACGGCAACTGGGTTCGCATACACGCGAATTTCGCGCACCATCGCGACGGCGCGCTTGCGTTGCTCGGTTGCCCGACCGGCGCAACCGTCGAACGGCGCGCGGTCGAGCGTGCGCTGTCGCGATGGAAAGCGCTGGAATTCGAACAGGCCGCCGCCGATGCGGGCCTGGTCGTCGCGGCCTTGCGTACCTTCGACGAATGGGACCGCCATCCGCAGGGCATCGCCGTGTCGCAGCTGCCGCTGGTCTGCCTGGAGCGCATTGGCGATGCGCCGGCGCGTCCCTTGCCGCGCTATGGCCAGGACCGTCCGCTGCAGGACATACGCGTGCTGGATTTGACCCGCATCATCGCGGGACCCGTGTGCGGGCGCACGCTCGCCGCCTACGGCGCGGACGTGATGCTCCTGAATTCTCCCAACCTGCCGAATATCAACGCCATCGCGGAAACCAGCCGTGGCAAGCTTTCGGTGCTGGCGGATCTGGATACGGCAAGCGGCCGCATCACCTTGGGCAATCTGCTGCGCAGCGCCCATGTGTTCGTGCAGGGCTATCGTCCGGGCGCGCTGGAGGCGCAGGGCTTCGGTCCGGAAGACGTCGCGCGTTTGCGCCCCGGCATCGTCTATGTCTCTTTGTCCGCCTATGGCCATGTCGGGCCCTGGGCGCGGCGTCGCGGTTTCGATTCGCTGGTGCAGACCGCCAGCGGCTTCAACCACGCGGAAGCGCAGGCCGCGGGCCAGGAAGCGCCGCGGCCGTTGCCGGTTCAGATATTGGACTACGCCAGCGGCTACTTGATGGCCTTCGGCGCGCAAGCGGCCCTGGCGCGGCAAGCGACCGAAGGCGGTAGTTGGCATGTCCGCGTATCGCTGGCGCAGACGGCGCGCTGGCTCAGGAGCCTGCCGCGCGTGCCGAACGGACTGACCTGCCCGATGCCGGCGCTGGACGGCTACCTGGAGGAAAGCGCATCGGGCTTCGGCAAGCTTGCCGCCGTCCGCCATGCCGCGCGGTTTTCGGCGACACCTTCCAGTTGGCTTAGGCCATCGGTACCACCCGGTACCAACCCTACTGTCTGGCCATTCAACTAGGCGCTATCCAGGGCCCATGCCGCGTCGGGCGCGAGCCGGGGCGAGGCTGCTTCCCGTGCCGGCTGCCCCCTGGCAGCGGCCGCAAGCGCGGAGTAGACTTTGCGCCCCGCGCCACGGCGCGCATTCGTATGTACAGGTCCCGCCATGCCTACCACCATCTATCACAATCCGCGCTGCGGCACGTCCCGAACCGTGCTGGAAGCGCTGCATGAAGCCGGCGTCACGCCTACCGTCATCGAATACCTGAAAACACCCCCATCGCGCGATACCTTGAAGGGCTTGATCGCGCAGGCGGGCTTGAGCGTGCGGGATGCCGTTCGCGCCAAAGAACCGATCTACCAGGAACTGGGGCTGGATGCGGCCGATGTCGACGACGAGCGCCTGCTGGACGCCATGGTCGAGCATCCCATCCTGATCAACCGGCCTTTCGTCGTTACGTCCAAAGGGGCGCGCCTGTGCCGCCCCGCCGAACTGGTCCACGAGATTCTGCCCGAATAGCGGGCATCGCGCCGCGTCGTGTTCCCATCCGATGTGCCGGATGAGGGCATGTAAGGTATTCCCTTGCCTGCAAGGTCGAAATCAGACCGTGCGGGGTACGACGCTTCAGCGCTGCGACGGGCGTGCCTGTCGAGGGTAACTCCGATCCGGCGCCTGCCGCGCCGGATTGCCGCGTATCTCGCGACGCTGCGCGTTGTCGTGCCGTGCGATATCGCGCTGCACCTGCTGGCGCTGCGTTTGCCACTGCTGTTGCGACTGGTGCTGTTCGCGTTGACGCAAGCGCTCCTGCTGCTGGAGTTCGCGATGCTGCAGTGTCAGCTGTTGGGATACCGCCTGTTGGCGTCGATAGTATTCCTGGCGCACCATCTGTTGCCGCGCGTCGCCTTCGCGCTGATTGGTGCGCTGCAGTTGCTGGCGATACTGCTGCTGTTGTTGCTGCTGCTGCAGCTGTTGCTGGCGGAACTGCTGCTGTTGCCGTTCCTGTTGCAATTGCTGCTGACGGAACTGCTGTTGCTGGAATTGCTGCCGTTGCTGCAATTGGTCCTGCTGTTGCTGTCGATACTGGTCGCGTTGCAGTTGTTGGCGCTGGTCGAATTGCTGCTGCTGCCGCTGCTGGAACTGCTGTTGCTGCAATTGCTGCCGTTGTTGCGACTGCTGCTGTTCCAGCTGCTGTTGTTGGCGCTGTTGTTGCTGCCGCAGTTGCTGCTGGTATTGCGGGTCGGGAAGCGGTTGTCCGGACCGAGGGGCCAGCGGCGGTTGTTGAAGCTGGCGCTGTTGCAGTTGCTGTTGTTCGCCACGCTGCTGCAACTGCTGCTGTTGGAGCTGCTGCTGCAGCCGAAGCTGTTGTTGCTGCGACTGCTGTTGTTGCTGCAGTTGCCGCGGGAATGCCGGCCCGCTTTGCGCCATGTGCTCGGGCTGGGATGCGCCGGGCTGGGGCGGTCGCTGTCCGCCGTCGACGCCAGGCCGCTGGTCGACGCGCTGCCGCAATTGCCGGCGCTGTTCGCCCGCTTGCTGCGTCTGGCTTTGCAGGCGCTGGTCCAGTTGCCGTTGCTGCGTTTCCATTTGACGGGCCTGGTCTTTCCTGCCCGGCCACCCGTCGACCGGCCGACGGCCGCTTGCAGCTTGATCCCGGTTCGCCCTGGCATGGTCCCAATGGTTTTCCGCGCTGCCGGCGGGATGGGCCAGCGCCGCCCTGGGCGGCCGGCCCTGGTTCATGGACGCGTACTGTTGCCTGTCCCGCCCCGCATTGCGCGCCAGGTCGGTCTGCAGGCGCAGCGGCGGCGAATGCCGTTCGTGTAGCGCGGCCTGTTCGCGCGCATCGGGTCCGCGCCGCAGTCCGCCCGGCCCGCCGTAGTAGCTCACGCGCGGCCCCCCCGGCTTGTCTACTGCCACGGGGTGGCTGTAGACGTAGCGCGAGCGGCCGGAGATGACGCGCGTGACGTCGCGGTTGTAATAGAAATGCCGGTCGCGCCAATAGCCGCCGACGTAACCCCGGCCGACATAGCCGAAGCCGTAGTTGATGCCGCCGTAGTAGCCGACGTGCGGCCCCCAGTAGCCGCTTCGCCAGCGGTAGACGGGCGCGACGTATACCCAGTAGCCCGGCGTCCACAGGGCGCCGACGTAGGGAGCGAGCATCCATGCGCCGGGAATCCAATAGAAGCCGTATGCGTTGCGCGCCCAGTAGCCGGGCACCCAGATGTAGCCGTCGCCGGGAGCCGGCGGCTGGTCATATTCCGGTAGCGGCGGCGGCGCCTGGGACGACGTATCCAGCGTTGCCAGATTGGCATCGGCCGGGTCCGCGCCGGCGTCATCGGCGGGCTCGGCCTGGGCCTGCGAAGGATCGGGGGCGGCCGCCATGTCCTGCGTGGGGACGTCCTGGCCGGGAAAGTTCTGCGGATAGGCCACGCCGGCCTGGCCGGCCGGATACGCGCCGCTATCCGGATATGCCGGTGCCTGTTGCTGGTACACGGGCGCCTGCGGCGCCTGCGGCGGAGCCGGAATCGTCGAGCCGGTCGACGGCACCGACGGCGGATAGCTGGTTTGCGCGCGCAACGGCGTCATGCCTGACATGCCGGCCGCAACCAGCAACGCTCCGATTGTCAGACGGCCGATGCGCGAAGGGTAGATCGCGTCCATAAGGCCTCCACATCGCTCACGCGTCCTGTCAATAGTGGTAGTAGTAGGGCGCGGGGTAGTAATACACCGGCGCCGGCCGGGGATGGTAATAGGCCGGGCGCGCCGGCACCACCACGCAGCCGCTCAACGTACTGGTTACCGCCAAGACCGCAAAGAGCTTCTTCATGCCTGACTCCTGTAATGCGCCGTGTTTCGGTGCATGCAGCCAGTGTAGGCATGCTGTCGTGGACTGGGGACTTCTGAAATCGTTTTGAAACGCCTGCGGGGTTACCAATTCCTACCCGCGGTACAGGCTGTGTCGCAACCGCGCGGATTTGCTTCCATGCGTGAGGCGGATGACAGGAATGGCAACGGCCGGGGTGGCCCGGCCGTTGCGTACGTCAATGCGAGGGGTGCCGCTGAGCGGCTGTTGCCGTGCTCGCGAGACTTAGTTGAAGCGGCCCCCCGCGCCGCCGACGCTGAAGCGGCCAGCGCCCAGCAATGCGACGGCAATCGCGGTGAAGAAGTACATGCCTTGCAGTTCCAATTGCCAACCGCCCTGGTCATTGAGCATGAACAATTGCGAGTGATGCACCAGCAGGAATGCCACCAGCATATTGATGGCGATCAACAGGCCGCCCAGGCGGGTGAAGATGCCGGCGATAAGCAGGATGGGCGCCACGACCTCGCCGATATAGACGAAGTAGGCCGTAAAACCGGGCCATCCGTGTGCGTGGACCATGCTGACGATGCCACCGACACCGTGCGTCATTTTCGAGATGCCGTGCAGCAGGATAAGGATGCCAAGCGAAAGTCGCAGGATCAGTTTGGCTGCGTCGTCGTGTCGGTTCATCGATTTCTTCTCTATGTTCGGTGTAGGGAAAGGGCGGGAGGCTGTGCCTGTGGCGATATCCCGGGGAAATCCGCAGGGTACCGCAACGGGCCTTGCAATTATGACAAATCTTTATGGACGGATCAGTGTGGATTTTCCAAAAAGGCTTTCCACCAGATCGACCACGACTTCCGCCGTCTGATTGCGCATATCCTTGGCCGGATTCAACTCCATCAGGTCCAGCGACGACAAGCGGCCGGTGTCCGCGATCATTTCCATGCACAATTGCGCCTCGCGGTAGGTCGGGCCGCCCAGCACCGGCGTACCCACGCCCGGGGCCACCGCGGGGTCCAGGAAGTCGGCGTCGAAGCTGACGTGCAGATGCGTGTCTTCGGTGATGCCGGCCAATGCCATTTCCATGGTATGCCGCATGCCGTTCTCGTCGATATAGCGCATATCGAACACCTTGATGCCCATGGCACGCAGCTGGCGCTTTTCTTCGGCATCCACGCTGCGGATGCCGATCTGCCTGATGGTGGAGGGATCGGCAACCGCGGGATAGGCATCTCCCAGCCGGGTCAGCGTATCGGGGCCGTCGCCGCACAGGCATGCGATAGGCATGCCGTGGATATTGCCCGTCGGGCTGATGATGTGCGTGTTGGCGTCCGCGTGCGCATCCAGCCATAGCACCATGAGGGGCCGGCCGGTTTCGCGGCAATGCTGCGCGACCGCGCTGATCGAGCCGATGGCCAGGCAGTGGTCGCCGCCCATCAGGATGGGAAAGTGTTGCCTGCGTTGCGAGGCCAGCACCGCCTGGTAGACTTCGCGGTTCCATTGGACGACCTCGTCAAGGTGCCGGAGCCCGGCCAGCGCCGCGCTGGAGGGGTTGGGCGGTCCACCCAGGTTTGCCGCATCCTGCACGGCCAGGCCGTGCCGCTGCAGCGCTTGCTGCAGGCCGGCCACACGTAACGCTTCCGGCCCCATCGAGGCACCCCGTATGCTGGCGCCGACGTCGGTTGGCGCCCCGATAAGATCGATCCCTTCCTTCATCCTTTGCTCCTGAATCAAGGGGGGGTTAGCCCACCCCCGAAGCGCTGCGCGCTCCCCCTCAAGGGGGCGACGCTGGCGGACCGGCGTAGCCGGATCCGAGGCGTCCTCGGTCCGTTACCCCCTTTTTGCGTAGCGCTGCGGTGCTTTCTCCGTTTCATGATTCGCCGGTGGCGTCTCGCGCTGCGGATCACTAAGATGCGAAGGATAAACCTCCGTTGCCGCCTCGGCAGGACATCTTCATGATCGTAATCGTATACGCCCATCCTTATCCGCGGCATTCCCGCACCAATCGCGCCATGCTGCAGGCATTGGACGGCCTGCCCGACGTCCAGGTGCGCTCGCTCTACGACCTTTATCCCGATTTCTATATCGACGTGGCGGCCGAACAGGCCGCGCTGGCCGAAGCCAGCCTGATCGTTTGGCAGCATCCCATGCACTGGTATGGGGCTCCGCCTTTGTTCCGGCAGTGGATGGACAAGGTACTGGGACATGGCTGGGCCTATGGGGCGAACGCCACCGCGTTGCGCGACAAACCGCTGCTCTGGACCGTGACGACGGGCGGCGCGGCCGACGATTTCGTGCGCTGTGCCGATACGGACCTGGGCGTGTTGGGACAACCGTTGCGCAGCGCAGCGGAACTGTGCGGCATGCGCTGGCTGGCGCCCTACGCCGTGCACGGCGCGGTGGCGCTGGGCGGGGCGGAGCTGGCGGCGGTGGCGGCGGCCTATCGGGAGCTGCTATCCGGCCATGCGGGCATAGGCCAGGCCGAGCCAGCCGACGCCGCGCGTCCCCTGACGACGGAGGCCAGCCATGGATAAGAACATGTTGCTGGAAGTGCTGGTGTATCTGGCCGCGGCGGTGATCTTCGTGCCGCTGGCCATGCGTGTGCGCATGGGTTCGGTGCTGGGCTACCTGATCGCCGGTTGCGTGATCGGGCCCTGGGGCCTGCGCCTGGTCCAGGATCCGGAGCAGATATTGGGCTTCGCCGAGATCGGCGTGGTCCTGATGTTGTTCCTGATCGGGCTGGAGCTCGATCCGCGCCGCCTGTGGCATATGCGGATACCGGTCTTCGGCGGCGGCGCGTTGCAGGTCGGCCTGTGCGGCGCCGTGCTGGCGGCCTTCATGGTCTGGCTGGGGCTGGCCTGGCCGATCGCCGCGCTGGTCGGCCTGACGCTGGCCCTGTCCTCGACGGCGGTGGCGATGCAGGCGATGGGCGAACGCAACCTGCTGCAGACCACCCTGGGCGAGCGCTCGTTCTCCGTGCTGCTGTTCCAGGATCTGGCGGCGATTCCGCTGATCGCGATGATTCCGCTGCTGGCCGGCGGCGCGGCGGGGGAAGGCGGCGACAGCGTGGGATTGGCCACGGTCAAAATCGTCGGCGCACTGGTCGTGGCGGTGGTCATGGGCCGCTACCTGGCCCGGCCGCTGCTGCGCTTCGTCGCCCGTTCGGGGCTGCGCGAGGTTTTCAGCGCGGTGGCGCTGCTGCTGGTCATCGGCGTGGGCGAACTCATGGAGCATGCCGGCCTGTCCATGGCCATGGGCGCCTTCCTGGCGGGCGTGCTGCTGGCCAGCTCGGAATACCGGCATGCCCTGGAAAGCGATATCCAGCCGTTCAAGGGATTGCTGCTGGGCCTGTTCTTCATGGGTGTCGGCATGTCGATAGACTTCGGCACGCTGCTGCAGGACCCGCTGCTGGTCCTTGGCGTGCTGGTCGGCTTCCTGGTGCTGAAGTTCGCCGTATTGTTCGTATTGGGCCGCCTGTTCGGGGCCCAGCGCGGACGCTGCCTGATGTTCGCCGCCTTGTTGGGGCAGGGTAGCGAATTCGCCTTCGTGGTGTTCTCCACGGCGCGCATGGCCGACGTGTTGCCGGAAGACTGGTCGCGTATCCTGACGCTGGTGGTGGCGCTTTCGATGGCCGCCACACCGGTGATCCTGGCCGTGCTGGATGCCCTGGAGCGGCGCAAGCCCAAGAGCACGCGGGCCGACGACACCATCGAGGACGACGGCGCCCGGGTCATCATCGCCGGGTTCGGCCGCTTCGGCCAGATCGCCGGCCGCCTGCTGCTGGCCAACGGCGTGAAGGTCGTTATCCTGGACCACGATCCGGACAATATCGACACGGTACGCAAGTTCGGCACCAAGGTGTTCTATGGCGACGCCACCCGATCGGATCTGCTGGAGACCGCCGGCGCCGCCCGCGCCGAGGTGCTGGTGAACGCCATCGACAGCGTATCGGACAGCCTGCGTCTGGTGGACGTTGTGCAGCAGGATTTTCCCAATCTGCGCGTGGTCGCGCGGGCGCGCGACGCGGTTCATTACTTCCAGCTGCGCAAGCGCGGCATCGAGGTGGTGGAACGGGAGTTGTTCGAATCCTCGCTGCTGGCCGGCCGCAAGGCCCTGGAAGCCTTGGGCATGGGTGCATACGAAGCGAAAGAAGTCGCCGATGCCTTCCGGCGCAGCAACGTCGATATGCTGGAGGAAACCACGCCGCGCTTCGAAGACGATGGCTTCCGGATTACGGTGGCGCGGCGCGCGCAGGACACCCTGGAAAAATCCATCTCGCGCGACCGCGAGCTATCGCTGGCAGCGCACCGCGTTCCCTGGGGTGGGGAGCCCGCAGTAGAGGAAACAGGGCAGGATCAGGAGAAGGCCGCGTAGCGGCCGGACCGGGTCTGTTTTGGCTGGCGGGGGCGTGCCGGCGGGCGCGTATCCCGGCCGGCCCCGCATGCGCGCGGCGCCTTTGCCGCGCGGCGGGCTAGGTGCCCTGGATGCGCTTGCCGGTGTCGGGGTCGAACCAGTGCAAGGGATGGCGCCCGTCCGGGCCGATGTTCATCTGGTCGCCGGGCTTGATGGTCGCTTCCTGCAGTTGGCGCGTGGTACAGCGCACGACCAGGTCGGTGTCCCCGCAGCGGCCATGCACCAGTTGCTCCGAGCCCAGCGTTTCCACCATCTCGACTTCCACCCGCATGCCCGGCGCGTTCAGCACCATATGTTCGGGCCGCAGTCCCAGCACCGCGCTGCGACCGCGTACGACGGTGGGAACGTCGTTGGGCTTGATCGCCAGATCGATGCCGGCGGCGCTCTTGAGCGTGCCGTCGCCCTGCACATTGACGGGGATCAGATTCATGGGCGGCGAGCCGATGAAGCCGGCCACGAAGGTCGACGCCGGACGCTCGAAGACTTCCATCGGTGTGCCGATCTGTTCCGGCACGCCCTTGTTCATCACGATCATCCGGTGCGCCAGCGTCATTGCCTCGACCTGGTCGTGCGTCACGTACAGGCTGGTGGTGCCCAGGCGGCGGTGCAGCTTCAGCAGTTCGAGGCGCATCGCCACGCGCAGCTTGGCATCCAGGTTGGACAGCGGCTCGTCGAACAGGAACACCTTGGGCTCGCGCACGATGGCGCGGCCCATGGCCACGCGCTGGCGCTGGCCGCCGGAGAGCTGGCGCGGCCGCCGTTCCAGCAGGTGGCCCAGTTCGAGGATCTGCGCGGCCACTTCGACGCGGCGGCGGATCTCGTCCTTGGACATCTTGCGGATCTTCAGCCCGTACGCCATGTTCTGGAACACGCTCATGTGCGGATACAGGGCGTAGTTCTGGAACACCATCGCGATATCCCGTTCGGCGGGCTCCAGGTCGTTCACGACCCGGTCGTCGATCCTGATCTCGCCGCTGGTGACGGTTTCCAGCCCGGCCACCATGCGCATCAGCGTGGATTTGCCGCAGCCCGACGGCCCGACGATGACGACGAATTCGCCATCGGCGATGTCGACGTCGATGCCGTGGATGACGGGAATGTCGCCGGCGTAGGTTTTCTTGACGTTGCGAAAGCTCAGGGTAGCCATACGGAGAGTCGGTGAGTTGCGGCGGCGATCACTTTTCAGTGTCCACGAGGCCCTTGACGAACCACTTTTGCATGAAGATGACGACCAGGGCAGGGGGCAGCATCGCCAGCATGGCGGTAGCCATGGTGATATTCCATTCCGTGACGCTGTCGCCGCCGCTGACCATGCGCTTGATCCCGATGACGATCGGGTACATGTCTTCCTGTGTGGTGATCAGCAAAGGCCACAGGTATTGGTTCCAGCCATAGATGAACTGGATGACGAAGAGGGCGGCGATGCTGGTGCGCGACAGCGGCATCAGCACGTCGCGAAAGAAGCGCATGGGACCGGCGCCGTCGATGCGTGCCGCTTCCACGAGTTCGTCCGGTACGGTCAGGAAGAACTGGCGGAACAGGAACGTGGCGGTGGCCGATGCGATCAGCGGCAGCGTCAGGCCGGCATAGCTGTTCAGCAGGCCCAGGTCGGCGACGACCTTGTAGGTCGGCGCGATGCGGACCTCCACCGGCAGCATCAGCGTGACGAAGATCATCCAGAAGAAAAACATGCGGCCGCGGAAGCGGAAGTACACCACCGCGAAAGCGGACAGCAGCGAGATGATGATCTTGCCGATGGAGATGGTCAGCGCCATCACCAGGCTGACCCACAGCATGCGGCCGACCGGCGCGCCGCTGGAGCCGCCGCCGGAGCCGGCGAACAGCGCCTGCAGGTAGTTGCTGACGAAGTGCGAGCCGGGGACCAGCGACATGGGCGCGTTGGCCACTTCCTGCGCGGTCTGCGTGGACGCCACGAAGGTGACGTAAAGCGGGAAGGCCACCAGCGCCACGCCGCACAGCAGAATGGCGTGGGCCAGGAAATCCAGCCAGGGACGGCGTTCAACCATAAGGCCTCTGAATCAGTACTGGACCTTGCGGTCGATATAGCGGAATTGGGCGACGGTCAGCACCACGACGATCGCCATGAGCACTACCGATTGCGCGGCCGAGGATCCCAGGTCCAGCCCCCGGAAGCCGTCGCTGTACACCTTGTAGACCAGGATCGCGGTCGACGTGCCGGGGCCGCCCTGGGTCGTCGTGTCGATGACGGCGAAGGTATCGAAAAAGGCATAGATGACGTTGACCACCAGAAGGAAGAAGGTGGTGGGCGACAGCAGCGGGAACACGATGGTCCAGAACCGGCGGGTGGGCCCGGCGCCGTCGATGGCGGCCGCCTCGATGAGCGAGCGCGGGATCGATTGCAGCCCGGCCAGGAAAAACAGGAAGTTATAGGAAACCTGCTTCCAGACCGCGGCGATGAGCACCAGGATCATGGCCTCGGTGCCGTTCAGGCGCGGATTCCAGGCCACGCCCAGTCGGGTCAGTGCCACGGCGAGGATACCGACCGAAGGCGAAAACAGGAACAGCCACAGCACGCCGACCACCGCGGGGGCGACGGCATAGGGCCAGATCAGCAGGGTCTTGTAAAGCCCGGCACCGCGGATGACGCGGTCGGCCATGACGGCCAGCAGCAGCGATACGGACAACCCGACGACGGCGACCAGGATCGAGAAGACCGCCGTCACCTTGAACGAATCGATATAGGTGGCCTGGCTGAAGAGATCGGCAAAGTTCGACAGGCCGACGAAGGTGGACGACAGCCCGAAGGGGTCTTCGATGTGCAACGATTGCCACATCGCCTGCCCGGCCGGCAGAAAGAAGAAGACGACCGTAATGGCCAGCTGTGGCAGCAGCAGCAGATAGGGAAGGAGCTTGTGGCCGAAAACGACGCGTTTTTCCATGGATGCCATCTATTGCGGCGCGGGATTGCCGCGGACGCATAAAAAACGTGAAACATTTCGGGTGGGGACAATTCCCCGACGCATCGCCCGGCGGGACTCGCCATGTTCAGGCAGGGCCAGATCGCGTTATGGGCGCGACCTGGCCCTGCCCGGGCCCGAAAGCGGCCGCTACTTTACACTTTTTTCGAATTTCTCGAGCAGGTCGTTGCCGCGCTTGACGGCGTCCTTCAGGCCGGCTTGCGCATCGACTTTGCCGGAAACGATCTGTTCGATCGTGGCGTCCTCGATTTCGCGGATTTGCGGCAGGTAGCCCAGGCGCACGCCGCGCGATTGCGCGGTCGTTTCGACGTTCAACTGCTTCACGCCGACGTCGGTTCCCGGGTTCTGGTCATAGAAGCCCTGTTTCTGCGTCAGCTCGTATGCCGCCTTGGTGACGGGCACGTAGCCGGTCTGCTGGTGCCACTTGGCCGCCACTTCCGGGCTGGACAGATACTTGAAGAACTTCGTGATGCCCTTGTATACCTCGGGCTTCTTGTTGGCGAACACCCACAGCGACGCGCCGCCGATGATGGTGTTCTGCGGGGCGCCCTTGACGTCCGCGTAATACGGCAGGGTGGACGTGCCGAACTTGAACTGGGCGTTTTTGATGATGTTGGCGCGCAGGCCGCTGGAGCCGGTGATCATCGCGCACTTGCCCGAGATGAACAGGGCATTGGGATCGTCGCCCCGTCCGCCGTACATGAACTCGCCGTCCTTGGCCAGCCCGGCCAGGAACTTCAGGTGCCGTACGTGCAGCGGCGAATCGATCGCCAGGCGCGCATCCAGTCCGCCGAAACCGTTGTCCTTGGTGGCGTAGGGCACGTTATGCCAGGCCGAGAAGGTCTCCAGCTGCACCCAGGACGGCCAGGAGGTGGTATAGCCGCATTCCACGCCGGCGGCCTTCAGCTTCTTGGTGTCGGCGGCGAGTTCTTCCCACGTCTTGGGCGGCTTTTCAGGATCCAGCCCGGCTTTCTGGAAGGCGTCCTTGTTGTAGTAGAACACCACGGTCGAACTGTTGAACGGCATGGAAACGAGCTTGCCGTCCGGCGACGAATAATAGCCCGCCACCGCGCCGATGAAATCCTTGGGGTTGATCGGGTCGCCGGCTTCCTCGGACATCTGCTGCACCGGCTTGATGGCGCCCTTGGCGTACATCATGGTCGCGGTGCCAACTTCGAATACCTGGAGGATATCCGGCGCATTGCCGGCGCGAAACGCCGCGATGCCGGCGTTCATCGATTCGCCGTAGTTGCCCTTGTAGACGGCCTTGACCTGGTAATCGGGGTTCTTCTTGTTGAAGTCGTTGACGATTTCGTTGACGCGGTCGCCGAGCGCGCCTTCCATGGAGTGCCAGAACTGAATGTCGGTGGCCGCATGCGCCGATGTGGCGGCGAAAGCGGTAAGCAGAGACGCCGCGACGAGCGCGAGGCGATGGGATCGCATGGATATTCCTCCGTGGGTAGCGATGGCTCTTGCCCCGGGTAGGGGGCAGACAGCCCGACACCATATGAATTGTTTGTGACGAATTCGTGACTGTTACACCGTGCTCCCTCACTGTCAAATAGGACTTCTCCTACGCCGAGCGGGGTGATTCAATGGAACGTGACGCGCCCTGGCTGCACTCCGCCTCCCAGCCCGAGGATGCCCAAGGCAGGCGGGCGGTGTTTACAATCCTGCTCCATGGATAAAAACCTGCATATCGCATTCATCGGCGGCGGAAATATGGCTTCCGCCCTGGGCGCCGGCATGGCCGGCAAGATTTGCCCCCCGGAAAACTTCCACGCCATCGACATCAATACCGCCGCCCATACGGCCTGGATCGAACGCGGCGCCACGGCGGCCACGGCGCCGGACGAACGGCTGGCACGGTGCAATGTCTGGTTCTATGCCGTCAAACCGCAATTCATGCGCGACGCCGTGGCCGCCTCGCGCCCCTGGCTGCGCGAGGGCACCCTGGTGATCAGCGTGGCGGCCGGTATCCGCGGCGATGTGCTGGCGGGCTGGCTGGGCGAGGGCGGCGCGCCCTGGCCCAAGCTGGTGCGATGCATGCCCAATACGCCGGCCCTGGTCGGCGAGGGCATGACGGGCATCCTGGCGCTGTCCGGCGTTACCGCCGAAGAACGCCAACTGGCCGAATCCATGCTGCGGTCGGTGGGCAAGGTGGTATGGGTGAAGGACGATGCGGCCATCGACGCCGTCACCGCCTTGTCCGGTAGCGGGCCCGCCTATGTCTTCCGCTTCATCGAGGCACTGATCGAGGGCGGGCAGAGCGTCGGCCTGGATGCCGCGCAGGCGCGCGAGCTGGCCTTGGGCACGTTGTCCGGCGCCGTGCGCCTGGCGCAAGAATCCGAAGACCCGCCGGCCGTCCTGCGCGAGCGCGTGACCTCCAGGGGCGGTACCACCGCCGCCGCCCTGGGCGTGTTCGAGGAAGGCGATTTCATGGGCTTGGTCTCCCGCGCGATGCAGGCCGCTGCGCAGCGCTCGCGGGAACTGGCCGAAGAGTTCGGCAAGGCCTGAGGAACGCGTCCGGCGCTTACTCCAGCGCGTAGGGCAAGGGCTGCGGGCGTATCGCGGGGCCGTCGGTACTGCCCAGCCGCAGATTGCCCGTCGCCAGCGCGGCAAGGCTGGTTTCGAACAGGATGGCCGCATCCGGCACGCCGGCTGCATCCACCACGCGCCCGCAGGGCTCGTTGGGTTGCGTGGCATCGTAAATATCCGCGCCGGCCGCGATGGCCGAAGCATCCTGTCCGGGCACGATGCCGTAAGCCATGCGGCGCTTGACGGTTCCGCGGTAATGGCTGCGCGCGACCACCTCCTGGCCGGGATAGCAGCCTTTGGTGAAGCTGACCCCACCCGCCAGGTCCAGGTTGACCGTCTGCGGAATGAACAGGTCCTGCGTGGCCGCGCCTACCCACGGGATACCGGCGGCCAGGTCGCCCGCCTGCCAGATCCGCGGATCGCCGGACTCCAGCGCCGCGCGCAACCCCGTCGCGGCCTCCCATTGCGCCGGCGAGGCAATCCACCACCAGCGCTGTCCCTGCGCCGACGGCGCGGCGATCCAGGTCCCGCTGGGCAATTCGGCGCGGCGCCATGCCTGGCGCGGCAGCGCGCCGCCCGCGGCCGTCTCCAGCGCGGCCGGGTCCGCATCCGTCCACACGCCCGATACGTGCCCTGCCGTGCTCGAGAGCGTCACCTTGGCCCGCAGGACGAACATGCGCAGCCGCTTGAGCAGGGCGTCCGCGACGTCGGCGCGGACCAGGGCGTGCAGGCGCGGCGCGTCGGCGGCAGCGGCGGCATCGGGGGCAGCGCGCCACATGACGAGGGTGGCCAGCAAGCGTCCCTTGGCGGTGCAGTAGCCGGCCAGGGCGGCGTTATCGGCGGCCAGGGCTTGCACATCCTGCGTCAGCTGGCCGTGCAGGAACTCGATGGCGTCGGCACCGCCGGCCGAAATCCATTGCAGCGTCGGCAGGTCGGCGCGATGCGCGCGCGGCTGGGGAAGGGAGGAGGAAGCGACAGGCAGGTCAGTCATTGATGTCAGGGCAGGCCACGAGGGCCATGCGAAATGCCAAAGCACCGATGATACCGCCGGCGCCGCGGCCGCCCGCCCCAGCCCCTGCAGGCCGCGGGGAATAGGCGCAACGGCCGGCACCCGCGCCGGTGCGGCGGACGCCAATCCTTTAAACTGCTGAATCTCATGAAGAAGCGCTCCGCCTTAACTTTCTTTCTTGCCTTCCTGCTCGTCCTCGTGCTGGCCGCGGCCGCGGCCTGCGCCGCCGGCTGGTACTGGATGCACCATACGCTGCGCCTGCCGGCGGAACGCATCGACTTCGTCGTCGATCCCGGCAGCAGTCCGCGCGCCGTCGCGCGGGTCCTGAACGCCGCCGGCGTGCCCTTGTGGGAAGACGGCTTCGTCTGGATGGCGCGCCTGAGCGAGCGGGACAAGCTCATCAAGGCCGGCGGCTACCAGGCCATCCAGGGCGACACCCCCTGGCGCCTATTGGAGCGCCTGGCTCGCGGCGATATGACCCAGCGCCAGATCACCTTCGTCGAGGGCTGGACTTTCAAGCAGATCCGCCAGGCCTTGCGCGAGAACCCCGATGTGAAGCAGACACTGGGCGACATCGACGACGCGGAACTCCTGCGCCGGCTGGGCTCGGACGCGACCAGCATGGAAGGGCTGATTTTTCCCGATACCTATGTTTTCACGCCCGGCAGCACGGATTTCGACCTCTTGCGCCGCGCGTACCAGGAAGGGCAGCGGGTCCTTGCCCGCATCTGGGCCGAACGGGACCCGGACCTGCCGATCGCCACGCCGTACCAGGCGCTTATCCTGGCGTCCATCATCGAAAAGGAAACCGGCGACACGGCGGACCGTACCCGGGTGGCCGGCGTGTTCATCAACCGGCTGCGCGATGGCATGCCGTTGCAGACCGATCCCACCGTGATCTATGGCATGGGCGACACTTACCAGGGCCGTATCCGCCGCCGCGACCTGCAGACCGACACCCCGTGGAATACCTATACCCGTCCCGGCCTGCCGCCCACTCCGATCGCCAGTCCCGGACGCGCCGCGTTGCTGGCTGCCGTGCGGCCGGCGCATCACAATTACCTGTATTTCGTCTCGCGGGGCAACGGCACCAGCGAGTTTTCCGCGACGCTGTCCGACCACAATCGCAACGTATCGCGCTACATACTAGGCAAGGATCGCGCGCCATGACGCTACGCGGCAAGTTCATCACCCTGGAAGGCGTGGACGGCGCGGGCAAGAGCACGCACACGGACTGGCTCGCGGAAACGCTGCGCGGCCATGGCGTGCGTGTGGTCACGACCCGCGAACCCGGCGGTACCGCATTGGGCGAGCGGCTGCGCGATCTGGTGCTGCACGAGGCCATGGGCCTGGATACGGAAACCCTGCTGATGTTCGCGGCGCGCTGCGAGCACGTGCGCCAGGTGATCGAACCCGCCCTCGCGCGGGGCGACTGGGTGGTGTGCGACCGCTTCACCGACGCCACTTATGCCTATCAGGGCGGCGGCCGCCAGCTGGGTGCCGAGCGCGTGGCCGTCCTGGAACAATGGGTGCATCCCGGCTTGCAGCCGGACCGCACCTGGCTGTTCGACGTGCCGCTGGAAGTCGCCCGCGCGCGGCTGGCGGATGCCCGGGCGCCGGATCGCTTCGAGAGCGAGGGCGCGGCTTTCTTCCAGCGCACCCGCGATGCCTATCTGGCGCGGGCCAGGGCATATCCGTCGCGCTTTCGCATCGTCGACGGCGGCCGCGATATCCCGGCGATACGCGCGCAGCTTGCAACCGATATCCAGGCGCTGGTGGACGCATCGCGATGAGCGTGGCGCGCTTCCTTCCCTGGCAGACCGACACCGCTCGTGCCTGGCTGGCGCAGCGGGACCGTTTCGCCCATGCCTGGCTGATCCACGGGCTGGCCGGTATCGGCAAGCTGCAGTTCGCGTCGGCGGCGGCCGCCAGCCTGTTATGCGAGTCTCCCCGGGAAGGGCTGGCATGTGGCGAATGCGCGGCGTGTACCTGGGTTGCCAGCGGCAACCATCCCGACCTGCGGCGCATCCGGCCCGAGGCCATCGCGCTGGAAGAGGGGGCCGAGGCCGCGGCGGAATCGGACGACGCGGAGGCCGCGTCCGGCGCAACGACGGGCGGGGCGGGCAGCAAGCGCGCGCCGTCCAAGGACATCCGGGTCGATCAGATCCGGGCGCTGGAGTCCTGGTTCAATACCGCGACGCATCGCGGGGGCTGGCGGGTGGCGCTGCTGTATCCGGCCCAGGCCCTGAACGTGATTTCCGCCAACGCCTTGCTGAAGGTGCTGGAGGAACCGCCCGAGCACACCGTCTTCCTGCTGGTGGCCGATGCGCCGGACCGCCTGCTGCCCACGCTGCTATCGCGCTGCCGGCGCCTGCCCCTGGCGACGCCATCGCGGCAGGTGGCCTTGCAGTGGCTGGAATCGCAGGATATCGGCGATGCCCCGGCGTGGCTGGCCGCGGCGGGCGGCGCGCCTTTGGGGGCGCTGCGCCTGGCGCAAACCGGGGAAAGCGCGTGCCCGCCCTGGCTGGAACAACTGGCCGGGCCGCTGGCGCAAGGGCGGTCCCCCGATGTGGGGGCGCTGGCCGATCTGTTGGACAAGCTGCCCGCCGTCGAATGGATCGACGCGCTGCAGCGCTTCTACGTGGACCTGATGCTGGCCGGCGTCGGCGCGCCATCGCGTTATTTCCCGGCCCTGGCATCCGCCGTGGCGCGAACCGCGGCGCGGGCGGACGCGGCGAAGATGGCCGAGGGCGCGCGCTGGCTGACGCGCCAGCGCGCCTTGGCCGGGCACCCGTTGAATGCCAAATTGTTCGCCCATGCCGCGCTGCAGCGCGTGGTGCTATCTTGCCAATGAAACATACCCGCCGACGCACCGGCGGCGTCCGATCCACGGCATCCCCGGTGTGGCCACGGCGGTTTTCCCGGCGCGAGGGGCCGTCAAGCGCCATGGACTACTGATATCGCTATGTACGTAGATTCCCACTGTCATTTGAATTTTCCCGAACTGGCGGAAAACCTGCCGGACATCCTGGAGCGCATGGCGGCGAACCGGGTCACGCACGCCCTGGTGGTCAGTGTCGCCATGCCGGACTGGCCCGGGCTGATGGCGCTGGTCAAGCCGCACCGCAACCTGTGGGCTTCGGTGGGCGTGCATCCGGACTACGAGGACACGCACGATCCTTCGTCCGAAGAGCTGGTCGCGCTGGCCGCCGACCCCAAAGTGGTCGCCATCGGCGAGACGGGGCTGGACTATTACCGGCTGAGCGAGCCGCTGGACTGGCAGCGCGACCGCTTTCGCGTACATATCCGGGCCGCGCGCGACGCGGGGCTGCCGTTGATCATCCATACGCGTTCGTCCGCCGAGGACACGCTGCGGATCATGCGCGAGGAAAGGGCGGAGGAAGTCGGCGGCGTCATGCACTGCTTCACCGAGTCCTGGGAGGTGGCGCAGGCGGCCATGGACCTGAATTTCCATATATCGCTTTCGGGTATCGTGACTTTCAAGAACGCCACGGTGCTGCACGACGTCGCTACCCGCATGCCGCTGGACAGGCTGTTGATCGAGACCGACTCGCCTTATCTGGCGCCGGTGCCATATCGCGGAAAGCTGAACGATCCCTCCAAGGTAATCCACGTCGCAGAGAAAATCGCGGATCTGAAAGGCCTGCCCGCCAGCGATATCGCGGCCGCTTCGACAGAAAATTTCTTCAATTTATTCAGTAAGATAGAGCGGTAATAAAGAATTCACTTTAAACGATGGGGCCGGGGAATCGAGGGTACCCGCCGCCGCACCTGGACGGGACCTCCCAGTCTCGCCGGGGCCAGCCGTGCAGGCGTCGCCCCTCGCGCGGTTTCTTGTGGGGGTGATCGCGCCGGCGTGTCCCTTGCTTGGGGATCGCTTGGAGGCGGACTGCGCTGTCCATTCTTCAGAAATCCCCTTCACTTTCAAGTATAAGGGACTGATATGAAAGATATTTACTCGACGCGATCGCGCTACCTTGCCACCCTGGGAACGGCCGCGCTGGTCGCCATCGCCATGCCAGGCCAGTCGCGCGCGGAAGATCCCGCCAATGCGCCCGTCATCGTCGCCAACGATCGCGCCGACGATATACGCGCGCTGCTGGCCCAGGGCTGGGACCCGAATACGCGCATCAAGGGGCAACCCGCCATCATGCAGGCCATACGGGATGGCGCCTGGCATGTCTACGACGTACTCGCTGCCGATCGCCGCACGGACGTCAACGCCGCCAATGACCATGACGAAACCCCGCTCATGTATCTGGCGATCCAGGGCCAAACGCAGCGGGCGCGAGCCCTGATCGCGCGCGGCGCCCACGTCAACCGACTGGGATGGACGCCGCTGCACTATGCGGCATCCAAGGCGCAGATCGATGTCGCCAAGCTGCTGATGGCGCAGGACGCCATCGTCAACGCGCCCGGCCCGGACGGCACTACGCCGCTGATGATGGCCGGCCTGTCGGGTAGCCGCGAAATGGTCGAGCTGCTGCTCAAGGCCGGTGCGGACGCGACCAACCGCAATCTCCAGGGCCTGGATGCCGCCGCATGGGCCGCGTCGGCCAAGCACCAGGAATTGGCCGACGAGCTTAGGCAGGCCGCCAACGAACGAGAGGCGCAATTGCGCGGCATGGCGCGCGGCGGCGCCGCGGGGGCCGCGCGTCCGCCATCTTCGCCGTCTCCCGCGCCCGCTGCGGGCGACGCATCTCCCGCCGTTCCTTCGACCGCACCGCCCGCGGCGCCGGCCCAGGCGGGCAGCGGAGGTGGGGCGGGGTCCACGCTCAAGGGGGTAGAGGGCGTGCAGCTCGATCCGAACGGGGGAGCCCCCGCGCGCTGAGTTCTCTCTGTGGGCGCGCAGTCGCCATATCGGCGCGCGCCTCCCCTTGCGGCGTCCTGGGCAGGGCCCCGGAGCGCTCCTGGGCCGCGCGACCTGGGGTGAACCCGATTTGATTGATATTTCGTTGATAATTTATCAACGAAACATTATTATTCGGCCGTCAGCGCATGGTGGAGTCCGCATGCGGGCGTGAACCGGCCAATGCTGCTTGCCGGCGCCGCGTCCGTACGGCCGGCCGCCGTGCGATGTTCCCCATCCACCTCCCGGGCTTCGCTATGAGCGTTTCACACGACCCCAAGCCGCCGATTGCGGCTTCTTCGCACCTGGTGTCCGATCGCGCGCCGGATCTTTCCTCGGTGGAGTTCGGCCTGATGATTGCCGGACATGCGTTCAACCGCTGGATCGTGCGCTGCATGGCGGCCGCCGGCCTGCCGGACCTGACTTCCATCGACGTGATCGTCCTGCATCACGTGTATCACCGGCAGCGCGGCAAGAAGCTGGCCGACATCTGCTTCACGCTGAATATCGAGGACACGCACATCGTCAACTATTCGCTGAAAAAGCTGGAGCGTCTGGGCGTGGTGCAGGGGCAGCGTAACGGCAAAGAGGTCGTTTACTCCGTCACGCCCAAGGGCAGCGACGTTATCGCCCGCTATGTCGAGGTGCGCGAACGCTGCCTGATCGACGGCCTGCCTGCGGCCAGCAGCGGATTGGAGTTTTCACAGGACCTGGCCAATCTGCTGCGCGGCCTGTCCGGCGTTTATGACCAGGCCGCCCGCGCGGCCACGTCGCTCTAGGATCAGCCAGGGCCGGGCCCTGGTTCTTGTCTTTCTTCCGAAACAGTATGGGAATCGCTATGAAGTGGCAATTTTGGGTCGACCGTGGCGGCACGTTCACGGACATCGTGGGCCGTCGTCCCGACGGGACCACCACCACCATCAAGATGCTTTCCGAGAATCCCGAGCAGTACCGCGACGCGGCCGTCGCCGGCATCCGCAAGCTGCTCGGCCTGGCGCCGGGCCAGCCGGTGCCCGCCGACCAGGTGGACTGCGTCAAGATGGGCACCACCGTGGCCACCAATGCGCTGCTGGAGCGCAAGGGCGAACGCACGGTGCTGGTGACCACGCGCGGCTTCCGCGATGGCCTGCGCATCGCCTACCAGAACCGTCCCCGGCTGTTCGACCGTAACGTCGTCCTGCCCGAAATGCTGTACGACGGCGTTATCGAAGCCGCAGAACGCATCGGCGCGGATGGCGCGGTCGTTACGGCGCTGGACGAGGCCGCGCTGCGCAGCGATTTGCAGGCCAGCTACGATCAGGGCGTGCGTGCCGTCGCCATCGTCTTCATGCATGCCTGGCGCGAGCCGCGGCATGAACAGCGGGCCGCCATGCTGGCGCGCGAAGTGGGGTTCACCCAGGTTTCCGTCTCGCATGAGGTCAGTCCGCTGATCAAGTACGTATCGCGCGGCGATACCACGGTGGTCGATGCCTACCTGTCGCCCATCCTGATGCGCTATGTGGAGCAGGTCGCCAGCGAACTGCCCGGTATCCGCCTGATGTTCATGCAGTCCAGCGGCGGCCTGACCGACGCGCATCGCTTCCGTGGCAAGGACGCCATCCTGTCCGGGCCGGCCGGCGGCATCGTCGGTATGGTGCGCACCAGCGAGCTCGCGGGTTTCCGCCAGGTCATCGGCTTCGACATGGGCGGGACTTCCACCGACGTATCGCACTACGCGGGTGAATTCGAACGCGAATTCGAGACCCAGGTGGCCGGCGTGCGCATGCGCGCGCCGATGATGAGCATTCATACCGTCGCCGCCGGCGGCGGGTCCATCCTGCATTTCGACGGCGCGCGGCTGCGTGTCGGGCCGGATTCCGCCGGTGCCAATCCGGGGCCGGCCTGCTATCGGCGCGGAGGCCCCTTGGCGGTCACGGACTGCAATGTGCTGCTCGGCAAGATTCAGCCGGACTTCTTCCCCCGCGTGTTCGGCCCCCATGCGGATCAGCCGCTGGACCGCGCGGCCGCCGAACAGGGGTTCATCGAGATGGCCGCCCGCGTGAAGGCCGAGACCGGCCGCGATATGACGCCGGAGCAACTGGCCGAAGGTTTCCTGGAAATCGCGGTGGGCAACATGGCCGAGGCCATCAAGCGCATTTCCGTGCAGCGCGGCCATGACGTGACCGAGTACGCCCTGACGGTGTTCGGCGGGGCCGGCGGCCAGCACGCCTGCCTGGTGGCGGACGCCCTTGGCATGACGACGGTATTCGCCCATCCCCTGGCGGGGGTGTTGTCGGCCTATGGCATGGGCCTGGCCGACCAGACCGAGATGCGGCAGAAAACCGTGGAAAAGGTCCTGGACGAGGCCTTGGTGGCCGAGCTCGGGCAGGAACTCGATGCCCTCGCGGGCGATGCCGTCGCCGAACTGCGGCGGCAGCACGTCGCGCCGGAGGCGATCACGGTACAGCGCCGCCTGCATCTGAAATATCGCGGCACCGATACCGCCCTGGAAGTCTCTTTCGGCCCGTCCGCTCAGGCGCGGGCCGACTTCGAAGCGGCGTACCGCCAGCGCTATTCCTTTTTGATGCCGGGGCGCGAGCTGGTCGTGGAAACGATCTCGGTAGAGGCGACCGGCGGCGGCGAGCCCGTGACCGAGGCGCCGGTACCGGCGCGCCGGACGGGACCGCTGGCGGCGCGGCGCGGCGTGCGCATGTACAGCGGCGGCGCCTGGCGCGAGACACCGCTCTACGTGCGCGACGACATGACCCCCGGCGACCTGGTGGATGGCCCGGCCATCATCTCGGAAAAGAACCAGACCACCGTGGTGGAGCCCGGCTGGCGGGCCGAACTGACGCCGCGCGACCATCTCGTGCTGCGCCGGGTGCAGGCCAGGCCGCAGCGGCGCGCCGTCGGCACGCAGGCCGATCCGGTCATGCTGGAAGTATTCAACAACCTCTTCATGTCCATCGCCGAGCAGATGGGCTATCGGCTGCAGAATACCGCCTATTCGGTCAACATCAAGGAGCGCCTGGACTTTTCGTGCGCCATCTTCGACGACCAGGGCAACCTGATCGCCAATGCGCCCCATATGCCCGTGCACCTGGGGTCCATGGGGGAATCCATCCGCACCGTGATGCAGGCCAACGCGGGGCGCATGAAACCCGGCGATGCCTACGTCGTCAACGATCCCTACCATGGCGGCACCCATCTGCCCGACGTGACCGTCATCACGCCGGTCTTCGACGGTGCCGGCCGCGACATCCTGTTCTACGTGGGCTCGCGCGGCCACCATGCCGACATCGGCGGCACCACGCCAGGCTCGATGCCGCCCGATTCGCGTACCGTGGAAGACGAGGGCGTTCTTTTCACGAACTTTCAACTGGTACGGGACGGCGAGTTCCGCGAAAAGGAAGCGCGCGACATCCTTGGCTCCGGCAAATGGCCGGCCCGCAACCCGGACCAGAATATCGCCGACATGCGGGCGCAGATTGCCGCCAACGAGAAAGGCGTGCAGGAATTGCTGCGCATGTGCGACCACTTCGGCCTGGATGTGGTGCGCGCCTATATGGGCCACGTGCAGGATAACGCCGAGGAGGCCGTGCGCCGCGTGATTTCGGTGCTGAAGGACGGCAGCTACGAATACCCGCTGGATAACGGGGCCGTGATACGCGTGGCCGTGCGGGTGGACCAGTCGGCGCGCAGCGCCGTGGTGGATTTCACCGGCACCTCGCCGCAGCTGGACAATAATTTCAACGCGCCGGGAGCGATCGCCGTCGCGGCGGTCCTGTACGTCTTCCGCACGCTGGTGGACGACGAGATCCCCTTGAACGCCGGCGGCCTGAAGCCCCTGGAGATCATCGTTCCCGCGGGCTCCATGCTGCGTCCCAACCCGCCCGCGTCGGTCGTTGCCGGCAACGTCGAGACCTCCATGTGCATCGTCAACGCGCTGTATGGCGCGCTGGGCGTGCTGGCCGCCAGCCAGGGCACCATGAACAACCTGACGTTCGGCAATGCGCGCTACCAGTACTACGAGACCATTTCCGGCGGTACCGGGGCAGGGCCCGCGCGCATCGACGACCCCACGGATACCCGGCACGGTTTCGACGGCCAGTCCGTGGTGCAGGCCCATATGACGAACTCGCGCCTGACCGACCCGGAAGTCCTGGAGCTGCGCTTCCCGGTGCGCCTGGAATCCTACGAAATCCGTCATGGATCCGGCGGCAAGGGACGCTATCGCGGCGGCGACGGCGGCATCCGCAAGCTGCGCTTCCTGGAGCCCATGACTGCGGCGATCCTGTCGAACAACCGCCGCTACGCGCCATTCGGCCTTCAGGGAGGCCAGCCGGGGCAAATGGGGCGCAACTACGTGGAACGAGCCGATGGGCGCATCCAGCCCCTGGGCCCGCAGGACAGCACCGACTTGCAAGCCGGAGATGTCTTCGTCGTCGAGACGCCGGGCGGAGGAGGTTTCGGAGAAATTTAACGGTGCCGGACTGCCTTTGAGGGGATACAGCCGCAATCGGCTGCGTTAACATCCATCCCTTCGGCGTGCCGCCTACCCGCGGCACGCCTCGCAGCCCGTATCCCGGGCGCCGCTCAACAAAGGAGAGTCGAACATGCTCAATAAGAAATTCGCCGCGATGATGGCCGGGATGTCGGTCGCCTGGTTCGCCATGGCCGCGCCCGCCTCAGCGCAAAGCGCCAAGGAACTCGTGGTCGCGACGGACACGGCTTTCGTCCCTTTTGAATTCAAGCAGGGCAACACCTACACCGGCTTCGACGTCGACCTGTGGGCCGCGATCGCCAAGCAGCTGCACCTGAAATACAAGCTGCAGCCCATGGACTTCAACGGCATCATCCCCGGCCTGCAGACCCGGAACATCGATGTCGCGCTCGCGGGCATCACCATCCGTGACGATCGCAAGCAGGTCATCGATTTCTCCGACCCCTATTACGAAAGCGGCCTGTCCATCCTCGTCAACAACAGCAACACCGATATCAAGAGCGCCGCCGACCTGGCTGGCAAGACGGTGGCTGTGAAGACGGGCACGGCGACGGTGGACTACATGCAGAAGAACGTCCCGTCGGCCAAGCTCAAGCTGTTCCCCAACATCGACAACGCCTATCTCGAACTGGCCACGGGCCGCGTCGACGCCGCCGTGCACGATACGCCGAATGTCCAGTACTACGCCAACACCGCCGGCAAGGACCGCGTGAAGGTCGTCGGCAATGTCAAGAGCGGCGATTTCTACGGTATCGCTTTCCCCAAGGGCAGCCCGCTGGTCAAGGAAGTGAACAAGGCGCTGGCCGACCTCAAGGCCAACGGCGAATACGACGCCATTTACGCCAAGTGGTTCGGCAAGAAGGCACAATAAACCCTCGTTGACGGGGCCGCCGGGCGCGCATCGCGCGTGTCACGCCGGCGGCCCGCTGATTCTTCCGTTTCACCCGCCGCGGCCGCGCCGCCTATTCCGATCGCCACGCCGATCCGGACGCGGGTTCCTATCTACAGGGGAAACATGTGAATTTCGATTGGTCCGTGATCTGGGCGGCCCTGCCCAATCTGCTCGACGGAACGGTGATGACGGTCAAGATCACCTTCTGGGGCCTGTTGGGCGGATTCGCGCTCGGCGCGCTGGCGGGCGTCATGCGTGCCTATGCGCCGCGCTTCCTG
The DNA here is from genome assembly GCF_002261215.1 of Bordetella genomosp. 11. Classification (NCBI taxonomy): domain Bacteria; kingdom Pseudomonadati; phylum Pseudomonadota; class Betaproteobacteria; order Burkholderiales; family Alcaligenaceae; genus Bordetella; species Bordetella genomosp. 11. Next base: position 1,973,151 of record NZ_NEVS01000004.1, on the reverse strand, counting down.
GCCACCATCGCCGTGATCTACGTTGCCGTGATCCGCGGCACGCCCATCATCGTGCAGGTGATGTTCATCTACTTTGCCTTGCCGCTGATCGCCAACGGCCTGCGTATCGACGCGCAGCTGGCCGCCATACTTACGCTGATGATCAATTCCGGCGCCTACATCGCCGAAATCGTGCGCGGCGCGCTGCTTTCCGTTCCCAAAGGTTTGCGCGAAGCCGGCCAGGCCATGGGGCTGCCGTTCCACAAGATCCTGACCCACATCATCGGGCCGGTTGCCATACGGCGCATGATTCCCCCGCTGGGCAACCAGTGCATCATCAGCCTGAAGGATTCGTCGCTGTTCATCGTGATCGGCGTGGCCGAACTCACCCGCCAGGGGCAGGAGATCATGGCCAGCAACTTCCGCGCTGTCGAAATCTGGTCCGCCGTGGCGGTCATTTATCTGATCATTACCGGCCTGATGGCCGTGGGCCTGCGGATCGCCGAGAAGAGGATGCGCATCTTATGAGCATGGTTGAATTCAAGAACGTTACCAAGCGCTTTGGCGCGTCCACCGTCCTGAACGGCATCACGCTGAATATCGATGCCGGCGAGGTCGTTGTCGTGGTCGGGCCTTCGGGCTCCGGCAAGTCGACCTTTCTGCGCTGTATCAACGTCCTCGAAACCATCCAGGACGGCGAACTCCTGGTCGGCGGCCTGAGCGTGAAGGGCTCGCCCGCCGAGGTGCGTGAAATCCGCCGCGAGGCCGGCATGGTTTTCCAGCAGTTCAATCTGTTCCCGCAGATGACCGCGCTGGAAAACGTTATGTTCGGCCCCATTCATACGCGGGGTGCCTCGCGGGCACAGGCGCGCGCGGAGGCCCAGGCCCTGTTGGCCAAGGTCGGGCTCGAGCAGCGCATGCAGCACTATCCGTCCGAGCTTTCCGGCGGTCAGCAACAGCGCGTGGCGATCGCCCGCGCGCTGGCCATCAAGCCCAAGCTGATGCTGTTCGACGAACCGACGTCGGCACTCGATCCGGAATTGCGGCACGAGGTGTTGAAGGTCATGCGCGACCTGGCGGAAGAAGGGATGACCATGGTCGTGGTAACCCACGAAATGGAATTCGCCCGCCGCGTGGGCAGCCGCCTGATCTTCATCGACGGCGGCAAGGTGGCGCACGACGGCAACCCTCAAGCGCTGCTGTCCGATCCGCCCAGCCAGCGCCTGAAGGACTTCCTGCAACACGTCGCGTAATCGGCGCCACGAAATTCCTGGCGGATCCGCCCGGTTCAGATTTTTCGGTTTTTTTGCGGTGCGCAGCGCGCCGCAAACTGAGCCATTCCAATAGTCGAACCGCGGATCAGCCACGCCAGGAAATTTCGTTTTCAAGCCACGCCTTACCGATACGTATTCGTCGCCGCCGTCGCGTCCGAATATTGTCACGCGACCTCCGGTTCCAAACGCCGCCGGTTCCGGTGCCGGCCTTGCGTCTCCCGCTGTCGCAATCCCCGCCGCCGCTGGATCGCGGCCTTGGGTAAATCCCGCGCAAAAGAGCAGGGCTGTTTTCAAACCCCGCCTTGTTACGACGTTCCCGGCCGCACCGCCCGGACGCCACATCGCGTCCCGCCGCACTCGTCGCCGGTGCGCGGCCCCTGGTCAATCCGGCGATCAAACAAATGCCGACCCTACGCCGACGATCGATTATGCGTTTCTGCAAAGAGGCTAGGCGGAATATACCTACGACCGCATCCGTGGCGGCCAGACGTATCCGGATTACTTGCTAAGCAAGTTCGAGCTTGCCCCGGAACGAGGAAAACACGCCATTGCCCGCCGGCAAGTGGCGCTTTCGCCGCCTACCGCGGTTGAACAGGGGGGGGGGCGCCGGTGGGACGGGGCGCCGTTTCGTCGGCGCCGGATTTCCTGGTGCGAGAATATTCCAGTTTTCGCCGGCCAGGGGGGAGATGCAATATGGAAGTCCCTACATCACCCAGGCATTGTCAATATATGTCGGACTTCCTCGAATACGGTCAATACCGCCTTTGGCGCGGCGCAAATAATCTCGAATTGATAATTTCTTCCCACGGCGCCCGGTCGCTGGCGGGAGGGCGGAAAATATTGAATGGGTTTCACAAGAAAACCGTGCCAGAGGGTACGGAGCTGCATTTTTATGGTCCGGACCGCGCGATACTGAACACCAGAGACATCTACCAGATGTTCATCCTGCGTAATATGGCCAACCGACCGTATCGCATCAAGACAGGCGGGGAACCCTTTGTCGATTATCAGTTAAACAAGTTTCAGGGTGAATTGGAAAGCTACGAGACGGTCCGCCAGTGCTTGGGTAGGTACGATGTCGTCACGATCCGCCATCGCCCCTGGAAAATCGGATCCGACCATATGATGCTTTCGGAGCTGCTGACGGACCTGGAACGGCGAGGCCATCGATACGCCAAGATCCATTGTTTCTTCTGCCGTTCGTATGCCGCGCCTTTCAATGTTTACCTGGACAGGCCCACGCACAGGGCTCGCTGATGTCTTCCGATGACATGGCGGTTCACGCGCCGCCGTGTCCGTATGAGACCGTCCGACTGCCTGGCCGACTGCCAGGCTGGTCCCTACCGGGCGCTATATGGAGGCAGCACAAGGGGCTGCACCGCCGGGTACTCTGCTTCGGTCAATCGCGACAGGGACCGGCAAAAAAAGCAATGTATTCTTTTATACCTGTGCTTCTTCAGGCGCAGGTGTTCCAGTAGCTCGGATAACTGCACCCGCTCTGTCCAGTCTTGATCCGGCGTCGTTTCTATCGTCACTACGTCGTAATAGGGCAGGCATTTCCGGACATGGTCGAATGTCTCGCTTGCGCCCTGGAATTTGGTCAGCAGGTAGTCCGAACAAGTCTGGCCGGCGCGAATGATCTGATACGGGCGCTTGTCAATCTCTTGCTCGATGAATGCGCGATAAATATTCACCGTCGCGACCGATGCGTAATCCGGTCCGTAGAAATGAAGCGCCATCCCTTGCGGTATCACGTTCTGGCGTCCGAATACGCGAGTGCCGTGCGACGAAATAATAAGCTCGGAATTCGTTCTTTGCCCTTTCCACAGGAGATATCTTCCATAATGGAGGGGGCGGCCTGGAATATAGTCCCCATCCGGCAGGGAGGGGAAGCGGGCCAGAATATTGGTGGGACGGGAAAAGTGCCGGGATGGCGGCGGGCGCCGGCTGTTATGGGCCGCGTGCGGGGGCGGTACCAGCCCCGGCACCTGTGGATAGCCCTGGCCCGGCAGCGGCGCTGCCGCCAACCCTTGCATCGGTACGTTGCCGAACCCCGGCCGGGGCGGCACCCAAAGATTTGCCATTGGAGGAGCGCCCTGGCCCGGACGCGGTGGCGCCTCGAGTCCCGAGAAATGCGGATTGCCCGGGCCAGGCGCCGGTGGCAAGCCGAACCGGCGTGGTGGTGCCGCCAGTGCCGGTATGTCCGGATGGCCCTGGGTTGGCCGCGGTGGTTTTCCCAGATTCAAAATATCCGAGAGACGAGGAGGTCTGAAGACGGGATTCGGCATAAGGGGTATCCAAAAGGGGGCCCGCCAGGGTTATCGCCTACGGGCTTGTGCTGGAGAATGCGCGCTTCCATGGACACGCATGGACGCGCATTCGAGAAACCCCATTTTTAAGAATGCCGGATTCCCCAATAAGAGGAAAAATCTGAACAATCGGATATATATGGCCTGTGTGGTTCGCTCACGACGGCAGGGCTTGTTTTTTTAAGTCTGCCATTTTCACGAGCTTGACGGCTTTCGATCCTGGGCTGGGAAATTCAGAGGCGAGGCCCGGTGGATTCCGACTCCTGAGCCTGAGAAATCCCGATGCGGAATGATGGATTCCGATCCCAGGCCAGAGAACTTCCGATGCGGAATCGATGGGCTCCGATCCTGAATCCGACGGATCCGATTATGACTCGATAAGTCTGGCTGAGCGTGCGGGACTGGCCGACGTGGGGGATAAATCCGATCGCGACCCGGTTCGAACCATAAGCCGCATCATTTCCGACCGATTTCGCGTAGGCGCCGCAATGACCGGTGTGGGGCGCGCCCTGGGGGGAGTTCGGAATCAACGCGTCATGCAGGCGGCGCGCGATGCGCGCCGGGACCGTATCACCCCTTTGGGATCAGCCCTTTACGCGGACGATCTTCTGCACCTGCGGGACATGCCGGATGGCGCGTATGACCTGAGCCAGATGCTTGCGGCTGTCCACCTGCACGGTGACGTGCAGCGATACCGTGGCCACCGCGTCATCGTGCATGGTGACATGCACGATGTTGGCGTCAGTCGCTGTGATCTCGGCCGCCAGTCGCCCCAGTACGCCCCGTTCGTTGCGGGTGACGATATCCAGCCGCGTGGACAAATGCTTGGCGGTCTGCGTATCCCACGCCACATTGATCCAGCGTTCGGGCTCCCGGGTGCGCTGCCGGGCCGCGACGGGACAGTCCGCCGTATGGACGACCAGGCCATGGCCCAGCCGCATGCCGGCGATGATGGGGTCGCCGGGCAGGGGGCCGCAGCAAGGGGCCAGCTGGACGGCCTGGCCTTCATTGCCCTGGATCAGGATAGGCGCGCTACGGGCCGCCGTGATTTCGTCCACCGCGGCCGCGGTGGTGGCGATCAGTTCGTGCTCCGGTGCGAAACGCCGCGCGACGACGGCAGCCAGGCGCTTGCCCAGCCCGATGTCGGCCAGGATCTCATCGCGCGAGCTTGCCCCGCTGCTGCGCGCGAGTTTTTCCCATTCGGGGTCGTCGGCCGGCGGCAGCGAGAGATGCAGTTCCTGCAAGGCCTGGGTCAGCAGGCGTTCGCCGAAAGCGACGGATTCCGCGTACTTCACCGTGCGCAGGTAATGGCGGATTTCGGAGCGCGCGCGTCCGGTACGCACGTAGTTGAGCCATTGCGCATTGGGGCGGGATGCCGGCGAGGTGATGATCTCGACGGTATCGCCGCTGGATAGTTCCGTGCGCAAGGGAATGAATTCGTTGTTGACCTTCGCCGCCACCGCCTGGTTGCCGATGTCGGTATGAATGGCATAGGCGAAATCGACCGGCGTGGCACCGCGCGGCAGCGAGATGATCTTGCCTTGCGGGGTGAACACGTAGACGGCGTCCGGGAACAGATCCACTTTGACGTGTTCCAGGAACTCGCCGGAATCGCCCGTCTGGCTTTGTATGTCCAGCAGCGATTGCAGCCACTGGTGCGTGCGCTTCTGCAGATCGTTCAGCGAGACGTCGGCGCTTTTGTACAGCCAGTGCGAAGCGACGCCTTCCTCGGCGACGTGGTGCATGTCGCGGGTGCGGAACTGGAATTCCACCGGCGTGCCATAGGGCCCCACCAGGGTGGTGTGCAGGGACTGGTAGCCATTGACCTTGGGGATGGCGATGTAGTCCTTGAACTTGCCGGGCACCGGCCGGTATAGCTGGTGCAGGGTACCCAGCGCCAGGTAGCATTCCGGCAGCGTATGGACGATGACCCGGAACCCATAGATGTCCAGGACCTCTGAAAAGGTCTTTTTCTGGTCCACCATTTTGCGGTAGATACCGTACAGCGTTTTTTCGCGGCCGCTGACTTCGGCCTCGATGCCCGCCGCGGGCAGGGCCGCGCGCACGGCGTCCTCGATCTTGCCGATGACTTCACGGCGGTTGCCGCGCGCGGCCAGGACTGCCTTGTACAGGACCTGGTAGCGATTGGGATACATGGCCGCGAAGCACAAGTCCTGCAGCTCGCGGAACAGCAGGTTCAGCCCCAGGCGATGCGCGATCGGCGCGTAGATTTCCAGGGTTTCGCGGGCGATGCGCCGGCGTTTTTCCGGCGCCACGGCGTCGAGCGTGCGCATGTTGTGCACGCGGTCCGCCAGCTTGATCAGGATGACCCGCACATCGCGAGCCATCGCCAGCAGCATTTTGCGAAAGCTTTCCGCCTGCTGTTCGGCCTTGGTCGCGAAGTCCAGCCGATCCAGCTTGGACAGGCCGTCGACGAGTTCGGCCACTTCGGGGCTGAAGCGTTCCGCCAGCTCGTGCTTGGTGACGCCCTGGTCTTCCATGACGTCATGCAGGAGCGCGGCGGACAAGGCATTGGCGTCCAGCTTCCAGCCCGCGCAGATTTCCGTGACGGCGATCGGATGGGAAATATAGGGCGCGCCGCTGGCACGGAACTGCCCCAGGTGCGCCTGGTCGGCGAAGCGGTACGCTTCGCGCACGCGCTCGACGTCCTTCGGGTCCAGGTATTTGCCGATGATTTCCGTCAGCGGCGCCAGGGACGCGATGGGCGCGGTGGCGGGGGTTTCGGCCGCCTGCTGGACCGCCGCGGCAATGGGCGAAGGCGCGGTTTTACCGGACTTGCGGCCCGGCCGGCGGCCCAGGCGCGAACCCGCGCGCAGCGCGGCCAGCAAACCGGTAGAGGCGTATTTCAGTGCGGGGAAGGCCATGCGCGCCACCTTCCGACCGCGATCAGGTCGGTACTTTACGCAGCATTTCGGAGCCGGTCAGCCCAGAGGCGATTTCGCGCAGCGCGGTCACCGTGGGTTTGTCCTTGCTGTCCAGCCGCGGGGCATGGCCCTGCGCCAGTTCGCGGGCGCGATAAGTGGCGGCCAGGGTCAGCGTGAAACGATTCGGAATGTGGGTCAGACAATCTTCAACGGTAATGCGGGCCATAGTGGGTCACCTGAAATACGACAAACTGATGAAAGGGGAGCGAAGCTGCGCCCTGGAGCTCAGTGGGGCGCCGAGATACCCAGTTGCGAGAACAACTGGGCGTGGCGGACTGCTTGAGAAGAGAAACGCAACCTTGCCGCATTGACGATCTGGGTAAGTTCCGTCAACGCGTTGCTAAATTCTTGATTAATAATAACATATTCGCATTCGGGCGCGTGGGCGATTTCGCCGCCGGCGGCCAGCAGCCGGCGCGCGATAACGGAGTCGGAATCCTGCCCGCGCGCCTTCAGGCGGCTTTCCAATTCGTCGATGGACGGCGGCAGGATAAAAATGCCGATCGCGCCGGGAAAGCGTTGCCGGACCTGGCGCGCGCCCTGCCAATCGATTTCCAGCAGCACGTCGTGCCCGCCCCGGGTCGCCTGGACAATGCCGTCAACCGGGGTGCCGTAGTAATTGCCGTGCACTTCGGCCCATTCCAGCAGGGCGTTCTCGTCGCGCATGCGTTCGAAATCCGCGACGCTGACGAAGCGGTATTCCCGCCCGTCCTGTTCACCCGGACGCGGCGGGCGCGTCGTGCAGGACACGGACAGGCGGATCGCGGCGTCGCGCTGCAGCAGCGCCCGGACCAGGCTGGATTTGCCGGCGCCGCTGGGCGCAACGACCATAAAGACATTTCCGGGCGTGGCGGGGATTCCGGCGGATGCGGGCATGGCGATCGACAGTCAAGGAAACTTGCGGGCTACCCGCCGTCCGCCGGCGCGCGCAGCGCAACGGCAACCTGAAGTACGGGCGAGACATGAAGGATAACAAATCGTCGCAGGCGGGGGCCATGGGGTAGGATGCCCGATATTTTCCTATGGCTTCCGACAGGAGACGAGCATGAACCAGAACGGCAGGCGAGGCGAGGGCAAGGTGGCGGTGGTAACGGGGGCGGGAAGCGGCATCGGCCGCGCGGTCGCCCTGCAATTGCTGGCGGAAGGCTATCGCGTGGCCCTGGCCGGGCGCAGGGCCGAGGCGCTGGAGGAAACCCGCGCCGCAGCCGGCGCCGATGCGCAGGCTGCCCTGGCGGTGCCCACGGACGTCTGCAGCGAAGAGTCGGTACGCCATCTGTTCGACGAGACGAAGCGTGTTTTCGGGCGGCTGGACGTGCTGTTCAATAATGCGGGACGCGGCGCGCCTGCCGTGCCGATCGAGGAATTGCCGGTGGAAACCTGGCGCAGCGTGGTCGATACCAATCTGACCGGCATGTTCCTGTGCGCGCAGGCGGCGATCCGGATCATGAAAGACCAGCAGCCGCGTGGCGGGCGTATCGTCAACAATGGCTCGATTTCCGCGCATGCGCCGCGGCCGTACTCGATCGCTTACACCTCGACCAAGCACGCCGTGACCGGCATGACCAAGTCGATCTCGCTGGACTGCCGCCAGTACGATATCGCCTGCGGGCAGATCGACATCGGCAATGCCGCGACCCCGATGACCGAGCGCATGGTCGGGGGCGTCCTCCAGCCGGACCATACCGTCCGTCCCGAACCCCGCATGGACGTCGCGCACGTGGCGGAGGCCGTGGCTTCGATGGTGGCCCTGCCGCTGGATGCCAACGTGCAATTCATGACCATCATGGCCACCAAGATGCCCTTCCTGGGACGGGGCTGAGCGCCGCAGGCGGTCCTGACTTCCCGCGAACGGCCCCCGCGGTGGTTCGGATCGGCCACCCGGTAGGCTGGGCCCCCAGCGGGGCCGCTACGCGCCGGCGTTAGCGCGCGTTCGAGGCGACGACGGCCGCGCCGCCATTGGGACCGATATAGCGGCGCGCACCCGTGAAGCGCTTGGCCCAATAGGCGCTGTCCAGGGTATCGATGCGCACTCTTTCCCCGCGCGTGGGCGCGTGGACGAATTCGTTATTGCCGATATAGATGCCCACATGCGAGGTCTGGTTACGCCGGTGGGTACCGAAGAAAACCAGGTCGCCGGGTTGCAGCTGGGCCGTTTTCACGGCATGGCCCTCGGCTCGCTGATCGCGGGCCCGGCGCGGCAGCTCCATCCCGGCCACTTCCCTGTAGATGAAGCTGACCAGGCCGCTGCAATCGAAGCCGGTATCGGGATCGTCGCCGCCCCAGCGATAGCGGGTGCCCAGCGCGTCCAGCCCCGCGGCAACCACGCGGTCGCGCAGCGAGGGAACGGTAGGCAGGTCGGTCGGGGAAAGGCCCTTGAGCGAGCCGAAAGCGTCTGACGAAATCATCGCGCCGGCAGTGCCGGGCAGGGTGGCGAGGGCGATGGTCAGTAGGGTGGTCGGTAGCAGGAATCGAGAAAAAGCAAAGCGTCTCGTCGGCGGCGTCATAACTTCACTTCAGAATGCGGAGTGGAATGGCGTGGCTTCAACTGCGTTCAAGCCGGCGGATGCGGAAATAGTTCGCGAAGCGGATTATATAACGGAAATATTTCTTACATCTGTCGGGAAAATCGTGCTATCTCGTCCATCCTGGGGGCAATTCGTCACATCCCGCCGGAGTGTTCGAAAGTTGTCCCGGGCACGCCTCGGCGATACCCGGGTAAACCCTGATCCGCCCCGGATTTCGATGACAGCCCCAGTGCCGAGCGGACCGTTCACCGACGTTTTGGGGCGCCGCCGGGCGCGTTCCTGCGGTTGCCGTAACTTGGGCGAATATTCGCCGAAGAAGAAAGCAGGAAAGCGGGGAAGCAGGAAAGCGGGAAGCGGGAAGTGGGGAGTGCGAAGCGGGAAGCGGGACAGTCGCCATGCGCGAAGCGCGGTGCCGAAGCGCCGCGCTCCTGGAAGCGCAGCTTCCGGTCAGAAGCTTCCCCGCAGGCCCACCATCACGGCGCGGCCGCCCTCTGGCGCGATGTCGCGCAGTACCGAGGTCGCATAACGGATCTCCTGGTTCGTCAGGTTGGTGCCTCGCAGATAGGCCTGCCATTGCGTCTTGTCGACGCGGAAGGAGTAGGTAAGGTCGGCATCCAGCTTGTAGTACCCGTCCGTACTATCGTCATTGTCGGGATGGCGGTGCTGGGCGAAGGCCTTGGTGAACGAGACGCCCGCGCCCCAGGCGCCGTAGGCGTAGTCCAGGCCGAAGCCCAGGCGCAGCGGCGGAATGCGCGGCAGCGGTTCGCCGGTGTCGCTGTTGCGGGCGTTGGTGTAGTCGCCCGAGAGCAGCAGGTCCAGCTTGTGCGCGCCCCGATCGAGCACCCGGAACGAACTTTCCGCCTCGAATCCGAAGAAGTCCGCGGGGACGCCCCGGTATATCGCCTGCGACAGCGCGTCGTCGGAGCCCGGCGGCACGACGTTGCCCTCGTCGTCGACGGACAGCCCCGTATTGACCTCGGTGATGTAATTGCGGAAGTGGCTGTAGAACACGCCGACGCTGCCATGATGCGGTCCTTCCTTGAAGCGCAGACCCAGGTCGGCCGAGAAGGAGCGCTCCTTGTTCAGGGCGGGATCGCCGATCAGGTATTGGCCGGTCGCGTCATGCGGTCCGTTGGCATAGAGCTCGTAGAAGGTCGGGGCGCGTTCGGTATACGACCCGTTCGCCGCCAGCGACCATACGCTGTCGAGCTTGTAAATGGCGCCCAGCGCCAGGCTGCCGGCGGTGAAATCGCGCTGGGAGGCCGCATCGAATTTTTCGATACCGCCCGCCGAGGGTGTAAGCCTTGTGTATTCCATCCGTCCGCCGACGCTGAGGTTCAGGCGGTCGGTGACGTCCCACTGCTCCAGATCGAATAGCGCGAAGGAATCGGTATTCGTTGTCGGCACGAGGCTTTCGTCGCCCAGCGCGGAAAACCGGCTCTGGCTGACCTGTATCCCCAGCGCGCCGTGCAGCGGGCCCAGGTCGCGATGTTGGGCTTCGATGCGCGCCTCGTAACCATGGTTTTTGAAGGTGGTACCGGTGACGCCGTCGTCCACCTCGCGATGTCGGTAATCGGTGTACGCGAAATCGAAGCGCACGCTTTTGAAGGGGCCGTCCAGGTCTTCGATTTTGCCGGTGGCGCCGAAGCGTTCCTGGCGCATCTTCAAGCGCACCGTATCCTCCGCCACCGAACCGTAGTCAGAGTCGTAGCCGCTGTAGGAAAGCCCGGCGTAGCCGCTGTCGCCCGTCCACGCCAGGCCCAGGCCGCCGCCGTGCACGGAGCCGTCGCTATTGGGCAGGCGGCCGCGCGGTTCGTCGGTGCCCGGATCGTCCTGGGCACGCAGCGCCGCGGAGCGGGCAAAGCCGGGAATACGCAGCTCATCGGTTTTGCGGCCGAAGGCGTCCGCCCGAATGGCGAAGTTGCCATCGCCGCCTTCGACCTGGACGGCACCCGATCGGCTGTCGTTCGCGCCGCCCCAGTCGCCCTGGACCTGGCCGTGTATGCCCTGGACAGGCTCGGTCGGGATGCGGCCGTCGATGACGTTGACCACGCCGCCCACGGCATTGCCGCCGTAGAGCAGGGCGGCCGGACCGCGCACGATCTCGATACGGTCGGCCGTCATGGGGTCCAGCGGCACGGCATGGTCGAACGAGAGCGACGATGCGTCGATCGAGCCCAGGCCGTTGTTCATGATGCGGATGCGGTCGCCGTCCATGCCGCGAATAATGGGGCGCCCCACCATGGGGCCATAGGTGGTCGTGGATATTCCGGGCAGGCCGTTCAGCGTCTGGCCCAGCGTATCGGCACGGCGCAGATCCAGGCCGGTGCCTTCCAGCACGGTCGTCGGCGCGGCCACTTCGGTGCTGCCCAGCGGGTTGCCGGTGATGATGACGGTGGGCAATGTGACCGCGGGTGTCGGGGCGGGTTCGACCGCGCTTTGCGACCGCGCGGACGGTGCGGCGGCCATTGCCAGGGCAGCGCTCAACGATAGGGCCAGCGGGGTGGGGAGAAAACGGCGCAGTGCGGCGCCGCGCGGCTCCTGAATGGATAGGGTCGTCATGGTTTTTTGAAGGCAAAAGGAATCCCGCCGCCGCGGAAAGCGGCGGGAATGCCGGGCCTCGATGAGGCGCGGTACGGGTCGATACGCGACACGATGCACGGCCGGATGGCCGCGATGGTGCGTTCGGCGCTAAGTGTTGACGTTCAGCCTGCGCGGCGGCGCGCGCGGCAGGATCCATGGCCGCCCGGCGGCAAGGTGCGAGACGGGAAGTCGCGTGGCGACGGGGATTGCCGGCGAGGGTGCGGCGTCCGCCTGCGCCGGATTGGGCAGGGCATGATCCAGGAACTGCCACTCATCGCAGGCATGGCAATGCGCCGCCGCGCCATGTCGGTCGGGGTCATCGCCCTTCGGCCCCGCGGCGCCGGCGGATTCCATGTGCGACATGGCGTGCCATGTCGCGCCCGCCGGGGCGAGCAGCACGGCCAGCCACAGCCAGAGCAGCGTGGCGGCGCGTATCGCCGGACGCCGTCCGAATGAGGCCAAGGCGCGGTTTGCCTGCGGCAAGGTTCTTTCCCCGTATATGAATGGCCGGCTTTGGAATGACTAAGCAGCCGGTTTGTCTATTTATGTAATGATATATTATTTCATATCAGATTCGGCAGAAATATGAACGCCGCGGCGGCAAGCCGCCCGCCAGCCGGTATGGTCCCCGGCCATGATCGTCCGACCTAAAGCCCATTGGTTCCGGATGCTGTTCGCCTGGGAAAACTCGGTGCAGAACACCATCCTCGCGCCCCTTGCCATCATCGTGGCGCTGTCGCTGGCAGCCGTGTGGGGTTATCGACGCAGCGACGCATTCTTCCTTTGCCTGAGCCCGGTGCCGTTTTCCCTGATCGGCGTGGCGCTGGCCATCTTCGCCAGCTTCCGCAACAACGCCTGCTACGAGCGGTACTGGGAAGGCCGCAAGCAGTGGGGCGCCCTGACCGCGACCACGCGCGATCTCGTCCGTTTCGCCGTGACGGTACCGCGCCACGCCGGGGCGTCCCCGCCGCCGTCCGACGCGCACCCGCAGGCGCGTCATGTCGTTACGCTGCTGACGGCTTTCGTGCATGTCCTCAAGCACCAATTGCGCGGTACCGATCCGGCCGACGCGTTGCGCGCCCTGGTGGGCGACGCGCAGGCCGGCGAAATCCTGCGGCTTGCCTATCGTCCCCATCATTTGCTGCTGTGCGTGCAGCGCCAGATGGTGCGGTGGCATCGGGATGGCGGCCTCAGCGACGTCCTGCTGGCCACCGGGCTTGCGCATCTGGACAAGTTGAACCAGGCCGCCGGCGCGTGCGAACGGATACGCGGCACGCCGGTGCCGTATCCCTACGAAGTCCTGCTGCACCGGACGACGTACTTCTATTGCGTCCTGCTGCCTTTCGGCCTGGTGGAAAGCATAGGGTGGGCCACGCCCATCGTCGCCGTGTTCATCGCCTATGCCTTCCTGGGACTGCACACCATCGGCGGAGAACTGGAGGATCCTTTCGGACAGGATGCCAACGACCTGCCGCTCGATGCCCTGGCCGTCCATGTGGAACGCGCGATGCGCGAGGCGCTGGGCGACGATGCCTGGCCTCCCGTGCCGGTTCCGGACGCGCGCTACCGGTTGGATTAATCCTGCCGGCGGATCGCCGCGTGAACCGGCGGGCGTGGGTCACCGCCTGAACCAGCGCACGGACAACACGCATGCAATGGCCAGCAGCAGCCCGGCGGCCGCGGCCAGCAATGCGCTGATTTCGGTTTCGCGCCGTTCCAGCGAAAAGCGCGTGCTGAGGTTCTTGTAGACCTGGCTGAGGTCCGCGGCCGAGCCCGCCTGGAAATATTCGCCTCCGGTCATCTTTGCCACGGCCCGCAGGGTGGTCTCATCCAATTGCATGAAATACGACCAGCCATCGCCGCCCACCGTCCCTCCCTGCTGGGTGCCGAAGCCCACGGTGTAGATGCGCACGCCGCGCTTGGCCGCCATGCGCGCGATGTCGATGGGGTCCGGCCCGGTGGTGCGGCGCCCATCGCTTAGCAGGATGATCGCGCCGTTGCGGTATGAGCCGGGCTCGCGGGGAGGGCGGTCCTGCTCGCGCTTGAGCGCGTCATTGACCGCGCCCGCGCTGTCCATGGGAGGGGCGAACGGGCCGAAGCGGGATGCCGGGTCGTTGAGCAGCAGGGATTCGAACTCCGCCCTGTCGTCGGGAAACAGTGTGGCCAGCGCCACGATCAGGCCGCTGCCGGTCGCGGTGGCGCGCTGCAGTTCGAAGCGATCGATGGCGTCGAGCATGTCCTGGCGGTTGTCCGTCGGTGGCTGCACCACCGTGGCTGCAGCCGCGAACGCGACGATTCCCAACCGTACGCTGGCCGGCAGATCCTTGATGAAATCGCGCGCCGCCTGTTGCGCCGCGCCCAGGCGCGTGGGCTGCACATCGGTGGCTTCCATGCTGCGCGACACGTCCATGGTCAGGACCACCGTCAGCGTATCGGCGGGCAAGGTAACGGTGGCGCTGGGGCGTGCGCAGGCCAGCAGGGCCGCGCCCAGCGCCAGCCAGAAAAGGAAAGGAGGGACATGTCGCCGCAGCCGCTGCTTAGGCCCCATTGCGGTGCGTGCGAGCACCAGGCTGGGGTAGATCACCGCGGCTTTTTTGCGCCGCGCGAGCGCATAAAAATAGGCCGCCGCCAGCAAAGGCATCACCAACAGCAGCCAGAGCAATTCCGGCCAGAGAAACCGCATACAGTTCTCCTTGGCGCGTGGATGCGACGATGGTACTGTACTTCCACGACGAGGCGGAATTCCGGTGGCAACGATGAAAAGGGTTGCGATCTACGGATGGGTAGCGGCGGCGGTCGCGTTGGTTTTCGTTGCGGGCTTGGGCTCCGCCTGGCTGATGCAGCCGAAGCTGCGGGTGTTGACGCAAAAGGATATCGACGCCGCGGTCCTGCACACGCTGCAAACCAAGTCGCTGCCGTCGCGCACCGCACGTGCCGCCGAAGCGGTGCGGGCCTCGGTGGTGGAAATCGTCGGGTACCCCGCGGCGGACGAAAAGCCCGCGGCGGCGGACGACCAGGGCGATTCCAAACCGGATCCGCAAAGGCAGGCAGCGCCCGCCCAGCCCAAGGGCGCCGTGCCGGACGGCCCCAAGACCGTGCCACCCGATGCGGGCAAGCAGGCGCCCGCCGACAAGCCGGACGGCGACAAGGAAACGCCGGCGGAGAAGGGCGAGGCCGTCAATATCGGTTCGGGCGTGGTCGTCACCGACAAGGGCGTTATCCTGACCAACTATCACGTCATCGCGGGCGCGCGCCGCTTGAAGGTGCGCTTCTACGATGGCCACGAGTCCGATGCTTCCGTGCTCGGCGTGCAGCCGGAAAAAGACCTGGCCGTCATCCGCGCCACCTCGCTGCCCGATGACCTGCCGGCGGCTACGCTGGGCTCCAGCCGCAACCTGGCGCCGGGTGACGAAGTCGTTGCCGTGGGCTTTCCCTTCGGCATCGGGCCGTCGGTGTCCGCAGGTGTGGTGTCCGGCCTGAACCGCGACTTCGTGTCGCCTGAAAGCAAGCAGGATCTCGATCATCTGATCCAGTTCGACGCGGCCGCGAATCCGGGCAATTCCGGCGGACCGCTGGTGAATATGGACGGCGAGGTGGTGGGTATCGTGACCGCGATCCTCAACCCCACCAACAGCAAAACCTTTCTGGGCATCGGCTTTGCCACGACCATCGAAAGCGCTGGCAGCGCCGTGGGTATTTCCCCCTTCTAGATGTGGAGGCGTATGAACGACCAACCCATGAGCGCCGCGGACAGCGCCAATCTGATGGAACGCCTGCTGTACGAGGTGAAGCGGGTGGTGGTCGGGCAGGACCACTTCCTGGAGCGGGTTCTGGTGGCCATACTCGCGCGCGGGCATTTGCTGGTGGAAGGCGTGCCCGGCCTGGCCAAGACCCTGACGGTGAATACGCTGGCGCGCACCATGCGCGGTTCGTTCAAGCGCATCCAGTTCACGCCCGACCTGCTGCCGGCGGACCTGGTCGGTACGCGCATGTACAACCAGCGGACGGGCGAATTTTCCACCGTGCTGGGCCCGGTCTTCGCCAACCTGCTGCTGGCCGACGAGATCAACCGCGCACCTGCCAAGGTGCAAAGCGCCTTGCTCGAAGTCATGCAGGAAAGGCAGGTCACGATTGCCGGCGAGAGCCATCCGGTGCCGACGCCTTTCCTGGTGATGGCCACGCAGAATCCGATCGAGACCGAAGGCACCTATCCCTTGCCGGAAGCGCAGATCGACCGCTTCATGATGAAGGTGCTGGTGGGTTATCCGACCGAAGAGGAAGAGGTCGTTATCGTCAATCGCTTCACCGGTCCGCCGATTATGGTGAATCCCGTGGCGATGCCGGGACAACTGGCGCGGCTGCAGGATGAATGCCGCAAGGTCTATACGGATCCCGGCCTGATCCAGTACGCGGTGCGCGTGGTGGCGGCGACGCGGTCGCCGGCCCGCTGCGGCCTGGCCGACATGGCGCGCTACGTGTCCTTCGGCGCGAGTCCGCGCGCCAGCATAGGGCTGATCGACGGTGCGCGCGCGCTGGCTTTCCTGCGCGGCCGCGATTATGCGCTGCCCGAAGACGTCATCGACCTGGTGCCGGACATCCTGCGCCATCGCCTGGTGCTTTCCTACGAGGCGCTGTCCGATGGCGTAAGCGCCGACCAGCTTATCGACCGCATCCTGCAGGCCTTGCCGGCGCCCGAGCGCCCGCTGGAATCCCATGTTCGGGTGGCGCAGGCCTAGCGGGCGAGCGGCCGCCCAGGGCGCATCGGCCGATGCGCCGCCAGGCATGTCCGCCGGCGGCGCGCAACGCCGGGCGGACGCGCTGATGCGTCATCTGGAGTGGACGGTCGTTCGCCATCTGGATGGTTTGTTGCAGGGGGACTACCGAACGCTTTTTCGCGGTTTCGGCATCGACTTCGCCGATCTGCGCGAGTACAAGCCGGGTGATGATGTGCGCTACATCGATTGGAACGTGACGGCGCGGGTGCAGACGCCCTATGTGCGCGAATTCCAGGAGGACCGCGAAGTCGCCGCGTGGTTCCTGCTGGACCTGAGCGGATCGGTGGATTTCGGGTCGGGCGATGTGCGCAAGCGCGCGCTGCTGGCCGATTTCACCGCAGTCATGGCGCGTCTGCTGACTCGTCATGGCAATCGGGTCGGCGCGATGCTGTATAGCGGCCAATCCGATGCACGACCGGTGGTCGTACCGGCGCGGTCGGGGCGGCGGCACGTGCTGCATCTGATCGACCGCATGCAGGCGATGCCGTCCGCGGCGCGTGGCGAGACGCGCCTCGGCGACCTGCTGGACCATGCGCGCGGGAGCGTAAGCCGGCGGTCCGCGCTCTTCGTCGTTTCGGACTTCATCAGCGCGCCGGGCTGGGAGACGTCGCTGGGCCATCTGGCGCGGCATCATGACGTGGTCGCCGTGCGCCTGATCGATCCGCTGGAATCCGCCTTGCCGGACCTCGGCCTGCTTGTGCTGCAGGATGCGGAGACCGGCGAGCAGATGCTGGTCGATACCCACGACGCCGCATTCAGGAAGCGTTTCGCCGAGGCGGCCGCCGCGCGCGATGCCGGGCTGCGGGATGCCTTCGGGCATGCCGGCGTGAGTTGCCTGTCCCTGGTTACCGACGCCCGTCTGGACCTTGCGCTGCTGCGTTTCGCGCAAGAGCGCCGGCGACCGGGCGTTGCGGCGAAAGGCGTGGCGCGGCCCGCGGCCGCGGTAGTCGCGGATGTGGCGGGCGCCGCGCGGGATCGCGCGCGAGCGAGCCGGATGGAGGGCAATGGCGTGGCCACGGAGGTACGGGCAAGCCGTCCGAATGCCGTGCGGGGCCTGTCCTGATTTCGCCGTGAGCGCCGCCATGAACGCTTTGCCCTCCATCAGTTTCCTCTGGCCCCGGATGTTGTGGCTGTTGGTGTTCGTGCCCATCCTGGTGCTGCTGTACGTATGGCATGGCAGGCGCCGGGCGCGCGCCGCCGTCCCTTATCCCGCCTTGAGGGCAACCGCCTTTGCCACGGGGAAATCCGCGGGCTGGCGCCGCCACTTTCCCGCGGTGCTGATGCTGCTGGCCGTTACGTCGCTGTTGATTGCCGTGGCGCGCCCGCAGGCCTTGGTGATGCTGCCGTCGCGTCTGCAAACCCTTATTCTTGCCATGGATGCCTCGGGCAGCATGCGGGCGGAGGATATCAAGCCCAACCGCATGCAGGCCGCGCGCCAGGCCGCCAGGATACTGATCGACGCGCAGCCGGCGGATGTCAGCGTGGCCGTCGTGTCCGTGGCGGGTACGGCTGCCCTGGCGCAGGCGCCGAGTCGCAGGAAGGAAGATGTCGTCGCCGCGCTGGACCGGCTGCAACCGCAGCGCGGCACGGCGCTGGGCAACGGCCTGATCATCGCGCTGGTGACGCTGCTGCCCAAAGCGGGCATCGACGTCGATCGTTTCATGAACGACAGCGCCAGGGAAGAGAACGCCAGGCCGGCGCAGCGGCCGGAAGCATCCCGCAACGGTGCCCGTGGCGGATCCGATAATGGCGCGGCCCTCCGGCCGCTGCCCCGCGAAGGCGATGGCGCCAAGCCGGCGCCGGACAACGTCGGCGCCATCGTGCTTCTGTCGGACGGCGAAAACAATACCGGCCCGGAGGCGATCCAGGCGGCCCAGGTCGCCGCGGAACACGGCGTGCGCATCTACACCGTGGGCATCGGCACGCCGGATGGCGTCGTCATTACCGTGGACGGCTGGTCCTCGCGCGTGCGCCTGGACGAGGCGGTATTGAAGAAGGTGGCCGATATCACCGGTGGCGAATACTTTCGCGCCGAGGACGCGGAGGCGCTGAAGAAAGTCTACGGCACGCTCAGTGCACGGCTGGCCTTCGACAGGCAGGACCTGGTCGAAATCACGGCGCTGTTCGCGGCGCTGGGCGCGCTGCTGGCGGCTTGCGCGGGCTTGGTTTCGCTATGGTGGTTCGGGCGCGTGTTGTAGCGACTTCGGCATGCTGGCCTCGAAAGCGGCGATCACAGATTCGCACACCATGGATTCCTGCGCGATCGATAGGAGTTGGCGTCCTTCCCGGTGAGAGGAACGGGTGCGCTGCTCAAATCCGCGACAGCGGCTGCGCGATCTTATGTCGACATTCCTGTCTCCTACATGGTGCCGGCGGAGCTTATTCAAAATACTTTGCCGGGAACTAAAAGCGACCATGGCGTCGATCCGATATGTTGATGCTTATGGCAGTAATTGACTGATGCCCGGCATAAGTGTTCCTTGATGGAACAACGCACCGAGCTCCATCGTCTATCGATCGGAATCCAAAGGGAGCGACTGGTGCGCGCAATGTGGCGTCGAGGAGTGAAGGCCGGCTACCGTTGGTTCGTTAATGCCGTTGTGTTTTCCAGCGCATTGCTGGCTATGGCGACGGTATCGGTGGCAGCTTCCCCCGTGGCCCGGGACAATGGTGCGCGCAGTGCCGATCTTCCCCGGGTTTCACTCGATGCGAGGCTGTCGTCAATTTCCCTGTTGCACCCGGAGCGTCAAGACAGAGTGCCTCCTGGTCAAGCAAGCGAGGTCGTTGCCATCGACGAATCGGTTTCGGGGCCTGATGGGCCGTGGACCCCCGACTGCTCGGGCAGCGTGGTTTGGCAAGGTAAAGACTCCAAGGTCCAGGGGAAGACGCGTGACTATATTTTGACCGCGTACCATTGCGTGAATGACTTGGTGCCCATAGACGCCTTGGACGACAACTGCGTGGATGCGGCATCGAATCCCAAGGTAGGGAATTATCGCGTTCTTTATCTCAATGATCCGAATCAGGCAAAGGCCACGGTCGGCCAAATTTGCCGCCAGCCAACAAAAGAGGGCTACGGTGGCGACGTTGCGCTGCTGATCACCAATCCCAAGGACTATATAACGCCGATGGGCAACATAAGGCCAGTCGCGCGGGGGAGTTTAAGCACTGAAACAGAGGCCAAGGATCTTACGTCCCATACGTTGTTTGGGTATGGGTATTCTGGCACCCAGAAGATGCGGTATGAGCTGACGACGGGACAGATATATTTCGCGTTCATGGGTCGCGTTGTCGACCTCTTCGATGGCGATGGCGTAAATGTAGAGGGACTTCGGATAGAGGCGATGTTGCCTGGCGGGTCGGGCGGGCCGATGTTCTACCAGGGAATATACGTGCTGGGGCCGCTTTCCACGAGCAGCGTATACGAGCCCGAACTGCAAAGCCCTCTGTTCGGCATATTGACGTATTCCCTTCTCGACCCGATTTGGCTGCAGCGCAAGACTTCCAGCGTGCTTATTACTGAACCTGCGCCTGGGAGCTATGTATCCGCGGGCGAACCGCTCGTGCAGCGCGTAGCGGGGGTCGGTCCGCCCGGCGCAGTGATCAGCGTGCAGTTGGGCGATGCGACTTGCAATGGCTTTGGGGACAATGGAGTCGTACAGGTCGATCCGCAAGGGAATTGGAGCTGTCTGATCTCCATCGACTCTTTGCCCCAGTCCGTGCCACACGGCCTTCTGGCACTAGTGGCCGCGATAGTCTCGGATGATGGCAGTCCTCCGCTTGCGACAGATCTGGTCCATCTGCAATACACCGGCTCCGATACGCTGCGATTCACCGCGCCGAGCCATAAGTCGGGCAATTACGGCCAGGATGGAACGAATCTCATAGTCCCGACTTATTCTATTCGCGGCAACAGTCCAGCAGGGTCGCCCGTGGACGTCAGCCGCAATGAGAGCGATGTGCAGCCTGGGGGACGCCAGGTTTGCGACGGTGCGCAACCTGATGGCTTGCTGCGGTGGAGCTGCCCTCCGATGGATGTGGGCAGCGACGGCAGGATGTACACATTGACCGCAGTCACGCGGTTGACGTCTGGCACGAAGGCTGCGCGCCTGTCGGCGCAGACCGAGTACACGGCCAATGGTGGTTCCATCGCCCCTCTTAAGATGCTGACGCCGACGGATGGAAGTACGGTGCCGGAGTGGTATCCGGTAACGCTTAGCGGACAGCCGGGCATCGATACTCAGGCGGAAGTGTCCTCCAGAGACTTCGTGCGTAGAAGAATAGGAAATTTACCGTCTCTCGTGCCGTTTCGGACATACAGATCCAGTGCACTGCTGGCGCGGCAGTTCAATAATGGCGACCAGACCGGCTTTCAACGGATACAGGTCAATTTTCAGGCGGGCACACAATTCACGGTCGATGCACCGCGCGATAAAGAAGCCGGCGCATATCTGCCGACTGACACCATTACGGTGTCGGGTGTTGCATCACCCTGGTTGAAGGTTGAGATCGACAAGGTCTACAAGGATGGGAATCCGTACACCGGGGAGTACAGCTGCAATGTCGCTGTGCAAGCGACAGAGTCGAATGAGCGGCCGAAGGGCTCGTGGCAATGTCCGGATTTCGACGACAAGACGCCCGGCGTTTATACGATGGTCGTGAATCTCGTCCTTCCTGACCCCCCTAACGCGGTGCTGGAGACGATTCAACGCACATTCGAGATCGCATCGCCGGTGACGGTAAGCCTGCCGGCGGAGGGGTCGGTGCGGCAGGAAGGGATCGTGCCGGTGCAGGGCGAGGGCCAGCCGCTGTCGACGCTGGACATCTCCGACGAGGGCTCGTCGCAGACGGTGCCGCAGTCCTCGCTGATCCGCGACGCGTCGCTATGCACGAGCGGGCCTGTGACGGTGGATGCGAACGGTCGGTGGCGGTGCAACGTGCTGGCCTCCGAGGAGGGGGAGTACACGCTGACGGCCAAGGAGTACGTCAACGGTCGCTACCTGAACACGGCGACGCGGCACTACACGGTGGAGGACGACGACGATGACGACGACGACCCGCCAGAGCCGCAGGACCCGCCGGCCGATGGCATGGTGCCGCCCGGCGGCGGTGGCGGCGGCGCGGGCGGGGGCATCCCGTTAAGCGGGTTCGCGCCGCCGGGACTGCCGGCGCTGGGCGGAACGATCTTTCTGTGGCCGCCGGGCTTTGGCCTGGGCGGGGGCCTGGAGGGTGGCATCGAGATACCGATCAGCCCGAGCAGCGGGATCTGGAAGTCGCCGCCGCTGCCGTTTCCGCCGGGCGGGCAGTACACGGTGAACGTGCAGGTGCACAAGCACGGGCAGCCGTTCGGCAAGCCGGTGTCGCGGCACTTCTATGTGTCCGTGGAGATTGCCAAGAACGCGCAGCAGCTGCGGCCGGTGCTGCACGGCCAGCAGGCGATCACGGGGCGGGGCTATCCGGGGGCGCGGGTGGATGTGACGCGCGACGGCCAGCCGGTGTGCACGGTGGAGAAGGTCGGGCCGTCGGGCGACTGGTCGTGCGGACAGTACCCGACCGATACGATGGGCGAGTACACGATCACGGCCACGCACACGCTGGCCGGGGTGCCGCCCAGTACGAGTGCGGTGCACGTGGTGGTGGCGACGCCGGCGGCGACGATAGCGGCGCCGGCCGAGGGGTCGAACGTGGGCACGCCGACGTATGTGGTGTCGGGCACGGGCGAGCCGGGTGCGGTGGTGCTGCTGGACAGCACGCAGGCGCCGGCGGGGGTGGCCGACTGGCTGCGCTGGGCGGTGCAGGTCGATGACCAGGGCCAGTGGCAGTCGCCGCAGTATGTGGCGGTGGCGGGCAGCTACACGGTGACGGCCACGCAGGTGATCGACGGGGTGGCGCAACTCACGCCCAGCACGCGGGGCTACACGGTGTCGGTGCGGGCGACGACGATCGCCACGCCCACGCAGGGCCAGTGGGTGCCGGCGGGCACGCTGACGGTGCAAGGCAGCGCGGCGCCGGGGTCGTCGCTGACGCTGGCCGACTGCGGCGGGGGTACGCTGCCGCAGTGCACGGGCGGCACGCTGGTCAATCGTACGATCGAGGCCGATGACAAGGGCAACTGGTCCAGCAGCTATCTGGCGGTGCGGGGGCTGCATGCGGTGTCGGTGCAGGCGTATACGGCGGGCATCGCGGCGGGGGCGCCGGCCACGGTGAGCTACGCGGCGCAGGGCGACGTGGCGGGGATGTCGATCACCGCGCCGCAGCCTGGGCAGAGCATCAGTACGCCGACTTACACGATCGCCGGCACGGGCCAGCCGGGCACGCTGGTGACGGTGTCGGGGGTGGGGCTGGCCACGCATGCGAACATCCCGGTGGGGTCCAAGGGAACGTGGTCCACGACCTATCTGTCGCAGGCGGGCAGCTACACGGCGACGGCCGTGCAGAAGGGACCCGACGGGGGCGCGGACTGGAACGCCAGCGCCTCGGTGAGCTACTCGGTGGCGGGGACGGCGGTGGCGGCGGCGCTGAGCATCACGGACCCGGCGGAGAACGCGACGGTGGGCGCGAGCCACACCATCAGCGGCACGGGCCAGCCCGGGGCGGTGGTGACGTTGCCGGGGCCGGTGCCGGCGGCGGCAGCGGCACTCGCCTCGTCATCCATGTCGGCCGCTGGTTTGAGCGCGAACAATGGGTGCTACACGACGGTGAGCTCGCAAGGGGCGTGGAGCTGCGGCCCGTACGAGCTGGCGCCGGGCCCGTACAGCGTGACGGCCACGCAGTGGATCAATAACCTGGCGGCCGGGCCGCCGGTGCAGCGCGACTATGCGGTGCGGGCGGCGGCCGCGCCGGTGACGATCACCACGCCCACGGGCGGCGAGGTGATCACCGACCCGGTGTACACGATCGGGGGCACGGGGGCGCTGGGGGCCAGCGTGACGGTCAGCGGGCTGGGGCTGCCCGATGTGGGGCCGATCGCGGTGGGCCAGGACCGCACGTGGTCGGCGGCGTATCTATCCAAGAGCGGGACGTACACGGTCTCGGCCGCGCAAACGATCGGTGGACAGGCCGCGGGCACGAGCGCGCCGGTGCGCTACACGGTGCAGGCCGATGCCACACCGCTGACGATCGCCACGCCGTGGGAGAACCAGGAGATCGACCAGACGCCGTACACGATAGGCGGGTCGGGCGAGCCGGGGGCGTCGGTGACGATGAGCGATCCGCAGGGCGGAGCGCCGTGCCAGGTGACGGTATCGTCGGCGCGGCAATGGTCGTGCGGGCCGTACGACACGAAGGCGGGGACGTACTGGGTGCAGGCCGCGCAGTCGATGCAGGTCGACGGCAAGACGGTGCAGGTGGGCGATCCGGTCCTCCGGCATTACTCGGTGGAGCCGGACCAGGCGACGGTGCCGCCTGCGGGGGTGACGATCGGCACGCCGACCGATGGGCAGATCGTGCAGGTGCCGTATGTGGTGTCGGGCACGGGCCAGGCGGGGATGCAGGTGACGGTCAAGGGCGACAACGGGCTGCCCGAGCACGCGGACATCGACGTGAACGGCGACGGCCAGTGGACGACGACGTACGGGACGGAGTCGCCGCTGAAGGGGGCGTTCACGATCACGGCCACGCAGACGCTGGGCGGACAGATGCAGGGCACGCCGGCGCAACGTTCGTACCAGGTGCAGCCGGAGGCGGTGGCGATCGACAACCCGCAGTCGGGCATGACGGTGGATGTGCCGTATGTGGTCAGCGGCCGGGCGCAGCCGGGGACCACGGTGACGGTCACGGGCAATAACGGCCTGCCGACGTACGCGGGGATCGCGGTCAATGACCAGGGGCTGTGGACGCAGACGTACGGGAAAGGTACGCCGAGCAAGGGCCAGTTCACGATCACGGCCACGCAGTACGCGGGCAGCACGGCGCTGGGCAGCTCGGATCCGGTGACGTACAACGTGGGCGGCACGGCCAGCGTGTCGATCGTGTCGCCGCAGGAGGGCCAGTCGGTGTACCTGCCATACACGATCCGGGGTACGGGCGGGGGCCAGCTGGACTCGGTCAAGGTCGATGTGTCGGGCGTGGCCGAGCGCTCGGCACCGGTCAACGCGGACGGGACGTGGTCGCTGACGTACACGGACCAGGAAGACAAGCAGGGGGCGGGGCCGCGCACGGTGCAGGCCACGGAATACATGGGCAAGGATCAGATTGGGCAGACGCCCACGCGCGACTTCACGGTGGTGGCGGGGCCGCCGCCGGACGCGGCGATCGTCTACCCGCGCGATGGCGACCAGGTGCGCACCAATGGGGGCCGGCTGTACAAGGTGATGGGCACGGGGGCCTCGGGCGGGCAGGTGACGGTGACGCAGGCCGGCGGCGAAGGCGGGCCGGTGACGGTGGACGTGGACCTGAACGGCAACTGGATGACCGACGCGGTCTTCCGGGCGCCGCCGCCGATCAGCGACGCGCAGCACTGCACCTACAACTGGAGCTCGTGCAAGAGCGATCCCGGCACGGTCACCGCCACCCAGACCTACGGCGGCAAGCAGGTCAACCAGCAGCAGATCACCATCTATGGCGTGGTCACCTTCAATTGAAGGCCAGCATGTCGAAGTCGAAGGTGAAGCAGGACGTGGAAGGTGGAAATGGAGGACTAGCCGAACGACGCCTCTTCAAACCCGCCAGGTTGCCTGCCCGGGTGTCATCGCGAACGTCACACGGCCTTGCGCAGGAAGACCACGTCCGGCAGGCCTTCGAAATGGGCGTCGCAGGTCAGCAATTCCGCGTGCTGGTGTTGCGCCGTGGCATAGACGATGGCGTCGGCGGTAGCCAGCTTGTGCTCTCGGTGCAGATCCGCGGCGAGCAGCGCGATGGCCGAGTCCAAGGGCACGACGGCGCACTTTTGCGTATAGGCAATCACCTGGTCGGCACCTTCTTCGCCGACCTCGCGCACGAGCCATTTCGAGAGTTCCAGCTGCACGATGGTGGGGACGATGCACTGCGACTTGTCGGGGAACCGCTTGCGCAGTGTCTTGCCCAGCGCGCTGCCGATAAGCCATTCGATCCAGGCCGAGGTATCGACCACGCACAGCCGCGCGGCCATCAGTAGCGGTCCTTGCGGTCGCGGTAGCCGTCCTTGCGCGCGCCCTTGGCGATGCCGGCCAGTTGCTCCAGTTCAGGTACCGGCATGACCAGGACGCCCTTGCCCTTGGGGATGAATACGAACTCTTGTCCGGCTTGCCAGTGTTGCTCTTCACGCACGGCTTTGGGAATGGATATCTGGAATTTGCTGGACAGGGTGGCGGTGGCGGACATATTCGTACCTCATTCCTATCGATATTGGTTTTGTAAGAATACATCATTCCCGAACCGAAGGACAGCCGATCCGGCCTGCTCCCGGCAGAGCATGCGGCAGATGCCGCGTCGCACCCAAACGGCCGACATGGGGTCGACGCAGCTTATTCAAAACACTTCGCCGCGAACTAAAAGCCGTCGTTGTCCCCTTTGGGTATGTTGTTGCCAATTGCGGTCGGCTGATGCTCCGCCTGCATGGTCTCTTCGCCGGAACCGGGCACGCACATCGCGCCGGTGTTGGTTCGCCGGATCCGCATAGGAGTAATGGTGCACGCAATTTCGCGTTGTCGAAGGATAGCCAGGCCTGGGTGGATGCTCGATGCGTTCATACTGGCCGGTATATTGCTGGCCCTGGCTGCATCGGTGGCTACTGCCGCGACGCCGTCGGACGGCGGCTTGCAGGATGCCCAGCATCGCCGCACCTTCCCTGACGCCATGCTGGCCGCACCAGCCCCGCTACATCCGGCGCAGGGGAATAAAGTGCCGCTGGGCGAGGCACGTCAGATCGTCTCCATAGAGAAGTACGCCATACAATCCGGGACATGGAATCCCGCCTGTACGGGCACCGTGATCTGGCAAGGCGCGGATACCAAGGATCCTTCGAAGACACGCGACTACATTCTGAGTGCCTACCATTGCGTCAATGATCTCCTGCAGATCGAGGCAACGGATGACGATTGCGTGGATGCGGCGTCGAATCGGATTGTGAGAAGTTTTCGGATCCGCTATCTGAACGATCCGGCCCAACGACAGACCTCCATCGCCCGGATCTGCCGGCAGCCGAGAAAAGAGGGCTATGGCGAGGATGTAGCGCTGCTGGTCACCGATCCCAAGGATTACATAACGGAGATGGCCTACATCAGGCCGGTGGCACGCGGGGCGTTAAGTACCGAAGATGAGGTCAAGGCACGGCAGCCCCATCTGCTGCTCGGTTATGGGTATTCCGCGGCCAATCGGGCGCTGTATGAACTGACAACAGGACCCATATTCTTTGCTTTTATGGGACGGATCGCCGACCTGCTGAGTGGGGCCGGAGTTGGCGTATCGGGACGCCGGATATCGGCAATGCTGCCTGGCGGGTCGGGCGGCCCGATGCTCTATCGTGGATTGTACGTACTGGGTGTCATCTCCACGACCGACGTCGAAGAATCCAACTTGCAGAGTCCTGTGTTTGCCAGGATTGCGGTTTCCCTGGTCGACCCGGAATGGCTGCAGAGAAAGGCTTCCAGCGTGCTTATTACAGAACCGGCGCCTGGAATCTATATATCGGCTGGGGAAGCGCTTGCCCTGCAGGTAAAAGGTTTGGGTCCGCCCGGCGCTACGCTCGGGGTACATCTGGGCGGTTTGGTCTGCAATGGCTCGGCCGGCGATGACGCAGTACAAGTCAACGCGCAGGGTGATTGGAGTTGCGAGGTTACTACCGGCTCCATGCCGCAGCCTGTCAGGCCGGACGGCCTTGTAGCACTGTCTGCCGTCATAAATGCAGGTGCCGGCAAGGCCCCGCTTGCAGCGGACTGGGTGTATCTGTCATATACGGGCAGCAATACGCTGAGATTCACCGCCCCGACCGATAGTTCCGGCAATTACGCCACGGACGGTAAGAATCTTGTCGTTCCGAGTTTCTCCATCCGTGGAACCAGTCCTATGGGATCGCGGGTCGAGGTCAGCCGCAACGAGAACGGCATGCAGTCGGGGCAGTCGATATGTTTGGAGGAGGAGCCCGACGCCCTGCTTCGCTGGCGCTGTCCTCCGATGATTGTGGGAAGCGACGGCAAAGGTTATGTACTGACCGCGGCCGCGCGCGTGGCCGCCGGCGCCAAGGCGGCGCGACTGGCTGTGCAAACCGAGTACACGGCCAATGGCGGCCCGATCGCTCCACTTCAGATTTTGGCCCCGCAGGATGACAGTACCGTGCCGGAGTGGTTTTCAAGCACGCTTGGAGGCCAGCCGGGCATCGATACCCGCGCGGAACTGTCCACGGCATATACGATGCGCAACGGGCAAAGCAATTTACCGGCCGCCGTGATGATGCGTACGTTGGCGCCCACCGTGATGCAGGCACGGCAGTTCAACAATGGCGATCAGACGGGCGATGCTCGTATACATCTCAAATTTCAAGCGGGCACCACGTTCACTGTCAACCTGCCACGTGACAAGAGTAGGGGGGCTTATCTGCCGAGTGAGAATCTCCCCGTATCAGGTACCGGGTCCCCATCGTTCAAAATCGAAATCGACAAGGTCTTTAAGGACGGAAGCCCCTATACCGGGGAGTATTCCTGCGATGTCACCGTGGGCTCGAACGGATCCTGGGCGTGTCCCGACTTCGGCGATAAGACGCCGGGCGTCTATACGTTGGCGGTAAGCCTGGTCAATCCTCAGCCTCCAGGCGAGGTGTTGCAGACGATCGAGCGCACGTTCGAGATTGCAGCGCCGGTGTCGGTGAGCCTGCCGGCGGAGGGGTCGGTGCAGGAACAGGGGTTGGTGCCGGTAGAAGGCGAGGGCCAGCCGCTGTCGACGCTGGACATCTCCGACGCGGGCTCGTCGCAGACGGTGCCGCAGTCCTCGCTGATCAGCGACGCGTCGCTGTGCACGAGCGGGCCTGTGACGGTGGACGCGAGCGGTCGGTGGCGCTGCAACGTGCTGGCCTCCGAGGAGGGGGAGTACACGCTGACGGCCAAGGAGTACGTCAACGGTCGCTACCTGAACACGGCGACGCGGCACTACACGGTGGAGGACGACGACGATGACGACGACGACCCGCCAGAGCCGCAGGACCCGCCGGCCGATGGCATGGTGCCGCCCGGCGGCGGTGGCGGCGGCGCGGGCGGGGGCATCCCGTTAAGCGGGTTCGCGCCGCCGGGACTGCCGGCGCTGGGCGGAACGATCTTTCTGTGGCCGCCGGGCTTTGGCCTGGGCGGGGGCCTGGAGGGTGGCATCGAGATACCGATCAGCCCGAGCAGCGGGATCTGGAAGTCGCCGCCGCTGCCGTTTCCGCCGGGCGGGCAGTACACGGTGAACGTGCAGGTGCACAAGCACGGGCAGCCGTTCGGCAAGCCGGTGTCGCGGCACTTCTATGTGTCCGTGGAGATTGCCAAGAACGCGCAGCAGCTGCGGCCGGTGCTGCACGGCCAGCAGGCGATCACGGGGCGGGGCTATCCGGGGGCGCGGGTGGATGTGACGCGCGACGGCCAGCCGGTGTGCACGGTGGAGAAGGTCGGGCCGTCGGGCGACTGGTCGTGCGGACAGTACCCGACCGATACGATGGGCGAGTACACGATCACGGCCACGCACACGCTGGCCGGGGTGCCGCCCAGTACGAGTGCGGTGCACGTGGTGGTGGCGACGCCGGCGGCGACGATAGCGGCGCCGGCCGAGGGGTCGAACGTGGGCACGCCGACGTATGTGGTGTCGGGCACGGGCGAGCCGGGTGCGGTGGTGCTGCTGGACAGCACGCAGGCGCCGGCGGGGGTGGCCGACTGGCTGCGCTGGGCGGTGCAGGTCGATGACCAGGGCCAGTGGCAGTCGCCGCAGTATGTGGCGGTGGCGGGCAGCTACACGGTGACGGCCACGCAGGTGATCGACGGGGTGGCGCAACTCACGCCCAGCACGCGGGGCTACACGGTGTCGGTGCGGGCGACGACGATCGCCACGCCCACGCAGGGCCAGTGGGTGCCGGCGGGCACGCTGACGGTGCAAGGCAGCGCGGCGCCGGGGTCGTCGCTGACGCTGGCCGACTGCGGCGGGGGTACGCTGCCGCAGTGCACGGGCGGCACGCTGGTCAATCGTACGATCGAGGCCGATGACAAGGGCAACTGGTCCAGCAGCTATCTGGCGGTGCGGGGGCTGCATGCGGTGTCGGTGCAGGCGTATACGGCGGGCATCGCGGCGGGGGCGCCGGCCACGGTGAGCTACGCGGCGCAGGGCGACGTGGCGGGGATGTCGATCACCGCGCCGCAGCCTGGGCAGAGCATCAGTACGCCGACTTACACGATCGCCGGCACGGGCCAGCCGGGCACGCTGGTGACGGTGTCGGGGGTGGGGCTGGCCACGCATGCGAACATCCCGGTGGGGTCCAAGGGAACGTGGTCCACGACCTATCTGTCGCAGGCGGGCAGCTACACGGCGACGGCCGTGCAGAAGGGACCCGACGGGGGCGCGGACTGGAACGCCAGCGCCTCGGTGAGCTACTCGGTGGCGGGGACGGCGGTGGCGGCGGCGCTGAGCATCACGGACCCGGCGGAGAACGCGACGGTGGGCGCGAGCCACACCATCAGCGGCACGGGCCAGCCCGGGGCGGTGGTGACGTTGCCGGGGCCGGTGCCGGCGGCGGCAGCGGCACTCGCCTCGTCATCCATGTCGGCCGCTGGTTTGAGCGCGAACAATGGGTGCTACACGACGGTGAGCTCGCAAGGGGCGTGGAGCTGCGGCCCGTACGAGCTGGCGCCGGGCCCGTACAGCGTGACGGCCACGCAGTGGATCAATAACCTGGCGGCCGGGCCGCCGGTGCAGCGCGACTATGCGGTGCGGGCGGCGGCCGCGCCGGTGACGATCACCACGCCCACGGGCGGCGAGGTGATCACCGACCCGGTGTACACGATCGGGGGCACGGGGGCGCTGGGGGCCAGCGTGACGGTCAGCGGGCTGGGGCTGCCCGATGTGGGGCCGATCGCGGTGGGCCAGGACCGCACGTGGTCGGCGGCGTATCTATCCAAGAGCGGGACGTACACGGTCTCGGCCGCGCAAACGATCGGTGGACAGGCCGCGGGCACGAGCGCGCCGGTGCGCTACACGGTGCAGGCCGATGCCACACCGCTGACGATCGCCACGCCGTGGGAGAACCAGGAGATCGACCAGACGCCGTACACGATAGGCGGGTCGGGCGAGCCGGGGGCGTCGGTGACGATGAGCGATCCGCAGGGCGGAGCGCCGTGCCAGGTGACGGTATCGTCGGCGCGGCAATGGTCGTGCGGGCCGTACGACACGAAGGCGGGGACGTACTGGGTGCAGGCCGCGCAGTCGATGCAGGTCGACGGCAAGACGGTGCAGGTGGGCGATCCGGTCCTCCGGCATTACTCGGTGGAGCCGGACCAGGCGACGGTGCCGCCTGCGGGGGTGACGATCGGCACGCCGACCGATGGGCAGATCGTGCAGGTGCCGTATGTGGTGTCGGGCACGGGCCAGGCGGGGATGCAGGTGACGGTCAAGGGCGACAACGGGCTGCCCGAGCACGCGGACATCGACGTGAACGGCGACGGCCAGTGGACGACGACGTACGGGACGGAGTCGCCGCTGAAGGGGGCGTTCACGATCACGGCCACGCAGACGCTGGGCGGACAGATGCAGGGCACGCCGGCGCAACGTTCGTACCAGGTGCAGCCGGAGGCGGTGGCGATCGACAACCCGCAGTCGGGCATGACGGTGGATGTGCCGTATGTGGTCAGCGGCCGGGCGCAGCCGGGGACCACGGTGACGGTCACGGGCAATAACGGCCTGCCGACGTACGCGGGGATCGCGGTCAATGACCAGGGGCTGTGGACGCAGACGTACGGGGAAGGTACGCCGAGCAAGGGCCAGTTCACGATCACGGCCACGCAGTACGCGGGCAGCACGGCGCTGGGCAGCTCGGATCCGGTGACGTACAACGTGGGCGGCACGGCCAGCGTGTCGATCGTTTCGCCGCAGGAGGGCCAGTCGGTGTACCTGCCATACACGATCCGGGGCACGGGCGGGGGCCAGCTGGACTCGGTGAAGGTCGATGTGTCGGGCGTGGCCGAGCGCTCGGCGCCGGTCAACGCGGACGGGACGTGGTCGCTGACGTACACGGACCAGGAAGACAAGCAGGGGGCGGGGCCGCGCACGGTGCAGGCCACGGAATACATGGGCAAGGATCAGATTGGGCAGACGCCCACGCGCGACTTCACGGTGGTGGCGGGGCCGCCGCCGGACGCGGCGATCGTCTACCCGCGCGATGGCGACCAGGTGCGCACCAATGGGGGCCGGCTATACAAGGTGATGGGCACGGGGGCCTCGGGCGGGCAGGTGACGGTGACGCAGGCCGGCGGCGAAGGCGGGCCGGTGACGGTGGACGTGGACCTGAACGGCAACTGGACGACCGACGCGGTCTTCCGGGCGCCGCCGCCGATCAGCGACGCGCAGCACTGCACCTACAACTGGAGCTCGTGCAAGAGCGATCCCGGCACGGTCACCGCCACCCAGACCTACGGCGGACAGCAGGTCAACCAGCAGCAGATCACCATCTATGGCGTCGTGACCTTCAATTGAAGGCCAGCGATATCGAAGTCGAAGATGAAAGTAGAAATTCACGCCGCAGCATGGATTCTATTAATTGAACTGAAGGGTCGAACATGAGAACGCGGATAGGGACGGCATGGACCGAAGTCGTTGCCATCGGCATTGCGCTGGCGATCTTCTTGCCCGGCGTGACGCAAGCCGGTCCTGTATTGGCCAAACACTCCGATGCGCGCCAGCCCGTATCCGCAGCGTCCGCGCAGCCTCAGAAGCCCGGGGAACCCGTGTCGCGAGAGGCAACCTATAACGTACAACTGATCAATCATGGGCCGGCGAACATCACCCTGGATCGGATATTCGATGATTGCATGTACGACGCGGGGCCCCGTACGATTTATGTAAAAGGATTCAGCACTACCACTATCTCATTGTCCGACGACAACAACTTCGGCCATGGTTGCTCCGGCGTCATGAAAACCGTGGCTTGGTGGGTACAGCCCACGACCGAGAAGGGGGCTACGACTCCATATCCTCTGCTATTTACGCATGAGTGGCTTTTCGGATGGGCGACCACAATTGTGGCTCCAGAGGGTAAATCAAACGGAAAAGGCGATGTATCGAGTGCCACGTGCGATGGCGTCGCGTGCCTTGATGAGCCTGCCATGGCGTCCGACAACAACATCGATATCTACTTTGACGGGGACTATGACGCGCACTTGCGGCCCCCGGTGATAACGTGGCCGGCGCAGCACAACGCCATCCACCAAGCTTCCAACGCTTATTCGTCCATACGCGGTACCGCCACGGAGAACTCTCAGGTCACCGTAACTTCTAATGGGCGCAAGGAGTACCCTTGGGCGGACGACAATGGTAACTGGCAGACAAGTGCTTCGTGGTACTTCGGCGCGGGGCAGGTATTTTCCGCGACCGTAACGAGCGCAGACGGGCCATATACATCGACTTTCATCTCGGTTCCCAACGTCACTATCACCGGGCCACAGTCGCCCGTGACTTGGAGCGAGGCGATCACAGTGAGTGGCACCGCCCTTCCCGGCGCGACGGTGGTCGCCAAGGCTGGCCGCCAAGCCGACTCTCCAGGGTGCAACGGCGTCGCGAACGGTGCAGGCTATTGGATGTGCGATTTGACCGGGTTGGCGCCGAACACCGATTACATCATTACGGCGTCGCAACACGGACGTGTGGGCGGTGGGGACGGGTGGTCCTGGAGCGATACGGTACTGGCACAGCAACCGCTTCGTGTCGACGCGCTGCCGCTCAGTTTTTTATATCCCCCCAATGGCGGCCACATCGACGGCGACGTTACGACCTTTACGTCGATCTTCGGCACGGGCACTCCCGGTGGGCAGATCACTATCGTTTCGGATTACAGCGCCACAAAGCCCGTCTATGCCCAGATCAATGCGCAGGGATATTGGAGAACCGATTCCGTATTCCGTTTCCCGCCGCCGTCGCCACATTCTGAAGGCTATTCGGTACCGGTCTCCCAGCAGGTAAACGGCCAAGCCGCGCCCGGCGCTACGTTGCGCTTCGATTCGTGGCCGAGCCTGAAATTTACCTATCCGCTGGACCAGACCACGCTTCCGTCGAACCAGACCAGCGTCGCTATAAAAGGAACGGGGTTGGTCGCGGCCACCGTAACCCCTGATCTTCCGATCTATCCGGACAACGGTGCAAAGGTGTGCGATCCCGTGCAGATCGACTCCACCGGCACATGGTCTTGCCCTGTATCGAACCTGACACCGGCGTTCTATACGCTGAACATGCATCAAGGCATCTCCGGCCAGACGGACCGCCCGGTGTCGGTACATTTTTCCGTGGCGCGCCCTGTCTCCATTGACGAGCCGATTGACGAACAAGCTTTTCCGCCGCAAACGACGCAGGTCGCGTTCAAGGGCTGGGGACAGCCCGGGGCAACGCTGAAAGTCAGCGTGCCGAATGCGACGCCATGCCAGAACCAGGTGATCCCGAATTCCGGCCAGTGGGCGTGCCTGGTGACCGGACTAAAGGTGGGGGCCTCATACATCGCCACCGTGACGGAAGGCGACAGCAGTGCCATTGCCGGAGGCCCGGGTTGGCTCGATCCCGCCGTGACGCGGCAGTTCTCCGTCAGCGGATTCGACCCCTTGTCCATCACCGTGCCTGCCGAAAACCAAGTGTTCAGCTCCACGACCACCGGTATTACGGCTACCGGCCAGGCGCAAGCAGGCGCGCAGTTAAGCATCAATGTGCCGGGAGCACAGCCGTGCCAGCCGCAACAGGCGCCGGCAAGCTGGCAATGCGCGGTATCCGGGCTGCAACCCGCCACATCGTATCTGTTGACGGCCACCCAATCGGTGGGCGGCGTGGACGACGCGCCCAAGCATGCCGATTTTTCGGTTGCGACGCCGCTCGTGGTCCTGCTGCCAAAGGAAAACCAGCAGCTTGGCGCCGCCGATACCACCGTCGATATCAGCGGCACGGGCCAGCCGAACGCGAACGTCGCCATCACGGCGAACCCGGCGCAACCCTGCAATACCACCGCCGACGACAAAGGCCGGTGGCGCTGCATGGTTACCGGCCTGACCACAGGCACATCGTATACGGCGCAGGTCACCCAGAGCGGTCAGGGTTGGCAGGATCCCGCCGTGCCGCGCGACTTCTCGGTCCCGGCGGCGCAAGGTATCGGCATCCGCGCGCCACGGGATAAATCGGTGGTCTCCAGCAACAATCCCATCGACGGCATCCAGATTGCCGGCACGGGGCAGAGCGGCGCGGTGGCCCAGGTGGTGGTAGGCAGCGATTCGCCGCGCAATATCGATATCGTGAACGGAGCCTGGGCGACGGATCCGATACCGCTGTCGCACTATGGCGTAAACGGCGCTCCGCTTTCCATCGTGGCTACCGAATACGTGGACAACAAGCCGCAAAGCCAGGCCACCGCGAATATCACCGTCGCCAAGGTCGCGACGGTGACGTCGCCGCGCGACGAAGAAGAGGTGCAGGACATCGGCAAGGTAACGGTGCGCGGACAAGGCCAGGAAGGTGCCCGCATCACCGTCAATATCATCGATGGCGCCGGGCCGAAGAAGGGCTGCGGGGCCACGGTTACCCAGGGCGCCTGGTCTTGCGTATTGACCGGCATCCTGCCCGGATCGCCCTATACCTTGAGCGTGCTGCAATCCGGGCAAGCCGGCGACTGGACGGACCAGCCGGTCGGCCGGGTGTTCCATACGCGCGCCGCGCGTCCCATCGTGTATGGACATCCCGCGCCCGGCGACGGCTTGCCGGCCAATACGCCGTACGACGTCACGGGAACCGGCGAACCGGATGCGCAGCTGTCCTTGAAACTGATGGGCGTTATCGACCTGGGCTTTACCACGGTGCAAGGCGACGGCACATGGGCCTTCACCAACCTGCTGTCCAGCGGGCC
Source organism: Bordetella genomosp. 11 (assembly GCF_002261215.1). Classification (NCBI taxonomy): domain Bacteria; kingdom Pseudomonadati; phylum Pseudomonadota; class Betaproteobacteria; order Burkholderiales; family Alcaligenaceae; genus Bordetella; species Bordetella genomosp. 11. Next base: position 1,937,743 of record NZ_NEVS01000004.1, on the reverse strand, counting down.
GGGGTGCTACAGCCTGACCGCGACCCAGATGCTGGACGGTTATCCGCTGGACCAGGGGACGACGCAGTATCCGGTGGGCGGTGCGACCTGCCCGGGCGGCAGCCCTTTCTACATCACCGAACCCATGCCGGACCAGGTGGTGGTCGGTTCTTCATACATCGTGCAAGGCTACGGGACGCCGGGCTATACGGTGACCTTTCCAAATGGCCCATCGTGCCAGACGCTGGTGCAGCGCGACGGCACCTGGACCTGCGGTCCTTATCCGATTACAGCCGCGGGCACGTATAGCGTACTCGCGCGGCAGACACAGAACCCCAGCATGGTCAGCGGGGATCCGCCGACGTCGACGCGGCGTTTCAGCGTTTTGAATCCGGTCGCGATTTCTTCTCCCGCGGACGGTTCGAAAACATACTGGCAGGCAAACAAGCCGCCTCCGCCGTTCAGCGTTTCCGGAACCGCGACACCGGATACGTGGGTGGAGGTGAGCCAAACCGGCGGCGGCAGCGGCGACCCGCAGATGGTCAGGGCATCTTCCGCCGGGACGTGGTCCACCGCGGCGGTGTTCCAGACGCCCGCGCCATACCCAGGTGGCAATTGCAGTATCCATGCATGCATAAGTCCACCTCTGACGCTACACGTGCAGCAAATCTACGCGGGCGAGGTGGCGGATGAAGCGAGCGTAACCATTAATGGGGAATGGGACATAACGCAGGCCGAGCAGGGAGCGACGCAAGACCAGAAGCAGGGATCGCGGCAACCGGTATCGCCGCAAGGGGCGGGCCAGGGATCGGCGCGGTGAGCGCCCGCGGCGACTGCCACGGGCGCATCAGGCCACGCGGCGCTATTCGATGTTCTGCGCCTGTTCCCGCATCTGTTCGATCAGCAGCTTCAAGTCCATGGCGGCGCGCGTAACGTCGACGCTGCCGGCCTTGGAGCCCAGCGTGTTTGCCTCGCGGTTCATTTCCTGGAACAGGAAATCCAGCCGCTTGCCGGCGCTGCCGCCGCCGCCGGCGCGTTTGGCGGATTTGCCGGCGGCGTCGGCGTTGCCATCGGCCAGGATGTGGACGAGCTCGGCCAGGTGCGAGCGCAGGCGCGACAGTTCTTCGGCGACGTCGATGCGCAGGGCGAATAGATTGGCTTCCTGCGACAGGCGTTCCGTCAGCTCCTGCCCGCTGATGTGGGCAAAGCCGCCGGGAAAGGCCGCCTCGACCGTTTCGCGCAGTTTGGCCGCCAGCTTTTCGCGATGATCGGCCAGTAACTGCGGCAGGTGGCGCTCTACGTCCTGGACGATTTTTTCGATGCCGGCGGCACAGTCGCGCATCATCGCGGCCAGGCGTTCGCCTTCGCGGGCACGGGCGTCCTGCAACTGGACCAGCGCGTCGCGCGCGGCCTGCATGCCGGCCGCGCCCCAGGCCTGCGGATCGAGGGCATCGTTATTGCGCTGGCCGGGCCAGTTGAACAGCTCCACCAGCCGCGGCGATTCGGTTTCGGGCAGGACCTGGCGAGCCGCCTGCAGTTGTTCGGCCAGGCGCTGCAGCCACTGCGTATCCAGGCGATCCAGGTCCGCGGCCGCGTTGCGGGTATAGCTGACGCGGACTTCGACCTTGCCGCGGCCCAGGCTGGCAGTCAGCAGCTCGCGCAGCGGCGATTCCAGGTGCCGCAGATCGTCGGGCAAGCGGAAATACAGGTCGAGGAAACGGCTGTTGACGCTGCGAAACTCCAGCGACAGCGAGCCTTGGTCCAGGTCGGCGCGGGCGCTGCCGAAGGCGGTCATGCTTCGTATCATGTTCAATACATCCTGAAGGGGCGGTCGCGAGGCGAACGCGATGCCCGCAGAATAACCCGAAGGGCGGCCGGGCCGCCCCGTACAATCGCTGCCGACCTCATCGACTGGAGATATCCGTGACCTCATCCGCATCCACCCCGGTCCGCCATTCGGGCCGCGCGCCCGACGAGCTGCGGCCGCTGTCGCTGACGCGCGGCTTTACGCGCTACGCGGAAGGATCCGTATTGATCAAGGCCGGCAATACGCATGTGCTCTGTACCGCCAGCGTGCTGGACAAGGTACCGCCTTTCCTGAAGGGCCAGGGGCAGGGCTGGGTCACGGCCGAATACGGCATGCTGCCGCGCGCGACGCACACGCGCGGCGACCGCGAGGCGGCGCGCGGCAAGCAGTCCGGACGAACGCAGGAAATCCAGCGCCTGATCGGCCGCAGCCTGCGCGCGGTCATGGACATGACCGCGCTGGGCGAGCGCACGCTGCATATCGATTGCGACGTCCTGCAGGCCGATGGCGGCACGCGCTGCGCCAGCATCACCGGCGCCTGGGTGGCGATGGCCGATGCCATTGCCTTGCTGATGAAGCGGGGCGACCTGGCATCCAGCCCGCTGCGCGATCACGTCGCCGCGGTATCGGTGGGCATGGTCGGCGGACGTCCGGTGCTGGACCTGGACTACGAAGAAGACTCCGGCTGCGATGCCGACGTGAATGTGGTCATGACGGGCGCGGGCGCCTTCGTGGAGGTGCAGGGCACCGCGGAGGGCGTGGCGTTCAGCCGCGCGGAACTGGACGCGATGCTGGGCCTGGCCGAGCGCGGCATCGGCGGGCTGGTGCAGGCGCAGAAGCAGGCGATGGCTTGACGCGCCACGCGAGCCAGCGCCCGCCGACTGCCGGTGTCCCAGGCCTTGCAGGCACGGCGTAGGCGGATCGCATGACACCCGGATGACGATCGCGGTGGCCGTCCTCCCCGGTCCCGCCCGATGTCAAGAAACTGCCATTTGACCGCAACATAATCCTTACCAAATGTGTTTTGCCCCCAGGGGCACGTAGGTGGGATGCGATGCGGAACAAATTGACTGTGAATAGGGCCTTGACGATCGTGCTGGCGCTGTTCGTGACGCTGTTCGTCGTGGCCGGGGCCGCGGCCATCGCGCTGTTGCGCGAGAACCGCGCGTGGGTCGAAGAACTCGGACGCGACAATATCGAGCGCGCCAGCGAACTGGGCAACGTCAGCAGCGCGGTGTTCCAGGCACGTGCCGCGCTGGTGGACGCGAAAACCTATATGGAAGGCGGCCGCATCCCCGAGCGTGACCGGATGCTGGCCGTCGTCGATCGTTTCCTGGGCGATGCGCGCAAAAGCGTCGAACGGCTGCAGTCGCAGGCGTACACCAATTCCGAGGGCAAGCCTCTGTACGATGCGGCGATGCAGGCCTATGCCAGGCTGGTGGACGATTGCCTGGCGCCGATGCGCAAGGCAATCCAGGGGTTCAACGGCGTGGAAGTGAATCGCTTGAACGACCAGGTGCTGCCCGGTTCCGCCGAGGCCTACGTCAAGGCGGAAGGCGCGTTCCAGCGCTATACGCGTGCCCAGGGCGCGGCAGCCATCGTCGAGGTGGCGCGCATGCAGGATGCCGCCGTGTATAGCGCGGCGGGCCTGGCGGTTTTCGTGCTGTTGCTGGCCATCGGTATACGCCTGGTGTTGCGGCGCTCGCTGCTGGAGCCGCTGCGCGATGCCGGCGGCCATTTCGACCGCATCGCCGACGGCGACCTGACGCGTCCCATCGATAGCCGCGGGGAAAACGAGATCGGTGTCCTGTTCTCTGCCATGAGCCGCATGCAGGCCGGTTTGTCCAACGCCGTCGGTACGGTGCGCGCCGCCGTGGACGACATCCATGCCGATATGCGCGCGCTGGCCGCCGGCGGCGTCCAGCTGTCCGAACGGACAGCCGAGCAGGCCGGCATGCTGCAGGAAACCGCGGCCGGCATGTCCACCCTGGCGCAGACCGTAAACGCGACCTCCGAAAACGCCGAGCAGGCCCATGCCCAGGCGCATCGCGTCGAGGCGCTGGCCGAGCAGGGCGCGCAGGCCGTGGATCGCGTGGTCGGGCGCATGCGCGATATCGCCGAAAGCGCGCGCCGCATCGGCGATATCGTGGGCGTGGTCGACGGCATCGCGTTCCAGACCAATCTGCTGGCCTTGAATGCGGCGGTCGAGGCGGCTCGTGCCGGCGAAGCGGGCCGCGGTTTCGCGGTGGTCGCCGGCGAGGTGCGCACCCTGGCCCAGCGCAGCGCTAGCGCCGCGCGCGAGATCAAGTTCCTGATCGCCGACTCGGCGGATCACGTCGACGCGGGCGTGCGCGAGGTGGGTTCGGCGGGCGAAACCATCGGCGCCATGCGCGAGGCCGTCGCGCGTGTCACCGCGCTGGTAAACGAGATATCGCAGGCCGCGGCCGAACAGGCGGCCGGCATTGGCGCGATGCACGAGGCCATGTCGGGCCTGGATCGCAACACGCAGGAGAATGCCGCGCTGGCGGAAGAGACGGCCGCCGCGGTGGCGGCATTGGAGGGCCGTGCCGAACGCCTGAACCGCGCGGTGGCGGTATTCCGCCTGGGGCGGACCGAAGACGGTGCGCCGCCCGCGGCGCGGCGGGCCGCAGACTCAGCCGCCGCCGTCCGCCACGTAGGGCTCGACAACGATCGGAACGTTTCCGTGCTTGACCTGATGCTTGACGCGGGCGGCGGCGGACGCAATGTCCTCGGGGCGGATGCGCACGCCTGACTGCGGCGCCACGCGCAGCGCGCCGATACTGAGCGTGACGAACGGGAACGAGCGCATGACGCCGTAGCGGTCCTCGGCGGCGATGCCGCCGCGCGCGCGGCCTTCGTCGTCGTACAGGTCCACCGCGTCCTCGTTGAAATCCCGGATGATGCGATCGGCACGGTCGCGCCAATCGGGACTGCGGAACAGGATGACGAAATCGTCGCCGCCCACATGGCCGACGAAATCCCGCTGCGGGTCGCAATGGTTGCGGATGACCGTGGCGCACAGCTGGATCATGTCGTCGCCGCGCCAGTAGCCGTAGACGTCATTGAAGGGCTTGAAGTGATTCAGGTCGCAATAGCAGGTGACGAACTCGACGCCGCCGTCCAGCAGGCTGCCGATATGCTGGCTGATCGGAATATTGCCCGGCAGCGAGGTCAGCGGATTGGCGTAGCGCGCGGCCTCGATGCGCATTTCCGTGACCGAGCGCACCAGGGCCTCGCCGGTGCCCAGTCCGTCGTAGTTGCCGTCGCGGGTGATGATGAAACCGTCGACGAGGTAGCGCTGGTCGTCGGATACCAGCACGTGACTGAGCTGGTCGATGGAGGCATGTACGTCGACCAGGACCGGCCGGTCGTTCATGAATGTCGTGCAGGCATCGCGTCCGAACAGCTCGCGGGTGTAGCGCTGTGCGTAGTGCTCCGTGAAGTCGCGCCGGTTGATGATCCCCAGGGGACGGTTATCGTCGTCCACCACCGCCACGGCATGCATGCCCTTGTGTCCGTCGAAAAGACGATGCACGTCGTCGTTGGTATGGCGGCTGGGAGATACCGACGGCGCCTGGACGCGCAGCGTGGCGGCCGTCGCGCCCGGCGCCCGGGTGGGGACGCGCGACGGCGACCGCGCGCTCAACACCTGGCTTACCTGGGGCGACACCTCGCCGCTCAGGCGCGTGGCGGGATACCCCAGGAACCAGCCCTGCGCGTAGCGGATCCCCAGGTCGCGCACCATGGCCAGGTCCTCGGCGGTTTCCACGCCCTCGGCCACCGTCGGCGTACCCAGGCACTGCGCCACCGACAGGACCGCGCGCACCAGCTTCTGGCGGCGCTCGTCCTGCGCGATGCCGTGGAAAAAATAGCGGTCTATCTTGACCAGGTCGGGCTGGGCTTCCGACCATAGCTGCAGGCTGGCATGGCCGACCCCGTAGTCGTCCAGCGCGAGCCGCACCCCATGCGCGCGCAGCGTCCGCAGCATTTCGGTCAGGGTGCGCACGTCCGGATGAAGCGTGTCATGTTCGCTCAGTTCGATGACGACACGGCCCGGTTCGATCGTGCAGGCAGCCAGCAGGCGGGCCGGCATGGCATCGCCCCACTGCGTCCAGAAATGCAGCAGGGCGGAAGCGGACATGTTCAGGAAGAGGCTGCTGCCGGCCGGCGCCGCGTCCTGGAAGCCGCGCAGGCCGCTGGTGGCGCTGGCGTGTTCGACCAGCGGATGTACGCCGTGGCGGCGGGCTTCCCCGAACAGCGCCTCGGGCATGTGCAGGTCGGTGTCGCTGGGGCCGCGGATCAGGCTTTCGTAGCCGTAGACACGGCCGTTCGCCAGGTCGATCACCGGCTGGAACAGGGGTACCAATCGCCCGGAGCGCAGAATCTCGTCCAGCAGGCCCGGAGGAGGCAGGACCGCACTGGAGCCGGCGGCCGGGATAGCGGGGTGTACAGACGCGTGCATGCTTTGCCACCGGGTGAAGAGCGCTTATGGTGAGCGGCCCATATTGCGCGGGCGTTTCAATCTGTGTCTTGCCGCGCGGGCGATACACTACCAGTTTGCCTCTCGAATCGCACCGTTGGTTACAAATACCATGTCCTCCGACTTCGTTTCCGGCCTCGACCGCGTGGTGCTCGCCTCCGGCAATGCGGGCAAGCTGCGCGAGTTCTCGGCCCTGTTCGCCCCGCTGGGCATCGAACTGATCCCGCAAGGCCAACTGGGCGTGCCCGAATCGCCGGAGCCGCACTGCACCTTTATCGAGAATGCGCTGGAAAAAGCCCGCCACGCCAGCCGGCTGACCGGTCTGCCCGCGCTGGCCGACGATTCCGGCCTGTGCGTGGATGCCCTGGGCGGCGCGCCCGGCGTGTATTCGGCGCGCTATGCCAGCCTGGAGGGCGGCGAGAAATCCGACGCCGCCAACAACGCGCGGGTCGTGCGGGAACTGGCCGGCCAGCCGGACCGGCGCGCCTGTTATATCGCCGTCCTCGCGCTGGTGCGGGCGGCGGACGATCCCCGGCCGCTGTTGGGCGAGGGCGTCTGGCTTGGCGAAATCGCCGATACGCCGCGCGGCGAGCACGGTTTCGGCTACGATCCTTATTTCTATCTGCCCGACCTGGGCAAGACGGCGGCCGAGCTGGCTCCCGCCGACAAAAATGCCATCAGCCACCGCGCGCAGGCCCTGCGCGAACTGCTGGCCAAGCTGCACCGGGCCACCCGCTGAACGCGCAACACCGCATGCCCATTACCATTCCCATCCGCCCGGCCGCCGCGGCGCCTGCCGCGCGCGGCGCGTCCGGGCTGACCAGCCTGCCGCCGTTGTCCGTCTACGTCCACGTGCCCTGGTGCGTGCGCAAATGTCCCTATTGCGATTTCAATTCGCATGCGGCCGAGGGTGAAATCCCGGAACGCGCCTATCTGGACGCCTTGCGCGCCGACCTTGAACAGGCCCTGCCGGGGATCTGGGGCCGCCAGGTGATTTCCGTCTTCATCGGCGGCGGTACCCCCAGCCTGTTGTCGGCCGCCGGCCTGGACGAATTGCTGGCCATGCTGCGGGCCTACCTGAACCTGTGGCCGGACGCCGAAATCACCATGGAGGCCAACCCCGGCACCGCCGAGGCCGGCCGTTTCCGCGACTATGCGGCCAGCGGCGTGAACCGGCTGTCGCTGGGCGTCCAGAGTTTCGATGACGCGCAGTTGCGGGCGCTGGGGCGCATCCACAACGCCGACCAGGCGCGGCGCGCCATCGACATGGCGCAGTCCGCCGTGTCCCGGATCAACCTGGACCTGATGTTCGCGCTGCCGGGACAATCGCCGCGGGATTGCGAAGCGGATGTGCGGGAGGCCTTGTCGTACGGCACGGAACATCTGTCGCTGTACCACCTGACTCTGGAACCGAATACGGTCTTCGCCAAGTATCCGCCGGGCAACCTGCCCGACGACGATACGGCGGCCGCCATGCAGGACGCCGTGGAAGCCCTGGCGGCCGGGGCGGGCCTGGAGCGCTATGAGGTCTCGGCCTATGCGCGACCCGGCGCCCGCTGCCGCCACAACCTGAACTACTGGGAATTCGGCGACTACCTGGGCATTGGCCCGGGCGCGCACGGCAAGCTGTCATTCCACGACCGTATCCTGCGCGAAGCGCGCACGCGCAACCCGGAGCGCTGGATGGCGGCGGCGATGGCGCGCGACGGTTCGCACATCGCCGAGACGCGCGAGGTCGGCAAGGACGAGCTTCCCTTCGAGTTCATGCTGAATGTGCTGCGCCTGAAGGAAGGGGTGCCCACCAGCCATTTCGCCGAACGCACCGGCCTGTCGCTGGCGGCGATCGCGCACCAACTGGAGGCGGCCGTCCGCAAGGGCCTGCTGGATGCGGACCCGACGCGGCTGAAGGCAACGCCTCATGGTTGGGCGTTCCTTAATGACCTTCAAGCACTGTTTTTGAACTGATGCACCAAAATAGAGCTCATATGCCCCATGATGGGCACTGTATTGGTGCAATATTTGTCCATCGCCCCGGCGGCACGCCGGATCACCCTCGGGATTCCCAGGGTAAAACATGGCATGGTTGTTGCTTTTTAGCTGAGTGCCAGTCGAGTTGCAGCGCTCGACCCTTTATCAAACGGAGATGACATGGCAAGCCCTAAAGAAGTCCTGAAACAGATTGCCGACGCGGAAGTCAAGTTCGTCGACTTCCGTTTTACCGATACCGCCGGCCGCGAGCATCACGTCTCGGTGCCGTCGCACGTGATTGACGAGGACAAGTTCGAAAGCGGCCATGCTTTCGACGGTTCTTCGATCCCGGGCTGGAAGGGTATCGAGGCGTCCGACATGCTGCTGATCCCGGATGCCACCACCGCGCGCATCGATCCGTTCATGGAAGAAACGACGCTGATCCTGACCTGCGACGTTGTCGAGCCCTCCGACATGAAGGGCTATTCGCGCGATCCGCGCTCGCTGGCCAAGCGCGCCGAAGCCTACCTGAAGGCCTCCGGCATCGGTGACACCGCCTACTTCGGTCCCGAGCCCGAATTCTTCGTTTTCGACGGCGTGACGTGGAACACCGACATGTCCGGCACCTTCGTCAAGATCAAGTCGGAAGAGGCCCCGTGGTCCACCGGCATGGAATTCGAAGGCGGCAACCTGGGTCATCGCCCGCTGGTCAAGGGCGGCTACTTCCCCGTGCCGCCGGTCGATTCGTTCCAGGACATGCGTTCGGAAATGTGCCTGCTGCTGGAGCAGCAGGGCGTGCCGGTCGAAGTGCACCACCATGAAGTGGCGGCTCCCGGCCAGCTGGAAATCGGTACCAAGTTCAGCACGCTGGTGCAGCGCGCCGACTGGAACCAGGTCCTGAAGTACGTCGTGCACAACGTGGCCCATGCCTATGGCAAGACCGCCACCTTCATGCCCAAGCCCGTCGTCGGCGACAACGGTTCGGGCATGCACGTGCACCAGTCGATCTGGAAGGACGGCCAGAACCTGTTCGCCGGCAACGGCTACGCCGGCCTGTCGGAATTCGCGCTGTACTACATCGGCGGCATCATCAAGCATGCCCGCGCGCTGAACGCGATCACCAACCCCGGCACGAACTCCTACAAGCGCCTGGTTCCGCACTTCGAAGCGCCGGTCAAGCTGGCCTACTCGGCCCGCAACCGTTCGGCCTCGATCCGTATTCCCTACGTCGGCAATCCCAAGGGCCGCCGTATCGAAACGCGCTTCCCGGATCCCCTGGCCAACCCGTACCTGGCTTTCTCGGCCCTGATGATGGCCGGCCTGGACGGCGTGCAGAACAAGATCCACCCGGGCGATCCGGCCGACAAGAACCTGTACGACCTGCCGCCGGAAGAGGATGCCAAGATCCCGACCGTCTGCTCGTCGCTGGATCAGGCCCTGGAAGCGCTGGACAAGGATCGCGAGTTCCTGACGCGCGGCGGTGTCTTCACCGACGATATGCTGGACGGCTATCTGGCACTGAAAGAGCAGGAAGTGCAGCGTCTGCGCATGACGACGCATCCTGTCGAGTTCGACATGTACTACAGCCTGTGATTGCCGGCTGATTTCCCGGTGCACGCAGGGGCGGACCGGGGCGCCGGTCCGCCTGTATGCCGCCCCGGGTGATGAAGATGAATGTAGAAGCCTTCGAACTGCTTGCGACATCGGTACTGCTGGTGAACGAGCAGGGGTGCGTCGAATATGCCAATGCGGCCGCCGAGGATATGTTCGGCCGCTCGCGCCGCCAGTTGAGCGGACAGCAGGCCGCCGGCCTGTTCGACGACCGCGAGGCCATGCAGTCTTCGATCGACCAGGCGAAGGCCGGCAATGTCGCCGACGTTCGCCAGGTGACCTCGCTGCGGCGCGGCGGCGATTCCGTCAGCGTGGTGGTGACCACGGTGGCCCTGATGGCGCAGGCCTGGCCCGTGTTGATCGAGGCGCGCGAGATCGAGCTGCGCGTGGCCGCCGATCGCAATCACCGACTGGTCGACGAGATCGAGACCCACCGGCAGTTGCTGCGCAACCTGGCGCACGAGGTCAAGAATCCGCTCGGCGGCCTGCGCGGCGCCGCCCAGTTGCTGGAGGGCGAATTGCCCGATCCGTCGCTGGCGGAATATACCCAGGTGATCATTTCGGAGGCCGACCGGCTGCAGGCGCTGGTCGACCGCCTTATCGGGCCGCAGCGCGTGCCGTTGCACGCCCGTCCGGTGAATATCCACGAAATCTGCGAACGCGTCAGCGCGTTGATCCAGGCCGAGTTCCGCGACGGACTGGCCATCGTGCGCGACTATGACGCGTCCATGCCCGATTTGCAGGGCGACGCGGCGCGGCTGATGCAGGCCGTGCTGAACGTGGCGCGCAACGCCGCGCAGGAGCTGTCCATCCAATCCGCGGGCGACGATGCGCCGGCGCCACAGATCACGCTGCGCACGCGCGTGGCCCGGCGCGTTATGCTGGCGCATCGGCAGCATCGGCTGGCCGCGGTCCTTTCGATTATCGACAACGGTCCCGGCGTACCGGAACATATCCGCGACCGTATTTTCCATCCGCTCGTCACCGCGCGCCCCGGCGGCACGGGCCTGGGACTGAGCCTGGCCCAGGACTTCGTGCAGCAACACGGCGGCATCATCGAATTCGAATCCCGACCCAGGCATACGGAATTCCGCCTGGTACTGCCGATGGAACACGCATGAAACCTGTTTGGATCGTAGACGATGACCAGGCGATACGCTGGGTACTGGAAAAGGCCCTGGCGCGCGCGGGTATAAACACCCGCAGCTTTTCGCAGGCCACCGATGTGCTCAGCGCGCTGGAAGGGGACGAGCCCGCGGCGCTCGTATCGGATATCCGCATGCCCGGCGGCAGCGGGCTGGACCTGCTGAGGCAGATCAAGGAAGGCCACCCCGCGCTGCCGGTCATCGTGATGACGGCGTTCGCCGACCTGGACAGTACCGTATCGGCGTTCCAGGGCGGGGCCTTCGATTACCTGGCCAAGCCTTTCGACGTCAATGAGGCGGTGTCGCTGATCCAGCGCGCCGCGCAGGAGTCGGCCGACGGCCCGGACGGCGGTCCCCTGGCGGGCCAGGACGAGCAGGGCGAGCGTTGGATGATGACGCAGTCGGCCTCGCCGGCCATGCAGGAAATCTTCCGGGCCATCGGCCGCCTGGCGCAGTCCAAGGTAACGGTGCTGATCACCGGGGAATCCGGCACCGGCAAGGAATTGGTGGCGCGTGCGCTGCATGGCCACGGCGCGCGGGCCAAGGGCCCCTTCGTGGCGCTGAATGCCGCCGCGATCCCGCGCGACCTGCTGGAAGCGGAACTGTTCGGCCATGAGCGCGGCGCCTTCACGGGTGCCAATACGCTGCGCCGCGGCCGCTTCGAGGAAGCCCACGGGGGCACGTTATTCCTGGACGAGATCGGCGATATGCCGATCGAACTGCAGACGCGCCTGTTGCGCGTGCTGGCCGAGGGCACGTTCTATCGCGTGGGCGGTGCCCAGCCCGTGCGGGTGGACGTGCGCATCGTCGCGGCGACGCACCAGCCGCTGGAGCAGCGCGTAGAGCAGGGGCTATTCCGCGAGGACTTGTTTCATCGCCTGAACGTTATCCGCCTGCGCCTGCCGCCCTTGCGCGAGCGGGTGGAGGATATTCCCGCGCTGGCGCAGCATTTCCTGACGCAGAGCGCGCGGCAGCTGGGGGTGTCGGCCAAGCGCCTGACGCCGGAAGCCCTGGCCGTGCTGACACGCTTCGATTTTCCCGGCAACGTGCGCCAGCTGGAAAACTTCTGCCACTGGCTGACCGTCATGGCCCCAGGCCAGACCATCGAACGCGCCGACCTGCCGCCGGAAATCCGCGCCATGGAGCAGCAGTCGTCGTTGCCGCAGACCGCCGCGCGCGGCGCGACGGCGGCGCCGGCCGCCGCGGCCGTGGCCGATGCTTCCCAGCAGAACTGGCAGGAATTCCTGTTGCGGGATGCGCAGCATCGCCTGGATCGCGGCGAGCCTGCGATCATGGCCACGCTGACACGGCAGTTCGAAAAGATCCTGCTGCAAACGGCACTGCAGGCCAGTCGCGGGCGCCGGGTCGAGGCGGCGTCGCGGCTGGGGATCGGCCGCAACACCATCACACGCAAGTTGCGCGACCTGGGGATGGAAGACGAGTAGTCAGGCCGCCGGCACGTCCACCAGGCTGCCGCGCAGCCGCGGCGATTCCAGTTTCTTCAACCACCACTTCAAGGCTTCGCCGCGGGCGGGCGCGCGCCACGCGCAGGACAGGCGTTCCAGCATGCCGCCGTCGCGTGTGGGCTTTTCCACCAGCAGTCCCTGGTCCAGATAGGGCGCGGCGAGCAGGTGCGGCAGGTAGCCGCAACCCACGCCGCGTATCTGCGCATGGATCTTCGCCTGCATGGTCGGCATGACGACGCGTTGCTGCGTGTCCAGCAGGCCGCGCGTCAGTGGCGGCAGGGCGCGCGATGTGTCGGCCACGACCACCGCGCAGTGCGCGCCGATGTCCTCCGGCGTCAGCGGCTGCTCGGCCTGGGCCAGCGGGTGGTGCGGCGCGACGCAGAACAGCAGATGCAGCTCGCCCAGGGGCTGGGTGGCGAAGCGGCCCGGCGGCGCGAGCGCGGCGTCGCCGCCGATCAGCAAGTCCGCGCGTCCGCCGGTCAGGGCGTCCCAGGTACCGCCCAGCACTTCGCTGGTGAAGCGCAGCTTCGTGGCGCTGCCCAGGGCCTGGAATTCCTCGATCAGGTCGTAGATGGGCGGCCAGGGCAGCACGCCGTTCACGGCGATGCGCAGCTCGGGTTCCCAGCCGGTGGCGATCCGGCGCACGCGTCGGGTCAGGTCTTCCAGGGACTTCAGCAACAGGCGGCCATCGTCCAGCAGGGCCTGGCCGGCCGGGGTCAGGACGGCGCGGTGCCCGCTGCGGTCGAACAGCAACACGTCGAGGCGGTCTTCCAGGCCGCGAATGGCGTAGGTCACGGCGGACGGCACCCGGCCCATTTCCCGGGCCGCCTTGGCGAAGCTGCCATGGCGGGCGATCGCGTCCACCAGCAGCAGCAGGTCCGGGGTGATCAGGGCGTCGGGGCCGGGCGGGGGCAGGTCAGGCGGCATGGTGGAAAGCGTCGGAAGAAGGGCAGTGCGCAGACGGCGGTGCGGCCTTGGCTGGCAGCGGGAAGGCGGGGTACGGACCGGTAAAAATCGTTCAAATTTATTGAATGATGTCTTCAAAACGGCTCAGCCGCAAGTGCCGCCGGGACGCCCACAATGACGTTCATCGACAACGTTCACAAGGAGTTCCAGCCATGCTTACCCTGCGACGCAGCGAAGAACGCGGTTTTGCCGACCACGGTTGGCTCAAGAGCCACCATACGTTCTCATTCGCCGGCTACTACGATCCGCGCCATATGGGATTCGGTCCCCTGCGGGTGATCAATGACGACCAGATCGCCGCCGGGCGCGGCTTCGGCACCCACGGCCATCGCGATATGGAAATCATCACCTATGTGCTGGACGGCGCGGTCGCGCACAAGGACAGCATGGGCAACGGTTCCACCATCCGGCCGGGCGATGTGCAGCGCATGAGCGCCGGGCGCGGCGTGTTGCATTCGGAGTTCAACCCGCAGCCCGATCACGGCACGCACCTGCTGCAGATCTGGATCGAACCGAACGTGGCCGGCATCGACCCCAGCTACGAGGAAAAGCGCTTCGAGGAAGCCGACAAGCGCGGGCGCCTGCGCCTGGTGGCGTCGCCGGATGCGCGGGACGGTTCGGTCCTGATCCACCAGGACGCGCGTTTGTATGCGGGATTGTTCGATGGCGAGGAACGTGCGACCCTGACGCTGGCGGACGGCCGGCGCGCCTGGATCCACGTGGCCCGCGGCAAAGTGACCGCCAACGGCAAACCCCTGGTGGCCGGCGACGCGGTGGCCGTTGAGGATGAAAGCGAGATCGTCCTGGAACAGGGCGAGGACGCCGAAGTCCTGGTATTCGACCTGCCGTGATCGCTCGGTCGCGCCTGCTCCGCGTCGCCGATGCGGGGCAGGCGCGTCGCCCCCATCGTTGTTCGCCCTTGCCACCGCACCGCTTACCGGAGTCTGCCATGTCCCAGCTAATGCCCGAGTTCCCCCCGTCCATCGAATCCGTGGTGATACCGCGCACCAGCGACATCGGCAATTTCGAGGTGCGGCGCGCCTTGCCTTCGCGCGAGCGCCGCACGGTGGGGCCCTTCGTCTTCCTGGACGAGATGGGGCCGGCCATGTTGCCGGCGGGCGCGGGCATCGACGTGCGGCCGCATCCGCATATCGGTCTGTCCACGGTGACCTACCTGTACGAAGGGGCGATCGTGCATCGCGACGGCGTGGGCACCGTGCGCACCATCCTGCCCGGCGAGGTGAACTGGATGACCGCGGGGCGCGGCATCGTGCATTCCGAACGCTCCTCGGCGCAGAGCCGCGCGCAGCCGCAGCCGCTGGCGGGGTTGCAGTCCTGGGTGGCGCTGCCGGCCAGCCACGAAGAGACCGATCCCGGTTTCGTGCACTACGGCCGCGATGCGCAGGCGGTGATGGAAGGCGAGGGCGTGCGCGCGCAGATCGTCGCCGGTTCCCTGTTCGGACAGACTTCGTCGATACGCACGCTGTCGCCGCTGTTCCTGGGCGATGTCGCGCTGGAGGCGGGCGCGCGCCTGCAGCTGGACGCGGAATATGAAGAGCGCGCGGCCTACGTGGCGCGCGGCGAGGTGGAAATCGACGGCCAGCGCTTCGAGTCCGGGCGGCTGGTGGTATTCGCGCCGGGCAAGCCGGTGACGCTGAAGGGACTTTCAGCGGCGCGGGTGGCCTTGCTGGGTGGCGAACCGCTGGACGGTCCGCGCTACCTGTGGTGGAACTTCGTCTCCAGCCGCCGCGATCGCATCGAGCAGGCGCGCGAGGACTGGATACGCAATCGCTTCGGCCAGACCGTGCCGGAGGACACCACGGAATTCATTCCCGCGCCGGCCTGGGCACCGCTGGCGCCGATCCCGCCGCGATAGGCTGGTTCGCGTCGCGCCTTGCAGCCCATGGCTTGTGTGTGCGGACGCGCGGCATCGTAGCGCCGGGGCCCGGCCCACAACGACGCATGGCACGCAGGCGACCGTGTGCTACGGCGATCAGGCGCGCCGCGCGCCGCGCGCATAGGCCGCCGCGCGCTGCTCCGCCAGCGCTTCCCGGCGGATGAAGTCGGCGACGAAAGGCGTGGCGGGATGGTGGCGCAGGTTGTAGGGCGTGTCCCACTGCGCCACGCGGCCTTCGGTCATTACCCCGATGCGGTCGGCGATGGCGAAGGCTTCCGCCTGGTCGTGCGTGACCAGCACCGCCGTGTGCCCGGTGTGCTTCAGGATGTCGCGCACTTCGAATGCCAGGCGTTCGCGCGCATCCGCGTCGAGGTTGGAAAAAGGCTCGTCCAGCAGCAGCAGGTCCGGCGACGGCGCCAGCGCGCGGGCCAGCGCGACGCGCTGCTGCTGGCCGCCGGAAAGCTCGTGCGGATAACGGTCGACGGCCTGCGCCAGTCCCACGAGTTCCAGCATCTCGGCGACACGGCGCTCGCGTTCGGCGCGCGGCTGGCGGCGCAGGCCGAAGCCGACATTGCGTCCCACCGTCAGGTGGGGAAACAGCGCATAGTCCTGGAACATCATGCCCACGCGCCGGCGCTCCGGCGCCACGTGCCGGGTGGTGCTGGACAGCACGACGCCATCGAGCAGAATGCGGCCGCCGGCCGGCGGTTCGAACCCCGCGATGGCGCGCAGCACGGTGGTTTTGCCGCAGCCCGACGGGCCGAGCAGGCAGCCGATGTGGCCGCCGGGCAGCGTCAGCGACAAATCGTCGACCGCGCGTATGGGGCCGCGGGGCGTATCGTAGGCCAGGGCAAGGTGATCCAATTCCAGTGTTGCGGTCATGATGGGGTGCCTTGCGGCATTGCGCGATCGCGCGATCGGCTCGCGCGCGGGACGGACGTATGTTCCTGGCCGCGCGCCAATAGAATCACGGGAAGCAGGCCGGCCGCGACGATGGCCAACGCGGCCACCGCGCCTTCCTCGTAGGTGCCGCGCGCGGCTTCGCCGTACAGCCAGGTGGCGAGGGTGTCGAAGTTCATGGGCCGCAGCAGTAGCGTGGCCGGCAGTTCTTTCATGGCATCGACGAATACCAGCAGGGCGGCCGCTGCCATGGCGGGACGCAGCAGCGGCAGGTGCACGCGCCGTAGCGTTCCGCCCGGGCTTTCGCCGAGCAGGCGCGCCGCCTGTTCCAGCGAGGGCGGGATGCGTGCCAGTCCCGCTTCCAGGGCGCCGGAAGCGATGGCCAGGAAACGGATCGCATAGGCGCATACCAGGGCAGCGGCCGATCCCATCAATACCAGGCCGCCGGTGCCCAGCGTTGCCGATAAGGCGCGATCGAACAGCGCCAGGGGCGTCAGCAGGCCGATCGCCAGCACGGTGCCGGGCACCGCGTAGCCCAATCCGGCCATGCGCGCGAAAAGCCGCGTCAACCGGTGTCCGCCGCTGTCGCGCGTGGCGCGGGCCGCCCAGGCCACCACCATGCCGCAGGCCAGCGTGATCGCGGTTGCCGCGGCGGCGATCGCCACCGTGTTGCCGGCCGCCGCCGCCAGTTGCCGCGAGATACCGCCGACCAGGTGCAGGCGTTTCTGCGTTTCCCACAGCAGGTAAAGGGCGGGTGCCAAAAAGCCGAGTGTGACCGGCACGGCGCCCAGCGTGGCCGCGAGGGCCGCGCGCCAGCCACGCAGCCGCAGCCGCTGCATCGGCCGCATGCGCTGGGCGGCCGCGTAGCGCTGGCGCCGGCGTCCGTGCCGTTCCAGCACGATCAGGACCACCACGATCGCGAGCATGGACAAGGCGATCTGCGCCGCCGAGGCCAGGTCCGACCGTGTCACCCAGGTGGTATAGACCGACACCGTCAAGGTCTGCACACCCAGGAATTCGGACGCGCCGATGTCGTTCAGGGTTTCGAGCAAGGCCAGGCTCAGGCCGACCGCGATGGCGGGCCGCGCCAGGGGCAGGGCGACACGCCAGAAGGCCGCCAGGCGGCCCGCGCCCAGCGTGCGGGCCGCTTCCAGCACATTGGCCGCCTGCGTCATGAACATGGCCCGCGTCGTCAGGTAGACATAGGGATAGAGCGCGCAGCCCAGGACGAAAATGGCGCCCGGCAGGGAGCGCAGATCGGGCAGGCGGAACTGCCGCGGGCTGTCGTAGCCCAGCAGCGCGCGGATGGCGCCCTGCACCGGGCCGAGCGGATGCAGCAGATCCAGGTAGGCGAAGGCGACGATATAGGTGGGCACCGCCAGCGGGAGCAGCAGCGCCCAGCTCAGCACGCGGCGCCCGCGGAATTCATAGGCGCTGACCAGCCAGGCGCTGCCGGTACCCAGCACGGCCGTCACCGCGCCCACGCCCAGCAGCAGGATTCCCGTATTCGCCGCGGCCTGCGGCAGGACATATTGCGCCAGGTGCGACCAATGGCCGACGTCGGCGCCCAGCGCCTGCCACCCCAGCGCCACCAGCGGGGCGCAAACGACCAGCGCGATCAGCAACGCGCCCCAGAACCAGGCCATCAGTTATCGAAGCCCACCTTGTCGACCAGCTCGCTGGCCTGCTTGCGATACTTGGCGATGTCCGCCACCGACAGGGCATCGACCTTCAGCGGACCGAAGCTGGCCACGACGGGATCCAGCTTGACGCCTTCGCGCACGGGATACTCGTAATTGGCCTGCGCATAAAGGGCCTGGGCCGGCGCCGATACCAGGTACTCCAGCAACTTGACCGCTTGTGCCTTGTGCGGCGCGTGCCGGGCCACGGCGGCGCCGCTGATGTTGACGTGCGTGCCGCCGTCCTTGGCCTTGGCGAAGGTGGGCCGCACGACCTTGATGGCGTCGCCCCACTTGCGCGCGTCCGTACCGGGTTGGGCATTCTTCATGTGGCCGACGTAGTAGGCGTTGGCCAGGCCGATATCGCAGATGCCGCCCAGGATGTCGCGCGCCACATCGCGGTCGCCCCCGGCGGCCTTGCGCGCCAGGTTGGCCTTGACGCCGCGCAGCCAGTTTTCGGTGGCTTCGGCGCCGTCATGGGCGATCATCGCGGCGATCAGGCCGGTGTTGTAGGGGTGCTGGCCGGAACGGATGCACACCTTGCCTTTCCACTTGGGGTCGGCCAGGTCTTCGTAGTGGAAGCTGGTCAGCGGCAGGTCCTTTTCCACGTACAGCACGCGGTCGCGCAGGGACAGCGCATACCAGCTGCCGCCCGCGCCGCGCAGGTTGGCCGGCACCACGGATTCCAGCGTCTTCGACGGCGTCGCCTGCGTCACGCCGCCGTCCACCAGGTCGAGCAGATTGCCGATGTCCACCGTCATCAGGACGTCCGCGGGCGATTTGTCGCCTTCTGCCTTGACCCGCTCCAGCAGGCCGTCCTTGACGAAGACGGTATTGACCTTGACGCCGCTTTCCTTGGTATAGGCGTCCAGCAGCGGCTGTATCAGCTTGGGCTCGCGGGTGGTGTACAGCGTGACTTCATCGGCGGCGACCGCCGGGCCGGCGTACGTGGCGGCGGCGAGGCACAACGCGCCGAACAGGGAGGACAGGGTATGGCGTTGGAATTTCATGGTCAGCTCCGGACGTCGCCCGCCGGATCGCCCGCGCCGCGTCCGGAAGACTGTTAACGAAAATTATTCTCAGTCAGAGGACGGGGAAGATACCAAGATTCCGGGGTTTATTCAACTTAATGTAAGGAGCCCTAAGGAAGAGGCAGTGTTTGCCAAAGCGGCGGCGGCCGGGAGGTGTCGGGCGGAAGCGCCAAAGGGCGAAAAGCACGGATACGGGACCGGGGGCGCGACCGGAGGCCCGGCGAAGGGATGGCGATATCGCGGCTATTTGTCCAGGCGCAGCAGGCGCGCCTCCTCCATCAGACAGGCCTTCATGTCGCTGGCCGGTTGGCTCATGCCGCGCTGGCGTGGCCAAACCAGGGCCAGGATCAGGTCGTCGACAGGCATCACGCTACGCGCGACCAGCCCCTGGCGCCGCGCGTAGACCGCGCCCAGGCTTTCCACGATCCCGATGCCGACGCCGGACGCGACCAGCGCGCAGGCGGCGGAAGATTGCATAACTTCGACGCTGGGTAGGTGGGCCATGCCCAATGCCTCGAGCGCGCGGGCGGTGGCGCGGCCGGCGGGAAGCGCCGCGCCCAGTACGATCGGCTGTTCCCGCGCCACTTCGCTCAAGGCCAGGCGCCGCCGCGACGCATAGGGATGTTCCGGCCGCATGATGCAGAACAAGTTCAAACTGCTGAGCGTGCACATTTCCACGCGCGCATCCTGGGACGAACCGACGATGATCCCCAGGTCGATGCGGTGGTCCACCGCCATGTCGATGATTTCCAGCGCGGTGCCGGATCGCACCGTGACCGCGACGTCGGGATGCGTGTGGCGCAGCCGGGCCAGCGCCGCCGGAAACAGGCTGGAGGCCGCGATCGCCACCGCGCCGATTGCCAGGCGCGAGGCGGATCCATGGCGGATGTCGCGTGCCAGACGGTCCACGGATTCGATACCGGCCAGCGCATTGAGCACTTCCGGCAGCAGGGCGCGTCCCTGGCTCGTCAGGTGCAGCCGGCGGTTCTCGCGGCTGAACAGGGCGAAGCCCAGACGGATTTCCAATCCGCGCAGCAGGGCGCTGGCGGCCGGTTGCGTCATGTTGACCGACGCGGCGGCGGCCGTCACGGTCTCGTGCTGGTACATCGCGCGCAGCAGGGCCAGTTCGCGGCGGTTCACCATGGGCAGGACACGATAGGGATCATAGGGAAGGCACCATACGGATTTCATATGAAGGCAGACAATCTATCTATTTGACCATGCGCTGCACGGCTGGGAGACTGGCGGCCTTCACGCAACCCGACCGAATATGGCAGCCAACGACATCGTCTCCGTGCAGTGCATTCCCATGCGCCTGCCGTTTCACCACTGGACCGCGCCGCCATTGTTCGCGGGCCGTCCGCGCGACCGGCTGGACAGCGCGCTGGTGCGCGTGCAGACCGCCGACGGGACGGTCGGCTGGGGCGAATCCTATTGCGTGGAGCCGCGCGCCATCGTGGCGGTTTTCGAGACCCTGGTCGAACCGCTGGCCCGGGGCAAGGACGCGGCCGACCAGGCGCTGATACCGGCGATGCAACGCACCCTGCACAACCTGGGCCGCTCCGGCCCGGTGGTGCATGCGATCGCGGGGCTGGATATCGCGTTGTGGGATCTGCGCGGCAAGCGCGAGCGCGTGCCGGTTCACCAGCTACTGGGCGGCAGGCGGCGTTCGCGGGTCCGCGCCTATGCGTCGCTGCTGCAGTACTACGGCGATGCGGGTCTCCTCGACCGCGTGGTGACGCGTGCGCTGCAAGAGGGCTATACCGAAATCAAACTGCACGAGCGCACGCCCGATGCGGTCAAGGCCGCGCGCCGGGCCGCCGGCCGGGGCGTGCCGGTGATGGTCGATACCAACTGCGCGTGGCTGCCCGTCGAGGCGCCGGCCGCGATTGCCGCGATGGCCGAGCATGAGCCCTTCTGGATCGAAGAGCCCCTTTGGCCGCCGGAGGACCACGACGCGCTCGCGCGCTTGAGCGCGTCCAGCCCCGTGCCGCTGGCGGTGGGCGAAAACGCCAGCAGCGCCGTCGAACTGTCGGCCTTGATCGCACGCGCGTCGTCCCGCTACGTGCAACCCAGCGTCATCAAGCTGGGCCTGAGCGCGGCATGGGCGCTGTCGCGGCAATGCGAGGATGGCCCGGTGGCCTGCGCGCCGCAGGTGGCCTTCTTCGGGCCGGGATACCTGGCCAGCCTGCACCTGCTGGCCGCACAGGCCGCCGAGGCCTCGCTGGAACGGCTCTACGTGGAGCTGGGCCATGTCCCGTATGGCGCGACGGTGCCGGTTTCGCGCGGCTGGATCGATGTGCCGGATGGACCGGGATTGGGCGCGGACCCGGAGGCGGAACTGGCCGCGGCACGCTTTGCATGATGAGCACCGCCGGGCGGATAACAACAGACGACAGGAGACAGGAAAATGAATGGTTCACGCAGACGTTTTGTCGCCACCGGCGGTGCGCTGATGCTGGCCGGTACGCTGGCGCCCCGGGCCGGCCGCGCCCAGGGCATCGCGTATCCCGACAAACCCGTGCGCATGTTCGTGCCTTACCCGCCGGGAGCGGCCACGGATACGCTGGGCCGTTTCGCGGCGGAGGTCTACACCAAGGCATATGGCCAGTCCTTCATCGTCGAAAACCGCAGCGGCGGCGGCACCGTGATCGGAACGCGGGCGGTGGCGACCGCGCCCGCGGACGGCTATACCATCGGCATGGTGGATACCGCGTTCGTCATCAATCCCGGCCTGCTCGGCAGCCGCCTTCAATACGATACGTTGAAGGATTTCGCCCCCATCTCGCTGCTGGCGACGGCGCCCTTCGTCATGGTGGTCCATCCTTCGGTGAAGGCGACGGACATGGCATCGTTCGTGGCCTTGGCCAAGGCGGAGCCGGGCGCGCTGTCGTTCGGCTCCGCCGGCGTGGGAAGCGCGCCGCACCTGGCGGGGGAGCAGCTGCGCCAGCAGGCGGGGATCAGGATCGTCCATGTGCCTTACCGCGGCGGCGGTACGGTTTTCACGGATCTACTGGGCGGCCAGATACAGTTCGCTTTCGCGACGGTGCCCACGCTGCTGGAGCACATTAAGGCGGGGCGCCTGCGCGCCATTGCCGTCACCAGCCCCGCGCGCGTGCCCTCGCTCCCGGACGTCCCGACGATGGCCGAGGCCGGCTATCCCAACGTGGATACCGCGCCGCTGTTCGGCCTGGTGGCCCCGGCCGGCGTTCCCGCACCGGTGATCGATAAGCTGGGCGGCACGATATCGTCCGCCGCCCGCGAGGGCGCGCTGCACGACAAGCTCGCATCATTGGGATTCCAGCCGGTCGGCAGCA
Organism: Bordetella genomosp. 11; assembly: GCF_002261215.1. Lineage (NCBI taxonomy): Bacteria > Pseudomonadati > Pseudomonadota > Betaproteobacteria > Burkholderiales > Alcaligenaceae > Bordetella > Bordetella genomosp. 11. Next base: position 1,915,476 of record NZ_NEVS01000004.1, on the reverse strand, counting down.
CGCCCGCCGAATTCGCCGCCCGCATCGCCGCCGATATCGCCAAGTGGCAGGGCGTCATACAGCGAGGCGGCATCAAGCCGGAATAGCGGGACAGCCGCCATGCCTGGCCCGGGGGCGGCCAGGCCGGCCAGGGCGGCACGCCTGGCCGGGGTGGCACGTGGGTCTGACCAGGGAGCGACATGCCTGCAAGGCATATGCCGCCCGGAATTTTCGCGCCGGGGTTATTTGCTTACAACGAATCTGTCTCGATAAACGAGGCAAAACCGCCTCAGTTGAGAACCTTTATCAACAAAAACGTATAAAATCGGGTTATCCCTCACCTGTTGGACGGATCCTTTTATTCCCCGTCCGGCGGCCGCGCCTGCGAACGACGCTGCCGCGCGTCATCCTTGATCACTATGGCAGCCTTCAATACCGAGCGCGTCCTGAGCGTGCACCACTGGAACGACACCCTGTTTTCCTTCAAGACCACCCGCGATGCGGCGCTGCGTTTCCATAACGGTCATTTCGTCATGATCGGGCTGGAAGTCGAGGGCAAGCCCTTGCTGCGCGCCTACAGCATCGCCAGCGCGAACTACGAGGAAAACCTGGAATTTCTCAGCATCAAGGTGCCCGATGGCCCATTGACGTCGCGCCTGCAGCATTTGAAGGAAGGCGACACCATCCTGGTCAGCCGCAAGCCGGTGGGCACGCTGGTCGTCCATGACCTGAAGCCGGGCAAGAACCTGTACCTGTTCGGCACGGGCACCGGCCTGGCGCCGTTCATGAGCATCATCAAGGACCCGGACGTCTACGAACGCTTCGAAAAGGTCATCCTGGTCCATGGCGTGCGCTGGAAGAGCGAACTGGCCTACGCCGACTATATCCAGAACGAACTGCCGGCCAACGAGTTCTTCGGCGACATGGTCAACGGCAAGCTGGTGTACTACCCGACGGTCACGCGGGAACCCTTCCGCAACCAGGGCCGGATTACCGAACTGGTCGACAGCGGCAAGCTGTTCCAGGACATCGGCCTGCCGCCGTTGAACCCGGAAACCGACCGCGCCATGATCTGCGGCAGCCCGCATATGCTGGCCGACATCAGCGCCATGCTGGACAAGCGGGGATTCACCGTTTCTCCCGGCGTGGGCCAGCCGGGGGACTACGTGGTCGAACGCGCCTTCGTGGAAAAATAAGCCGCGTTTATTGGCGGCACGATGCAAGGGCCGGCGATAGGGTCGGCGCCCGCGGGCTGGACCAAGTCCAGGCCTGAGGCGCCGGTCATATCGCCGGCCTTTTCGTTTCTGCGCGATCCCGCCGGCTCGGGCGGGTGTCCGTTCATTGTTCCCGCGCCGCGATCTGCCGGCGCGGTGCGGCCATTATTCCGGTTCGATGCCGGCCTGCTTGATGATGGTCTGCCACTTTTTCGATTCCGCTTGCTGGAAGGCGGCCAGTTCCGCCGGGGTCGAGGTGGCGGGCTCGGTGCCGGTGCTGCTGTAGAACTGCTTGGCGGCAGCGCCTTCGGTGGCCTTGGTCAGCAGGGCATTCAAGCGCTTGACCACGTCGTCGGGGGTCCCGGCCGGTGCGTAGGCAGCAAACCAATATCCCATTTCATAGCCGGGCACGCCCGATTCCGCGATCGTGGGAACGTCAGGCGCCAGCGGCGAACGTTTCAGCGTGGTCACGCCCAATGCGCGCAGCTTGCCGGACTGGACCTGCGGCAGGCCGGTCGCCATGTCGGTAATCATGGTGCTGATCTGGCCGCCCAGCAGATCGGTCAGGGCCAGGGGATTGCTCTTGTAAGGCACGTGCAGCAGCTTCACGTTGGCCATTTGCTGCAGCAATTCGCCGGCGATGCGGCTGCTGGAACTGCCGCTGCCGAAACTCAGCTTGCCGGGCTCCTTGCGCGCCAGGGCCAGGAATTCCCCCACGGTTTTCGCCGGGAAGGACGGGTTGACCACCATGATCTGGCTGCCCTTGCCCAGCAACGTCAGAGGCGCGAAGTCCTTGACCGGATCGTATTGCAGGCGCTTGTACAGGTGCTCGTTGGCCGCATGCGTGGTGTTGGTGGTGATCAGCACCCGGTAGCCGTCCGGCTTGGCGCGGGCGACATCCTGCGCGCCTATCATCGCGCTGGCACCGGGCTTGTCCTCGATGACCACGGCCTGGCCGGTCTGCTCCGTAACGCCCTGGGCCAGGGCGCGGGCGATCTGGTCGGTGGCGCTACCCGCGGCGAAGGGAACGACGAAGGTGATGGGGCGATTGGGGAAGTCCTGGGCGGACGCCGCCAGCGGCGCGCAGCCGGCCGCGATCAGGGCGGCCAAAGCCGGCAGGGCACGGATTTTCATTGTGTGTCTCCTTGGTTTTTCGTGGGTGTGTCGCGTGATTGAGGTTTGCCCGCGCGCGATCCGCGGATTCATGGGTGATGCGAAGCGTCCTGGAAAGGCCAGGCGTCGCCGGGTACGTCGGGCAGGCGCGCCGCCAGCGCGGAGGGCACCGGGACGGGCAGGTCCAGCAGCTGGAAGGACAGCGACTTGCCGTGGGCGTCCAGGTTCAGCGCATCGTTCACGCCGCCGTCCAGTACGCCTTCCAGCACGAAATTCATCGCGTGCAGCGTGGGGAGCAGGTAGCGCGTGACGGCGTGCGGCCGGCGGTAGGCGAACCAATCGCGCACGCGATCGGCAGTCACATAGGCCGCGATCACGTCGTAGCATTCCGGATCCCAGGCGATCAGGCTCAGGTTCGAGATATCGCCCTTATCCCCGGAACGGCTGTGCGCCAGGCGGTAAAGAGGTACGAATGGCTGATTCATCGCGCGTCCTCGTCGGCGTCGAACATGCGCCAGCCGCCGGGCACGGCGTTCCGGTCGATGGCGCATGACACCATGTTCAGGCGCGGCCGCAGGGCGGTGCGCACGCCGCCGCCGCCGGCCGGACCGCAGCAATACAGCGCCGTGACTTCGCGCAGCACGCGTTCGGCAACGGCGCGATCGGCATGCGTGCCGGCCACGCGCAGCCTGACGTCGCGCGCGTGGCGGTCGGGCAGGGCGCCGCGCAAGGCGCCGTCGTCGCTGTCAAGGATGCTGATCGCCCCGATCAGATCGATGCGCAGCGGCAGGGCGCTGCCCAGGCGGCGGCGCACGATGTCGGCGGCCAGCCGCGCGCGGGCCTCGGCCTGCACGCCGGCGTAGGAAATCTCGGCTTCGCCCAGCCAGCCGCCGCGATGGCATATGTTGACCTTCAACGTGTCCGGACGCGCGTGGCCGGTAATGCCGCGCAGCTGGACGCGGTCGGCTCCCAGCTCCACGACCTGCGCCCGGCTGAGGTCCGCGACGACGTCCGGCGTCAGGTAGCGCGCGGGATCGTGGACCTCATACAGCAGTTGTTCCTTGACCGTGCGCGCGTCCACGCGGCCGCCCGTGCCCGTGGCCTTGCCGACGACGAAGTCGCCGTCGGCGGAAATTTCCGCGATCGGAAAGCCTGTCTCGTGCAGGCCGTCGACATCTTTCAGGCCCGGCACGGCGAAATAGCCGCCCGTGACCTGCGTGCCGCATTCCAGCATGTGGCCGGCCATGGTGGCCCGGCCCAGCTTTTCCCAATCGTCCTCGCGCCAGCCGAAGTGCGCCAGCGCCGGCCCCACCGTCAACGACGGATCGGCCACGCGGCCCGCCACGACGATGTCGGCGCCCGCGCGCAGGGCCGCGGCGATGTCGGCGCCGCCCAGGTAGGCATTGGCGCTGACGATGTCCATGTCGTCCATGCGCGGGCCCAGTTGTTCACGCAGCAGCGCGCGCTGCCGCGGCGAGGCAAGATCGTCGCCGTGGATGATCGCGATGCGCGGTGCGGGCAGGCCTTGGGCGCGCGCCAGTTCGGCAATGCGCCGCGCCGCGCCCGAGGGATTGGCCGCGCCGAAGTTGCTGACGATGCGTATGCCGTGCGCGTGGCAGCGCGCGAGTATCGGGCCGACCAGTTCGTCCAGCAGGGGCTCGTAGCCGGCCCGCGGATCCTGCTGGCGGGCCAGTTGGGCCAGCGCCAGCGTACGTTCGGCCAGGGTTTCGAAAATCAGCGTGCCGCCGCCCCGCGCGGCCAGCGTGTCGACCACCGGGCCCGCGCCGTCGGTGCGGTCGCCGGAAAAGCCAGAGGCGCAGCCGATCAGCAGGGGCGGCGGCGTACCGGCGGTGGGGGTACGGGCGGGCGTGTGGGTATCCGGCATGGCTTTTTTTGAGGGTGTCTCCCCGGCCACTATAGGGAGCCGCCGTTCATACGTAAAATAGAAATAAAAGATCGATTGATACAGAAAACCCATGAATCTATCGGCCCGGCACCTGCGCGCCTTCGTCGCCCTGGCGGAAGAGAAGCACTTCACCCGGGCGGCGCAGCGCTGCCATTTGACGCAGCCCGCCTTCAGCGCCCTTATCCGCGCGATCGAGGACGACGCCGGCATGCGGCTGTTCGACCGCACCACGCGGCACGTCGAGCTCACCGCGGAGGGCCGCGTGCTGGAGACCTCCGCGCGGCGCCTGCTGGCGGACTTCGACATGGTCATGGAGGACCTGCGCGACCACGCGGCGCGGCGCCGCGGGCGCGTGGCAATGGCGGCGCTGCCGTCGCTGGCGGCCGGATGGCTGCCCGACATCCTGGCGGATTTCCATCGGCGCTATCCCGGCATCGCGCTGACGCTGCGCGACGCTTTGCTGGATCCCTGCCTGGACATGGTGCGCGACGGCGAGGTGGATTTCGCGGTGGCCTCGCGGCGCGCCGATATGACGGACCTGGACAGCGAGTTCCTGCATGCGGACCGCTTCCATCTCGTCTGCCGCGCCGACCACCCCCTGGCCGCCCAGCCGGACGCGACCCTGGCGCAGATCGCCAAATGGCCGCTGATCCAGCTGGCCCGCAACAGCAGCGTCCGGCAGCACCTGGATGCCGCCCTGGGCCGGCGCAAGCTGCGCCCCCTGGTGGAGGTCGAACACCTGGCCACGGTCATGGGCCTGGTGGCTTCCGGCCTGGGGGTCAGTCTCGTGCCGGCGATGACGCTGTTCCATTTCCAGCGGCCCGGCCTGGCCATCCGCCCGCTGGCGGGCAAGGTGCCAACCCGGGCGCTCTATCTGGTCAAGCGCAGCGGACGCACGCTGCCGCTCGCGGCCCAGACGCTTTACGAAATATTGTTACGGGAGCGTGAACATATCGCGTCGCTGGCGCATCATGCGGGGCTTTCGCGGTAGCCTATGGGTGATTAAACTTCGATAGAAGTTTTCCTATGTCTTTCGCGCGCGGAGCCACCATGAACAAGCAAATCATCCACACCCATGACGCGCCCAAGGCTGTCGGCCCTTACTCGCAGGCCGTGGCCGTGACCGGGTCCAAGACGGTTTATCTGTCGGGGCAGATCGGCCTGGAGCCGCATAACGGCGAGCTGGTGTCCGAAAGCTTCGAAGGCCAGGTCAAGCAGGCTTTCGCCAATATGCTGGCGGTGGTGCAAGCCGCCGGCGGCGGCAAGGAGAACGTCGTCAAGCTGACGTTGTTCCTGACGGACCTGGGCAAATTCGGCACGGTCAACACCATCATGGAAGATATCTTCCCCCAGCCTTACCCGGCGCGGTCGACCGTGGGCGTCGCCAGCCTGCCCAAGGGCGCGCAGTTCGAAGTGGAAGCCGTTGTCGTTGTCTGAGGACGCGATCCGTTTTCCGCTTCCAGTACGGTAATCATCGCCATGCCTGCCGCCGCGGCCCCGGGCAAGGCCCGCGCATCGACGGCCGATGCCGCGTCGCCCGCGCGCGGCGACGCCATCACGCGCCGCCTGCACGCCCTGGGCCTGTTCGAGCCGGCCGACCTGATCCTGCACCTGCCCCTGCGCTACGAGGATGAAACGCGGATCACCCCGATTTCCGCCTTGCGGCCCGGCTTCAGCGCCCAGGTGGAAGGGGAAATCACGCGCTGCGAGGTGCAGTACCGGCCGCGCCGTCAATTGACGGCGGCGATCGCCGACGATAGCGGCGAACTGCAATTGCGCTGGCTCAACTTCTATCCCAGCCAGCAGCGCCAGCTGACGGTCGGGCGCCGCCTGCGCGCACGCGGCGAGGTGCGCGGCGGACTCTTCGGCAGGGAAATGGTGCATCCGCGCATGACCAGCGCGGACGCGCCCCTGGCCACGGCGCTGACCCCGGTCTACCCGACTACCGAGGGCCTGCACCAGACGGTGCTGCGCAAGGCGATCGGCCAGGCCTTGGCGCAGGCCGATCTTGCCGACACCCTGCCGGCCGGGCTACGGGAGCGCTATGGCCTGGCGCCGTTCGACGAGTCGATACGCGTGCTGCACGCGCCGCCGCCCGGCGTGTCGGAGCACGAACTGGTGGAGCGGGCGCATCCGGCATGGCGGCGCATCAAGTTCGACGAACTCCTGGCCCAGCAATTGTCCCTGGCCGCCGCGCGGGCGGCCCGCCGCACGCATAAGGCCTTGCCGCTGGCGCCATCCGGCGATGCGGACGGGCTGGTCGCGCGGCTGTACGGCGCCTTGCCCTTCGCGCTGACGGGTGCCCAGCAGCGTGTCGTGGCGGAAATCGCCGGGGATCTCGCCCGTCCCTTTCCCATGCATCGCCTGCTGCAAGGCGATGTCGGCAGCGGCAAGACCGTCGTCGCCGCCATCGCCGCGGCACAGGCCATGGAAGCGGGCGCGCAGGTGGCGCTGATGGCGCCGACGGAAATCCTGGCCGAGCAGCATTTCCGCAAGCTCGTCGATTGGTTGCAGCCGCTGGGCGTGCGGGTGGCCTGGCTGAGCGGCAGCCTGGGGGCGAAGGCACGGCGCGAGGCGGCGGCCGCCGTGGCGGACGGCAGCGCCCAGCTGGTGGTCGGCACCCAGGCGCTGATCCAGGACCATGTGGCATTCCAGCGCCTGGGCCTGTCCATCGTGGACGAACAGCATCGCTTCGGGGTGGGCCAGCGCCTGGCCCTGAATCGCAAGGGCGAGTCCGCGCGCGGACGCATCGTGCCGCACCAGCTGAACATGAGCGCGACGCCGATTCCGCGCACGCTGGCCATGACCTTCTTCGCCGACCTGGATGTGTCGGTGATCGACGAATTGCCGCCCGGCCGCACCCCGGTCGTGACCAAGCTGGTGAACGACGGCCGACGCGAGGAAGTCATCGCCCATATTGCCCAGGCCGCCCGCGCCGGACGGCAGGCGTACTGGGTGTGTCCGCTGGTCGAGGAAAGCGAAGCGCTGGAATTGCAAACGGCCGTCGATACCTACGAGGCCATGCGCGCCGATCTTCCCGACCTGCGCATCGGGCTGGTCCACGGGCGCCTGCCGCAGAACGAGAAGGCCGAGGTGATGCAGGCCTTTCGCGAAGGGCGGGTCGACGTGCTGGTCGCCACCACGGTGATCGAGGTCGGTGTGGACGTGCCCAATGCCTCGCTCATGGTGATCGAACATGCGGAGCGCTTCGGCCTGGCGCAATTGCACCAGCTGCGCGGCCGTGTGGGGCGGGGGACCGCCGAGTCGGTCTGCGTGCTGCTGTACCAGGCGCCGCTGTCGCGCATCGCGCGGGAGCGCCTGCGCGCGATGTTCGAGACCTCCGATGGATTCGAAATCGCGCGGCGCGACCTGGTGCAGCGTGGGCCGGGGGAATTCCTGGGAACCCGGCAATCCGGCCTGGCGCTGCTGCGTTTCGCCGATATCGAACTGGACGCGGACATCGCCGAACAGGCCCGCGAGGCCGCCGCCTGGCTGCGCGGGGAACATGCCGAGGCCGTACAGGCGCACCTGGCGCGCTGGATGCGCGGCCGCGAGGATTTCCTGCGTACGTGAAGACCGTGACTCAATGCGCCGCGCGAGCGGCATGATAGGGAAGCCGCACCATGACTCTCACTGAACTCAAGTACATCGTCGCCGTGGCGCGCGAACGTCATTTCGGTCGCGCGGCCGAAGCCTGTTTCGTCAGCCAGCCCACGCTGTCGGTGGCGATACGCAAGCTTGAGGACGAACTGGGCGTGACGATTTTCGAACGGGGCGGGTCGGAGGTCGGCGTCACACCCATTGGCCAGCGCATCGTTGCGCAGGCGCAGAAGGTGCTGGAGGAAAGCGCGAGCATCAAGGAGATCGCCCGGCAGGGCCACGATCCGCTGGCCGGGCCTCTGCGCGTGGGTGTCATCCATACGATCGGACCTTACCTGCTGCCCAGGCTGGTGCCGGTGCAGATCGAACGCACGCCGCAAATGCCCTTGCTGCTGCAGGAGAATTTCACCTTGCGGCTGGTGGAGCTGTTGCGTCAGGGCGAGATCGACTGCGCCATTATGGCGCTGCCCCTGCCGGAAGCCGGCCTGGTGATCCAGCCGCTGTACGACGAGCCCTTCCTGGTGGCCGTGCCCCGCGACCATCCGTGGGCCGACCGCAAGGCCATTCCCGCGCAGGACCTGAAGCAGCAGACCATGCTGCTGCTGGGCAGCGGACATTGCTTCCGCGACCAGGTGCTGGAAGTCTGTCCCGAGCTGTCGCGTTTTTCCGCCGCCAGCGACGGTATCCAGCGCACCTTCGAAGGCTCGTCGCTGGAAACCATCCGCCACATGGTCGCGGCCGGCATCGGCATTACCGTGCTTCCCGTTTCGGCGGTGCCGGAAAACCCGCCCAGCGACAGCCTGTTGCGCTACGTGCCTCTGGAAGCGCCGGTACCGGACCGCCGCGTGGTTCTGGCCTGGCGGCGCAGCTTTCCGCGGCTGGCCGCCATCGAAGCGCTGGCGCAGGCCGTCTATGCCTCGCCCATGCCGGGAGTGCGCATGCTGGAAGGCGAGGCCGCCGCGCATCAGGACCAGAGCGAAGCGCTTTCCAGTATCAACCGGCCCTAGGCGCGATTCCACTCGCCGCGATGGCGTTGCTCCAGCGCCGCGCGCAATGCGGCGACCAGGCCGGGATCGGGGGCCTTGGGCAGGCGCGCGGCCGGCGATGAAGGCAAGGGCTTCACGGGGCTGGCGGGCTCGGTGGCCGGCTCGCGCCGATGGCTGTCAATGACAACCTTGGCGCAATCGCCGATGCCGCTGTCCTCGGAGACCGTCACGCTGGCGCGACCGCCGCCATGGCCGCCCACCGCCGTGGGTGCCGGCTCTAGGGCCGGGATAACGGCGTAGATGGAGTCCGGCCGCGGCCAGTCCTGAATCAGGCTGTACTCCTCTTCGTCGATCGCGACCGCCGTCGCCCGCCGCGGCCGGTCGAGCAGGGATGTCGGTAACTTGTAGCAGTTCTCGTCCACCGAGCGCGTTGACTTCGTGCTGGCACGCGTGCCACCCCGCCTTGGCGTGTCGAACGGATCGCTAGGTCGCGCGGCGACCCAGTCGGGTTGCGTGGCCGCATCACGCGGCTGGCGATGCGCCAACTGGTCCAGATGCTTCCATATGCCGGTCTCCTGCAGGATGTAATCGACCGCGCCGGCGCGCCATGCCCCGAGGGCCGCGGAGGAGCGGAAGCGCGCGATGCCTATATCGTCCATGCTTGCCTGCAGGCGCATGTGCAGCGCCGCGATGTCGCGCGACAGCGCGCGCGTCACGTCCTGTGCCACATCGTAGCCATGCACGGTGCGCAGGAATCCCGTTCCCATCATTTCCGTTGCCACCCGTTCGCCATACTCGTGGGTCAGGCGGCCATGCCTGGCGGCATCGGCGATCAGGCGCTCCAGCGTTCCGAGCAACGGGCCATTGGCCGCGGCCGCCTGCGGCGTGTCGAGCAAGGTGTGAAGGAAGGCCGCCTGTTCGAAGACCGCCGAGCGAACGGCCGTTATCGACGCGTCGCGCAAGGCCTCCATGCGCTGTTCCGCGTGGCCCTTCGCCGCCTCGTACAACTGATCGAGAAAGGCCCGCGTATCGATCCGCCGGCTGCTCGGCACGACGGTGTTCGCATCGATCCGCGCGGAGTCGCCGCGCAGATAGCGCGTCAGCCGCTGGCGCAGCGTCAGCGTTCCGGCGCCGGCGGGGGAGGCCGGCTGGCCCGGCAGCGTCGCGGCCACGCCGCTGATCCCGGCCGGGGCCGGGCCGGCAGCGGCCGGCACGGCAGCCAGCGCGGGAACCGTCGCCAGGGCATGGATCAAGGCCTTCAGTTCGGCGTTATCCAGGCTTTGCAGGGCGGCGTCCAGCAGTGTCTGCACCGGTACCGTGCCGTCGGCAAGCATGCCTATCCGATCGCGCAGGGACTCGACCTGGCGGGGAAGCGTCGCGCCCTCGGCCATGTCCCGCGGCGTCGCCAGCGTTGCGCACCAGGCTTTCAAGACCGGGCCCGCGTCGCGGCTGGCGGATGCCGCGCGGACGGCGGTCCAGACGTCCCGTAGCAGCTTATCGCTGGCGGCGCGGTGGGCCGGATCGGCGACCTTGGCGGCCAGCGAGGCCATGCCGCTAACATGCGCGTGCAGCGCGCCCGTATTCAGCGCCAACAGGTCGTGGTCCTTCAAGCGCCTGGCTTCCGCGGTCAGCACGCGTTGCCAGACCGTTCGCGCCGATTCGCCGTGCACGGCGTACAGCGCTGCATGAATGTCGTTCAGCGCTTGCAGCCTGTAAGCCGGCAGAGGCTTGCCGCCAGCCTGCCGGCAGGCCGACAGCAGCTTGGCGACCTGGCGCCGTGCCTCCGCTTCGACTTTCTTCATGCGCTTGGCGACTGTCGGATTCAGCGGTTTGTCGACAGGCCCGGAGAGCGTGAAGGGCGTGCGCGGCGGCCGGGTGTCGCGTGTGGCGGACTTGCGCGTCGTGGGCGTGCTGACGGCGTCGGCGGATGCGTTCAATCGGTGGATTTCCCCGAGAATGCCGGTTTCCTCCAGGACCGCCTGCATCAGCGCCTGGCGCAGGGCGGCGATTTCCGCAGCCGGTGCGTGCAGGGCAAACTGCCGCTCGTCCAGCGCCTGCTGGATATGCTGGGCAACCTGGTCCAGTCCGCTTTTGAGCTGCCCTAGCAAAGGCCCGAGGTTCCCAGCCGGCTTGGCGGCGATGCCCAATGCCTGATTGGCGGCCTGTTCCAGCAGCATCTTCACGGCATCGGGCGGGGATGCGCGCAGGATCGCCTCACCGGTATTCTGTCCCGGTTCGCGTTCGCGCCAACGCTGTGCGCTGGCATGCAGGATGCCGGCTTCCCGGAACAGGCCACGCTGCGCTTCGCGCGCCCAGCCGGGCACCTGGCCGCGAAGCTCTTCATGCAACACCTTGCGGGCCGCGCCTGCCAGGCCATCCAGCAGCACATCCAGTTGATCGGCCAGACCCTGCCGGGCCGCGGCCCGATCGCGGGCCAGGGAATCCGGCGAATTGTTCGCCAGCCACAAGTCCAGCGCGCCGCGATTCCGCTTCAATTGCGCGCGCAGCCCTTCCGGATCGTCCCGTCCGGCTTCGCCGAGATCGCGCAACAGATTGCCCAATACCCGGCCCGCATCCGGATGCGCGACGCGGTTTGCCTCATGCATCAGCTTCACTGCCGGATAGAGAAAATCGGCGGGATCCTGGTCGTGGCCGCGCAGCATGTTCATGCCGTCCAGCAGGCCGATCAGGTCCTGTACGAACCGTGCGGACGGAACGATCCGGCCCGGGTCGGACCGGTATGCGTCGCCTATGGCCTGGACCTGCGCGGCCGAGGCTTCCAGGGCGGTCGCGGCCTGCAGCGTGGCGCGGACCGCGTCATGCGCCGGGCCCGCACCCTGCGGGGCTTTCGACACGGCCTGCCGCAGCTTGATCAAGCCCTTGTAGCGCCGCCTGGCCTGCCGCGCATCGGCCTGCGGCAGGTGTGCGCGTATGGCGCGCTCGACCATCAGGTCGCGCATCGAGCAGTGGATGCGTGTCTGGCCTCGCAGTTTCTCTTCCGATCGCTGGAGTGTCGCGAGCTCGTCCGTGTCCAGGGGGCGCGGCGAGCCGCCGTGGAGCAGGGCGCCGACGTCGGCGATGCGTTCGCGGCAGCGCGCCGCCCGGTCCGTGCGCGTGGCGAATTCGCCGCGCACCAAGGTAAAGGGGGCATGGCCCGTGGAGCGCGTGGCCGATTGCCATGGGCGTATTCGCTTGGTCAGGCCCTGGATGGCCTTGAAGCCGGTTCCGGCTGCGCGATGGGAGGGTTGGATGGAGTCGGAAGAAGCGACCAGTGTGATGGGAGCCGGATTGGCTCCGGTAATGGGAGGCATATGGCTTGATTTCGATGCAGGCGGATAGCGCCACCAGTCTAGGCACGGCTTCATGCCGGTTCCATAGGCGGAGGCGCGCCGTATGAACCCATCTCGCCGCGGCATCTTGTAGGGATGAGCGCACCGGTGCCGTACGCCGGCCGTGCCGCGTGGCGGCGAACGGAATTTCCCTGGCGGGATAATTCCGAGGTCCGGCGATGGACGCCCGCCGGTATCAGGCGCGCGCCCGCGCCAGCGGAGGAATGCGGCGCACCGGCGCGGTGACGCGCCAGGCTGCGCGGCGACGCAGGGCATGCAGTATTTTCAGGCCGTCCGGCCAGTTGCCGAAGCCGGCCGCCGCATTGATGTGCCCGGCGCCGGAGAGCACCACGAGACGGCTGCCCCAATGCTGCGCGAATTCGCGGGCGCGGGGCAGGGCGCAATAGGGATCGTCGTCGCTGGCGACCACCACGCTCTGGAAAGACAGCGCCTGCGTCGCAATGGGCGCGAACGATGCCAGGCAGGGCGGCGCGCCCGGCCGCTCGACGTCCGCCGGTGCCACCAGCAGCGCCGCGCCGATCCGGCCGTGCAGCGCGGCGGGCAGGGCGGTCGTCGCGATGCAGCCCAGGCTGTGGGCAATCAACAAGGCCGGCCAGGGCGCCGCCTCCACGCGCGCGGCCACGGCGGCGACCCATTCGCGCGGATCCGGGTTGTGCCAATCCCGCTGGCACACCCGCACGGCATGGGGCAGGCTGCGCTCCCAGAGCGTTTGCCAGTGATCGGGGCCGGAATCCATCCAACCCGGGACGATGATCGGTTGAAATCGCATGCCGCGATAATGCCGCCGCCGCTTCATTGCGCAAACAACTTAATTTGCGTTTGTTTATATGCCTTCCGTTATATAAATAGGGCGTTGAAACGGACCATTGCATCTTTTAAAAGGACCTGGCCGATATTTGCGGGGTGTCCCGGAGACGGCGTGAATGGGTCCCGCTTTACGGTATCCTTTGGTCCCTTCCGGCGGCCTGTGGCCGGCGGAAACGCCCTGGAGGACCACGAGTCCGCCATTTGGCACGGAGCGCAACAGGAGATGAAAATGACAAAGCACCATCGTTTGGCGGCCATGGCCGCGCTTGCCCTGACGGCCGGCATGCTGGCCGCGCCGGCTCAGGCCCAGGCGATCAAGATCGCCGTGGTCGGCCCGACCACCGGTCCCGTCACGCAGTACGGCGACATGGTCCGCGAAGGCGTCGCTACCGCCATCGAGCAGGTCAATGCCCAGGGGGGCGTCAACGGCCACAAGCTCGAGACCGTGATCATCGACGATGGCTGCGAGCCCAAGCAGGGCCCGACGGCGGCCAACCGGGTGGTGAACGAGAAGATCAGCTTCGTCGTGGGCGGGGTCTGCTCCGGCGCGACGATCGCCGCCGCGCCGATCTACGATCAGGAAGGCGTGGTGATGATCACGCCGTCGGCGACCGCCCCGGCCCTGACCGACGGCAAGAAGTACAACTTCATTTTCCGCACCATCGGCCGCGACGACCAGCAAGGTCCGGCGGCGGCAGCCTACATCATCGAGAAGGTCAAGCCCAAGAAGGTCGCGATACTGCACGACAAGCAGTCGTATGGCCAGGGCATCGCCACCTCGGTCAAGAGCCAGCTGGAAAAGGCCGGAATCGCAGTCCCGGTATTCGAGGGCATCAATGCCGGCGACAGCGACTATTCCGCCGTCATCACCAAGCTCAAGAGCCAGAACGTCGACTTCGTCTACTACGGCGGCTATCACCCCGAAATGGGCCTGCTGATGCGCCAGGCGTCGGAACAGGGCCTGAAGGTGCGCTTCATGGGGCCGGAAGGCACCGGCAATCCGGATATCAACGCCATCGCCGGCCCGGCCGTGGAAGGCATGCTGCTGACCCTGCCGGCGGACTTCTCCCAGGACCCGCGCAACGCGAAGCTGGTGCAGGCCTTCAAGGACAAGCAGCGCAATGCGTCCGGCGCCTTCCAGCTGACGGCCTATACGGCGACGATGGCCATCGTCGACGGTATCAAGGGCGCGGGTTCGACGGATCCGGCGAAGGTGGCGGCCTGGCTGCACAAAAGCAGCATCGAATCGCCCATCGGCACGGTATCCTGGAACTCGCAGGGGGACCTGAACAGTTTCGCCTTCAAGGTCTACGAGTGGCACAAGGACGGTTCGCATACGCCGGCGCCCTAAGGCGGGCCAAGGTACCCTGGGGCACTCTGGGCCACCCTGGGGCACCCCAAGGCAACCGTGCGGCGAGGGGCGCCCGGACGGCCCCGGCTGCCGCGCCGGCTCTGTCGGCCGGCCGCCCTTGCCGGGGGGCGGCCCACAGGAGATTCACCCATGAGCAGTGTCGATGCAGTATCCCCCACCGTCCGGCCCGATTTCATGCCGTACGAGGCATTCCATAGTGCCGAAGCCGCGGTCCAGCGCCTGATCGACATCTATGAACGCAATACCGCCTACCTGCGCGAGGCCCTGCAGCGCCTGACGCGCGGCGGCGAGCTGCAGGCCGTCCGGGTGCGCGCCTGCTATCCCAGCGTGCGCATCGCCGTCCATACCTACGACCCGGTCGATACCCGTTTGTCGTACGGCCACGTGGCCGAACCCGGCGTTTACCAGACGACCATCACGCAGCCCCGCCTGTTCAAGGACTACCTGACCGAACAGATCGGCCACCTGCTGCAGAATCACAAGGTACCGGTCGAAGTCGGCGAATCCAACGTACCCATTCCGCTGCACTTCGCTTTTCCCGAGGGCGCCTACGTCGAGGGCGAACACCTGGAAGCGCTGGCCCGGCCACTACGCGATACCTTCGATGTGCCGGACCTGGCAATCACCGACGACGCCATCGTCAACGGCACCTGGCATGGCCGCGACAACGAGCCGCGCCCGCTGGGGCCTTTCACGGCACCGCGCGTGGATTACTCGCTGCATCGGCTGCAGCACTACACCGCCACCGCGCCGGCGCACTTCCAGAATTTCGTGCTGTTCACCAACTACCAGTTCTACGTCGACGAATTCTGCGCGCGCGCGCGGGCGATGCTGGCCGCGGGCGAAGGCGACTACGATGCGCTGATCGAGCCCGGCAACCGGATCACGCGGCGGGGCGAACCCGTGGTGGCGGAGCCCACGCCGGGCCGCTTGCCCCAGATGCCGGCCTACCATCTGACGCGCGCCGGCCATTCCGGCATCACCCTGGTCAATATCGGGGTGGGGCCGTCCAATGCCAAGACGATTACCGACCACATTGCGGTGCTGCGCCCGCACGCGTGGCTGATGCTGGGGCATTGCGCGGGCCTGCGTACCTCGCAGCGCCTGGGCGACTATGTGCTGGCGCATGGCTATGTGCGCGACGACCACGTGCTGGATGCGGACCTGCCGACCTGGGTACCGGTGCCGCCGCTGGCCGAAGTGCAGGTGGCGCTGGAACAGGCCGTGGAGGAAGTCGCCGGCCTGTCGGGGTGGGAGCTCAAGCGCATCATGCGCACCGGCACGGTGGCCACCATCGATAACCGCAACTGGGAACTGCGCGACCAATCCGAACCGGTCCAGCGATTCGCGCAGTCGCGCGCCATCGCCCTGGACATGGAATCGGCCACCATCGCGGCCAACGGTTTTCGCTTTCGCGTGCCGTACGGCACCTTGCTATGCGTGTCGGACAAGCCGCTGCACGGCGAATTGAAACTGCCCGGCATGGCCACGGCCTTTTACCGTCGCCAGGTAGGGCAGCACCTGGAAATCGGCATCCGCGCGCTGGAACGGCTGCGTGAAATGCCGCCCGAGCGCCTGCATTCGCGCAAGCTGCGCAGCTTCATGGAAACGGCGTTCCAGTAATCTCGCAGCGCGCGTCGCCGGCATCCAGCCGCAGCGGCGCGCCGGCCGGCAGCGCGGCCAGCGCCTGCCAGGTGTGGGTGTCGACCACGGCGATCGGTATGTCGATGCCGTACAGTTCGGACGCCACGATGCAGCCCAAGGCCACGATCAGGTCGCGATCCTGCATGACGATGGCGGCGGGGCCGGTGCCGTTGCGTATGGCTTCCGCCAGCACGCTGCTGCTGGAGCTGGATCCCTTGGCGCGCGCCATCAGCAGGAATCTGCCCTTCAGCGCCGTGCCGAACTGCGGGTGCCGTTGCTCGACGATCGTGCCGCCCTGGGCGTCGTAGCCGCCCCAGAAACTAAGCGCTTCCTCCAGCACGAGCAGGCCGCCCGAGCCGCTGCCCGGCACGACGGTTTCGCCGCGATACCGGGCGCTGCCCGGCACGACGGTTTCGCCGCGATACCGGGCGCTGCCCGGCACGACGGTTTCGCCGCGATACCGGGCGCTGCCCGGCACGACGGTTTCGCCGCGATACCGGGCGCTGCCCGCCGGCGCGCCGGCAGCGGACGCGGCCACGCGGGGCGGGGCGGGAAATGCATCAGGCTTCGTCAAAGCACACCTTCCCTTGCATGGCCGACCGCACGCATTCGCGCAGGCTGCCGTAGGCGACCTGTACGCCGATATTGGCGGGCGCATAGTGCGCCCATTTGCCGGAATTGGTCATCACCAGGCCTTGCGTTTGCCGCATGATGGGCGTGATGTAGGTGCAGGTGTCCGTCACGAACTGCACGCCGGCCGCGCGCAGCCGTTCGGCCTGTCCCGTCGCCTCCAGTTCCCAAAGGATATAGCGGCTGGTATTGACGTAGAAGTCCACGGCGAAGCGATGCTGCCCTCCACCCAGCAGGCTTTCCAGCGCGGCGCATTCGGCCAGCGAGAAATGCGGGGTACCGACGCTGACGGCGGCCAGCGCCGCGCCGGGCGCCGCCTGGTTCAATGTCGCGCGCACGGCGCGCAAGTCGGCCATGCCGACAGGGATGGTACGCGGCGCAGGATGGCCGGCCAGCGCGGCTTCCAGGGTGGGCGCTTCCGGCGTGACGCCCACCGCATGGAACAGGGCGATGGCGCCGCTGGATGCCGCGGCGGCGCCCAGTGCCTTGAGTTCGTCTTCCGTCGTATCCCGCGGCATGCCGGTGATGGCCGGGATCGCGCCGCCGGCGCGATCCCCGACGAGCAGGCCCAGCGCCGCATACCAGATATCGCGCCCGGCAGGGTCGCGGGGAAAGGCGTCGTCCAGCGCGAAGACGATGCCGGCATGGCGGTTTTCCGTCAGATGCAGGCCGCAGCGCGGCGCGCGGCCGGTCAGCGCCGCGCACAGGTCCATGAAGTCGCCGTAGCGGTTGGTGCGCGCGCCCAGCACGGAATTGGCGAAGACGATGGCGTTGGATTCGGCCCAGGCGATCTGCTGGCCCAGGTGGGGCCGCCGCTTGAGCTGATAAGGCGCGCAGGTAAAGCTGGATTCGCAGCCCAGCTCGATGTGGGCCTGCATCAGGCGCGTGCCGGCGCTGCGCAGCGCGTCGCCGCCGCGGAACAGCTCCGGATGGATGAGGTCCATGGAGCCGACGTTCAGCGTGGTCGGGACCACGACTTTGCCGCCGCCGCGCACCAGCCTTTCGACGAAATCCAGGCTGGCCTGGCCGTGGTACAGGCAACCGTCGATATGGGCGCTTTCGATATCGATAAGGCTGTCCGCGCCCATGACGGCGGCGGAACGCACCAGCACCCGCATGGCCAGGGCGGCGGCCTCGCCGCGTTCACCCCGGAGCAGGGCCTGGTCGTAGTCGGAAAGCGCGATCACGGAGGAGCTTCCTTGCGGCGGCGAAAAACGGAATTGTAGTGCGGACCCCGGTTTTCCATCCCTATCTTCCGCGCTTGCCCGCCGGCGAAGCCGCGCGTAACGTGATGCACGACACGTGATGCACGACATGATGTACGACGCTCCAGGAGACACCCTTATGCAAACCTTTGCTTTTCACGCCGCGAAATCCGTCATCGTGGCGCCGGGCGCGGTCGGCCAGCTGGCCGATCACGTCAGGCGGTTGGGCGCGCGCCACGTGCTGGTCGTCACCGACCCGGGGGTGGCGCGGGCGGGGCTGGTCGAACCCGTACTGGCGGCATTGCGTGACGCCGGCCTGGCGGTATCGTGCTTCGCGGACGTCGAACCCGAGCCTCCCGTCGAGGTCGTGTTGCGCGCGGCCGAACAGGCGCGTGCCAGCGGTGCCGGGTGCGTGGTCGGGTTCGGCGGCGGCAGTTCGCTGGACGCGGCCAAGCTGGCCGCTTTGCTGGCGGCGGGCGATACCCGCCTGGAAGATATCTATGGCGTGGACAAAGTGCGCGGCGCGCGCTTGCCGCTGGTGCTGATCCCCACGACCGCCGGGACGGGATCCGAGGTAACCCCTATCGCCATCGTCACGACGGGTGAAAACATGAAGCAGGGCGTGGTTTCACCCGTGCTGCTGCCCGACGTGGCCTTGCTGGACGCCGACCTGACGCTGGGCCTGCCGGCGCACGTCACCGCCGCCACCGGCATCGACGCGATGGTGCACGCCATCGAGGCCTATACCAGCAAGCGCCTGAAGAATCCGTTATCGGACAGCCTGGCCCGTGAGGCGCTGCGGCTCCTGGCGGCGAACATCCGCCGCGCCTGCGAAATGCCGTCGGACCGCGAGGCGCGGCAAGCCATGC
The DNA here is from genome assembly GCF_002261215.1 of Bordetella genomosp. 11. Lineage (NCBI taxonomy): Bacteria > Pseudomonadati > Pseudomonadota > Betaproteobacteria > Burkholderiales > Alcaligenaceae > Bordetella > Bordetella genomosp. 11. The sequence continues at coordinate 1,896,801 of NZ_NEVS01000004.1, read as the reverse complement.
TGGTGGGTGCCTGCATGGCCGGCATGGCGTTCGCGAATGCGCCCGTGGCGGCCGTCCATGCGCTTGCCTATCCGGTGGGCGCGAGGTTCCACGTACCGCACGGTTTGTCGAATTCCCTGGTACTGGGGCCGGTGCTGCGTTTCAACCTGCCGGTAGCCCTGCCGCTGTACGCGGAACTCGCCCAGCAAGTGGTGCCGCATGCCGGCGGGTCGCCGGAGGCACGCGCGGCGGCGTTCATCGACACCCTGGAGGCGCTGCCCGCCGCCCTCGGCCTGCCGGCGCGGCTGGCGGACGTGGGGATCGCCGCCAAGGACATCGACCTGCTTGCGGACGATGCCATGCGGCAGACGCGCCTGCTGGTGAACAATCCCCGCGAGCTGTCCCGTGACGATGCCGCGGCTTTGTACCGCCAGGCGCTTTGATCCGCGGATCCGGAAACGCCGGCGCTCCCCGGAACCGGGCACCCGAAGCCTGCCCGGCATGTGCCCGTACGGTAAATATCTCAAAAAAAGAATGTGAATCGCGATAGCATTCCTTGAAAAGAATCTGGGGCAACCCATGGAAATCGCCGAACTGGAAATCTTTCGCGCGGTGGCGGAAGAACAAAGCGTGACGCGGGCCGCCAGGCGCCTGCGGCGCGTGCAATCGAACGTGACCACGCGGGTCAAGAACCTGGAAGAGGACCTGGGCGCGGTGCTGTTCCAGCGCGGGCGGCGGCAGATGACCCTGACGCCGGAAGGCCAGCGCCTGCTGGACTATGCGCAGCGCATCCTGGCATTGACCGCCGAAGCGCGACAGGCCGTGCGCGACGAAGCGCCGCAAGGCCCCTTGCGACTGGGTTCCATGGAAGCCGCGGCGGCCAGCCGGCTGCCGGCCGTGCTGGCCGGCTTCAACCGCAAGTGGCCGGCGGTGCGCATCGAGATCAAGACCGGTACGACGCAGGCCCTGGCCGATGCGGTGGGCGCGCACCGCCTGGACTGTGCCATCGTGGCGCATCCCGGCGAAGGCCGCCCGGAGCACGCGGACATGGCGCGCCTGGGCGCGGATCTGGAAGGCAGCTATCTGTTTTCGGAAAGATTGCTGCTGGTGGCGCCGCCGTCGCATCCGCGCATCCGGCGCGCGCGCGACGTGCGCGTGCGCAACATCGCGGCCTTCGGGCAGGGTTGCACGTATCGCAATTGCATCGACGACTGGCTCGCGCGCGACGGCGACAGCCTGGACGGCTGGGGCATCGTGGAGCAGGGCTCGTATGCCTCCATCCTGGCCTGCGTGATGGCCGGCACGGCGGTGGCGGCGATCCCGCAATCCGTATTCGAAATGCATCCGGCGGCGGCCGCCGCGCGCACCGCCTATCTGCGCACCGTCAATAGCTTCCTGATCCGCCGCGCGGGGTACGCAACGTCGGCCTGCACGGCCTTTTACGAGGAGATGCGGCGCGTCGCGGCCTGATCCCGTCCGCCGCGCGTGGCGCCGTCCGGCCCGAAAACATCCCGCAGCACATCCGATAGCGCATCCCACAGCACATCCGATAGCCCAGCCAAGGAGCCCATCATGCCAGCCCGCATCCGCACCCCGTTCACAGAACGCCTGGGATTGTCCACGCCCATCGTCCAGGCGCCCATGGCCGGCGTGACCACCCCCGCGCTGGCCGCCGCATCGGCCAACGCGGGGGCGCTGGGATTTTTGGGCGTCGGGGCGATGACCGCGGCGGCGGCGCGCAAGGCGATCGCCGACACGCGCGCGCTGACGCAACGGCCGTTCGGCGTGAACGTGTTCTGCCATCGTCCGGCCGTGGCCGATGCGGCCGTGGAGGCCGCATGGCTGTCCTACCTGGCGCCGGTGTTTCGCGAATTCGGCACCGACCCGCCCCAGGCCTTGGGCGAGATCTACACCAGCTTCGTGCAGGACGATGCCATGCTCGAGGTCTTCCTGGCGGAGCGGCCGGCGGTGGTCAGCTTTCATTTCGGCCTGCCGGATGCCGCCCGCATCCGCGCGCTGCGCGATGCCGGCATCTACCTGATGGCCAGCGCCACCAGCGTGGAGGAAGCGCTGCGCATCCGGGACGCCGGTGTCGACGCGATCGTGGCGCAGGGCTACGAAGCCGGCGGCCATCGCGGCGTATTCGATCCCGGCGCGAGGGACGAGCGCCTCGGCACCCTGGCCTTGACGCGGCTGCTGGTGCGCCGCATCGATCTGCCCGTGGTGGCGGCCGGCGGCATCATGGACGGCGCGGGTATCGCCGCCGTGCTGGCCTTGGGCGCGCAGGGCGCGCAACTGGGCACGGCCTTCGTCGCGTGTCCGGAGTCATCCGCCGATGCGGCGTTCCGCGCGGCGATGGCGGATGCGCGGGCGGTCACCTCCATGACCGCGGCCATCTCCGGTCGCCGCGCCCGCGGGCTCTACAACCGCCTGATGCAGTTGGGCGAAGCGGCGGACAGTCCCGCCGTGCCGGACTATCCCATTGCCTACGATGCCGGCAAGGCGCTGAACGCGGCGGCCAAGGCGCGCGGCAACAGCGACTTCGCGGCGCAATGGGCCGGCCAGGCGGTGAGATTGTCGCGGGCATTGCCGGCCGCTGAACTGGTCGCGGCGCTGGACGCCGAACTGGACGAATCCCTGCAAGGGCTGCTGGCCTTGCAAGGCGGTTCGCCGGCGAGATAGCCATCCACCGGCTATTCGCCGGCGGTATCCGAATCGAAGTGCGCCAGCAGCTCGCGCAACATCGGGCCGATGGCGCGCAGTTCCTCGAAATGGGCGGCCGACAAGGCATCCAGCTTGTCCTGCGCCGCGCGCGTCAGGGCCACGTGCACCTTGCGCCGGTCCATCGCGTCGGCCCGGCGTTCGACCAGGCCCATGCGCTCCAGCCGATTGATCAGCTCGCCGGCACTGTGCGGCCGCAGCAACAGCCAATCGGCGATTTCGCCCACGGTCATCGTCTCGTCCGGCGCGGCCTTGATCGCCAGCAGTGCCTGGTGCTGCTGCGGTGTCAGTCCGCGCTCGGCCGCCGCGGATTCGCTGAAGGCGGTGAACTGGCGCAAGGCGAAGCGCAGGCGCGCCAGGGCGACGAAGTCGTCCGCCTGCAGCGTACGCGAGGCGGCGGTATCGGCATGGCGCCGTGACAGCTGGTCCAGGCGGGGAATGGGAGAGCGCGACATGCCGGCTATGGTACAGCCACTTCAGGCGCGTCCGTGGGCTTCGGCCACGGCCTGGCAGGCCGCGCAACGGATGGCGGTGGGCAAGGCAAACAGGCGCGCTTGCGGTATGGCACCCTGGCAGTCGATGCAGATGCCGTATTCGTCCTGCGCCAGGCGCGCCAGCGCGCGGTCGACATTGGCCAGGGTGTGGCGGTCGATTTCCATTTCGGCCCAGCGCACTTCGTCCTGCCGGCGCGGTTCCGCGGCATCCGCGGCATCGCCGGCTTCGTGGCCGGCGCCCGTCCGCTCGGCACCCGTATCGGCGCCGCCTTGCATTTCCAGAAGCGCGCGGGCGCGGATGTCACGCAACCGTTGCGCCAGGGCGGTAAGCTCCGCGGCGGATAAGTGGGACATGGCCTCGCTCCTTTATGGAAATCATTGTCCGCCGGTCCGCGAGTGCCATGCTTGATGGCGATCAAACGCACGCGGGGCGGCATGGATGCCTATCAAGTAGCGTTCCAGGCGGACGGCAGGCGAGGTTGCCGCGCCGGCAAAGGGCGCGGTAGGCGATGGACGAGCAGGAATGGGAACGGCATCGCGGAAATCGACGCCTGGCCTGGGTAAGGGCGCGGCATGCTGCCGCGCGCATCAGGAGGCGGGCAGGTGTTCGAGCTGGCGCGTGTACCAGAACGACCAGGCGACCAGGCCCAGCATGATCAGATAGCTCACCGCCGGGACCGCCGCGAGGAAATGCTGGAACGGCCAGTCGGCGCGCGACCACACTTGCCACCAGCCCTCGAAAAGGAAGGCCACGCCCCAGGTCGCCGTCAGCACGACGGCGGGCTTGCCCGACGAAGGCGCGCCCGCTTCCGGCAAGATCCCCAGCAGCACCGGGCGGCCAACGAGCAGCGATGCCAGGAAGACCGCCCCCATGGCAGTGGACCAGGCCGCGGCCCATATCGTCCACAGCCCCAGCGCTATTACCGCGGCGCCCACGACGCCGCACAGCGCCACGCCTATCAGTACCGTCTTCGGAAGCGTATCGATGCGTTCGTGCTGGGTCCGGTACGCGACCGCGCGGATCAGCGGGATCGCGGCGGCGACGATGAGGGCGCCCAGGTAATTGCCGTGGGGCTCGACAATGCGAAACAGCAGCCATGGCACGGGTACGCAGGCCAGAAATTCCAATGGTTTGCGCATGGAGCGAGGCTCCCGTTCAAGGCGACGCGGAAGTGTATCCCAATCGGCCTACCATGGTTTCGACTTGGCTGGATATTTTTACTGGATTTTTACGCCAGATTTTTCATAACTGTGTCTTTTTTGCAATATCGACCGTGTTGCGGAATCGGGCGGCGGCACGCTCCGCCCCCCTGCCGGCGTCCCGCCGGGCGTGTAGGCGATGCCCTACAAAAAGTGTCCCGTAAACGCCGATACTGGCCGTCCGGCCTGTTGGGCACAATGCTGTTCACCTGCATACGGGGCGCGGCGTCTGGGCGCGGCCGGTACGGTCAGGCAACGACATTCGCCCCACGGAGCCGCCATGGAAAACCTTCACACCGACACGTTCGCATTTTCAGAATATCTATCCGGGTCGGCGCCGTGGCTGGACAGCGTCGCGCCACCCAGGACCGCCGGCCGCGTGCCGTGCGACGGCTGCGGGGCGCGCCGGCTTTGCCAGGCGGCTCAACTGTGCCGCGGCGGGCAGGAAAGGCCGGTATCGCTGCCCGTGTGCTCGCGCAAGGTCAGCGCGGGCGAGGCGGTCTACCGCGCCGGCGATCCGCTGCGCAACCTGTACACCTCCCGCGCCGGCACCTGCAAAAGCATTCGCCTGTACCGCGACGGGCGGCAGCAAATCACCGGGTTCCATCTGAACGGTGAGTTCCTCGGCCTGGACGCGATCGCGACAGGCCGGCACGAGACCGACGCGGTGGCGCTGGAGGACATGGTCGTCTGCGTGCTGCCGTACCGGGAAATCGAGGCACTGTCGGATGAACACGCCGATGTGCGCCGCGGCATGCAGCGCATGCTGAGCCGCGAAATCGTGCGTGAAGCCGGACTGCTGATGTTGATGGGCAATCTGAGCGCCGAAGAGCGGGTTGCCGCCTTCCTGGTGGATCTGGCCGACCGCTACGCCGAGCGCGGCTATTCCCCGGTTGCGTTCACGCTGCGCATGAGCCGCGAAGAGATCGGCTCGCACCTGGGCATGAAGCTCGAAACCGTCAGCCGTATGTTTTCCCGCCTGCAACAGCGCGGATTGATCGCCCTGCATGGCAAGGAAGTGCGCATCCTGGACCTGCCCGCCCTGCGGCTGGCCTGAGCCCGGCGTCGGCCGACGCCGGACAAGAGGGCCCGCCGGATCGGGACGGGAGCGCGAATCGATCGATAAGGCGGCCACGGCGCGCGGCGGGACCGTCGCCGTTCAGGTAACAGCGGGTTACGGTCGGCTACGCTCGCGGCATGACTTCAGCAATCTCCGACTCTGTACCGCGCCTGGCGGGTGAACAATGGCTCGCCCTGGGCCGGGCCCTTAACGGGGCCGGCCGGCATGCGGAAGCGGTAAAAGCGCTGCAGCGGGCAGCCGCCGACCTGCCGCTGGACCTGGATGTCTATCGCGCGCTGGTCGAAGCCTTCGACGCCAGCGGGCAGGTCGCCGATGCCGCATCCGCCCGTATCGGCATCGATGCCATCGAACGGCGCCGTGCGGTCGACCTGTTCGAGATCGGCCGCGTGTACGCCAGGCATCGCCAATGGGATGCCGCCGGCCATTGGCTGGAGCGGGCGTTGATGATCGATCCCGGGCTGTTCACGGCGCACATCTGCATGGCGTGGGTGCTGCGACAACTGGGGCGCGCAAGCGAAAACGGCCGGCAGGTCCATCGCGTCTATCGCCGCCAGGCCGCCTTCGTCCAGGCCAGGGCGGGCGGACGGCGCCGCACCGTCCTTATCCTGTGCTCGAGCGGTTTTGCCAATGTGCCGTTTCGCCATCTGCTGCCGCCGGCGGTGAACCGGGTCATCCGTTGGGTGGTGGACCTGGGCGTGGTCGGCATGGTCCGCGGCCGCACCCGCCGCCTGCCGCGCTACGACATCGCTTTCAATGTCGTCGGCGATGCCGACCTGGGCGTGCTATGCCGGGAAGACCTGGCGCGTTTCGCCGCCGTGGCGCCGACGCCGGTGCTGAACCAGCCGGACCGCATCGAACGGACAACGCGCGAGCGGATCGGCGCGCTGCTCGATGGCATCGGGGACATCCTGGTGCCCGCCACAGTGCGCTGGGATCGCGGCGGCGGCGCCGAAGAAACCGTGCACGATGCGATCGCCCGTACGGGCATGCGCTATCCCGCCATCGTGCGTCCGGCAGGGCATCACGGAGGCCAGGGCGTGGTGCTGCTGGCCGCGCCCGGAGACGCTTGCACGGTACCCGACACGGGAGACATGTACCTGACCGACTACCACGAGTACCGGTCCGCCGACGGCTACTACCGCAAGTACCGGGTCATCTTTATCGACCGCGAACCGTATCCCTATCACCTGGCCATCGGCAGCCTGTGGCTGCTGCACTATTTCTCCGCGGACATGCTTTCGCAGGCCTGGAAGCTGGAGGAGGAAGAGCGGTTCCTGCGGGATCCCGAAGCCGTGCTGGGCGCACCTGCCTGGGCCGCGCTGCGCGCCATCGGCACGCGCATGGACATGGACTATTGCGGCATCGATTTTTCCCTGCTGCCCGACGGCCGCGTCCTGGTGTTCGAAACCAACGCCACCATGCTGGTGCACCCGGAGGTCGAGGACGATGGACTGCGCTTCAAGAACGCCTACGTGCAGAAGATCTTCGATGCGTTCGACGCCCTGATGACGCGCCGGGTGTCGGCCGCGTCCGCCTGAGGCGGCAATGGCGCGGCGAAGCGGCCGCGCGCGCCTCGGGCGCCGTCGCGTCGCCGCGGCTTCCGGGGTGGGGCGCCCCATCTCCATATGTGTACGGACGATTCAAATCTTCCATGCGGGCCGTGGGCTCAAGGCCGGTTTTCCCTTAATTAATCACGGCCTTGCGTGAATCGCGCGGGCGGGAAGGACTGCTCTTCAGCCGCGCAAGCAGTTGTTAGCGGTCGTACGCCCTCACGCTCGCCGGGCGTACATTTTCCTGCAATGGCGCGGCGTGCCGGGTGCCCTCCGCCGGCAAGCCTGCCGCGCCATGCGATTCCTGGCTGGTGTGTTTCTTCCCCCGATTCCGCCGTGGCGGCATGGAGGAACGCGATGCGTGCATGCCTCAAAACCAGGCGGCGCCGGGCCGCGCGGAGGCGATATGAGCCAGCCTGATCGTGGCGATATCGCTCGCGTCTTTTTCCTGATCGTCGTGCTCTCGGCCTTGCTGGCGGGCAGCGTGTACGTCCTGCGGCCATTCATTCCGGGATTGATTTGGGCGACCACCATCGTGGTGGCATCGTGGCCGCTGCTGCTGGCCGTCGAGCGGCGGCTGGGGAAGCGGCGGTGGCTGGCCGTGACCGTGATGATGGCGGGCCTGGTCGTCGTGATGGTGCTGCCGCTGTATCACACCATCGCCACATTGGCGGAGCGCGCCAACGAGATCATGGTGGCCATCCGCAAGCTGCCCACCTATGCCTTGCTGCCGCCGCCCGGGTGGGTGCGCGACATTCCCTTGATCGGACATCGGACCGCCACGGAATGGCAGCGGCTGTCCGATGCGGGACCGGGCGGCCTGCTGGCGCGGATAGAGCCCTACCTGACGCTCGCCGCGCGCTGGGTGCTCGGCCGCGCGGCGGTATTGGGCGCCTTCGCCGTTCATATGCTGGTGACGCTGGTTTTCTCCGGCATTCTCTACGCGCGTGGCGAGGCCGCGGGGGCCTTCGTGTCGCGCCTGGCCGTCCGGCTGGCCGGCCCGGCGGGCGAGGGCGCCATCCTGCTGGCGGGCCAGGCGGTACGTGCCGTCGCGCTGGGCATCGTGCTGACGGCCATTGTCCAGGCCACGCTGGGCGGACTCGGCCTGTGGCTGGCCGGCGTGCCAGCGGCGGGCATCCTGACGGCCATCATGTTGCTGCTGTGCGTGGCCCAGATCGGCCCTTTGCTTCCCATGGCGTTCGGCGTGATCTGGCTTTACCGGCTGGACGCCAACCTGGCCGCGACACTGCTGCTGCTGTGGGGAATCTTTATCGGCACCATGGATAACGTGCTGCGCCCGCTGCTGATCAGCCGGGGAGTGCGCCTGCCGCTGCTGCTTATTTTGTGCGGCGTGGTCGGCGGCCTGTTGGCCTTCGGACCGGTCGGGCTATTCATCGGGCCGGTGATTCTTGCGGTCACCCACGTGATGCTGCGCACCTGGGTGGACGGCGTGCCGCTGTCGCACGCAACGCCGGATGTGCAAGGCGCCGCGATGCCGCCGCGCCACGCGACACCGGACCCGCAAGGCGATGCGCCGCCGCAGCCGCCGGCGGCGCGCGATCAGGCCGCGCGGACGTAGTCGGGATACCGTTTGCAGATGTCTTCCACCTGGCTCAGGGTACCGGACAGGTGCTCGCGCAATGCCTGCTGCGCGCGTGGCGCATCCCGCGCGACGATCGCATCCAGGATGCGCTGATGGTCCTGCAGGATGCGCTCGGCCTTGCCGGCTTCGGGCAAATGCAGCCGCCGCAGGCGATCGACGTGGCCGCTGTAGCGTTGTTCCAGCTCCCAAAGACCGAGTACCCCCGCCGCGTCGTGCATCTCGCGGTGGAAAGCCTGGTCGGCGGCGATGAACTGGCTGTACTGATTGGCGGCCAGGCTGGCGCGCTGCAGGTCGATATGGCCTTGCAGGCGGGCGGCGAGCAGGGCGTCCGCGCGGCCGGCCAGGACATGGACGATTTCCAGTTCCAGCGAACGGCGCAGGAAATGCGCCTGGCGCGCGGCCGCGATATCGATGCGGCTGACCTCGGTGGTGTGCTGCGGAAAGATGTCGACCAGGCCTTCCTCGCTCAGCCGCAACAGCGCATCCCGGATGGGCGTCTGGCTCAAGCCGAAGGCTTCGGCCAGCTCGGGCCGGGACAGGACGGTGCCGGGAGCCAGCTCCATCGACACGATCAGTTCGCGCAGCTTGTCGAAGACCTGCGGCGCGGCGTGCCGGGAGCGGTCCAGGCGCAGGGTGGAGAGGATTTCAGTCAAGGACATGGATCTGCGCGAAGGCGCGGCGCGGCTTGCCTGGCCGGCCGCGCCGCCGGAGTTAGGATAGGAAGCGGACCGGAATTGTAGCGGCTGGACCGCGTTGACATACTAATACATTAGTGTTTCAATGCGACCCGAGACACGCCGCGGCCGCGTCCGGCGCCTATAAATCCGATACGAGTGGAATCCATGACACGCACCTACGAAAGCCTGCGCAGCGCGCGCTGGATGGCCAAGGACGACCTGCGCTCCTTCGGCCACCGTTCCCGCATGATGCAGATGGGGTATGCGCCCGAAGACTGGGAAGGCCGGCCCATCATCGCCATCCTCAACACCTGGTCGGATCTGCAGCCCTGCCACATGCACTTCAAGGAGCGCGTGGCGGACGTCAAGCGCGGCGTGCTGCAGGCGGGCGGCTTTCCCGTGGAGTTGCCGGCGCTGTCGGTATCGGAGTCCTTCGTCAAGCCGACCACCATGCTCTATCGCAACATGCTGGCGATGGAGACGGAAGAGCTGCTGCGCAGCCATCCGGTGGATGGCGCGGTGCTGATGGGCGGCTGCGACAAGACCACCCCGGGCCTCATCATGGGCGCCATCAGCGCCGGCCTGCCTTGCGTCTACTTGCCGGCGGGCCCGATGCTGCGCGGCAACTGGAAAGGCAAGGTGCTGGGTTCGGGCTCCGACGCATGGAAGCTGTGGGACGAACGGCGCGCCGGCAATATCAGCAAAGCGGAATGGACGGAAGTCGAGGGCGGCATCGCGCGCAGCTACGGCACCTGCATGACCATGGGCACGGCCAGCACCATGACCGCCATCGCCGAGGCCATCGGCATGACGCTGCCCGGTGCGTCCTCCATTCCGGCCGCCGATGTGGGGCACATGCGCATGGCCGCCGAGTGCGGCCGCCGCGCCGTCGAGATGGTGTGGGACGACCTGACCCCGCAGAAGATCCTGACGGTGGCGTCGTTCAAGAACGCCATCAACGTGGCCATGGCCATGGGCTGTTCGACCAATGCCATCGTGCACCTGGTCGCCATGTCGCGGCGCGCCGGCTGCGCGGTCGGGCTGGAAGATTTCGATGCGGCCAGCCGCAAGGTGCCGGTCATCGCCAACATCCGGCCCAGCGGCGATACCTACCTGATGGAAGACTTCTATTACGCCGGCGGCCTGCCCGCGCTGATGAACCGCCTGGCGGCGCATCTGGACCTGTCGGCCTTGACGGTGAACGGCAAGACGCTGGGCGACAACATCCATGGGGCGGAGGTCTACAACGACGACGTTATCCGTCCGCTGGACAATGCCATCTACGACGAAGGCGCGCTGGCCGTGCTGCGCGGGAACATCGCGCCGGACGGCTGCGTCATCAAGCCCAGCGCCTGCGCGCCGCAATACCTGCAGCACACCGGCCCGGCGCTGGTGTTCGACGACTATCCCAGCATGAAGGCCGCGGTGGAGGACGAGAACCTGGATGTCACCGCCGACCACATCCTGATCCTGCGCAACGCCGGCCCGCAAGGCGGCCCCGGCATGCCCGAATGGGGCATGCTGCCCATCCCCACCAAGCTGGTCAAGCAGGGCGTGCGCGACATGCTGCGGCTGTCGGATGCGCGCATGAGCGGCACCAGCTACGGCGCCTGCATCCTGCACGCGGCGCCGGAAGCCTATATCGGCGGCCCCCTGGCGCTGGTGCGCACGGGCGACCTGATCACCGTGGACGTGCCCGCGCGCCGCATCCACCTGAATATCAGCGACGAGGAAATGGCCGCGCGCCGGGCCGCGTGGCAGCCGCCGCCGCGCCGCTACGAGCGCGGCTACGGCTGGATGTATTCCAAGCACATCCTGCAGGCCAACGAAGGCTGCGATTTCGATTTCCTGGAAACCGGGTTTGGCGCGCCGGTCTCCGAACCCGAGATTTTCTGATCCGCGTCCGTCCGTATTGGGCGCGCGAGTCCGCGCGCCTTCCACCGATATCCCGGAGTTCCCCGTGTCGCAACTCAAACCCGAAACCAAGGCCCGGCTGGCGCAGGTCAGCACGGCCACGCTCTGCACGGCCCTGTTCAAGCGCGGCCTGCGCAACCAGTTCATCCAGAACGTGCATCCGCTGAACGGCGACCTGCCCAATATGGTGGGCGAGGCCTTCACGTTGCGGTACATCCCGGCGCGCGAGGACCTGAATCACATCAAGGTATTCGAGGACCGCACCCATCCGCAGCGCGTGGCGATCGAGACCTGCCCCGAAGGGGCGGTCATGGTCATCGACAGCCGCAATGACGCGCGCGCGGCGTCCGCGGGTTCCATCCTGGTGACGCGGTTGATGAAGCGCGGCGCGGCCGGCGTCGTCACCGACGGCGGTTTCCGCGACTCGCCGGAGATCGCCAAAATGGGCTTTCCCGCCTATCACCAGCGCCCCTCGGCGCCCACCAACCTGACCCTGCATCAGGCGCTGGACATCAATGTGCCCATCGGCTGCGGCGATGTCGCCGTGTTCCCGGGCGATGTGGTCGTCGGCGATGGGGAAGGCGTGGTCGTGATTCCCGCCCATATGGCCGACGAGATCGCCGCCGAGGCCACCGAGATGACCGCATTCGAGGATTTCGTCACCGAGCGCGTGCGCGAAGGCGCATCGACGCTGGGGCTGTATCCGCCGACCGACCCGGCCTCGCGCGATGCCTTCGCCGAATGGCGCAAGGCGCGCGGCCGCTAGAACCACCCGGAAACCCGCGCGGGACATCTTTGCCGGGCCTTCGGTGCCGCGCCTGCCCGGGCGGCGCCGGGGGGCGTTCGTCCCGCGGAAGCCATATCCCGCATGCCGGCACGGGGCCGCGCATGTCCATAGCAAATAGCGATAGACAGGAGACAACCATGACATCGCAACGACGCAGGACGCTTGCCGCCCTGGCCGGCGCCGGCTTGCTGGCGACCGTGGGCATCCCGGCGCACGCCGCCGACTGGCCGCAGCAGAAACCGATTTCCTATGTCGTGCCGTTCACGCCCGGCGGATCCACCGACGTGGTGGGCCGCGTCATCGCGCAGAAGCTGTCGGAGCGCCTGCACCAGTCGGTCGTGGTGGAAAACAAGCCGGGCGCGGCCGGTGCCATCGGCGCCGCCTATGTGGCGAAGGCGACCCCGGACGGCTATACGCTGTTCGGCGGCACCATCAGCACCCACGCCATCAATCCCAGCCTGTACAAGAACCTCAGCTACGACCCGGTCAAGGACTTCGAACCGGTGTCGCTGGTGGCGACCCTGCCCAACGTGCTGCTGGTCGATCCGCACCTGAAGCTGAAGTCGGTGGCCGATCTGATCGCCTTGCTGAAGAAGGATCCCTCCAAGCGCACGTTCGCCTCGTCCGGCGCGGGCACGTCCACCCATCTGACGGGCGAGCTGTTCGCCCAGACCATCGGTGTGCCGCTGACCCACATCCCCTACAAGGGCACGCCGCCCGCGATGGTCGACGTCTCGTCCGGCAATGTGACCTTCATGTTCGACCAGATGACCGCCGCCTTGCCGTTGCTGCAGCAAGGCAAGCTGCAGCTGCTGGCGGTGACGACGGCCAAGCGGATCGCGCTGGCGCCGGATGTCCCGACGCTGCAGGAAGCGGGCGTGCCGGGCTTCGACGTGTCGTCATGGCAGGCCGTGTATGCCCCCAAGGGCACGCCCAAGGCCATCGTCGACCGCCTGTCCAAGGAAATCTCCGAAATCCTCAAGGAACCCGACGTCCAGGAAAAACTGGGCAAGACCATGGGAATGGAACTGGTGGGCGGCTCGCCCGAACAGTTGCGCGACCTGATGGCCCGGGAGATCCCGCGCTGGGCCGAGGTGGTGAAAAAGTCGGGCGCGAAGGCCGAGTAAGGCGGGCGCTTCGCGCGCCGGCGGCCACGCGTCGCCGGGTATGCCGGGGCGCGGCCCGGCGCCCCGGCACCAGCGGGGCGGCCGCTATTTGCCGGCGCGCCACACCGCCACGCCGGCAAAATCGCCGGCGGCGCGGTGGGAGGCCGCGCTGGCCGCCGCGGCGGCCAGCCGCGCCTCTTCGGCCTCTACCGTCTTGCCGGTATCGATGAACAGCGCGGCGATGGTGCCGACGGCCAGCAGGCAGGCGGAAATCACGAAGGGCACGGTGTAGCTTCCCGTTGCCTGGATCAGCACGCCAAACACCACGGGCGAGATCATGCCGGCGATGCCGAAGCCGGTGTTCATCATGCCGCCGGCGGTGCCCGCGTACTTGCCCGCGATGTCCAGCGGCAGGGTCCACAGCACGGGATTGGTGATCTCCAGGAAGAAGAACGACGCGCTCAGCAGCAGGACCGCGACGACCGGATCGCGCACGAAAACCACCGGTCCCAGGAAAACCAGGGAGCCCAGCATTCCCGTGACGAGCACGGTGCAGCGCGCCATGCGCAAGCGCCCGGTTTTCTTGTACAGGTGATCCGAGACGACGCCGCCCAATGTGTCGCCGATCACGCCGGCCAATAGCGGCAGGGCCGTGAACAGCGCGAGTTGCTTCAGGTCGAAGCCGCGCGCTTCCTTCAGATAGGACGGCAGCCAGGTCAGGTAGACCCACAGCAGCCAGCCGTAGCAGAAGTCCACGAAGGTCACGAGCCACATGCGGCGCACCAGGATGCGCCATGGCGTCCTGGCGTCGCGGGCGCGTTCGCAATCGCCCTTGCGGTAGCCGATCTCGGCCATCTCGCTCGCGTCGACCCGTCGATGCTGTTCCGGCGAATTGGTGAACACGAAGGCATACAGCGCGGTCCAGACCAGGCTGAGCACGCCCAGCAGCAGGAAGGCATCGCGCCATCCGCCGAAGGCGATGACCACCAGGACCAGTGGCGGGGTAACGGCGCCGCCCAGGCGCGCGAAGCTGTGGGTAATGCCCTGGGCGAAGCCGCGTTCCGTGGCCGGCATCCAATAGGTGAAGGCACGCGTGGCGGTGGGGAACGCGCCGCCTTCACCCACGCCCAGCAGGAAGCGCAGCATCACCAGCATGCCGACGCTGCCGGCAAAGCCCGTGGCCAGCGTCGCGACTCCCCAGATCAGGGACAGCACGATCAGTACCCGCTTCGGTCCGTACTTGTCGGCCAGCCAGCCGCCGATGATCTGCATGGCGGCGTAGGGATAGGCGAAAGCCGAGAACACCAGGCCCAGCTCGGTGCTGGTCAGCCCCATCTCCTGGCGGATCATGGGGGCAGCCACCGAAATGTTCACCCGGTCGATATATGAAATGAAGTACATCAGGCACATGACCCCCAGGATGATGTGGCGGGTCTTCACGTGCGGTAGTCGCTTTCCCATGTCGTCTCCTCCTGTCTGCGCCGGTTATCCGGTCGATTCGTGCCGTTCGCCTTCTTAACAGGCCCTAGGGCAATAGCTTCAGGCGCTGCACCTTGCCCGAGGGGCCGCGCGGCAGCTCGGCCACGGTGCGGAATTCCTTGGGTGTTTTGTATCGGCCCAGCTCGCGCAGGCAATGCGCGCGCAGATCGTCGAAGTCGATGCGGTCGCCGCGGGGTACGACGAAGGCGATGATTTCCTGGCCGTAGGCGGGATCCGGCATACCGACGCTGGCCGCCTCCAGCACGCCGGGGTGCTTGAGCAAGGCTTCGTCGATCTCGCGCGGCGCGATGTTTTCCCCGCCCTTGATGATCAGTTCCTTGGCGCGGCCGTTGATATAGAAGTAGCCTTCGGCATCGCGGTAGCCCAGGTCGCCGGTCCGCAGCCAGCCATCGTCGGTGTAGGCCTTGCGCGTTTCTTCGGGCTGCTTGTAGTAGCCACGCATGACCTGCGGGCCGCGCACCACGATCTCGCCGCATTCGCCCGGCGCGGCCGTGCGGCCGTCGGGCAACAGCACCTTGGCCTGCGCGCCGCAGGGCAGGCCGATGCTGCCCACGCGCCGCCGGTCCGCGGCAAGCGGGTTGCTGAACAAGGGCGCGGCCGTTTCCGTCATGCCCATGGTTTCGATGACGCCGATACCGAAGCGTTTTTCGAAAGCGCGATGATGTTCCGGCGGCAGGGCGGCGGACGCCGAGCGGCAAAAGCGGATGCGGCGCAGGCCTTCGGCATCGACGGCCTCTTCCCCATTCAGCAGATAGGCGACGATGGTGGGCACCACATTGATCCAGGTGCAGCGATGGTCGATGACATCGCGCCAGAAAGTGCGCGCGGAAAAGCGCGGCGGCATGACGACCGACCCGCCATGCGCCAGCGGCGCCAGCAGCGTCACCACCAGGCCGTTGATGTGGTACAGCGGCAGCGACGCCATCACCCGGTCTTCCGGGCCCAGGCGATGCTCCGCGCTGATGATTTGCGCGTTGGCGACCAGGTTGGCGTGCGTGAGCAGCACGCCCTTGGGCGTGCCCGTGGTGCCGGAGGTATACATCAGCAGCGCATCGTGGCCGGGCGCCGGCGCCTCGGACCGGGCGGATGCGCCGGCATCATCGGAGCGTGCCGCGATGGCGGCGCCATCCAGGGCCACATCCAGGTCCAGACCCAGGTCCATACCCAGGTCCACATCCACGCCCACCTCCGCGGCTGCACCCAGGCCCGGGTGCGCGCCGGCATCACGGCATCGCTGCCCGGGGGGCGCGGCCTCGCCATCGGCGAGCACGGCATGGCCTGCCGGAGACGGCCGCCATGCCATCGCGCCGTCGATGCATACCGGGTGCGGCAACCCCGCGTGCCCGTCCGCGCGCAGTTCGGCCAGCGCCGCGTCGATGGGACCTTGCGTCGCGGCGGTCGTGAAGACCAGCCGGGAGTCCGAATGGCACAGTATGTGGCGGGTCTGGACCGGCTGGCACAGCAGGTTGATGGGATTGGCGACCAGGCCGCTGTACATGGCGCCCAGCAGCAGGCGCGCGGCGTGGATGCAATTGCCCATATAGACGGACACCACATCGCCACGCCGCAAGCCCTGCTGGCGCAGGCGGGCCCGCAGCGCGCGGCAATCGGCCTGCAGCTGGCCGTAGGTCAGGATCGTCGCCGGCCGGCCCGGCGCGTTGTCGTCGTCCAGGGCGATCAGGAAAGGCGTGTCCGGATGCGTCGCCGCGCGGGCGTCGATCAGGTCGCGGATGGTGCTGGCGCCGCTCATTGTCCGTACCTCTCGAAAAAGTCGCCCAATACATCGTCCAGCTCCGGGACCCGTTCCTCGATGGGATGGGCGACGCGTGTGATGTTCAGGTAGTGCCGGTAGTTCAGGTTGTCGGAAAAGTTGTTGCGCCCCCACGTACCGCAGCCCATGGACAGCGAGAACGGCAGGCCGTTGTCGAAGTTGCCGCCGGTGGCGAAGCAGTGCGATTGATTGACGATGACGCGGGCTACCGGAAGATCGCGCGCCAGGGATTCGGCGCGCTCCGGCGTCGCGGTATGCAGGCCGACCGAATGTCCCGCGCCCATATAGGCGTAGATGCGGTCGACGATGTCCGCGGCATGCGCGAAATCGCGCGCACGGTAGACGGCCAGCACGGGCGACAGCTTCTCTCCGGAAAATGGATGATCCGGGCCATAGCCGTCTTCCTCGGCCATCAGAAAGCCGGGCTGCCGCGCGGCAATGGCATGCAAGCCGGCGCGGGTGGCCAGCGTGGCGGCGTCCCGCGCCGTCATGGCGTGCGACAACTTGCCTTCCTGCCACATCGCGCGTTGCAGCGCCGCCTTGCCGGCGGCATCCAGCAGGGCGCCGCCGGCCGCGGCAAGCTCGTCCAGCATGCGCGCGTAAACGGCATCCTCGATCACCACGCTGTTCTCGGACGAGCAACTGGTCGCGTTATCGAACATCTTGGAGCGGGCGATGCGTTGCGCCGCGAGCCGCAGGTCCGCGCTGGCGTCGACGATGGCGGCGACGTTGCCGGCACCCACGCCGAAGGCCGGTGTGCCGCTCTGGTAAGCCATGCGGACGTTCGACTGCGATCCGGTGGCGACCACCAGGTCCGCTTGCCGCATCAGTTCGGCGGTGGCCTGTTTATCGACCGGCGCGGGCAGCATCTGGACGAGCGCGGCGGGCAGTCCGCAGCGATCCAGTTGGGCGTGCGCGTATTCCAGCAGCCGGGCGCAGGTCGAATGGCCCTTGGGCGAAGGCGCGACGATCACGGCATTGCCGCACTTCAGCGCGTTGATGATCTTGTTGGCGGGCGTCGCGGCCGGATTCGTCGACGGCGTGATGGCCGCCACCACGCCCACCGGCCTGGCGATTTCCACCAGGCCGCGCGCCGGGTCGCGCGAGATGACGCCCGTCGTCGGCACGCCGTGCAGGTCGCGCATCAGGCCCAGCGTTTTGCGATGGTTCTTGCGTATCTTGTCCGGGACATTGCCCAGTCCCGTGTCGGCGACCGCGAGCTCGGCCAGCGCGCGGTTGCGGTTTGGCTCCATGATGGCCCAGGCGACTGCCTGGGCCGCGGTGTCCAGGCTTTGCTGGCCCCCGGCCAGCAGCGTTCGCTGCGCCGCGCGGGCCTGTTCGATCATGGTGGCGATCTGGGCGGAACTGGCGCCGGTCTTCGCCGGAACCGGGGCGGCAACCGCCAGCGTTGCGGAGGCGTTCATGCGTTTGCTTCCTTGCAAGAGAACCGGCCCTCACTCTAGGTCCACTCGCACCGCAGCAAAGTCCCGTTTTTTTCAACTCGCGCGCCTGCTTTCCTCGCTAGAATCGAAATAAACGTTTTTCGGGACCGATGTTGTCCCGAAAAACAATAAAGTCATCGCAAAAATACACAGAGCATAAGAAGAGGGGACCGCTGGAGGAGGCATGACGAATTGGAATCAATCCAATGCGGCGGCCGTGCGCGCTTTCCGGGTGCTGGAAACCCTGGCCAGCGCGGGCCGTCCGCTTTCGATGACCGAGCTGGTGGAGACGCTGGGCCTTCCCAAGCAGACGGTGCATCGGATTCTCGGCCAGCTCACCGATGCATGGCTGGTGACGCGCGGCGCGGGCGACCGGCTCTATGAATGTTCGTCGCGGGTGCGCCAGCTGGCGGTAAACGTGTTGATGCACGCCGGCCCGGCGGCGGCGCGTCACGCCTTGCTGGAACAACTCGTCGAGCGCATCGGCGAAACCTGCAACCTGACCATGCTGTCCTGCAACGACGTCGTTTACGTCGACCGCGTGGAAACACGCTGGCCGCTGCGCCTGCATTTGCAGCCCGGCTCGCATGTACCGCTGCACTGCTCGGCCAGCGGCAAACTGCTGCTGAGCTTCCTGCCGCACGAGCGGCGCGAGCGCGTCCTGGCCACGCTGCCCCTGAGAGCCTATTCCGAGCGCACCATCGTCGACAGGGACCGGCTGCGCGAAGAACTTGCCCTGACGCGCAAACGGCGGCTGGCGGTGAACGACCAGGAACACCTGCAGGGCCTGATCGCGATCGCGGTGCCGGTGATGCTGGACCGCACGCGCGCCTGCGCCGCCATCGCGGTACAGGCGCCGGTAGGCCGGGTCACGCTGGAAGACCTGGAGGCCTTCGTGCCGGACCTGCGCGCGGCCGCGGCCAAGACCGCGGAAACCTTTCGCCTGTAGAAGGGGCAGCCGCCGCCTGGGCAGGGCTACAATAGCTCGTCTCATTTTCCGGAACGGCTGGCATGACCAAGGCGGATACCCCGACGCTGCGTTCGTTCGCATTGCTGGAGCACCTCGTGCGGGCCGAGCGGCCCGTTTCCCTGGCCGAAATCGTGCAGGAGTTCCCCGCGCCCAAGGCCTCGCTGCATCGCATGCTGGCCTCGCTGGAGGCGGGCGGCCTGGTCATCCGCGAGCCAGGGCAAAAGAATGCCTACGCCATCGGGCCGCGGCTGGCGCAACTGGGGCTGGGCATCGTGATGCTGGCCGGCGAGCGGCGCCAGCGGCATGCCATCCTGTCGCGGCTGGTGGCCGAACTGGGCGAGACCTGCAACCTGACCATGCTGCACGAAAGCGAAGTGCTCTACCTGGACCGCATGGAAGCGCCCTGGCCGCTGCGCCTGGACCTGAAGCCCGGCTCGCATGTGCCGGCGCATTGCACCGCCAGCGGCAAGCTGCTTCTGGCCATGCTGCCGCGCCCGCGGCGGACCGCGCTGGTCCACGCATTGAAACTGCAGGGCCACACGCCCAATACCATCACCGACGTCGAGCTGCTGGAGGCCGAACTGGACCGCATCGGCCGCAAGCGCATCGCCATCGACAACGAGGAGTTCCTTACCGGCATCGTTTGCGTGGCCGCGCCGGTGATGGACGAGAACGACGTCTGCCTGGCAGCGATCGCGGTGCACGCGCCGGTTCCGCGCACGCCGCTGTCGCGCGCGCTGGAGTTCGTGCCGCAATTGCAGCAGGCCGCGCGCGAGCTGGCCAAGACCTTCTAGCCGTCGCGCAAGCAGGCAGCGGGCGACAGGCCGGGCCGACCGGCTAGATCACCTCGTCCCGCAGGTAGTACCACTTGTACAGCAGCGCCTGGCCGATGCGCCGGAAGGGCGCGAAGACGTGTCCCGGCAAGGGCGAGTTGTAGATGGGCAGATCCCAGTGCGCGCCCGCCTGGCCCATCAGGCGTTGCGCCATGCGGCGGCCGGCGGCGGCGGAAAACGACACGCCGTTGCCGCCATAGCCGCAGGCGTAGTAGATGTGCTGCGACGGATCCGGCTGCGCGATGCGCGGCATCATGTCGTGGCTGACGTCGACCCAGCCCCACCACGAATAATCGATGTCCACATCGCGCAGCGCCGGGAACTTGCGCGCCAGGCCTTCCCGCAGCAGGTTCAGATGGCGCGGATGCCGCGCGTCCGCGCCCGACACGGCGCTGCGGCTGCCGATCTGCATGCGGCCGTCCGGCAGCAGGCGATAGTAGAAGCGCAGCGTGCGCGTATCGGTGATGAATACCGTGCTGCGCAGGCCGGCGGCTTCGCGTTCGGCGGGCGTCAGCACCCGCGTGACCATCGAGTTGGACAGGATGGGCATGATGCGGCCCGACAGGGCCGGATGCAGCCCCTGGGGCGTATAGCCGCCGGTGGCCACCGCCACCCGGCGGGCGCGCACCTCGCCTCCGGGGGTTCGCAGGCGGTGCACGCCGCCCACGGTATCCCAGCCCTGGACCGGGCTGGCGGTATGCACGCGCACGCCGAGCGCGCGCGCCTGCCGCAGATAGCCGTAGGCGAGCTTCAGCGGATGCACGCCGATGCCGTCCGGTTCCAGCAGGGCGCCCGCCGCCTCGCGGTCCGCCGTATAACGCGCATGCAGCTCCTCGCGGCTCAACATGCGCGTGTCGTAGCCGAATTGCTCGCGCATGACGCGCGCCTCGTTTTCCAGGAAAGCCATCTTCTTGGCGCGATGGGCGGTGTAGAGATGGCCGCCCGGCTGGGCGTCGCACTCGATGGTGCCCACGAGGCTCTTCCAGTACTCGAAGCCTTCACGTATCTCCGCATCGAGCCGGCGCGCGGTTTCCAGGCCCCAGCGCGCGATCCATTGCGATCGATACAGGCGGCCGGAGGCGTTCTGGCCCTGGCCGCCGTTGCGGCTGGTGCACCCCCATGCCGCGCGGTTGGCTTCGAGCACGACGGCCTGCACGCCGTGGTCGCGCGCCAGCGCGAGCGCCGTGGCCAGGCCCGTGAATCCCGAGCCGATGATCGCCACGTCGACGTCCATATCGGCCCGCACGGGGCCGTCGTCCGGCGGCGGGGCACCGGCGGACGCGACCCAGTACGTGGGCGCGTAGTCCTGTCCCAGGCCGGTCGGCGAAACGAGCGGGTCGAACAAGGGATCGTAGGGGGCCGGGCCGGCGCCGGGCGGGACGCCGGCGGTAGCGGCCGGGGAGGGCGTGGGAACGTATGCGGCCACGATGAATCCCCAGGTAAGGGAAGCGGAAGGAAATGACCGGCGTCAGGCGGACGCAGCTTGGCGCGCGGGCAGCGGCGGCCGGTTCTTGCGAAAGGCGTTCTTCACCAGGATCTTGCCGTCGCGGAATACGAACAGGTCGACCATGTTGGCTTCGATGCGCGTGCCATCGGCCTGGGTGCCGGTGAAGGTCGATTCGGATACGCCCCGGTCCCCCGCAACCCAGTGCGTGCCGTTGCGCCATTGCGCGTCGGGCACGTTCTCCCAAGCGGCCGCGAAGGCCCGGCGCACGGCCTGCGGGCCGACGTGGCGGCTGCCGTAGGACTCCGGGCCGGCGACGGTTTCGAATACGCAGTCCTCGTGCATGAACGACATCAGGCCATCGATGTCGTGGCGATTCCAGGCGTCGGCGAAAGCGGCCAGCATCTCGGCGCTGACGGTGGCGGGCATGGGCGGTCTCCTCGCGGTTTCATGGTGAACGTGCGGCACAGCGTACGTAGCGCGGCGCGCGCGGCTAAGTACCAGAGCGCCGCGTTCGATGGGTCCAGGCGGATGCAGGTTCCGGTTGACAGCGGGCCGTCCGGCGCCTAGAGTTGCCAAAAATAAGTGGTATGAAACGTTCCGTTTTTCGGAATGAACGACAACCCCCACGATTCCGCCAGACAACGGCGAGGAGACCCTCCCATGACATCCAGCACCGCAAATCCCCCGAGTTCCGGCCCGCAGCGCATGACGCCTTCCGAAGCGTTCGTGGAGACGCTGGCGGCCAATGGCGTGACCGACATCTTCGGCATCATGGGCTCGGCTTTCATGGACGCGATGGACATCTTCGCGCCCGCCGGCATCCGCCTGATTCCCGTCGTGCACGAACAGGGCGCCGCGCATATGGCCGACGGCTATGCGCGCGTATCCGGGCGCCATGGCGTGGTCATCGGCCAGAACGGGCCCGGCATCAGCAACTGCGTGACGGCCATCGCCGCCGCCTATTGGGCGCACACGCCCGTGGTGATCGTCACCCCGGAGGCAGGCACGATGGGGATCGGGCTGGGCGGTTTCCAGGAAACCAACCAGTTGCCGATGTTCCAGGAATTCACGAAGTACCAGGGCCATGTGACCCATCCCGCGCGCATGGCCGAATTCACCGCCCGCTGCTTCGATCGCGCCATGGCCGAGATGGGGCCGGCCCAGCTGAACATCCCGCGCGACTACTTCTACGGCGATATCAAGGCGGAAATCCCGCAGCCGCGCCGGCTGGACCGTGGCCCGGGCGGCGACGAAAGCCTGGAGCAGGCGGCGCAGCTGCTGGCCCAGGCCCGCTTTCCGGTCATCATCGCCGGCGGCGGCGTGGTGATGGGAGACGCGGTGGAGGAATGCCGCGTACTGGCCGAACGGCTGGGCGCGCCGGTGGTCAATAGCTACCTGCACAACGATTCGTTCCCGGCCCGTCATCCCCTATGGTGCGGGCCGCTCGGCTACCAGGGTTCGAAGGCGGCGATGAAGCTGATCTCGCGCGCCGACGTCGTGCTCGCGCTGGGATCGCGCCTGGGGCCCTTCGGCACCTTGCCCCAGCATGGCATGGACTACTGGCCCAAGGACGCGAAGATCATCCAGATCGATGCCGACCACAAGATGCTGGGCCTGGTGAAGAAGATCACCGTCGGTATCTGCGGCGACGCCAAGGCCGCGGCCAAGGCCCTGACGAGCCGGCTGCAGGGCAAGACACTGGCCTGCGACGCCACCAAGGCGCAGCGCGCCGACGAGATCGCCGGCGAGAAGGCCGCCTGGGAGAAAGAGCTGGACGAATGGACGCACGAGCGCGATCCCTACAGCCTGGACATGATCGAAGAGCAGAAGCGCGAGAAAACCTTCAGCGGCGGCCAATACCTGCATCCGCGCCAGGTGCTGCGCGAACTGGAAAAGGCCATGCCGCCGGACGTCATGGTGTCGACCGACATCGGCAACATCAACTCGGTGGCCAATAGCTATCTGCGCTTCGACAAGCCGCGTAGCATGTTCGCGGCCATGAGCTGGGGCAACTGCGGCTATGCCTTTCCCACCATCATCGGCGCCAAGGTCGCGGCGCCGCACCGGCCCGCCATTTCGTATGCCGGCGACGGCGCCTGGGGCATGAGCATGATGGAAACCATGACCTGCGTGCGCCACAACATCCCGGTCACGGCGGTGGTCTTCCACAACCGGCAGTGGGGCGCGGAAAAGAAGAACCAGGTCGATTTCTACAACCGCCGCTTCGTCGCGGGCGAACTGGACAATCAAAGCTTCGCCGCGATCGGCAAGGCGATGGGCGCCGAAGGCATCGTGGTCGACCGCATCGAGCAGGTGGGCGAGGCGCTGCGCAAGGCCGTGGACCTGCAGATGAACCATGGCAAGACGACCATCCTGGAAATCATGTGCACGCGCGAGCTGGGCGACCCGTTCCGGCGCGATGCCTTGTCCCGGCCGGTGCGCTATCTGGAAAAGTACAGGGACTACACCTGACCGGCGGCCATCGCTGTCGCCACGGCCGGCGCCATCGCGCCGGCCGCATTCCAGCCTTGGGTTCCCCGCGAGGTACGCCATGCTTGCCTTCGATCACATCCTGGAAGCGGCGCGCGACGATCCGCGCCGCATCGTCCTGTGCGAGGCCGAGGACGCCCGCGTGCTGCGCGCGGCGTCGCGCGCCCAGCGCGAGGGCATTGCCCGCGTCGCGCTGGTAGGCGACACCGCTCGCATCGCCGGGGCCGCCCGCGGGGCGGACGTCGTGCTCGACGGCATCGAAGTGCACGACCCCGCGGCGTCCCCCTTGCGCGAGGCCTACGAGGACGCGTTGTTCCGCTTGCGCGAGGCCAAGGGGATGAGCCGCGAGGCCGCCCGGCTGGCCGTGCGCGATCCCTTGTGCTTCGCCAACCTGATGGTGCGGGAAGGCCAGGCGGACGGCGCGGTGTCCGGCGCGGTGCATACCACCGCCGACGTCGTGCGCAGCGCCATCCAGATCGTCGGCGTGGACCCGGCCTTCCGGCTGGTCTCCAGCTTTTTCATGATGATGTTCTGCGAACCCTATCATCGCTGCCAGGGTGGAATGATCTTTTCCGATTGCGGCCTGGTCGTCGATCCGGATGCCGCCCAGCTCGCCGATATCGCCGTGGCGGCGGCCGACAGCGCGCGCACGCTGCTGCACGAAGAGCCGCGCGTGGCGATGTTGTCCTTTTCGACCAACGGCAGTGCCAGGCATCCGGCCGTCGACAAGGTGGCCGAGGCCGTGCGGCAGGTGCGCGCGCGGCGCCCGGAGCTGGCGGTCGACGGCGACGTGCAGCTGGATGCCGCGCTGGTGGAGGAAATCGCCCATCGCAAGATCCCCGATTCGCGTGTGCATGGGCACGCCAACGTGCTGGTGTTTCCCAGCCTGGAAGCCGGCAATATCGGCTACAAGCTGGCCGAACGGCTGGCGGGCGCGAAGGCCATCGGGCCTTTGCTGCAAGGCCTGCGCAAGCCGGCCAACGATCTGTCGCGCGGCTGCGAGGCGGACGATATCTACCGCGTCATCGCCGTTACCGTGGCGCAGGCGCAGGCCATGGCGTCGGCGACTTCCATGATCAGCCGCGTATCGACCGGGCGCGACAGGTCCAGCGCGATGCCGCGGGTGTAGTAGGGCGACAGGTCCTGGCCCACGCCGACCGCCAGCACGGCGGTCTGCCGCGCGGCCTGCAGGCGCGCGACCACGTGCCGCAAGTGGCTATCGAGGTAATCGGCCCCGTTGGCCTGCACCGTCGCGGCATCCATGGGGCCGCCGTCGGAGAACACCACCAGCAGCCTGCGCGGCGCGCCCTGCTTCGCCAGGCGCGCGGCCGCCCACTGCACGGCTTCGCCGTCGACCCCTTCGCGAAACAGATCGGGCTTGAGCAGGGCCGCGATATCGGCCCGGGCGCGGCGCCAGGAGCGGCCGGCGGGCTTGAAGACCAGATGGCAGACTTCGTTCAGCCGGCCGGGATGCGGCGGACGGCCCCGCGCCATCCAGTCCAGGCGCGCCCGGCCGCCATGCCAGCCGCCCGTCGTGAAGCCCAGCACCTCGGTCGGCACCGCCAGTTCGTCCAGCACCCGCGCCAGCGTATCCACAATGGCCGCCACGGCTTCGATACGATTCTTCATCGAGCCCGAGCAATCGATCAGGAAGTTCACGGCGGCATTGGCGCGGCGCCGCAATTGCGGTTGCCGGAATACATCGCGCTGCGCCGGCGAGCTGACCAGCCGCGCCAGGCGCCGGCCGTCCAGGCGGCCGGTTTCCTGGCCGAAGGACCAGCCGTCCTCGGTGGGCGCGCACATCGCGGCGGCCAGGCGATGCGCCAGGCGCGTCCGGTTCAGGCTTTCGGTGGCGATGCGCCGGTCCAGCGTCTCGCGCAGCGCGCGCAGCTGTGCCGGGCGGACCAGGCGGCCGGCGTCCGCTTCGGCGTCGTACCGCCGCGTGTAGACGCGATAGTCCCGATAAGGCGTGGCCGGGGGGACGTCGCCGCCATCCCCCGCCGTGGCGGCGCGGTCGCCATCCGCATCCGGCGGCGCCGGTAGCGGCGCGAAGTCCAGCCGCGCGGCGCGGGCATCGCGGGGCTGCGATACCGCCCGCGCCGGCGCGGCCGGCTGCGACGCCAGCAGGTGCGCCACCCGGCGGGCAATATCGCGCGCGGTCTCGCCGTAGGCCGCCTGGTCATGGCGCCGCGCGGGCAGTTCGGCCATGGCCTTGCCCAGAATGGGCGAGAGCACGGCGCGCGGCATTTCCATAAGGCCTTCCAGCGGCTCTGGCAGCGGCCATCCCGTCAGCCGCATCCAGGCCAGCTGCGTGACGGCGAACAGCAGCAGGCCGCTTTCGCTATCGGCCAGCCGCGCCTGCGCGAAGTCCAGCGACCAGCCCTGGAACAGCTGGCGCAGGTTGCGGCGCAGCCCCGGCATATGCGCCGGCGCCAGGCTTTCCGCCCGCAGCTGTTCCAGCAGCTCGACGACCAATGCCTGCGCGCCGTCGGGCGGCAATATGCGCCGGTGCAACCGCGCGTCCGAATGCATCAGGCGCATGGCGGCGGCATCGGCCACGCCGCGCAGGGCTTCGATATCGTCCTGCCCGGAATCGCGGCGCAGGTGCGGCGCGGCGAAGGGCATGGCGGCGTCGCCGCGCCACAGCATGCCGTCGCGGTAATGCAGCGTGCCGTCGCCCGTCAGGGCGCGCAAGGTGGCCGAGCACAGCGCCAGCAACCGACGCTGACGCGTCAGGCGGGCGGCATCGGCCGTCATCCGCGGCCCGATGCCGGCGCCGCCGGCCCGCCGTCCAGCTCGACGTCGAAGCAGCGCTGGAAGTATTCGCCCACGATGGGCCGCTCGGCTTCGTCGCACTTGTTCAGGAAGCTCAGGCGGAAGGCCAGGGCCATATCGCCGAAGATCCGCGTGTTCTCGGCCCATGCGATGACGGTGCGCGGGGACATCAGGGTAGAGACGTCGCCAGCCGCGTAGCCGCGGCGGGTCAGCGCCGCCAGGCGCAGCATGGCGTCCAGCCGCGCGCGGTCCTGTCCGGTGTCCATGTCGGGAACGCGCGCCAGTACGATGGCCGCTTCTTCCTCGTGCGGCAGGTAGTCCAGGGTGGCGACGATGTTCCAGCGGTCTATCTGGCCGTGGTTCAGCGCGTGCGTGCCGTGGTACATGCCGTTCAGATTGCCCAGGCCCACGGTGTTGGCCGTGGCGAACAGGCGGAAGCCGGGGTGGGGCGTCATCACCAGGTTGCGCTCCAGCAATGTCAGCCTGCCGTCCTTTTCGAGGACGCGCTGGATGACGAACATCACGTCGGGGCGGCCCGCGTCGTATTCGTCGAAGATCAGCGCCATGGGGCGCCGCAGCGCCCAGGGCAGGATGCCTTCCTCGAATTCCGTGACGTTGTGGCCTTCGCGCACCTTGATCACATCCTTGCCGATGAGATCCAGGCGGCCGATATGGCCGTCCAGGTTGACGCGCACGCAGGGCCAGTTCAGCCGGGCGGCGACCTGTTCGATGTGGGTGGATTTGCCGGTGCCGTGCAGGCCGTGCACCAGGACGCGCCGGTTGTGCATGAAGCCGGCAAGGATGGCCAGCGTGACGTCGCGGTTGAAGCGATAGGCGGTATCGATCTCCGGCACGTGCTCGTCGCGCTCGTCGAATACCGGCACCATCAACGGGGTGTCGATGCCGAAAAGGCCGCGCGCGGAGACAAATCGGTGGGGATGATCGGTGGGCGTCACGGCAGCCGGCTCCGGAGTTCTATATCGATTTCCGGAACAAATCATACCGGAATTATCCGGGCAAGGCCGTCCGAGCCAGGTGGCGGATCGGAATGGGCGGATTTCGGGACCGCGCCGGCGGGCCCTAGCCGACGTGGTGGCGCAACGGCGCGGCCGTGCCGGCCAGCGTTTCCTCCGGCCCGGCGCCCAGCAGGATGGCGCGCAGGCGCGCGCCGGCCTGCTGCAGCAGCGGCAGGCTGGCCAGCAGTTCATCGACGGTCTTGCGCGCCGTCGGGCCGTGGCAGGCGACGGCGGCGATCATCTGGTCCTGTGCGTCCAGTATGGGCACGGCCACGGCCACCATACCCAGAATGAATTCCTCGTCGTCCACGCCGAAACGCCGCGCGCGCGGTTCGGACAATTCGCGTTCCAGCACGTCCGCGCGCGTGGTGGTGTTGGGGGTGTGCGCGTCCAGCCGCAACAGCTCCAGCATGCGGCGGCGCGCGGGCCCGGGCATGTGCGCGAGGAACAGTTTGCCGCTGGCGGTGCAGTGCATGGGAACGCGCACGCCGTCGCCGAAGTGCAGGCCCAGCGGATGGGGCGCCTCGACCCGCGCGATGTACAGCACCTGGTCGCCGTCCAGCGCGGTCAGGTTGCAGGTCTCGCCGATGTCGTGCACCAGCTGGCGCAGCACCGCCACGCATTCGCGCGGCACGGGCCCGCCTTTCACCATATCCAGTCCCAGGGTGCGCGCGCGCGGCCCGGGCAGGATGCCGCCGGAGTGCGGCACGCGCACCAGCCAGCCGTCCTGCTGCATGTCGCGCACCAGCCGCATCATGGTGCTCTTCGGCACATGCATGCGCGCGGCCAATTGCGCGAGCGTCGGCGGGGCGGTCGAGCGCGCCACGGTTTCCATCACTCGCAGGACGCGCAAGGCGCGCGCGGCATCGGCAGTGTCGGTCATGTTGACGGGTCTTCTTGCGACGGTGTAATCGTGGTGGCGCGATCCGGGCGTGCCGGTAGTGACGCGATATGCGCGGTTTCCGTTTCAGTTTCGCGTTTGTTGCGCCGCGTCAGTCTGCGCCTCGTGTGGCGCGGCGACAGAATAGGCCACAACGTAGCGTAGGGGCCGTGCAAAAACAAGCTCCAGTGCGGTATGGCCTGCATGCAGGCAGGCCATCCCCGCACGGCCACCCGCGCGCGACGGAGACAAAAGCATGAAGCAGGAGTTCGACTACATCGTCGTGGGCGGCGGTTCGGCGGGCTGCGTGCTGGCCAACCGCTTGTCGGCGTGCGGCCGCTACACCGTTTGCCTGGTCGAGGCGGGGCCGCCGGATCGCAATCCGTGGATTCATCTGCCGATCGGCTACGGCAAGACCATGTTCCACAAGACCTTGAACTGGGGCTTTTATACCGACCCCGACCCGGGCATGAACGGACGGCGCATTTACTGGCCGCGCGGCCGCACACTGGGCGGCTGCAGCTCCATCAACGGGCTGATCTACATACGCGGCCAGCAGGCCGACTACGACGATTGGGCACGGCAGGGCAATGCCGGATGGGGCTGGGACGATTGCCTGCCGTATTTTCGCAAGCTGGAATCCAACGACCTGGGTCCCGCGCCCACGCGCGGCACGGACGGCCCGCTGCATGCCACGTCGATCAAGACCCGCCATCCGCTGGTCGATGCATTTATCGAAGCCGGGCGCGCCCATGGCCTGCCGCCGCGACAGGATTTCAATTCCGGCGAGCAGGAGGGCGTCGGCTATTACCAGCTGACGACGCATCGCGGCCTGCGCCGCTCCACCGCCGTGGCCTATCTGCGGCCGGCGCGCCGGCGGCCCAACCTGACCGTGCTGACGCAGCGGCACGTTACCGCGATCGTGCTGCGCGGACGCCGTGCCGCCGGCATCCGGATGCGCACGTCCGACGGGACGGTGCAGGAACTGGGCGCGCGCCGCGAGGTGCTGCTGGCGGCCGGCGCCTTGAACTCCCCGCAGCTATTGCAGCTGTCCGGCATCGGCCCGGCCGCGCTGCTGGGCGAACTGGGCATCCCGGTGCGTGCCGATGTGCCGGGCGTGGGCGAAAACCTGCAGGATCATCTGCAGGTCCGGTTGATCTACCAGGTCAGCCAGCCCATCACCACCAACGACGATCTGCGTACCTTGCACGGCAAGACGCGCCTCGCGCTGCAATGGCTGCTGTACCGCGGCGGCGCGCTGGCCGTGGGCATCAACCAGGGCGCCTTGTTCGCGCGCGCGCTGGACGAGTCGGATCGTCCGGACATCCAATTCCATTTCGGTACGCTGTCGGCCGACATGGCCGGCGGCGACGTGCATCCGTTCTCGGGATGCACGTATTCGGTCTGCCAGCTGCGGCCGCAATCGCGCGGCTATGTGCGGCTGCGCAGTCCCGATCCGCTGCAGGCGCCATCCATCCAGCCGCGCTATCTGTCGACCGAGCTGGACCGGCGCACCGCCATCGCCGGCGTGCGCTATGCCCGCCGCATCGCCGACACGGACCCGATGCGCCGGCTGATGGCGGCCGAGTTCCGTCCCGGGCGGGACGTGCGCAGCGACGACGACGTCCTGGATTTCTGCCGTGCCCAGGGCGCCACTATTTTCCATCCGTCCGGTACCGCGAAGATGGGACCGGACAGCGATCCCATGGCCGTGGTCGACAGCCGCTTGCGCGTGCGCGGCGTCGATCGATTGCGGGTGGTGGATTGTTCCGTGATGCCCACGCTGGTGTCGGGCAATACCAACGTGCCGGTGGTCATGATCGCGGAGCGGGCGTCGGACATGATCCTGGAGGATGCCCGCGCCAATGCGTAGCAAACGCGCCGATAGAGCGCATGGGGCGCCCGGCCGGGCGTACCCGGAATACACCTAGGATCGGTGTCCCGCGAGGTGGGTGCCGTAAGAACGAGAGGAGACAACCATGGAATATCACGCAGAACGTTCGCAGGTCCGCCGTGTCGTCACCGCTTCGGTGATCGGCGCGACCATCGAATGGTATGACTTCTTCCTGTATGGGGTCGTCGCGGGCATCGTATTCAACAAGCTGTATTTCCCCGCCGGGGATCCTTTGGTATCCACCTTGCTCGCGTACGCCACCTTCGCGGTGGGATTCATCGCACGGCCGCTGGGCGGCGTGATCTTCGGGCACTTCGGCGACCGCATCGGCCGCAAGAGCATGCTTATCCTCACGCTGATGATCATGGGCATATCGACGGTGCTGATCGGGCTGGTGCCGACCTATGACAGCATCGGCCTGTGGGCGCCTGTCGCGCTGCTGTTGCTGCGGGTGGCGCAGGGTATCGGGCTGGGCGGCGAGTGGGGCGGGGCGGTGCTCATGGCCTACGAATTCGCGCCGCAAAAGGACCGCGGCTTCTATGCCTCCATCCCGCAGATGGGTCTTTCCATCGGCCTGTGCCTGGCCTCCGGCGTGGTCGCCTTGCTGTCGGCCTTGCTGACGGATGCGCAGTTCATGGCATGGGGCTGGCGCGTCGGCTTCCTGCTGTCCGGCCTGATGGTGTTCGTCGGCCTGTACATCCGCCTGAACGTGCAGGAAAGCCCGGAGTTCGCCGAAGTGAAGCGCCGCAACCGGCAGACCGAGCTGCCGTTCGCCGATATGATGCGGCGCTATCCGGGCAACATCCTGAAGGGCATGGGCGCCCGCTACGTCGACGGCGTGTTCTTCAATGTCTTCGGCGTATTCGTGATCTCGTGGCTGACGCAGAACGTCAATGTCAGCCGTGGACAGGCGCTGGGCGGCGTGATGGCCACGGCCATCATCATGTGCTTTTTCATTCCCTATTTCGGACGCATGTCCGACCGGGTGGGACGCACCCGGGTGTACTTCTGGGGCGCCATCGTCAGCGGGGTATCCGCCTTTCCGGCGTTCTGGCTGATGATGACCAGCGGCGGCAATCCGCTGGTGCTGTGGCTGTCCATCATCATCCCCTTCGGGATCTTCTACGCCGCCGTCTACGGGCCCGAGGCCGCGCTGTTCTGCGAGCTGTTCGATACCCGCGTGCGCTATACCGGGATTTCCTTCGTCTACCAGTTCTCCGGCATCTTCGCCTCCGGCATCACGCCCATGATCGCCACGGTCCTGGTGCGCGCGGGCAACGGCTCGCCCTGGTATGTCTGCGGCTACGTGCTGTTTTCCGGACTGGTGTCGGCGTGGTGCGCCAAGGCGATCCAGAGCCAGATCGTGCGCAACCAGCAGCCCGCCGCCTACACGGCCGCGCCGCCGGCCTGATGGCATGCGCGGCACAAGGCCGGGCCTGGGCCGGGTGCCGCGCCGCGGGAGCGTCGACGGCCTTTAGGCCGGGACGGCCACGGCCTGGCGCTCCAGTTCGCGCACGACCCGGGCAAGCACGTCGATGCCCGCGTCGATGCGCTCCGGAGCGATGGAGTTGTATCCCAGGCGCATGGTGTTCAGCGGTATCCGCGCCGCGTCCTTGAAGAACACGTCGCCGGGCTCGATGACGACGCCCCGCGCCAGCGCCGCCTCGGCAAGGCGGTTGGTATCCAGCCACGCCGGGCCGCGCACCCAGCACGAGGAACCGCCCGTCATGGGCACCGCCTCGAAGTCCGGCAGGTGCCGCCGCAGCGCGTGACTTAACGCCTCGGCGCGTTCCTGGTAGGCCTGGGACTGGCGCCGCAGCAGGGCATGGTGGTGACCCAGGGCGATGAACAGCGAGAAGGCGCGCTGGATATAGGCCGAGGGGTGCCGCAGCATCAGCCGGCGCAGCGCGCGCAGTTCGACGATCAGCTCGCGCGGGGCGACGATATAGCCGATGCGCAAGCCGGGCGCGAATGCCTTGGACAGGCTGCCGACGTAGATGACATTGCCGCCGCGGTCCAGGCTCTTGAGCGCGGGAATGGGCGCGTCGCCATGGCGGTTCTCGCTTTCGAAGTCGTCCTCGATGATCATGCAATCGGCGTCGCGGGCCAGGTCCAGCAGGGCCTGGCGGCGGTCCATGGGCATGGTGACGGTGGTCGGGCATTGATGGCTGGGCGTCACGAAGATGTAGTCGCACGCCGCCAACTGGGGCGTGACGCGCAGGCCGTGCTCGTCCACGGGCAGGCCGGACAGGCAGGCCGTGCGGCTGGCGAAGATATTGCGCGCGTCGGGATAGCCGGGGTCTTCGATCCCCACCGCGGTGTCGCAATTGACCAGCAGGTCCGCGATCAGATAAAGCGCGTGCTGCGCGCCCACGGTAATGACGATCTCGTCCGCGCCGGCCCAGACGCCGCGCCGCGGCAATACCTGGGTACGGATCTGCTCGACCAGCGCCGGGTCGTCATGCGTGATCAGGTCCGGCGCCCAGCTGCGGATATCCAGGACGGAGAGCGCGCGGGTGCAGCATTCGCGCCATTCGGCCGTGGGAAACAGGCCGGCGTCGAACTGTCCGTAGACGAAGGGATAGGGCATCTTCTGCCAGTGCGCGGGCTTGACGATGTTGCGCTGCGCCGAGGGGCGGAAGCGCAGGCGCCGCTGCCAGCGGTTCCCGGCGTCGGGCATGGCCGCCAGCGCGGGCGGCGGCGCCGAGGGCAGCGCCAGCCTGCCGTCCAGCACATCGTCGCTGACGAAATGGCCGCTGCGCTCGCGCGAGACCAGATAGCCTTCGCAGACCAGCTGCTGGTAGGCGAATACGACGGTGTTGCGGGCAATGGCCAGCTGGTCGGCCAGGTGCCGGCTGGATGGCACGGGGGCGCCGGGCGGCAGATGGCCGGACAGAATCGCCGACACCAGCATTTGCCGCACCCGCTCCTGCAGGCTCAGCGCGCTGCCGATTTCACGTTCGAACAACTGGCCCCACATGACGGTGTGGGCCCGGGCGGCCTGGCAGGACATGGTGTTCCCCGTTGCGCGTCGCGCGGCATGCCGCCGCTGTCATGAGTCGTCCCCTTGCGCAAGATACACCGCGGGGCACGGCGGTAAAACCGGTGCCTACCCTTACCGTGGCCGCGCACGGGCCGGCAGGCACCTCGGCATGCGGCTCAGATGCGGCCTTTCCAGGGGACGAGGATTTTCTCCAACTGGCGCACCAGCAGGTCGAAGCCGAAGGCGAAGGCGCCGATCACGATGATGCCCATGATCACCGTATCGCTGGCGAGGAATTGCGCGGCGTTCAGCACCATGAAGCCCAGTCCGCGGTCCGCCGCCACCATCTCGGCGGCCACCAGCGTGGTCCAGCCCACGCCGATACCGATCCGCATGCCGGTGAAGATTTCGGGCATGGCCGCCTTCAGGATGACGTGGACGATGATCTGCAGCCGGCTCCCGCCCATGGCGTAGGCCGCATGGATCTGTTCGATGGATACCGACCGCACCCCGGCGCGGGCGGCGATCGCCATGGGCGCGAATATCGCCAGGTAGATCAGGAAAATCTTGGGGAACTCGCCGATGCCGAACCAGATGATGACCAGCGGCAGATAGGCCAGCGGCGGCAAGGGGCGGTAGAACTCGATGGGCGGATCCAGGACACCGCGCGCCACGCGGCTGACCCCCATCAAAATGCCCGCCGGAATGGCGGTCAGGCAGGCCAGCGCGAACGCCCCGAAGACCCGCGAAAGGCTGGCCTGCGTATGTTCCCACAGCGTGGAATTGGCCACGCCGTCCACCGAGGCCTGGATGAACTTCTGGTAGACGGCCTGGGGAGAGGGAAGGAACAGCGGCTTGACCATGCCGGTGTTGGTGACCAGGAACCACAGGCCCAGCAGGGCGATGGCGGTCAGCAGGCTGATATGGCCGCTGTAGCCGGCGCCCGGGGCGCCGTAGACCTTGCCGGGCGGGGCTGGGCGGCTGCCGCGGCTGCGGTCAGGCATGGAGGATGGCCGTCTCGCCGGCGGCGCGCTCGTCGCCATAGATGATGCCGAGGATGCGCTCGCGCATTTCGATGAAATCCTGACTTGACTTGATGGCACGTGCATCGCGCGACTCCAGGAACCGGCGGTTGAAATCCAGGGCGTACGTATGGGTGATGCGCCCCGGCCGCGGCGACATGACGATCAGCCGCGACCCCAGGAACAAGGCTTCCTCGACGCTGTGCGTGATGAAGAAGAACATCTTGCCGGTGTGCTTCCAGACGTCCAGCAGCAATTCCTGGATGGTTTCGCGGGTCAGGGCATCCAGGGCGGCCATCGGCTCGTCCATCAGCAGCATGGCGGGGTCGCAGGTCAGCGCGCGCGCGATGCCCACGCGCTGCTGCATGCCGCCGGACAGCTGGTAGATCATGTGCTGGTGGAAATCCTGCAGGCCGACCAGCGCCAGGTTGCGCGTGGCGCGTTCGCGGCGCGTCTGGCGCGGCACGCCTTGCAGGCGCAGCCCGAACTCGACGTTCTGCACGACATTCAGCCAGGGCAGCAGGGCGTGCTTCTGGAACACCACGCCGCGATCCGCGCCCGGGCCGTTGATGTGCCGTCCGCCCAGGGTGATCTCGCCGGTGCTGGGCGACAGGAAGCCGGCCAGCAGGCTCAGCAGGGTGGTCTTGCCGCACCCGGAGGCACCCAGGGCGACCACGAAATCGCCTTGCTCCATGGTCAGGTTCACGCCCTGCAGCGCCGTGACCGGTCCGCTGTCGCGCATCCCCGGATAGGTCACGCTGACATCGCGCAGCCGCAGGCAATCGGTCTGTTCCATCGTCCGCCGCTCCGCCTCTACTGCGCCGCGGCCGCTTTGGCGTAGCGATCGGTGACGAACTCGCTGTAGTCGCCCAGGGCCTTGTCGATCTGCTTCTGCGATTGCAGGAAGGTCGCGCTGGCCTGCAGGGCGCGCACCGCGCCGCCTTGCTTGCCGCCGCCCAGCCAGGTGGCCGACGCCTGTGCGTCCGCCACGGGGTAGTCCAGCAGTTTCAATGCGTCGATCATGTCCTGCGGCTTGCCGCCGATCAGGCGGACCATGCCCTTGATCTGCGGCGAGTCGACCGTCCAGGTCTTGCCATTGGCGCGGTAGTCGGCGTACGCCTTGGCCAATACCCCGGTGAAGGCGGCCATGAAGGCCGGGTTTTTCTGCGCCCATGCCTTGTCCGCGACGATGCCGTCGAAAGTCGGCACGCTGGCCTTGCCGATCTCGTCGGAGTCCGCGATCGTCTTGCCCGACTTCTGGATCTCGGTCAGCGCCGGCGGCCAGACGTAGGCGGCGTCGATGTCGCCGCGCTGCCAGGCCGCCACGATCTGCGGCGGCGTCATGTTCAGGATGCGCACGTCGCGCGGCGGTATCTTCCACACGTTCTCCAGCCCGACCAGCAGGTGGAAGTGCGAGGTGGAGACGAACGGGACCGCGATGCGCTTGCCCTTGAGATCCGCGGTGCTATTGATGCCGCTGCCGTCGCGCGCCACCAGGGCTTCGGATTTGCCGATGTTGTCCAGAATCCAGAACAGCTCCAGCCCGACGCCGCGGGTGGCCGCGGCGGTGATGCCAGTGGATCCGAGCACGCCGACGGGGACGTTGCCGGAAGCCAGCGCGGTGGAAATATCGCCGCCGGACTTGAACTGCCGCCAATCGATCGTATAGCCGGCCCGCTTGGCCGCGGCGTCGAAGCTGCCGTCGGCGATGGCCGTCAGGAAGGGGCCGACGATAAGCTGGTAGCCGACGACCACCTTGGTCTGCGCCAGGGCGGTGCCGCCGGTCAGCAGGGTGGCCAGCGCGAGCAGCAGGGCGCGGCACGCAATACGTGGAAACAATCTCATGGATTTCTCCTTGCGGGCGTCGGCGCGCACGGGCGCCGCTCGGGACGGGGGGTTGCCGGGCCAGTGTGCCCAGAGGCACACCACGGCACTAGGTCCAGATGCCCGCATTAGTAGGAGCCAGAGCGGGCGCCTTCCCTGTGGGAGGCACCGCGTCTAGGTATTACCACTTAGGGAGGAGGCGTGCCCGCCTATCCTATCTGACGAGGAAGCCGGCGCCGACGGGATCGTTGCGATCGAGCGTCCAGCGCGCGGTGCCCAGGATGCTGGCCGTCCCCTTCACCGTGGGCCGCACGGCACGGGTGCCATTGAGGTCGACCGTACCGAGCAGGCAGCCCTCGAAGGTACCGCTGCCCAGCAGCCCTTCCGACAGTATGGGCTGGTTCAAGCCCATTTTGCCGCGCGCCTCGAACATCGCCATCATTGCGCTGGTTCCCGTGCCGCCGGGCGAACGGTCGAGCTGGCCGTGGCTGAAGACGTGGACGTTCTTGTAGAAGGCGCCTTCGATCGTGGCCGGATGCCAGAAGGTGATGTAGTTCAGGTTGTTGATATGCGGCTGGGTCGGGTGCTGGATGGGGTGGCGGGCGTTGAGCTGATCGCGTACGGCAAGCCCCAGCCGGGATAGTTCGCTGCCGTTTTCCGGGGAGATGCGCAGCTTGCTTTGGGTAAGGTCCACGATCCCGAAATAGTTGCCGCCCCAGACGATGTCGGCCTTCAGCTCGCCGTAGCCGGGCACGGTGACGGGCAGGTCCTGGGCCGCGACGTAGGCGGGCACGTTTTCGAATCGGGTCCACAGGACCTCGTCGCCTTCCGATTTCACTTCGGACACGACCAGTCCCGCCGTGGTTTCGAAGCGGATGCGCGTCAGCCCGTCCGCCCCGCGGGGCACCAGGCCAAGCGCCACCATCGCCATGCTGACCGCGATCGTGCCGTGGCCGCACATATGCGAGTATTCGCTGCCATCGATATAGATCAGTCCCGCGTCGTATTCCGGTGTGGACGGCGGCGTCAGGAAGACCCCGAACATATCGCGGTGTCCGCGCGGCTCCCGCATGAGCGCCTTGCGCAGCCAATCGTAATTGGCTTCCAGGAAGGCGCGCTTTTCCAGGATGTTGGTACCGGCGGGATAGGGAATGCCGCTGTGGATGATGCAAAGCGGCTCGCCTTCGGTATGGGTATAGATGACATCGAACACGTCTTGCTTGCGCATGACTGATACTCCCGGATTCAGGTAAGGGATGGGTCGGCAGGAAGATTGGGGGCGCGGGCCATCGGCCCGCCGGGTTCAGCGAGGTTCGGACAGCATGTCCAACCCCACGGTCAGGTCCAGGATCACGATGGCCAGGAAGGCCGCGACGATCGTGGCGCCCGATAGGGCGGCGATGGTCGGATCGATGGTGTATTGCACGTAATTGAAGAGCTTGACGGGGATGGTGTTCAGGTCCGCCGTGGTATTGAAGATCGACAGCTCGACGTTGATGAACGACGAGATGAAGGCGAACAGCGCGCCCGTCACCAGTCCGGGTCGAATCTGCGGCAGCAATACCAGAAAGAAGGTCTGCAGGGGGCCGGCGCCCAGGTCGGCGGACGCCTCCTCCAGCGCGCGCTGTTCCGGTGTCATCATGGCCAGGACGCTGCGCAGCACGAACGGCAGCACGATCACGGTATGCCCGACCAGCAGCGCGGTAAAGCTGCGCGTCAGCCCGAAATACGAGCCGAACTGAAGCAGGGCGGCGCCCAGCACGACATGCGGCAGGACCAGCGGCGACATCAGCAGCGCCGAGATCGCCGCCCTGCCGGGAAACCGGTAGCGGGCCAGCGCCAGCGAGCACGGCAGCGCAAGCACCACGGCAACGGCCGTCGCGGCGCAGGCAAGCATGCCGCTGGTGGCGAACGCCGATAAATAGCTGGGATCGCCCATCAGTTGCCGGTACCACTGCAGCGTCATTCCCTGCGGCGGAAACGCGAGATAGGACGTGGTGGTCAAGGACGCGCCCAGGATGACCAGCAGCGGCAATACCAGGTAGGCGAGCAGGACCCACGACAGCAGGCGTATTCCGATTCGGGCGATCATGGCGAGCTCCTTGCGGGCTGGCCCAGGCGGCTCGCCAGCCCGATTAGCACGAGGGTGAAGACCAGCAGGACGATGCTCAGCGCGCCGCCCTGGTGTACGTTGAATACCGAGCTGTATTGCTGGAAGATCAATACCGACAGCACCGTGACGCGTCCGCCCGACAGCAGGGCCGGCGTGACGTATGCGCTGACGGCCAGCGTGAATGCCATGACGGCGCCCGCGGCCACCCCGGGCAGTGTCAGCGGCAGGGTGACATGGAGAAACGTCTGCCAGGGCGAGGCCCCCAGGTCGGAAGATGCCTGTTCCAGCGCGGGATCGATCCTGGCCAGCGTATTGCCCACGGCCAGCACCACGAAGGGCATCAGGATGTAGACCATCCCGACCAGGATGCCCAGCTCCGTGCCCAGGAACCGTACCGGACGTTCGATCAGGCCCAGGCCCTGCAGGGATTCGTTGACGATACCGTTCCTGCCCAGCATCACCATCCAGCCGAAGGAACGCACGATATTGCTGGTGAACAGGGGCAGCACCAGGATGATGACGCAGACCCGGCGCCAATGCCTCCAGCGCACCAGCCGCACCAGGTACCAGGCCAGGGGATAGCCGAGCAGCAGGCAGGCCAGCGTACTGCCCGCGCCGATGCGAAACGTGGTGGCGATGACGTCCCAGTGATAGCCGTCGGCCAGCACATTGATGTAGTAGGCCGGCGTGAATCCGCCCTGCGCCGGATCGAACACGCTGGCCAGGGCCACGACGCACAGCGGGGCGACGAAGAAGGCCGCGAACAGCAGCAGCGGCAAGCCCAGCAGGGCGGCGGGTACGCGCAGGGACCGGCTCATGACGGCTCCGCGATCAGGTGGACGCGGGAAGGGTCGAACGCCCAGGCGTTGGTCGCGCCTGCCTGCAATCCCGGGCGATCGCCGGCCAGCCGGGCTTGCAGCGGCTGGCCGCCGGCATCGCCCAGGACGACGGTGTGGCTGCCGGCGCGGATGACGTCCGTGATGCGTGCCTGGAACACGACGTGCCCATTGGCCATCGCGCCGCTTTCCAGTATCGCCAGATCCTCCGGACGCAGGACAGCCGTGCCGCGTTGCGGAATGCCGCGCGCGGGCTCGATGGACGCGATGCGCGTTGCCAGCGAGTCCAGGGCGATGGCCGCGCCGCCGGCATCGCGGGTAAACGGCAGCAGGTTGGCCTCGCCGATGAATTCGGCGACGAAACGCGTTACCGGCGCGCGATAGATGTCGGGACCGGTTCCGATCTGTTCGATGCGGCCCGCGTTCATGACCACGATCCGGTCCGCCATGGTCATGGCTTCCTCCTGGTCATGCGTGACGAACACGAAGGAAATGCCCAATTGTTCCTGCAGGTGCTTAAGCTCCAGCTGCATGCGCCTGCGCAACTTCAGATCCAGCGCGGACAGCGGCTCGTCGAGCAGCAGAAGCTTGGGCGCGTTCACGATCGCGCGGGCCAGCGCCACCCGCTGCTGCTGTCCCCCCGACATCTCACGCGGATAGCGCGCATCCAGGCTGGCCAGGCCTACCATTTCCAGGGCTTCGCGGGCCTGGCGAACTGCCTGCGCGCCCCGCACGCCGCGGCGCCGGGGACCGTAGGCCACGTTCTCCAGTACGGTCATGTGCGGAAACAGCGCGTAGTTCTGGAATACCGTATTCAGCGGGCGGCGATGGGCGGGCAGGCGGCTGACGTCCTGGCCCTCGATCGCGATACTTCCCGCATCCGGCGATAGGAATCCGGCGACGGTGCGCAGCAGCGTCGTCTTGCCGCAGCCGCTCGGCCCGAGCAGGGCGACGAACTCGCCTTGCCGTACCTGCAGATCGATCGCTTCCAGCGCGGTATGGCCGCCGAACTGCTTGCGCAGGCCACGGATGTCCAGCAGGACAGGCATTGTGTGTTCCCCGTTCTTGATCGGCACGGCCATGTCGTCAGCGCTTGCGCGCCACCTGCCGGTTCCAGGCATCGGTGATCTCCGCGCGCCGCGCGTTGACCTCGTTCCAGTCCAGCAGGCTCAGGTCTTTCACCGATCCCTTTTCACCCCAGGGAAGCTTGCGGGCGGTCTCCGGCGATACCTGCACGCCTTGCACGGAAGGGCCAAGGTAAAGACGGGTCGCCAGGCATGACGATGCCTGCGCCGTCAGCGCGGTATCGATGAACTTCTGTGCCGCGGCCTTGTTCGGCGCGCCCTTGACCAGGTGCAGCCGGGCGTCGGTGGCCCATAC
This sequence comes from Bordetella genomosp. 11, assembly GCF_002261215.1. Lineage (NCBI taxonomy): Bacteria > Pseudomonadati > Pseudomonadota > Betaproteobacteria > Burkholderiales > Alcaligenaceae > Bordetella > Bordetella genomosp. 11. The sequence goes on along the minus strand of NZ_NEVS01000004.1, from coordinate 1,856,513 downwards.
GCCTTCCCGCGGCACCGCGAATCCGATCGGCAGTTTCTTGTCGATCAGGTCCCAGGCGCCGACGTTGAAGTGCGCCCCGATCACCGCCTCGCCGGACTGGAAGGCATTGGTCGCGGCGCCGGAGCTGTCGAACAGCAGCGCGGTATCGAGCGCCGCCAGGCGCTTGTAGACGGGATCGAGATTGGACGGATCGACGCCCCATACCTTGGCCATGAACAGGACGAAAGGCACGCCGGCCGAGTTGGATGGCGACGGTATTGCCACCGCGCCGGCATATTCCGGTTTCCACAGGTCTTTCCAGGTCTGGGGCGGGGTGGCGATTTCCTTGGTGCTGTAGGTCAGGCCCAGCGAGTAATACCCGGTACCGACGGCATAGGTGGAACCGTCGCGCGCATAGATTGCCTGCGGCAGCAGATGGGCCATGTTCGGGATGGCCGCGGAATCCAGGCGGTCCAGCACCCCGGCGGCCTGGGCCAGTTCGCTGATGCCGCCATCCATCCATGCCACGTCTATCGTCGGCGCGTTCTTCTGCTGCTGGAGCTTTGCCAGCGTGGTCGTGGATGTGCCGATCTCCGGCGTCACCGTCACGCCGGTCGCCTTGGTGTAGGGGTCCGCGACGCAGGCCTTGAAGGCCTCGCCCCAGTTGCCGCCATACCAGGCCACCGTGATGCGTTCGGCGGCATTGGCGGGCCAGGCCGCGCAGGCGCAGGCGGCGCCGACGGTGCCTGCCAGCAAGGCGTTATGGATAAGTCGTGCCATGGCGATTTCCCCTTGAATGTGTCGTGGCCGCTGTGTGTGCCGTTGTCGGAATAGTGCCCGTGTGGGGGCAAACCGGGATTGAAATGTCTGGTCAGAAACTTGAATAATTGCGTCATCATGGGCACACCCGTTTCCGATCCCGCAGTGGAGGTCTCGCCGGCCTCGGGTAAACCCGAGCTGTCCGTGGGGCTGGTCCTGCTCGACCAGTTCACGCTGGCCGCGTTCTCTGGCTTCGTCGATGCGCTGCGGCTGGCCGGCGACCATGGCGGCAAAAGCCGCCGCATCCATACGACCTGGCGTGTCATGAGCTGCGACGGTCTGCCTCGCTCGTCAAGCGCGGGCCTGTCGTTGGCGGTGGATGGCGGCCTGGCGGAGGATCCCGCGGTTTTCGACTATGTCGCTTTGTGCGGCGGCAACGACTATCCCAACGCCAACCTGCCACCGGCCTTGCTGCAATGGATACAGCGCGCGGCGGGCAGTGGCGTGCGCATGCTGGGCATCTGCACGGGCACGTTCGCGCTGGCGCAGGCCGGTGTGTTGGGCGCCCGGACGGTCTGCGTGCACTGGAACGTGCTGGACGCATTCCGGGCGCGTTTTCCCGAGGTGCGGGCCGCGGTCGACAGGCTGTTCATCGACGAAGGCGATCTGATCACCTGCGCGGGGTCCACCGCGGCCATCGATCTGGCCTTGTATCTGGTCGAACGCCACTGCGGCCGTGACAAGGCCCAGCAGGCGATCCGCCATATGATGCTGCAGGGCATGCGGCCGGCGCGTGTCCCGCAAGCGCACTTCTATTCCGACGTGTCGGAAATCGGCGATTTGCGCGTACGCCAGGCGGCCCATTTCATCGAGCAGCGCATCGACGCCCCGCCGTCGCTGGACGCGATCGCGCGCTATGTGGGGGTGGGACGCCGCCAGCTGGAGCGGGCTTTCCAGGTGGCGCTGGGGGTCAGCCCCATGGTGTTTCAGCGCAATCTGCGGCTGCAGTACGGCTGCTGGCTGCTGCGGTCGAGCCGCCTGCCCGTGACGCGGATCGCCCTGGATTGCGGTTTCGCGGACGGCGCGCATTTCTCGCGGGAATTTCGCGGCCGGTTCGGGATGACACCCCGGGAGTACAAGCGGCAGGCGGCGCGGGCGGAAGCGGCCCGCGCCTTGCCGGATGCGGGCTACGACGGCGTAATCCCCGCCATCTCGACATAGCTTTTCCAGCGCGCCTTGTCCGCCTTGACGAAGGCGTCGATCTCTTTGGGGGTGGCCGGCGGGTAGGTCAGGAAGCCCTGTTCGCGATACGTCTTCTGCACGACGGGCTTGTCTATGGTCTTCTGGAATTCCCGGTTCAGCAGGTCCACGACGTCGGTCGGCGTTTTGCGCGGCGCGAACACGGCGTGCCATGTCACGACTTCGTAGTCGCTTTTGATCACGCTCGCGATGGTGGGCAATTGCGGCGCCCAGGGCAGGGGTTCGGAACTGGAAACGGCCAGCGCCACCAGCTTGCCGGCCTTGACCAGCGGGTCCACCACCGACCAGGCGTCGATGTGGAAGGTGTTGCGTCCGGCCGCCAGGTCGGACATGGCGGTCATGTCCTTGTAGGGGACGTGCAGCACGCCGGGCGCGCCGATCTTCTTGGTGAAGATGGTGCCGGCGATGTGGCTGGAGGTACCGATGCCGTAGGAACTGAAGCTGCTTTCCTTCTGGTGCGTGCGCAGGTATTCGACGAAGTCGTGGGCATTCTTGATGCCCAGGCCGGCATTGGCCACCAGGACCAGCGGCAGCTTGGCGGTGCGCGAGACCGCGGAGAAGTCGTTATCGGGATCGAAGGGCAAGGTCCGGTAGACGTAGGGATTGATGCAGAACGGCGTCGCGGTCGAGTACAGCAGGGTGCTGCCGTCCGGACGCGAAACCGCCACCTGCCGCGTGCCGATATTGCCGGCCGCGCCGGGCTTGTCCTCGACGATGAACTTGCCGCCCAGGCGCTCGCTGACGTCGTTGACCAGCAGGCGGGCGATCACGTCGGTACTGCCGCCGGATCCGTAGGGCACGATGACCGTGACCGGACCGGCGGGGTAGCCGCCGGGCTGCGCCAGCGCGAAGCGAGGCAGGGCGGCTGCCCCGCACAGGCCGCCCAGGACTTTCAAGGCATTGCGTCGCTGCATGATGTTCATGGATCGCTCCAATAGTTTTGTTCACGTCCGATCCCTTATTCACGGGCCGGGCACCATGCCCAGTCCCGCATCGGACGGTGCAAGCAAAAGCGTGGGCCGTTCGCGTTGGCGCGAACGGCCTGTAAAGAACAATAGCTTGGAAAGTCGGCCTGCCGCCCGCCGTTCAGCGGGCCTTCACCTTAGTCCGCCGCATGTCCGGCGATGGCGTCCGGCGCGGGCAGCTCGGTGTAGCGTTCGCTGAGCTGCCGGTAGATCCGCTCGATATCCCCGGCGCCGCCGTCGCGCGGAGGCTCCGTGCCGGCCAGCGCGGCGAACATCTGGTGCTTGACGAAGTGACGCCAGCTGACGGGAAGCGCGGCCATGATGCGGGTCATCGCGTCGTAGCGCGCGCTCGTCCAGATGCTTTCGAAGCGGGACCGCCCCGGTCCGTAGTCGAAATGCGCGCGCCGATGCCGGTCCGCCACATCGTCCGGCGCGCGTCCGTCGCCCCCGCGCAGCGCGCGCGTCGCCGCCACGTCCACCGTCATGTCCTCGCCTATCGCGACGCCATAGGCGTCGCGGGCGCGCTGCCGCGAGACGAAGCCGCACCGGACATCGTCCAGCACTTTTTCGACCGGGCGCTCGTAGGGGTCGCCGTAGCCGCCGCCGGCCGGGCCCTGCAGGCGGATCACGTCGCCCGGCGCGCAATTCACCAGATCGCTGTTGCGCAATTCCTCCGGCGCGGCGCCGTCCGGGTTCTTGGTAAAGCGCGAGTTCGCGCCCGCCTTGCCGCCCACCACGCCCCAGGCCGCCAGTTCCGAACGGTTGCGGTTGCGCGCGGTGACGACGCCGTTGGGCGCCAGCAGCTTGAATTCCATCGTGGCGGCATTGCCGCCGCGCAGCCGGCCCGCGCCGCCGGTGTCGGGTACCAGGCCGTAGCGGATGATTTCGATGGGGACTTCCGCCTCGTTGATCTCCACGGGGGTGTTCTTCAGGAAGGCGTTGTTCGCGCCGCAGCCTTCCACGCCGTCGTATTCCGGGCCGCCGCCGCCACCGCCGCCGCAGGGGCCGATGGACGACAGCACCTGGCGGCCGCCGCGCGTCGCGGTTTTCACGTTCAGCAGCGTCGATCCGCCGGCGGGGCAGGCCGGCAGGCGGTCGGGCAGGGCGCGGTTGAACACGCCGAAGGTGCAGGCCTGGATCACGGCCGCCGTCAGGCTGCGCATCCCCACCGCGGCGGGCGCCTGCGGATTGACGATGGATCCTTCGGGCAGCACGGCCCGCATGGGCCGCACCGAGCCGGCGTTCAGCACATTGCGCGGTGCCAGCGTATGCATCACGTAGATCAGGCCGACCGTGATCACGGAATGGTGGCCGTCGCCTCCGGTGGGCACGTTCAGCGACGACGCCACTTGCGGATCGCTGCCGGTGAAGTCCATTTCCAGTTCATCGCCGCGCACGCGCAGCGTGATGTGGATGCGGCAGGGATAACCGCCCACGGTGTCTTCGTCGGCGTACTCCGAGAATTCGTAGTCGCCGTCGGGGATGTCGCGGATCAGCGCGCGCGTCTGCTGTTCCGCGTAGTCCAGGATGGCCTCGGCGCCCTGCATGAATTCCTCGACGCCGAAGCGGTCGATGATTTCGTGCACCTTGCGTTCGCCGACGTTCAGCGCGGCGATCTGCGCGTTCAGGTCGCCGTGGTTCTGGTCGGGCATGCGCACATTCACCTGCATGATGCGCAGCAGCTTTTCGTCGATCACGCCGTCGCGCATCAGCAGCATGGGCGGTATGCGCAGCCCTTCCTGGTGCACCTCGGTCAGCGTGCGCGACAGCGAGGCCGGGACCGCACCGCCCATATCGGTATTGTGGATATGGCTGCCCACGAAGCACACCAGCGTGCCGTCGCGGAACACCGGCTTCCATACGTGCATATCGGGTGTGTGGGTAGAGACATAGCCGCTGTAGGGATCGTTCGTCAGGTAGATGTCCCCTTCGCGGTAGTCGTCGAACATCTGGATGACGCGGCCGTAGTCCAGGCCGGTGTACCAGGTCGCACCGAAGGTCTTGGGCGAGGCGAAGGTCTTTCCCGCCGGTGTCATCAGCTGGGCGGAGAAGTCCTCGGTTTCCTTGACGAAGGTGGAGTAGGCCGTGCGCATCAGCGTATAGCCCATGGCCTCGGCGGCGGCGGTGCAATGATTGGCAAGCACCTGCAGGCGGAAATTGTCTACGGTCACGACGCGGCTCCTTCGGCAGTGATGCGCAGATTGGCGTATTCATCGACCCGGCAGACATGGTCGCCGGGGATCACGGTGGTGCAATCGTCCTGCGTGACGATGGCGGGGCCGCTGAACCGATGGCCGGCGCGCAGCGCGGCACGGCTGTACAGATCCACGTCGCGGAACCCGCCGTCCAGCCACACGCGCACGGCGCGCTCGCGCGCCGGCGTGCCGGGCTGCGGTTCGTGGCGCGGGAAACGGGGCTTGTCGTTGTTGCCGGAAATCACCACGCGCAGGCTGACGATCTGTACCGGCGCGCGTTCGTCGGCATGGCCGTACAGGCGGCGATGCATGTCGTGGAAGGCCTGGCCTACCGCTTCGACGTTGCCCTGCTGCACATGCGCGGGATCCAGCACGGTGTCGATTTCATAGGACTGCCCGCGATAGCGCATTTCCGCGGAATACACGTACTCGGCATCGTCGATATGCCCTTGTTCCTGCCGCAGCCACTGGTCCGCGCGTTCGCGCAGCGCCGTGAATTCCTCGCGCACGGCGTCCAGGTTGGCGGGCGTCAGGTCGGTGTAGACGGTCTTCAGGAAGTCGCTCTTCAGGTCGGCAATCAGGCCGCCCAGCGCGCTGAGCGTGCCGGGCGAGGGCGGCACGACGATCTCCTTGACCCTGATTTCGCGCGCCAGGAAGCAGCCCAGCATGGGGCCGGCGCCGCCGAAGGCCAGCACCGCGTACTCGCGCGGGTCGATGCCGTAGCGCGACACCAGCCCGCTGACTTCCGTGTACATGCCCGATACCGCGATCTGGATAATGGCTTCCGCGGTTTCCTCGATGCCGCGTCCCAACTGCGCGGCGAGTTCGCCGACGGCCTTGCGCGACGCTTCGACATCCACTTCCACGGCCTGATAGCCCAGGTCCGAATGGCCCACCAGCCCGCAACAGACGAAGGCGTCGGTGATGGTGGCGCGCGTGCCGCCGCGGCGATAGCACGCCGGGCCGGGCCGCGAGCCGGCGCTTTCCGGACCGACCTTCAGTACACTCAGCGGGTCGACCCAGGCAATGGAGCCGCCGCCTTCGCCGACGGAAGAGACGGACACGGAAGGAATATGGATCTGGAAATCGCCGATCAGTTCGCCGACGCCGTATTGCGGCCGTCCGTCCATGATGACGGCGATGTCGGCGCTGGTGCCGCCGATATCCAGGCTGAGGCAGCGCGGGATGCCGGCGGTGGCCGCGACATGGCTGGCGCCGATCACGCCCGCCGCCGTGCCGGACAGGATCATCTGCACGCAATCGCGCTTGCCTTGTTCGGCGGTCATGACGCCGCCGTTGGATTTGGTCAGGCGCGGTTCCGGCCGTACGCCGGCGTTCTTCAATGCGCTTTGCAGCGAACCGAGGTAGTGCGCGACGCGCGGCTGCACATAGCCGCCGATGACCGCGGTGATGGTGCGTTCGTATTCGCGGATGATGGGCCAGGTTTCGCTGGAGCACGATACCGGCAGGTCCGGCGCGATGGAGGCGACGATCTCCTTCACGCGCAGTTCATGCGCGGGATTGCGGTAGGCATGCAGCAGCGATATCACGATGCCTTCGGCACCGGCGTCCTGTGCCGCCTGCACGGCACGCCGCACGCTTTCCTCGTCCAGGGGCTTGCGCACCGACCCGTCCGGCGCCATGCGTTCGGCGATGCCGAACACCATGCTGCGCTTGACCAGCGGTTCAGGCCGCCGCGACAACAGGTGGTACATGTCCGGCGTCTTCAGGCGCGCCAGTTCCAGTACGTCGCAGAAGTTCTCGGTCGCGAACAGCGCCAGCTTCAGGCCCTTGCGCTGGATGACGGTGTTGATGCCGACCGTGGTGCCGTGCGTGAAGTAGCTGATCTGCTCCGGCTGGATGCCATAGCGTTCGCCCAGCATGCGAACCCCGGCGATGACTTCCTCGCCCGGCTGGTCGGGGCGGGAGAAGACCTTGAGACTTTTGATTTCGCCGCTGTCTTCGTCGAAGACAGCGAAATCCGTGAAAGAGCCGCCGATATCGACGCCTACCCTGTACCCCATGCTGCCCCCGATCCGCGTTGCGGAACATCGTCGCGGCTTGCCGTGCGCGGGCAAGCCGGCTAAAATGTTCACTAGATGAACAATAATTTCATGCAGTGGTCAAATGAATGATAATAGGTCGGTACAAAGGTGTCTAGCCGTTCTGCGCGGTTTTCGCGGCGGCCCCGGGCAATCCCTAACCGCCTTGTCCAAGGCGGTGGATCTGCCCCATTCCACCGTGCTGCGGCTGTTGAACACGCTGCAGGGGGAAGGCTATGTGCGCAAGGAAGGCACGCTGTGGTCGCTGACGCCGCAACTGTTGGAGATCGGCTTCGCGGCGCTGGCCAACACGGGCGTGAATGAGTTCATCCAGTCATCGCTGCAGGAGTTGGCCAACCGCTGCAATGGCACGGTGAACATCGGGGAAAAGAGCCGGGACGAGGTCATCATCATCGCCCGCGCCAGTTCCGATGGAGAGCGGCGCAAGATCGTGGTGGTCAATCTGCGGGTGGGCAGTTCGCTGCCGCGCGACAGCGCCTTGTATTCGGCCCTGGACCTGCCGGAGGATGAATGGGCGATCGCGCGTTATCCCGATCGCAGGGTCACGACGGTGGGCATTCCCTTGTTCAACGGGCCCTCGCGCCGCCTTTCGCTCGGCTTGTCGGTGAACGACGATGAGTACCCGATGGCGCGGATAGAAACCGAACTGGTCGCCGGCTTGCGCACGGAGCGCGAGCGGATACGGAGCCTGATGCGCTTGGGCGAGATGTGAGTCTCAGCCAGTGACCGAAACCTTGTATATGCCGATGTTCTTGTTGAAGGACGGGTCTTTGACTCCGCCGACAAGGAGCAGGCCATGGGCGCTGTCGGCCCATGTGCCGGCGGGATTTATGTCGGCGATACCAGTGGATAGAAGCACGCGACAGAGCGGTCGGCGGCGTCGGCCCGGTGAGCGAGCTCCGGTATCCGGGTGGAGCAATCCGGGCGCGCGTTGGTGCAGCGCGGATGAAACGTGCAGCCCGCCGGCAGGTTGGTCGGCGCGGGGATCTCGCCGGTGATCTTCGCCAGCGCGATGCGGGCGCGCGGGTCGGGCACCGGCGACGAGTCGCGCAGCACGCGGCTGTAGGGATGCCGCGGCGCGTCCAGTACCTGGCGGGTGGGACCCTGCTCGATCACGCGCCCCAGGTACATCACGCACACCGTATCGCAGAAATGCCGGACCACGCCCAGGTCGTGCGATACGAAGACGAAGGACAATCCGCGTTCGCGCTTCAGGCGTTCCAGCAGCTGCAGGATCTGCGCCTGCACCGATACGTCCAGCGCCGATACCGGTTCGTCGGCAACGATCAATTGCGGATCGAGCACCAGCGCGCGCGCGATGCCGATGCGCTGGCGCTGGCCGCCGGAAAATTCGTGCGGATAACGGTCCAGCGCGGACAGCGGCAGCCCGACTTCCTGGATGGTGCGCGATACCTTGGCGTCGATCGCGGCGGCATCGCCCAGGCCATGCACGCGCAGCGGTTCGGCCAGCGTTTGCCGCACCGTCCGCCGCGGGTTCAGCGACGCATAGGGGTCCTGGAAAACGATCTGCATGCGTTGGCGCAGCGCGCGCAGTTGCGCGGCGCCCGCGGTTGCCAGGTCCTGTCCCTCGAAGCGGATGCTGCCCGCGTCGGGGTCGATCAGGCGCAGCAGCATGCGTGCCACGGTGGATTTGCCGCAACCGGATTCGCCCACCAGCCCCAGCGACTGGCCGCGCCCGACGTCGAAGGACACGCCATTGACGGCGTGGACGGTTTGCCGGCGCCCGCCCAGCCAGCCGCCGCCGCTGCGGAAGTGCTTCACCAGGCCGTTTACCTGGAGCAGGGGCGCATGCGGCTCGTCGTTGCGCACAGGCGTATGGGTGCTGTTCATGACTGTCCTTTCGATGGCGCGCGCACCAGGCAGCGCACCTGGTGCGATCCGTCGACGGCTTCCAGCGCGGGGCGCGCCGTGTCGCAGCGGGGCTGCCGCAACGGGCAGCGCGGCGCATAGGCGCAGCCCGGCGGGATGGCCGTGATGGGCGGCACGCTGCCGGCGATGGGTTCGAGCGACTCGGCGTCGGTATCCACGCGCGGCATGGCGCGCAGCAGGGCTTCGGTATAGGGATGCGTGGGTCGCGCGAACAAGGTGTCGACGTCGGCCGTTTCGACGACCTCGCCGGCGTACATGACGGCCACGCGGTCGGCGATCTGCGCCACCACGCCCAGGTTGTGGGTGATGAACACCACCGCCATGCCGCGCGCGGTTTTCAGGTCGGCCAGCAGGCTCAGGATCTGCGCCTGGATGGTGACGTCCAGCGCGGTGGTAGGTTCGTCGGCCAGCAGCACCTTGGGCTTGCAGGCCAGGGCCATGGCGATCATCACGCGCTGGCGCATGCCGCCGGAGAACTGGTGCGGATAGTCGTCGTAGCGGCTGGCCGCGGCCGGTATCTTGACCTCTTCCAGCGCCTGCACCGCCAGGGCGCGCGCCTCGCGCCAGGAAATGCCGCGGTGCTGGCGGACGGCCTCGGCGATCTGGTCGCCCACGGTCATCGTCGGGTTCAGCGACGTCATCGGCTCCTGGAAGATCATGGCGATGGCGTCGCCGCGCAGGCGCGCCATCTCTTTTTCGGGCAGGGTGGCCAGGTCCTTGCCTTCCAGCAATACCTGCCCGCCGCCGTGCCGGGCGCCGGTGGACGGCAGCAGGCGCAGGATCGACAGCGCCGTCACGCTCTTGCCGCTGCCCGATTCACCCACGACGGCCAGGGTTTCGTTCCGGTCCACCGATAGCGAGACGTCGCGCACGGCCGCGTGCCAGGCGCCGCCGATGCGGAATTCCGTGCGCAGGCCGCGCAGCTCCAGGACGGCATCCGTTGTGGTCATGAGTGCTCCGAGCGCAGCTTGGGGTCGATGGCATCGCGCAGCGCGTCGCCCAACAGGTTCAAGGCCAGCACCGTCAGCAGGATCGCGACACTGGGAAAGACGGTCAGCCACCAGGCATCCAGGATGTTCTCGAAGCCCTCGCGGATCATGCCGCCCCAGGTGGCCGCCGGCGGCGGGACGCCCAGGCCGATGAAGCTCAGGGAGGCTTCCGTGCGGATCGCGGACGCCATCCACAGCGAACCCAGCACGACCACGTCCGAGATCATGTTGGGCAGGATGTGCACGCCCATCAGGCGCAGCGGACCGTAGCCCAGCGCGCGGCCGGCTTCGACGAAGTCGCGCTGTTTCAAGGCGATGGTGGGCGCCCGCGCCACGCGCACAAAGGGCGCGATCTCGGTGATGGCGATGGCGATGATCAGGTTCTCCAGGCTGGCGCCCAGCATGGCCGCGACCATCAAGCCCAGCAGCAGCGTGGGGAAGGACAGCAGCACGTCCACCAGGCCCATGATGAACTGGTCCAGCAATCCGCCGATATAGCCCGCCAGGATGCCCAGCGAGGCGCCGATGGACATCGCGATCAGGATGGCGACGAAGCCCACCAGCAGCGATACGCGGGCCCCGTAGATCAGGCGCGACAGCACGTCGCGGCCGTAGCTGTCGGTGCCCAGCCAGAATTCCGCCGACGGCGGGTCCAGGCGATAGGCGATGTTCTGCTGCAGCGGGTCGTGCGGCGCGATCCACGGCGCCAGCAGGGCCACCAGGGCGATCAGCAACAGTAGCCCGAGGCCGACCCAGGACAGGCGATTGCGGCGCAGGGCCTGCCATAGCGCGTTGGGCCGGGTGGCGGGAGCGGGGGCGGCGATGGCGCTCATTTGTATTTCACCCGGGGATCGACCAGCCCGTACACCAGGTCGGTCAGGAGGTTGACGAGGATGACGCAGGCGGCGAAGACCACCATCAGGCCTTGCAGCAGCGTGTAGTCGCGCGTGTTGAGCGCGCCCAGGATCAGCTTGCCCAGGCCGGGCCGGTTGAAGACGATCTCCGTCAGGACCGAGTTGCCGATCAGCGTGCCGAAATACAGGCCGACGACGGTCACGATGGGGATCAGGGCGTTGCGCAGGCCGTGACGCAGCACCAGGCGCAAGGGGCGCACGCCCTTGGCGCGCGCCGTGCGCACGTAGTCTTCCCCCATCACGCCCAGCATGGACGAACGGGTGACGCGCATGACATAAGCGGTCATGATCAGCCCCAGGTTGAAGGCCGGCAGAACCAGCGCGCGCAGCTGCGCGCTCCAGTCGCCCGATACCGTGCTGCCGATGACCGGGAACCAGCGCAATTCGATGGCGAAGGCCAGCAGCATCAGGATCGCCGAGACGAAGGCCGGAAAAGACAGGCCTGTCAGCGACAGCACGCGGCCCAGGTAATCCGGCCAGGCGTTGCGCCGCAGCGCCGCCCACATGCCCAGCGGCAGGCCGAACAGCACGCCGATCAGGATGGATGCGGCGGTCAGCTGCAATGTCCAGGGCAGCACCAGCGCCACTTCCTGCAGCACGGTGCGGCCGCTGGCCATCGACACGCCGAAGTTGCCCGACAGCATGTCGCGCAGGAAGTGCAGGTATTGCAACTGTACGGGCTGGTCCAGGCCCAGCCGTTCGCGCAATGCCGCCAGCGCCGCGGCGCTGGCCTGGTCGCCCAGCATGACGGCGGCCGGATCGCCCGGGACCAGGCGCACGAGGACGAATACCGCCGTCAGCATGGCCAACAGGGTGGGTATCGCCAGCAGCAGGCGCTTGACGGCGTAGCGCATCATGATGGTGCTCCTTGCACGGTACTTTGCGCGGTGCCTTGCACGGATGCCGGCACGGCCTCGGGGGCGGTGCGCGCGGTCTTGGCCACCCATGGCGTGCCCGCGTCCTTGGGCTGGTCCGGCATCAGCCGCCGCGCGTCCAGGTTCTGGATGGCGCGCGCGGTTTGCCCGCGCAATACCAGGTCCGCCATGGCCGCGCCAACGACCGGAACCAGTTCGAAGCCATGCCCTGAAAAGCCGAAGGCATGGAAGACGCCCGGTGCATTGGGCGATGGGCATACCACCGGCAGCAGATCCTCTGTCTTGGCTTCCAGTCCGGCCCACACGCGCACGATGCGGATGTCGCGCACCGCGGGGAACAGATCCGTGGACGCCTTCGCGCCCTTGGCCAGCACGCGCATGCGCGCGGTGGATGTTTCCTTGTCCAGGTCCGGTATGCCCTGCAGGCCGCCGCCGATGACCAGCGTGCCCTGGTCCGATTGCTTGAAGGACAGGGACCGTCCCATGATGGAGACCACCGGCCGGATGAATGGGCGCAGCCGTTCGCTGACCATCATCATCGATGATTTGGTGGCCAGCGGGATATCGTCGCCCACCAGCGCGGCGATGCGCGCCGACCAGGCGCCCGCCGCGTTGACCACCGCCGGCGCCGTCCACTCCCGCCCGCCTTCGCCGACGATGCGCCAGTCCGCGCCGCGCCGTTCGAGGGCGACGATGCCGCAATGTTCCACCAGTTCCGCCCCGGCCTGCAGGGCGCTGGCGCGGAAGGCCCGCAGCGCGCGGTGCGGATCGGCCGCGCCGTCGCGGCGCGCGATCGACGCGCCCACGCAGTGCGTGCTCAGTTCCGGCAGCAGGCGGCGCAGCTCGTCGGGGCCGATGATTTCCTCGTGGGTGTAGCCGGACGCGCGCAGGCCGTCCACCCGCGCCTGCAGGCGCGCCAGCGCCGCCGGGTTCTCCGCCACGCAGACCTGGCCGTTCGCATGGAAGCCGCAGTCGTCGCCGACCAGGCCCGCCATGCCGTGCCACATGTCCATGGCTTCCAGCGACAGGTCCAGTTCGCCCAGGTCGCGATTCAAGGTGCGCACGCCGGCGGCGGTGGCGCCGGACGCGTGGCGCCCGACCCAGTGTTTTTCCACCACGACGACACGGGCTCCGCCGCGCGCCAGGTGCAGCGCGGCGGAAAGGCCATGCAGGCCGCCGCCGATGATGACGGCATCGTAGGCACGATGGCTCATTTGGCGTCGTCCCCGGTGTCCAGGCTGGCCAGTTCGCCCAGCGTCAGCGGCTTGAGGGGAGGGCGGATACGGTAGAAGCCGACTTCGGCCACCGGCCGCCGCTGTTTATCCGCCAGGATGTGCGCGATGGTGTACCCGCATTGGCGCCCCTGGCAAGGGCCCATGCCGGCGCGGGTAAACGATTTGATCTGGTTGGGACCGGGCTGGCCCAGGTCCGCGGCCTTGCGGATATCCCCTGCGGTGAGCTCCTCGCAGCGGCAGACGATGGTGTCGTCGGAGGGCGCGAAGACGCCGGGCCGGGGCGGATACATGGCGTCCAGCATGGGGCGCAGGCGCAGCATGTCCGCCAGGGCCCGGCGCACCGGGGCGGCTGCCGATGCCGCCGCGGCTTCGTTTATTTTTCCCGCGCGCAGCGCCATGCCCAGCGCCGCGATCTCGCCGCGCGCGGTCGCCGCCGTGGCGCCGCCGATACCCGCGCCGTCGCCGGCCACGTAGACGCCGGTCCGGCTGGTCTGGCCCCAGTCGTCCAGGACGGGCGCCAGGCAGGCCTGGCGGTCGCTCCAGGCATGCTCGCATTCCAGCGCGCGCGTCATATGGATGGATGGCACGACGCCCTCGTGGGCCAGCAACACGTGCGCATCGGCGCGCACCGTGCGGCCGTCCCGCGTGGTGTATTCGATCTGCTGCAGGCGGCCTTCGCCCAGCGCGCGAAACTCGCGCACGCCGCGGATGCGGCGCACGCCGGCGCGGCGCAGTTCGCGCAGCCAGCCCAGGCCCTTGCCGACTTCGCCGGCACGACGCAACGCATCGGCCAGATAGGGCAGCGCGCGGCGCCAGCCGTCGGCGGGCGAGGTGTCCAGCCAGCCGGCGACGCGGCCGCCGGCGCGCAGCAGCTGCGCCAGGTAAAGCAGCACCAGGGGCCCGCTGCCGGCGACCCAGACCGGCTGGGACGGCACCTGGCGCGAGGTCTTCAACAGGATCTGCGCCGCGCCCACGGTCAGCACGCCGGGCAGTGTCCAGCCGGGGAAGGGGTTGGGGCGTTCCTGCGCGCCGGTGGCCAGCAGCACCTGGGCGGCGCGCACGACCTCCGCGCGGCCCGCGCGGGTCATGTAGACGTGCCAGTCCGGCTCGATCTGCCACACCTGCGTGCCGGGCTCGTAGACGGCGCCGCAGCGGCGGAAGGACTCCGCCAGCGCCGCGCCGGCGCGGTACTCGTCGCCCAGCAGCCCGCCAACCGGCGTGGCGGCCACGGTTTCCACGGCGCGCCAGATCTGGCCGCCCGGCGCGGGCTGTTCGTCCACCACCAGCACGGCCATGCCGCTCGCGCGCAGCCGGATGGCGGCGCTCATGCCGGCGGGGCCCGCGCCCACGATCACTGCATCGAATTCGCGGATCATGGCAGCACGCTCCGTTTGCCGAACTGGCGCTGTACCTGCATGCCTTCGCGTACCGTCACCAGACAGGTCTGGGTCGAAGCCACGCCATCGACGATGGCCAGGCAGTCGAAACACACGCCCATCATGCAGTAGGGCGCACGCGGGCTTTCCTGCACGGGCGTGGTGCGCGTGGCGGGCGTCTGCTGCCGCAGCAGTACCGCGGCCACGGTTTCGCCGGGCTCGGCGGATACGGCCTCGCCGTCTATGTAGACCTTCAGCGCCTGCGCGCCGGGTTCATGCAGCTTGCGAAACATCGAAGCGCTCATGATGAAAAGCATCCAGAGAGGCCGGCAGCGCGCCGTCGTCCAGCGCGCGGGCCAGCGGCCCCGCGTGGAAGGACGCCAGCGTGACGCCGGAATGACAAAGCGCGGTCCACGCGCCGGGATACAGGGCCGAGCCGGCATACACCGGCCGGCCGTCGGGAGTCATGACGCGCAGGCAGGCCCAATGGCGCACCAGGCGCGCGCCGGCCAGGTCGGGCAGCACCCGCAGGGCCTTGCGGCTCATGCGGGCGGCCGCGTCGGTGGTGGTGTTCAGGTTGTAGCCGACTTCCTCCTGGGTGACGCCGATCATGACCGTGCCTTCGCCGGTCTGCCGCACGCCGCTGGCCGGCAGCGGCAGCAGGGGAGCCAGGCGCTCGGTGACCAGCAGTTGGCCGCGCTGGGGTCGCAGCGGCACGTCCAGTCCCACCATGCCGCCCAGGGCGCTGGAGCCCAGGCCGGCCGCGATCACGACGCTGGCGCCGGTGTGGCGTGCGCCGCCGGCATTGACCAGGAAGCCGCCGCCGGCCTGCGGTTCGATGGCCTGCACGGGATGCCGGTTAAAGAGCACGCCCCCGCGCCGCAGGAAGGCGCTCTGCAGCGCGGCCAGCAGGCGCAGCGGATTCAGGTGGGCGTCCTGGCTGCAAAAGCTGGCGCCGGTGACCGCGCTGCCCAGGCGCAGGGCCGGGAAGCGCCGCGCGAGCTCGCCGGCGTCCAGCATCTCGATGCAGTCCGGCAGCTCCGGGGTATTGGCATCCCATTGCGCCATGCGCCTGGCGCGGTCCTCGAATTCGTGGTCGCCCAGGCAGAAATGCAGCCCGCCGCGATTCTCGTACTGCAACATGATGCCCGTTTCGCGTTCCAGGTCGCGGGCGAAGTCCGGCCACAGCCGCGCCGCCTCGTGAGACAGCCGCTGATAAGGGATATTGCCGTAGCCTTTGCCCTGCACCCAGACCAGGCCGAAGTTGGCCTTGGCCGCGCGGTAGTCGGTATCGGCGCCGTCGAGCAGGAGTACGCGTTTTCCCTGGCCCGCCAGGCCCATGGCGATGGCGGAGCCGACCATGCCGGCACCGGCGACGATGAAGTCGTACTCGCGGTTCATGCGATTTTCCCGGTCGCGGTTAAGCTATAACCCGAAGCGCCACAGGCGCGCGGCCATTTCGGCAGGGTTATAGGGGTGTATACGTGGCGGAAACACTGAATCTTCGGCAGATCGAGGCGTTCAAGGCGGTGATCGAACACGGCACGGTCAGCCAGGCCGCGACGGTGCTGGGCGTCTCGCAGCCGGCGGTCAGCAAGCTGCTGGCGCACCTGGAAGCCGACAGCGGCCTGCATCTGTTCGACCGCGTGCGCGGCAAGCTGGCCGTCACGCCGCACGGCATGCGGTTGTACGAGGAAATCGACCGCATCTTCACCGGCTTGCGGCAAGTCGAGCAGGCAGTCGATTCGATACGCCGCGACGAGCAGCGCACCCTGTTCGTCGGCGTGCTGCCCGCGCTGTCGGGCTCCTTCATCCGTCGCGTGACCATGACCTTCCTGCGCCATCATCCCGACGTGCGCGTCAACATCCAGACCCGTGGCTCGCAGTTCCTTGCGGATTGGCTGGCCACCCGGCAGATCGATGTGGCGCTGGTCGGCAGCCGCGTCGACAACCCGTATATCGACCGCGAGCCGATGTTCCGGCAGCCGTTGATGTGCGCCTTGCCCGTCAACCACGAACTGACGCGCAAGCGCGTGATCCGCGCCCCGGACCTGGCCGGCCTGCCTTTCGTCGCCTTCGGCGCCGACAGCCAGACGCACCAGCTGGTGCAGTCGGCATTCGACCGGACAGGCATCCGCCTGAACGTGGTGCTGGATACCAATACGGCGCCGACCGCATGCGAGTTCGTGGCGGCGGGCCTGGGCGTGTCTTTGTTTCATCCGCTGTTTGCCGATGGCTTTCAGAATCGTCTCGTATTGCGGCGTTTCGACCCGGAAGTGCAGTTCCACTTCCAGTTGTGCACGATGCGGGCGTCGCGCAACGCCGGACTGGTCGAGGGTTTCGTGGCGGCCGCGCGCGAGGTCGCCGCGCAGGTCCCGCGCGATGTGCGCAAGGCGCGCGGCTGATCGCGCCGCGCGCGGACCACTAGCGTTTGACCGTGGTTGCCTCCGTGACCGGCGGCTGCAGGTTCAGCGCGCCTTTCAGGGCATAGCCATAGTCCACGCCGTTGCCGTGGGCCCAGACCTGCTTCAGGCCGAACAGCGGAATGGCGCAGACGTCGTCATGGATCTTGACCTGCGCGTCCTTCCACAAGGCCAGCTGCTTTTTCGCGTCCGGCTCCTGACGCGCCGCGCGGATGTCCGCGTCGGCCACCGAGCAATGCGAGAAATTCGACTGCGCCGCGGGCGCGCCTATCGCCGCGGACGAATCGTAGAACTCGCTCAGGTAGGCGTCGGCGTTGGGAAAGCGCGCCGCTCCGTAGAACACCAGGGCGCTCTGGTCCTTCCTGCTCTTGGCCTGGTAGGTGGCGTGGTCGACCACTTCCATGTCCAGCTTGATGCCGGCCTTGGCCAGCTGCGCCTGGACGATTTCCATGATGGGCTGTTGCGCGGAGATATTGGAAACCACCGACTTGATTTCGATGCCGTTGGGGAAACCGGCCTCGGCCAGCAGCTTTTTGGCCTTGGCCACGTCGTAGGCATAGGCGCCGGCGCTGCAGTCCTCGCCCAGATAGCCGTTGGGCACCACCGAACAGCCCTTGTCCGCCACATCCTTGCCGGCGTAGCGCACGATCTCGTCGACGTTGACGGCGGCCGCGATGGCCTGGCGCACTTTCAGGTTGTCCAGCGGCTTGATGGTGCGGTTGATGTGCAGCGTGCGGAACTCGGCGGGATCGAAGATGTCGACCTTCATGCCGCGCTTGGCCGAACGCTCGACCCAGCGCTGTTCGCGCTTGCCCTGCATGATGTCGATTTCGCCGGAGGTAAAGGCCAGTTCGCGGGCGCTGTCCGAAGGAATCATGCGGTAGACGATGGCGCCGACCTTGGGCTTGCCGCGGAAGTATGCGTCGTTGGCCACCAGTTTGACGTACTGCTGGGTGACATGCTCGGCGAACGCGTAGGGGCCGGTGCCGATGGGGCCCGCTCCGAACTTGTCGCCCAGCTTTTCGGCGGCCTTCATGCTGACGATATTGCCGCCATGGTAGTTCGATACGCGTCCCAGGAAGGCGGCGTCCGGGTACTTCAGCGTGATGCGGACAGTGTAGTCATCCACCGCCTCGACCTTGTCCAGCACATCGAAGGTGGACGCGAAGCTGGACCGCTTCGGATCGGCCGCGCGTTGTAGCGAATAGACCACGTCGGCGGCCTTCAGTTCGCCATAGCCGCCGTGGAATTGCACGCCCTTGCGCAGATGGAAGGTCCAGATTTTGCTATCGGGCGACGCCTCCCAACTGGTGGCCAGGTCCGGCTCCAGCGCCTTCGGATCCGCGCTGCCGGGCGGGAAGCGCACCAGCGCGTTGAACATCTCGGCGGCCACTCCCTTGTCCACCGTGGAGGTGGCGCGATGCGGGTCCAGCGTCGCGTTGTCGGCGGCGCCGGAACTGATGCGCAGTTCCGGCCTGTCGGCGGCGCCGGCCGGCGTGTTGGCGGTGGCGCCCAGTGCGAGCAGGGCAATGGCGAGGACGGACAGGACAGGACGTTTCATGATTCCCCTTGAAGGCCGCATGTGGAGTCGCGACGGTCGCAAGGTAGATCGGCACATCTATAGCGTCAAGGTCGCTAAATGACTACGGCTATTCCCAGGGGTTATAGGATGCTTTCGGGTGCGCGAGGCGCCCCAGGGAGCTCGGCTCGAACTCCGCGGGATGTAATGGTTATTACGGATAAGCCACCGTTACAAAAAAAGCCCCCACGCCGCGCCGGCAAAGCCGGCTTGCTGCCCCCCGAGGGGGCTTTTTTGCCTTGGGGCGGCCCGGCGGCAAAAACACCCCCACGCCGCGCCGGCAAAGCCGGCTTGCTGCCCCCCGAGGGGGCTTTTTTGCCTTGGGGCGGCCCGGCGGCAAAAACACCCCCACGCTGCGCCGGCAAGCCGGCTTGCTGCCCCCCGAGGGGGCTTTTTGCCTTGGGGCGGCCCGGCGGCAAAAACACCCCCACGCCGCGCCGGCAAGCCGGCTTGCTGCCCCCCGAGGGGGCTTTTTGCCTTGGGGCGGCCCGGCGGCAAAAACACCCCCACGCTGCGCCGGCAAGCCGGCTTGCTGCTCCGCCTGGCCACTACTCCCGTGTCGCGGCCGATGCGTTGATCCAGATGATCCGTGCGGCGTCTTCCGAGGGATTGCGAAACATGTGCGGAACGATGGAGGGAAAGCGGAAGGCGTCTCCCGGATTCAAGACGAAGGTTTCCTGCCCCAGCATCAATTGCAGCTGGCCCTCCAGCACATATCCCGCTTTTTCGCCGTCATGGCGGTGGAAGTCGTTGCCCGACGAGCCGCCCGGCAGCAGGCGCAATTCGTACATCTCGATCCACGACGGACTGTCGGGCGAGATCAGGTCCTTGATCACGCCGGTGGGACTGAGCCGCAGCCGGCGCCGTTCGTTCATGCGCACCACGAACGAGGGCGGCCGCGCTTGCGCGGGTTGTTCGAAAAAGCGCGAGATCGGTATCTCCAGGGCTTCACTCAACAAGCGCAGCGATCGCAGCGAAGGCGTCGACAGGCCGCGCTCGATCTGGCTGAGCATCGCGGCGGAAATGCCGGCGCGTTCGGCCAGCGCCTGCAATCCCAGGCCCGCCCGTTTGCGCAGGTCGCGCGCGATCGAGCCGATACGCAGCAATTCGGCGCTATCGGCATGGTCGCCGTTATCGGCCGAAGCCTCGCGAGCGATGGCTGTCGGCGTTCGCGCTTTGCGCGCGCGCGGGCGGTCGGAAACGGCCGGCGATTTTTTCGAGGGCATTCAGGTTGGTCCTAGGGGAAAACCACAGCGTGACATTTTATTCACTATAACTAAAACTCCCTATCAGTCTTTTCACTAGCGGTGAAATTTCCGGCTGGGACGTTTCACCGATTGCTGTTTTTTAGCCTTGGGGCGGCCCTGCGGCAAAAGCGCCCCCACGGGGGGCGCAGCGGGCCGGCGTTGCCGGCGTGGCGTGG
The DNA here is from genome assembly GCF_002261215.1 of Bordetella genomosp. 11. Lineage (NCBI taxonomy): Bacteria > Pseudomonadati > Pseudomonadota > Betaproteobacteria > Burkholderiales > Alcaligenaceae > Bordetella > Bordetella genomosp. 11. Next base: position 1,836,588 of record NZ_NEVS01000004.1, on the reverse strand, counting down.
GGTTCACTTTCTTGGGCAGGCTGACTATGGCTGATTCCCATGTGGCTGGTGTCGTCATCGAGAACGCCACCAAGCAGTACGAGGCGTTTCGCGCTCTGGACGATGTGAGCCTGGACGTGGCGCCCGGTGAGTTCGTCTCCATACTCGGGCCATCCGGTTCCGGCAAGACGACCTTCCTTGGCGTGCTGGGCGGTTTCGTGCCGCCGACATCCGGGTCGGTGCGGCTGGGCGGGCGCGACATTACTTACCTGCCGCCACATAAACGCGACATCGGCATCGTGTTCCAGAGCTATGCGCTGTTTCCGCACATGACGGTGGGCGAGAACGTCGCCTATCCGCTGCGCGCGCGCCGGCAGCCCAGGGCGGGATGGGCCGCCAAGGTGCGCGATGCGCTGGCCACGGTCGAACTGGCCGGCTACGAGCACCGCCGCATCTCCGAGTTGTCGGGCGGCCAGCGCCAACGGGTCGCGTTGGCGCGCGCCATCGTGTTCGAGCCGCGCTTGATCCTGATGGACGAGCCCCTGTCGGCGCTGGACAAGCAATTGCGCGAGAACATGCAGATCGAGTTGCGCCAACTGCACGCCAAACTGGGCGCGACCATCATCTACGTGACCCACGACCAGCGCGAAGCCCTGACCATGAGCGACCGCGTGGCCATCCTGAATAAAGGAAGGCTGGTGCAGATCGATACGCCCGAGCGCCTGCACAACCGGCCCAAGGATGCCTTCGTGGCCGGGTTTATCGGCGAATCGACATTGCTGCCGGTCGAGCGCGCGGGCAATGATTCGATACGCCTGGGCGCCACCACATTGCGCTGCGCGTATGCGCTGCCCGACCAGGCCGAACTCTTCCTGGCGATACAGGCGGAAAAGCTGTTGATCGACGCATCCGCCGACTCCGGCGCATCCAACCGGCTGACCGGCCGCGTGACGGACGTGGTGTTCCAGGGCGAGAGCGTGCGCGTTTTCCTGCAGTTGGAAGGCGGGGCGCGGGTCAGCCTGCGCCAGCCCGCGCACCACATTGGCCGGCAACGGATAAAGCCGGTGGGGGAATCGATGACGGTATCGCTGCATCCCGAAGACACCATCGTGGTGCCCCGGGCCGCCTGATCGCCCCGGCATTGCCGCGGCAAGCTTTCGTGCACGGCGCCGGACCGTCTGCCGGCCAATACTAGGATCCGAGAGAACCGATATGCCCGCATCCCTGGATAGTTTCAAAGTGCTTACCTTCGACGTCGTCGGCACGCTTATCGATTTCGAGAAGGGCGTGATCGACTCCATACGCAGCCTGGGCGGCGACAACGCCGTCAAGGCGTCCGAGGACGAGATATTCGAGGCCTACAAGCGGGGCCGCGATCTTCACTACGGCCGGTCCAGCGTCGCCATGAAGGACGTTTATCTGCATTTGGCCAAGGAGCTCGGCTTCCGGAGCGACGAAGCGACCGCCGACGCCTTCCAGCTTGCCGTGCTGCGCTGGCCGGGCTTCGCCGATTCCGCCGCGGCCCTGCAGCGCCTGCGCAAACGCTATCGGCTGGTGGCGATGACCAACGCGGACCGCACCGCCTTTACCGCCTATGCGCACACGCTGGGCAATCCCTTCGACGATAGCGTCACCTGCGACGAGACCGGCACGGCCAAGCCGGACCCGCAGTTCTTCGCCTTCAACCGCGGACGGCAGTCGGCCTTCGGCTACCGGCAGTCCGACATCCTGCATGTGGCCCAGAGCCAATACCACGATATCGGCGTGGCCCGGGAGCTGGGCTACGCCGTCTGCTGGATCGAGCGCAGGCAGGGCATGAGCGGGTGGGGCGGCACGCCGGAACCCAAGTCCGTCACGCAGCCGGATTATCACTATGCCAGCCTGGCGCAGTTGGCCGATGCCGTCGACGCGGCTTACGCGCGCGGCTGAGCCGGTCCACGGGAGCCGCCATGAATCCGCCGCCTTTTCCGGAGATCGCTTCGCTGTGGCGTGAGACGGCGGCGCTCAAGCATCGTTATCCTCGCTTGAAGAATATCGTGCAATGCGATGTCGCCATCGTGGGCGGCGGCTACACGGGGTTGTCCACCGCGCGCCACCTCGCCTTGCGCGGCCTGGATCCGGTCGTGGTGGACGCCAGCCGCATCGGCTGGGGCGCGAGCGGCCGCAACGGCGGCGTGGTTTCCGGAAAATTCCGCCTGTCCTTCGCCGACTGCGCCAGCCGCTACGGCATGGACATGGCAAGGCGCATGGCGGCGCTGGCGCACGAGGCCGTCGACCTCGTGGCGGAAACCGTGGATGCCTGCGGCATCGCCGACGCCCGCTTGCGCATCGCCGGAAATCTGCGTTGCGCGCATAACGATATCGCCCTGGCGCGGCTGCGCGACGAGCGTGACTGGCTGGCGAGCAACATGGGCGACACCAGCTCGCGCCTGTTGTCGCGCCAGGAGGTCATCGACGAAACCGGTTCGAGCGACTTCGTGGGCGGCTTGCTGAATCCGCAGGCCGGGCTGATCCATCCGCTGAACTACGCCCGCGGCCTGGCGGCCAATTTGGCGGAGCAGGGCATACGCTTGTTCGAGCAGAGCCCCGTACTGCGCATCCGCCGCGCGGGCGATCGCGTGGAGGTGATCACGCCGGATGGCGCGGTCAGCGCGCGGCATGTCGCGCTGGCGACCAACGCCTATTCCGATCTGACGCCCGCCACGGCGCGGCTGGCTCGCACGCTGGTGCCGTTCCGCAGCGCGATGGTGGCGACCGAGCCATTGCCGCCCGCGCTGCTGGCTACCTTGCTGCGCGAAGACCGCAGCTACAGCGAAACGCGGCGCATGATGCGCTGGTTCCGCAAGGTGGACGATCGCATCCTGTTCGGCGGCCGCGGCGCCTTCGGCAGGGACGATTCCGACGCGGCCTTCGCGGCGCTGCGCCGCAAGATGGCCGCCATCTTTCCCCAACTGGCCCAGGTCCGCATCACGCACCGCTGGTCCGGCCTGGTGGCCATGACGCTGGACAGCGTGCCGCACGTCGGTCCGTGGGATGAGCGGATCTGCTATGCCGTGGGCTACAACGGCGCGGGCGTCGCCATGGCGACCCTGATGGGCCGCTACCTGGCGGATATCGTCCAGGGCGGCAGGCCCGATATCGGGCTGCTCGCGGCGCCGCGACTCAGGACAGTGCCTTGTTACCCCCTGCGGGAACCGATCGTCCGGCTGGTCGCCGGCTGGTATCAGTTCCTGGATGCCATCGGCCGCTGAGCGCGGTCTTTTCTTGGAGTGGTCGCCATGTCGCTTCTTTACAGCAAGTTCGTGCGGACGGCGGTTGCCGCGTCCTTGTGCGTCAGCACATCGGCGATGGCGGCCGGCCAGATCACCTTCGTTTCCCAAGGCGGCGCCTGGCAGGAGGCGCAGACCAAGGCCATCCTGGATCCGGCGGCGCGCCAACTGGGTATCACCATTAACCAGGACAGCGTGCCGGACGCCTGGCCCATGATCCGCACGCAGGGCGAGACCGGCAAGCCGATCTGGGATGTCGTGGATACCCCCACGGTGAATTGCCTGCGCGGCGGTGCGCAGGGCCTGATCGAGAAGCTGGACTTCAGCAAGATTCCCAATGCCAAGGACATGCCGGCCAATTACAAGTCCGATTATTCCGTGGCTTATGAGTTCTATTCCAGCGTCCTGGCCTACGACAAAAGCAAGTACAAGGATAAGCCGCCGTCCAGTTGGGCCGATTTCTGGGATGTGAAGAAGTATCCCGGCCGGCGCGCGCTGCGCAACCACCCGCTGGCGACGCTGGAGGCCGCGCTGATGGCCGATGGCGTGCCGCCGGACAAGCTGTACCCGCTGGACGTGGACCGGGCGTTCCGCAAGCTCGAACAGATCAAGCCTTACATCACCGTCTGGTGGACATCCGGAGGACAGTCGGCCCAGTTGCTGCACGATGGCGAGGTGGACATGATCATGGCCTGGAACGGCCGCGTCAGCGCCTTGATGAAGGAGGGCGACGACGTGGGCTTTACCTACAACCAGGGGGTATTGCAGAGTACCCAATTGTGCGTGCTGAAGAACGCGCCCAACCTGGACAATGCCATGCGTTTCGTCAACGCGGCGATCTCCCCCGAACTGCAGGCCAATATTCCCGCGCAGATCGACTATGGACCCGGCAATCCCGCCGCCTTCAAGACCGGCAAGATCCCGGCGGAGCGGGCCAGGGAACTGCCCAGCGCGCCGGAGAATGCCTCGCGCCAGGCGCTCATGGCCTATGACTGGTGGACGTCGCCCGCAGGCGAAGCCGCGGAAAAGCGCTGGCTGACGTTCATGCAGAAGTAGCCGGGGCGACGCGATGAACCCGAACGCCATGGAAGGGGGGGCCGCAGCGGTTGTCCATGCGGCCCCGGACCGCGCCTCGGTACGGCACGCGCGGCGCGAGCGCTGGCTGATGCTGGGGCTGCTCGCGCCCGCCATGCTGGTGGTGATACTGCTGCTGGTGCTGCCGCTGCTGTGGCTGGGCTGGCAGTCCTTCTACGACGGCGGGTTCACGCTGGCGCATTACCGGCGCATTTTCACTGAAGACATCTATCTGAATACCTTCCTGCTGACGTTCCGCATCGCCGCCGTCACCACCTTGCTGGCCCTGCTGCTGGGCTATCCGGTCGCGTATGCCGCCGCCGCCTTGCCCAGCCGCTGGCGCGTGGCGGTGCTGGTGCTCGTGCTGGTGCCGTTCTGGACCAGCGTGCTGGTGCGTGCCTATGCCTGGTTGATCCTGCTGCAGCGTACCGGCGTCGTGAACAAAGCCCTGCTGGGCGCCGGCCTGATCGATCGGCCGCTCGGACTGATCTACAACGAACCCGGCACCGTGATCGGCACCGTGCATATCCTGCTGCCGTTCATGATCCTGCCGCTGTACGCCACCATGCAGAAGATTCCGCGCGATCTGCTCATGGCCGGCGCCAGCCTGGGCGGATCGCCCGCGCACGTGTTCCGGCGGGTGTTCCTGCCTTTGTCGCTGCCCGGCATATTGGCCGGGTCCACCCTGGTTTTCGTCCTGTGCCTGGGCTTTTACATCACGCCGGAACTGCTGGGCGGCGGCCGCACCGTGATGGTGTCCATGATCGTCAGCCGGAACGTGGAGCTCTATAACCAATGGGGCGCGGCCAGCGCCGTCAGCGTGGTCCTGCTGCTATGCGTCTTCATCATCTTCGCGGCCGTCACGCGCGTGCTGCCGCTGGATAAGGTCGTGGTCACGCGATGACGTCTCGTATGCCGGTCCGCTTCGCATATTTCCTTCTGGTGGCATTGGTGCTGCTGTTCCTGATCGTGCCCGTGCTTATCATCGTGCCGATGTCGTTTTCGGATGCGCGCTTTCTGACCTTCCCGCCCCGCGCGTATTCGTTCCGCTGGTACGAGGCGTTTTTCGGCAATCCCGCCTGGTTGCAGGCCGCCCGCACCAGTCTGACCATCGCGGTGGCGGCGACGCTGGTCGCCACGCCGCTGGGCGTGCTGGCTTCCTATGCCATCAATGCCTCCGGCGCCCGGGTGGCGCGCTATGCCCGCACCGTATTGCTCCTGCCCCTGATGGTGCCGGTCATCATCGTCGCCATCGGCGTATTTTTCATCTATGCCAGGATCGGGCTGGTGACGACCCTGCCGGGACTGATACTGGCCAATGTCATGCTGGGCCTGCCCTACGTGGTGGTATCCGTGACGGCGGGCCTGGCCGATTTCGACCCGGCGCAGGAATTGGTCGCGCGCAGCCTGGGAATGAACCGCTTGCGCGCCTTCATGACGGTCACGCTGCCGCAGATACGCGCCAGCGTGCTGTCGGGAGCGCTATTCGTATTCATCTCCGCTATCGACGAGACCATCGTCGCGCTGTTCATTTCCGGCGGCGCCAACCAGACCTTGACCAAGCGCATGTTCACCGCCTTGCGCGATGAGATCGATCCCACCATCGCTTCCATCAGCACGATGATGACGGCGGCGTCCTTTATCCTCGCCATGATTGTCATGGCGGCGCGGCGCAAGCGGTGATCCGCGGACGTGAGCGCCCGGACACCGGGCAGGCCGGCCCGCCCGCCGGCGCCGCTTTACGCCCTGGCGTCAAACCGCGAACCGGGCCACCGCCTCCGGGTCGAAGGAGTATCCCCAGCCCGGCGCCGTGGGCACTTTGACATTGCCCTCGGCGTCCAGCGGGATCGGCGCGCCGTATAGCGGGGCGAACCAGGGCATGTGCTCGACGATCATGGCATTGGGCAGCGCGGCGGCCAGCGACAGGCTCATCTCCGTGAAAAGATGCGGCGAGATCGGCGTGTTGAAGAATTCCGCGGCGTGCGCGACCTTCAGGAATTCGGTGGGGCCGCCCATGCGCTGCAGGTCGGGCATCAGGATGTCGGCGGATTTGCGCTGCAGCATCTCCATCATGCCGAAGCGCGCATACTCGCTTTCGCCGCTGGCCACGGGCGTATCCAGCGCGGCGGCGACCTGCGCCTCGCCGGCATGGTCGTGATAAGGCACCGGCTCTTCGATCCAGCCCAGTTCGAATTCTTCCAGCCGCCGTCCCAGCCGGATCGCCCGGTCGGGCGTGAACTGCTGATTGCAGTCCGCCATCAGCCGCACCCCCGGCCCGATCGCCTCGCGCACCGCCCGGACCCGCTCCACATCTTCCTGCATGCCGGGCTTGCCCAAGGACATCTTCATGGCGCGATAGCCGTCCTTGACGAAACCGGCGGCCTCCTTCTGCAACTGGTCGATGGACGCAGACAGCCGCAGGCTGCCGCTGCGGTAGATCGGCAGCGCGTCGCGGCAGGCGCCGATCAGGCGGCCGACGTTCAGCCCGGCCTGCTTGCCGCGCAGATCCCACAACGCCATGTCGATGCCCGCCATGCCCACTACGGTAGCGCCGCGATGGCCCAGGAACGAGATATCCGACCAGGCGCGCGACCAGAAGGCACCGCTCATGCCGGGATCCAGTCCAAGCACCAGCGGCTCCAGGCTGCGCAGGGTTTCGTGCAGCACGGACAGCCGGTGGCCGTTCAGCGTGAACACCATGCCTTCGCCGGTCGCGCCTTCGTCGGTTTCCAGCGTGACGAGTACGCAATCCGCCGTCCTGATGACGATGCGCGCGCTGGGGATGGGGGCAGGCAGCGGAACGCTGACGGCCTGCAGATTCAGTTTGGTGATTTTCATAGTGGCGATAAGCGATTCGGGTGGTGCTATTCAGGAACGACGCCGGCCGCGTGCAGGATGGGACCCCAATAGGCGATGTCCGCTTGCACCACCTTGCCGAACGCCTCGTTGCGACGGCCGTCCGCGATTACGCCCAGGGCTTCCAGCCGCTTTTGCACCTCCGGCATGCGCACGATCTCCGACAGTTCGCGGCCCAGCCGGTCGGCGATGGGGGCCGGCGTGCCGGCCGGCGCGAAGATCCCTTTCCACGCAACCATCTCGAAACCGGGCAGCCCCAGGTCGGCCACCGGACGCACGCCGGGCAGGGCGGTCATTTCCGTTTTGCTGGTGACCGCCAGGGCCTTCAGCCGCCCGGCCTTGATCAGGGGTTCCGCCACGGGTATGACCTCGAACGCCATATCCAGCCGCTTGCCCATCAGGTCGGTCATGACGTTCGGACTGCCCTTGTAGGCGATCTGCCGCATGTGCGTGTGCGTCATGCTCATGAAAAGGGCCGCCGACATATGGTGGAAGCTGCCATTGCCGCTGGTGCCGTAATTCAGCGTGTCGGGCGGTTGCGACTTCAGTTCGTGGATGATGTCCTGCACGGAGTTGAACTTGCTGTCGGGCGGCACGACCAGCACGCAGGGCCCGCGGTCCACCATGACGATGGGGGTGAAGTCCTTGCGCGGATCGTAGGGCAATTGCTTGTAGACGAACAGGTTCGAAACATTGGTCGTCGTGTTGCCTGCCAGCAGGGTATAGCCGTCCGGCTTGGCGCGGGCGACCATCTGCGAGCCGACCATGCCGGATACGCCCGCGCGGTTTTCGATCAGCACGGGTTGTCCCAGGCGTTTGGATAGCAGCGGCGCCAGGATGCGCGTCACCGTATCCACGCCGCCGCCTGCCGTATACGGCACGACGATGGTTACGGGGCGATTGGGGTAGGTATCGGCGTCGGCCGCGGCGGCGGACGCCGCCAGCAGCGCGGCCACGATGGCAAGCACAAAGCGCATGACTGCTCCTCTCGATGTGCCCGGACTGCGGCCGGGCTCTTGTTTCGTTTGTTTCGCCCTCCGGACAAAGGGCGGCGCGGATGATTATGTCGTGGCCGCCTGCGGCGCGCGCGGGGCGTTCGTCGATATCAGCTATGCTGGATATCGATGGCACCGACGCCTTGCCGGCAGGCCGTCACCCGCGCAGGAGGCGGACGCCATGGATCTTCGACAGCTGGCCTATTTCGTGGCCGTTGCGGACGCGAAAAGCTTTACGCGGGCGGCCGTCGCGCTGAATCTCGTGCAATCCACGCTAAGCCACCAGATCGCGCTGCTGGAAGCGGACGTCGGCCAGCGCCTGCTGACGCGCACGGGTCGCGGCGCGGTTCCCACGGAGGCCGGCGCCGCCTTGCTCCTGCACGCGCGCGCCATGTTGAATTCGGCCCGCAAGGCGCGCGAAGAGCTGCGCGACCTGCACCTGAATCCGGCCGGCCGTCTCGCGGTCGGCCTGCCGTCGCAGGTCGCTCTGTCCATGGCGTCGCCGATGGTTTCGACAATGCGCGAACGCCTGCCGCGCGCCATCGTCTCGATTTCCGAGGGCATCAGCCTGCATCTGCGTGAGCTGCTGATCGAGGGCCGGCTGGATGTGGCGCTGCTCTACGATCCCCCACCTTCGCCGCAGCTGGCCTATCGCACGCTGACGCGCGAAGCATTCCTGCTGGTGGGGCCGGCCGGCGCGCCGCCGCTGCCCAGGCGCGTGTCCCTGGCCGCGCTGGCGGGATATCCCATGCTGCTGCCCGGCCGCGGGAACGCCATCCGGTCGCAGGTGGATTCGGTGCTGGCGCCGCGCGGCGTGCAACTGAATATCGTCGCGGAAGCAGGGGTGGTATTGACGCTGTTGAAGCTGGTCGGCGACGGCCTGGGCTATACCGCCGCGCCGGCCAGCATGCTGATGCACGACGGCAACCGGCTGCGCCTGCAAACCGCGCGCATAGGGCCGCCGGCGATCCGCAACCGGCTGGTGCTGGCCACCCCGAAAGCGCGCCCCGAGACGCGGCTATTGAAAGAATTCCTGCAGGTCGTGCAGGATCTGTATCCGCCGGAAGGTGTCCAGGAGGCCGCCCCGCGCGCGCGTACCGGCGATGCCTCCAGCCGCCCTGTTACCATCAAACCTTCCTCCCGGCATCGAAAAAGAGGACCGACATGAGTACAGGGATCGATAGGCTGCGCGGCTTTGTCGCGCTTGCGACCCGCCGCGCCGAACAGGCCGGCAGCGTGGCGATGCCCGACCCGGGCCTGCTGGCTGCTTTTCGCGATCTCGTCAGCCACGACGACTGGCTACCCGCGGACTGCGCCGTGCCGCATGCGGAGCACTACCAGCAATATCTTCTTCATTGCGATCCCCTGGAGCGCTTCAGCATCGTCAGCTTCGTGTGGGGACCGGGCCAGGAGACACCCGTGCATGACCATACGGTGTGGGGCTACGTCGGCATGCTGCGCGGCGAAGAGATCAGCCAGCACTATGGCCGCGGTACCCGCGCCGGCTACGAGCCGGTGGGCGAACCGGTACGCCTGACGCCCGGCGCGGTAGAGGTGTTATCGCCGTCCGAAGGCGATATCCACAAGGTGTACAACGCCCATGCGGACCGGGTGTCGATCAGCATTCACATGTACGGGGCCAATATCGGCGCGGTGCGGCGCAGCGTATTCGATCCCGAAACGGGTCGGGCAAAGCCCTTCGTATCGGGGTATTCCAGCGCGCAAACGCCGAATATCTGGGATCGATCCGCCGCGGTCCGCGCCATGGCGCAAACGCCCGGTCAGTAGGGCGCGCGATACCGGGCCAGGGCCGCGAGGTCGGGCTCGACGCCGATGCCGGGTGTGTCGGGCAGCGTGATCCAGCCATCTTCGTTTACCGCCTGCGGCAGGGTCCATACGGTTTCCCGCAGCGGATTGGGATTGGCGTCGACTTCCACCATGCCGGCCGGGCCCAGCGCCGCGCGCAGGTGCATGGAGGCGGCCAGTCCGATGCCTCCGCCCAGCCAATGCGGACAGAAGGTCAGGCCGGCGATCCGGGCGTAGCGGGCGACCTCCATGCAGCCGGAAATCCCGCCCCACTTGCCGACGTCCGGCTGGATGAAGCGCAGGTGTCCGTTATCGATGGCGGCCTGGAAATCGGCCTGGCCCCGGATGTTCTCGCCGGCGGCCAGCGCCAGCGTGGTGCCGCGCGCGAGCCGGCGCCAGTCCGACAGCGCTTCGTCGGCCGCCAGCGGCTCTTCCACCCAATATGGACGGAATGGCTCCAGCGCCGCGATGCGTGCGTCCGCGACGTCCGGCGCCCATGCCTGGTTGGCGTCCACCATGATGCGGGCATTGGGTCCCAGGGCCGCCCGGATGTCGCGAAAGTTCGCCTGGTCGCGGTCCGGCTCGAAGCCTACCTTGAACTTGAACGCGGCATAGCCTTCCTTCTGCTTGGCCAACGCCGTTTCGGCGACCTTGTCCGGCCCGAGGCCGCTGGCATAGGGAAGGACCCGGCCATCCGCGCCATCGGCCGCGGTTCCGGCGGCGTCCGCGAGGACGCGCCACAACGGCCGTCCCGCGCGCCGCGCCCGCATATCCCACAGCGCCTGGTCGATGGCCGACGCCACCTGCGCCATCGGGCCGGGTTCGCCGGCCTGTATCGCCATGCGGCGCAGGCCTTCGTCGAGCATGCGCCAGGTGCCCCTGGGGTCATCGCTGGGCTTGCCGAGCAGCATCGGCGCGACCAGGTCGCGCGTGAGCCGCGCCCGATGTTCCGCTCCCACCGGCGGGAAGTTGCAGAACACTTCGCCCCAGCCCCAGGCCCCATCGGCGGCCGCGACCCGCACGAAAACGGCGGGACGGTTGCTGAAACTGCCCACGGCGGCCCGCACCGGCACATCGATGGGCGCGCGGAAAACATGGGCCTCGATACTTTCTATCGTCATTCGCGGTTCCTGGTCAGTCGGCTTTCACGCCAAGGTCATTTGCCACCTTGCCCCACTTCTGGAGCTCGGAGCCGATATAGCGGCGGAAATCCTCCGGCGATCCCGCGTCGGGCACGAGGCCGGCGTCCAGCAGTTTCGCATGGATGTCCTTGTCGGACTGGACCTTGTTGACAGCCTTGGCGAGTTTGTCGACAACGCCGGCGGGCAGCCCGGCAGGGCCGGCCAGCCCTTGCCATGCCACGACTTCGAAGCCGGGGATGTTGGCGGCTTCGGCGATCGTGGGAATGTCCGGGTACTCCGGCACGCGCTGCAATCCGCCCACGCCCAGCACGGCCAGCTTGCCGGCCTTGACCTGCTGCATCATCGTGCCCTGGTCGGCGAAGATCATGTCCACGTGGCCCGCCACCAGGTCGCCCAGCAGCGCGCCCGTGCCCTTGTAAGGCACGTGCAGCATCTTGATCTGCGTGCGTGCCTCGAAAAGCGCGGCGGCCATTTGCTGCATGCTGCCGGTGCCGGACGAACCGTAGCTCAATACGCCCGGATGCGCCTTGGCATAGCTGACCAGCTCCGCCGCCGTGCGCACGGGCACCTTGGTCGGATTGACCACAAGCACGTAATTGACGACGACCGTCTTGGTGATGGGCGTCAGTTGCTTCAGTGGATCGAAGGGATTGTTCTTGTAGATGACGGGATTGATGCCCAATGTGGCGATATTGCCCAGCAGCAGCGTGTAGCCGTCGGCGGGCGCCCGGGCCACGGCTTCCGTTCCGATGATGCCGCTGGCACCCGGCCGGTTGTCCACCACGATACTCTGCCCCAGTTCCTTGCCGAGCGCGGGCGCGACGATGCGCGCGTAGGCGTCGACCGCGCCGCCAGGGGAAAACGGCACGATAAGGCGTATGGGTTGGCTGGGATAGCTGTCCGCGGCAAGCGCGGCCGACGTTGTCCCGGCCAGGGCGAGTGCCGCCATGGCGTGCACGAAGGACCGCCGCACGCGGTTAGGCTGGTGTGTCATGGATGTCTCCCATATCTTTGGAGTTTCAGGCTCTCCGGCCCGCGGCACGGCGGGCTGCCGCCGGATGCCTGCGCGAATTATCCGGGCGGGGGTATTCAGGATCAATTATGGATTTATCATCAGCTCATATCTATTCCATATGAGCCCGCCATACCGTGACCGCTACCCTCGGCGCTTCGGCGCGTTACCGCCTGGACCGCCTGCGTGTGCGGCATCTGCGTCTGCTGGAAATTGTCGGCCGGGAAGGATCCTTGGGCGCCGCGGCGCGCGAACTGGGCATCAGCCAGCCGGCGGCAACGCTGTTGCTGCGCGAGCTGGAGGAGGTGTTCGAGGCCGTCCTGGTCGATCGCGATGCGCGCGGGGCGCGCTTGACGCCGCAGGGTCGTGGCGCGATGGACCGGCTCGCCATCGCCATGTCCATCCTTGACCAGGCGATGGAAGCCGCGCAGGCGCCGGGGTCGATCCCCACGCTGCGGGTCGGGTGCGTGCAAATGGCGGGTTTCACGGCGCTGCCCGATGCCTTGTCGCGCCTGCTGGCGGCGGACGAACTTGCCTACACGCGGATCGTGGAGGGAGAAAGTCAGGGCCTGCTGCAGGCGCTGGGCGCGGGCGAGCTGGATTGCGCGGTGGCCTGGCTGGACGAGTCGATCGCGGCGGCCGTCGATCTGTCCCGTTTCAGTATCGAACCGCTGTGGTCCGGGCAGATGCGTGTCTTCGCGGCCGCCCGCCACCCGCTGGCGCGGCGCAGACAGGTGTCCGTCGGGGAACTGGCGCGATGGCCGTGGGTCGTCCCGAATCCCGGCTCGCGCACCCACGCGGCCTTCCAGCGCCTGTTCCTGAATGGCGGCATGGCCGCGCCGCGGCCGCGGCTGGTCTGTTCGTCGGTCCATTCGGGCGCGCATATCGTGGCGGGCGGCTCTTTTCTGGGAATCGCGCCCGATACCGTCGTGGCGCGGTATCGGGACAGCCTGTCGCTGCGGCCATTGCGTGGCGATGCCTTGCTCCTTGCGCCCGCCAGGTTGTCCTTCTTCGCCTTGAAGGATGCGGCCGCCTTCGAGCCCGTCGCGCGCTTTCGCGAGGCGGTGCGCGCGGCCGCCAGCCCGGGCAGGGCAACCGGTCGTTTATGATCTTCAGCGGCCGCCGGACCGCGCGGCAAGCGCCGTGGCCATGCCGCGCGAATCGCGACCGTACCCAGGAGATTCCCAATGAAAGTCCAAGGCCAGTGCCATTGCGGCGCCATCGTGTACCAGGCGGAAGTCGATCCGGATACCGTCTCGATCTGTCATTGCACCGATTGCCAGCGCCTGAGCGGCGGCATCTTCCGCGTGAATATTCCCGCGCCGGCGGAGCACTTCCGCATCGTGAAGGGAGAGCCGCGCCGCTACATCAAGACCGCCGATAGCGGGGCCAGGCGGGTGCATGCATTCTGCGAGAACTGCGGCTCGCCGGTGTATTCCAGCGCGGTCGAAAACCCGACCAGCTATTCGCTGCGCCTGGGAGCGCTGGACCAGCGCGACCAACTGGGCCGGCCGCGCCGGCAAATCTGGACGCGGCGCCGGATCGGCTGGATGCCGCCCCTGCACGAGGTACCCGGGGTCGACGGGCAGCCTTGAAAAGCCGCCGCGACTCCGCGGGCTAGTGATCGAAGTGCAGGCGCAGGAAGGCCCGGCCGTCGCGCTTGCCGGTGGTCAGGCGGTCGGCCAGGCGCCGCAGCAGCACGGTCGATACGCCGCGCAGCGCGCGGTCCAGTTCCGCCTGGAATTCCTCGTCGCTGGTGTCGAGCAGCGAAGGCGATGCAGGCGCCGCGATGCCCAGGTGCAAGGGTTCGCCCGTGTGGATCAGCTCGATGTCCAGGTTGAATTCGTCGAAGCTGCCGCGGATCGCCGTCACGGTCCTGTCCCCGCCGGCGGCGAGCACCGCCTCGGTGGCTTCCAGCGCGGCCTCGGCCGCGCGCTGCACGGCATCGCGCCGCGCGCCCCAGCGGGCGCCCGATTCTTCGACGAAAGTCACGACGGCGGTACCCAGGTCCATGGCGGCGCCGCCCTGGTTGCGGGGCAGCGGCACCAGCGGCTGTTCGTCGCGCCGCGACACGCCCAGCCGGAATAGCAGATTGAGCAGTATCGCCACGACACCGGCGACGACGACGCCGCTTTCGGCGAGGATGCGCATCGACGGCGGCGCCTGCTCCGCCACGTCCGGCAGCAGGATGGTGCCGACACCGGCCACCATGGACAGGCCGACCATGAAGGTGGCGCGCGCGTCCATCGCTCGCGAGGCGATCAGTTCGATGCCGGATACGATCAGGTAGGCGGCCGCATAGGTCTCGACGGCGCCCACCACCGGCGTGGGGATCAGGGTGAGGGCGACGGTGGACTTGGGCAGGAATGCGACCAGGGCCAGCAGGATGCCGGCCACCAGGCCGGCATAGCGCGTGGTGGACCGGCTGATATGGCAGAGGGCGATATTGGCCGACGAGGTCCCGCTGGGCAGTCCGCCCAGGAAGCCGGCCAGGATATTGGAAAGCGAACCGGCGCGGATGCCGCCGCTGACGCGCCGCATATCGGCCCGTCGCCAGTCGGCATCCTCCATCTTGCTCATCAGCACGACCGTGCCCAGCGTATCGAGCTGCACCATGACGGCCAGCAGCACGATGGCCACCAGGATGGCGGGCTCGATGTGCAGGTCCGGCGTGGGCACGTGCGGCAGGCCGAAGACCGGCGCGTTCGCCAGCAGCTCGCCCCCGGTCAGCCGCCCCAGTAGGCCCGCCAGTACGACGCCCGCCGCCAGGCCGGCGAGCAGGGCGAACAGCTTGGTGCGCCGCGTCCCCCACACGGAGAGCGCAACGATGACCGCCAGCGTGACGCCGCTGATCAGGATGTCGACGCCGTCGAACCTCAGGCGCGTACCGGCGGCGGCCTGCGCGGGCGTAAACCCGGTGGCATGGTGGAAGGCGGGTTCGATCAGCGATATCCCGGTGACGCAGACCACCACGCCCGCGATCGTGGGCGGGAAAAAGGCGCGCAGCCGCGGGATGGCCTGGCCTATCAGCAGGCCGGCGACGCCGTTGGCCAGGCCGATCGCCGCCAGCACGCCGCCGCCTTGCACCGCGATCACCGACGCCGCGGCGATCATGACGATGGGGTCCGGCAGGTGGACGATGAGCGCCCCCGCGCCCAGGCGCCCGCCATAGGCTTGCAGAATGGTGGCGATGGCCATGCCGAGCACAGTGGCCGTGACCAGGCTTTGCGTGGCATCCTGCGGCAGGTTGGCAATGCGCGCGGTGGCCAGGACATAAGCCACGAAGGCCAGGGCGGTGGCGGTATGCTGCGCCGCCAGGCCCAGCAGCGTTCCCAGGGGGGGCCGCTCGTTGGCGGCGTACATCAAATCCGCGGGCCGGCGGTTGGCATGGACGTGGGGCAGGCGCAGGAGCGATCGCAGGGGCATGGCGGGGGCGCGAACCTTCGGGCGCATCGCCCGTCATTCAAGTCATGGATAGGCTGCTCAGCCCGTATTATGGGTAAAAGCGCCAGGCTTGGCGAGGCAATCCGCCTTCGGAGAATGCCGGTCGCCCGGGCGGATGGACTAACGCGAAAGGACTGCGCCGCCGCGCGGAGCCAGGCGGACGGGAGGGCGACATGCGAGAGCCGGCGGGCCGCAGGCTGGGGCTGGAAATGGAGATGGCCGTGGTACGCCGCGACAGCGGTGCCAGCCATGCGGCCGAGCGTTATCCAGAAACGCTGGCCGGGATCAAGCGCTCGCGCGGCGAGGACATACGGCTGTCCTACCTTCACGACCGTGCCGTTTGCGCCAGCGGGCCGCTGGGCGACAGCGGTTTCGACAATGGCTACAACTTGCTGGAAACCGCATTCGCGCCGGTGATGGGCGGCCCGGGCGGGCTGGACCGGCTGGACGCCGCCATGCAAACGGAACTGCGCGATGTGCGCGACGCCCTGGCCGCGGAAGACGCCACGGTGCTGAACGCGGCCGAACATCCGGCTGCCACGCTGGATAACGATCGCTACCTGCGGATCCGCATACCGCGGCCTATCTATACCGAGCTGGTCGGACATCGCGGATGGCTGCACCGGGCCGGCATCGACGCCAAGGCGCAGAACAGTCCGTGCACGGCGGTGCCGGTCGAAGACGCCGTGCGGGCCTTGAACGTCATGCTGGCGCTGGCGCCCGCGTTCATCGCTTTGTTCGCCAACAGCCCCTTGCAGGATGGGCGCGCGACCGGCCTGAAGGAAAACCGGCTGATGCTATGGGATCGCGTGTTCCGTCACGCGCGCTTCGCGGCGGACCATCGGTTGCAGCAGTTGCCGGCGCTTCCCTTTCGCGACCTGGGCGATTACTTCCGCTGGATGTTCGCCGGCGATACGGTCAGCCGCGCGTTGCCGCTGGCGGTGGACGACGACTACAAGGGCGCCGTCAGCGTTTATCTGGACGGCCATCCTTCGTTGGACCGCTTCCTGCATGCGCGCGAATGGCGGGGCCGCCGTGCCGACAATGGTCAATCGGTGCTATTGCGGCCGCACAGCGGCTACTTCGAGTACTCGCAATTCGCCCATTTCCTGGATGCGCGCTTCCGCTACCGCCTGCGAACGCGGCCGCCGTTGGAGGACCTGCTCCACGCCTGGAAGCGGCCCGGCGGCATCGAGGCGCTGTTCGTCCGGGCGGGCTTGGAGGGCTATATCGAAGGGCGGGCGCCGGGCGCGGTGTTTCCGGACCGGCAACTGCGGGCCGAAGCGGGCGCGTCGGTGGCGGGGCGCGCGCCGATGGCCGCTTCGGCGATGCAGCTGGGATTGCTGCGCGATCTCGCTACGGCGGAGGCCCTGGTGCGGGAATGGGGATGGCCGTCCCTGCGCGGCATGCGGCAGGCCGCGATCCGCGCCGCCCTGGACGACCGGCGGGTGCGCGCGCTGGCCGCGGATGTGCTGGCGGCGGCCAGCGCGGGCCTGGACGCGTCCGAGCGCCCATGGCTGGCGTATGCGGACTACGTGCTGGCAAGCGGCCAAACGGCGGCGGATCGCTTGCTCGCGCTGTGGACGGCGACGCCGGGCGGCGTGGACGACAAACTGCGGGAAGTCTGCGCCTGGCGCTCGCTGCGCCTGGGCGACGAATAACACCGCGCGATCGGCCATCCACGGGCCGTCCCGCGCCGCCGTTCCGCGATCGCGGTGGCGCTAGTGGCGTTCGTAGACTTCGTCGGCCGCCAGCAGGATATCCACGGGCGGATCGAAGCCGATGACGCGGGCGGTTTCCAGGTTCAGCGCGATCTTCGCCGGATCCATCCATATCTGGTTCAGCTGGCGCGGCCGCGCGCCGTTGAAGATACGGGCGATGGTCTCCGCGTAGAACAGCCCGACGTAGGAATAGTCGGCCTGCGCCAGGCTCATCAGGATGCCTTTTTGGACTTCCTCCGATCCCAGCATGGAAAAACTCGGTACCTTGGCGTCGCGCAGGATGCGCGCCACGTCGGACACGCTGTCCGGCGTGATGCCGCGATGCACGGTGACGTATACGGCGTCCGCCTTGCCGGCGATATCGCGATAGCAGGCCAGCACGTTGCGGGTGGCTTCTTCCTGCGGAATGCCGTTGGCGCGGGCATTGCAGGCGCGCACCGTGAAATGCCGTTCCCGCGCGACCTGTTCGACCGCGTCGACGGCGGCGTAGGTCCGGCCTTCCGGGCTGTCGTCGTAGACCAGGCCCAGCGTTTTGAACGGCACGATGTCGTGGAAAAGGCGAACCTGGCGCTGGTAGCGCTCGGGCTGCACGCGGGCATGAAGGTTGTCCAGGCCGCTATCCTCCGCGCTCTTGACGATGTGCGCGCCCACGGCGTCGCTGGTGGACGCGACCACCGTCGGCACGGGCGCTCCCAGCGTGGCCATGTCCTGGCCGGCCAGGGTGCCCATCGCGATGATCAGGTCGATATCGCCGCGCTCGCGGATGCGGGCCTGTATCGATTGCCGCACGGCGGGCCGTTTGCCGGCGTCGAAGTTGCCGGGCTGCCACCAGGCATCGGCAACGAATTCCAGGACGTCGCTTCGGGCGTTATCGGCCAGGAACTGCCATATCTGGTGGCCGGTCAGTCCCTCCGGAATCGGCGGCACCGTCAGCCAGCCCAGCTGCTGCAAACCGGCGACGATCACCCGCAGGGTGCGCGGGTACTCGCTGTAGTCGCCGCTTTCGAAATAGCCGACGCGCCATTTGCGGCCGTCGGGGCGCGGCTTGAGCGTGGTGGGAAACACACGGGCGGAAACCTGGGGCGGGGCGGCCTGGACGGCGGGCGAGGGCTGCGCGGCGGCCCCGGCGGGCGCGGCGGTCTGCGCGAACGCCAGCAGGTTCGGCGCGCACAGCACAAGCAGGCAGATGAGGCGTTTCATCATGGAAGGCGTACCACGATCAGGGTGATGTCATCGGTTTGCTCGACATCCTTGGCAAAGTCCTGGATATCGTCCAGCAGCCTTTCCGTCAGGCGCGTCGCGGAGGCGCCCGGACGCGCCAGCGTATTGACCATGCGCTCCAGGCCGTAGTGCCGGCCGAGCGTGTTGGCCGCGTCGGTGACGCCGTCGGTGTAGCCGACCAGCACCTCGCCGCGCTCCAGCCGGGCGCTGAATGCATGATAGGACACGTTATCCTGCACGCCGCACGCGGGGCCGCCGCGGCCGTGCAGCGTGCGGACAATGCCGTCGGCGCCGATCAGCAGGGCCGGCGGATGGCCGGCATTCGCCCATCGCAGCTCGCCGGTATCCAGGTCCAGCACGCCCAGCAGCAGGGTGACGAACATCAGGTTGGGATTGTTCTCGGCCAGGCGATTATTGACCCGCGCCATGATAAGGGCGGGGTCGGTCTCGTCCTCCGCCGTCGCCCGGATCAAGGTGCGGGTGACCGCCATGAACAGGGCGGCCGGTACGCCCTTGTCCGAGACGTCTCCGATGGCCAGGCACAGCTTTCCGTTGGGCAGCAGGAAATAGTCGTACAGGTCGCCGCCGACCTCCTTGGCCGGCCGCATGACGGCGTGCAGCTCGATGCGTTCCGTGACTTCGCGCGGCAGCGGTACGGGCAGCAAGCCCAGCTGGATGGCGCGGGCGATATTGAGTTCGCTTTCGAAGCGTTCGCGCGCCGTCGTTTCCCGCATCAGGCGGGCCACGTTTTCGCGCAGCCGCCTGTCCATGAAAAGGAAGGACGAGGCCAGCCGGCCCACTTCGTCGCGGTAGCGGTCCGGCAGGTCCGCGATATGGGCCGGCACGGAGGAGGGCGCGGTAAGGTCCTGGCGGGGCAGCTCGCGCGCATAGCGCGTCAGCTTGCGCAAGGGCCGCACGATATGCGACGCGACCAGCCAGGCGCACAGCAGCGCTAGCAGCAGCGTGGCGGCGAAGATCATGGCCTGCCGGTTCAGCAGCGCCGTCGCGGGCGCGGCGAAGTCGCGTTCCGGCACGACCGCGACGACGGTCCAGCCCAGCGGCTTGAAGCGCATGGCTTCGATATGCTGTGCGCCGTCGCCCGAGTCGAATTCGATGACCTGCGTGGACGACGTGGCGGTGACCCCGCGCAGCAGCTCGCGCAGCGTCCTGCCGCCACGGATATCGCGCGTGTCCAATAGCCCGGCGGCGCGCGCCGGCGGCGGCACGACCGCTTCGTCATCGTCGGCGGTAATGAAGACGAAGCCGGAGCGCGCCAGCGTCAGGCGCGATAGCGTGTCGCGCAGGGCATTTTTCATTTGCGTGCGTCGCGTATCGACCTGTTCGATGACGTCTTGAACGCTATCGCTGACGGCGATGACCCAGTCCCACGGACGGAAGTACCCGAAATACGCGTAGCGGGCCTCGTCGCGGCCGCCCGCGCCGTCCGCCCGGTCCGCGTCCGCGCGCGGCGGCCAGCGGTAGATGGCGAACCCATATCCGGAATCGTGGCTTTCGTCGTAAAGCGCCTGGGCCAGGGGGCGTCCCTTCAGATCCGTGACGCCGGCCAGGTCGCGATCCCGCATGGAAGGATTGCCGCTGGCCAGCACCTGGCCGTCGGCGTCGTAGACGAACGCGTAGCGGCGTTCGCCGAAATTCAGACGGTCGATCCAGGCGCGCGCCATGCCCTTGGCCGCGCCCGGGCTGATGACGCCGCGCTCGGCCATGTCGGCATAGCCGGCCAGTGCCGATGCCACGATGGTGCCGGTCTGCAGCAATTGGCGGCGCCCATTGCGCACCATGGTGACCTTGTCCGTGAGCAAGGAGGACCACCGCGCTTCGAGGTCGCGCTGGATCAGCGCCATGATGTTGCTGACGGCGTGCTGCTCGCCGGACGACACCGTGCGGGTGACGTCCCGCCGGCTGGTCAGCATGATGAATACCGCCACCACCAGCAGGATCGCCACCACCAGGAGAAAGATCTTGCTGCGCAGGGAATGCGAGAACATGGAGGCGGCCAGGTTGGGATGACCTCGAAAAAACTGATGCAAGACCGGGCAAGTGTAAATAATATCCAACGCGTTGTGTGCGAGGCGATCGATCCTGGAAACCACTGATGCGCGAACCATTGCAGCGGGTATTGGAAGGGCTGCGCCGTCGTCCCATATTGGAAGTGACGCTGGCTTGCCTGGCCATGCTGCTTCTTGCACAGGCCTTGATCGGCGCCTTGAGCCTATCGGCGCTGCACCGGCTGGCGGCGGACACCACCGCGGACCGGGTCGAAGTCGCGGCACGCCAGGTGGCCGGTTCGATCGAGAACGGGCTACGGCTGGGGAAACCGCTGGGGCAGTTTTTCGGACTGCGGCAGCTGCTGCGCGACGGCACCCGCGATGTCGCCGGAATCGTCGGCGTGGCCGTGCTGCTGCCGGACGGCGGCGATATCGCCGCGCTGGGTGAGCCCATCGACGCGCCGGCACTGGCGCGGGCGCTGTTCCTTGCGCCGGGCGCCGCTTTGCCGGACGGCATGACGCGGCGAACCTCCGGCGCGCTGATGACCACCGGGCGGGACCGGATCGATCTGGCGGTGTCCTTGTCAGGCGAGGGGGGCGAACCGCTCGGCGCGCTGGTGGTCTCGGCCACGCGCGACAGCGCCGCGGTGCGGGCGATGCTGCTGCGGAACGTGACGGTGCTGGCCGCCATTACCCTGGCGGTCGGGATGGGCCTGGCCGCTGGCTTCCGATTCCTGGTTTCCCCGGCCACGCTGGTTGCGGGTGGACGCGGGCGTTTCGTGGCGCCGCTGGTGGCGCTGGTCCTGGCGCAGGGCGTGTACGCCGTCTATACCGTGAATACGTTCCGCGAAGGCTGGCTGCAGGTCACGCGCGGCAACGTCGCGCTGTTGGCCGAAGGCTTGCAGCGCGATCTGGATCGCATCCTGGGCTACGGCATCGACCTGGACAGGCTGCGCGGTGTCGAGGCGCCTTTCACGCGGTTGGCCGCGACCTTTCCGGCCATCCGCGAGATCGATCTGGTCGATGCCGCGGGGCGCACGCTGAACCGCGCGGACGGCCGCGGTCCCTTGCCGGTGGCGGGGGGAAGCGCCGAGGCGGCTCCGGCGGCCGATGAATTGACGCTGGTGTTGCCGCTGGGGCACGGGTTGCCGCGCGCGCAGTCGCATGGCAGCCTGGTCGTGCGCTTGTCCGAAGATGTGCTGGCGCGCGGCGTCCGGAGCCGGATGATGGACGCCATCACCGTCGTGGCGGTCGCGCTGGTGGCAACGGTGGAGATGCTGTTGTTGCTGTCGCTGCTGCTGGACCGGGGCTTCAGGATACCCGCGCCGGGTAGCGCCGGCACCGCCGCCTTGGACGACACTTCGGATATCGGCCGCATCGCGCGGCCGGTGATGTTCGGTTTCCTGTTCGCATGGGCGATGCCGCTGAGTTTTCTTCCCCTGTACGCCCGCAGTCTGCCATCCCTTGGGCTGGCCCTGCCATCCAACCTGCTGCTGGCTTTGCCGATTTCGGTGGAAATGGGTTGCGGGCTGTTGACGGCGCTGCTGGCAGGCCGGCTGACCGATCGCCGCGGCTGGCGGGTACCGGTGCTGGGCGGCCTGGCCGTGTCCTGCGCCGGCATGCTGGCCTGCGCTGCCGCCGCCAATCTGCCAATGTTCGCCGCCGCGCGCGGCCTGGTGGGATTGGGATACGGACTGGCCTGGATGGGCCTGCAGGGCTTTGTCGTGACACGCAGCAGCCCGCTGTACCGGGGGCGCAATATGAGCGGCGTGATCGCGGGCCTGTTCGCGGGCCACCTGACGGGCGCGGCGGTGGGCGCCATGCTGATGGAGCAGTTGGGGTTTCGCCCGGTGTTCGTCATAGGCGCGGCCATGTTGATCGTACCGGTGCTCGGCGTCCTGGTGCTGATGCGGCCTTACATGAGCCATGGCCCGCGTGCCGGCGTTGTACTGGACGACGCGCGGAATGCGGCCGTGGCGCGCCGTATGGCGGAGGCCGCGCCTGCGGCCGTTGCGAGGCACGTGGGGCACGCGACGGACGACGCCGCGCCGGCCGGCGGCGGGGCTTTGCGGCGCGCCGCCGGCGGGCTGGCGCGGACGGCGCGGCTGGTATGCACCCGCGACTTCGGACTGCTGCTGCTGGGCAGCGTCATTCCGTTTTCCATTGCGCAGGCGGGCCTGCTGTCCTTCGCCTTGCCGCTGTATCTGGAGTCCGCCGGCGTGGCCGCGTCGACCGTGGGTCGCGTATTGATGATCTACGGCCTGTGCGTCATCTATGTCGGGCCGCTGATGGGCCGCCTGGTGGATCGTTCGCCGTCCAGGAAAGCCTGGATCGTGCTGGGCGGGCTGATCGGCAGCGCCGGCATGCTGGGCCTGTATTTCGACACCGGCCTGGCCGCCGCGACGCTGGCGGTGCTGCTGCTGGCCCTGGCCAGCTGTTTTTCGGGTGCGTCGCAATCGCCCTATATGCTGGCGCTGCCCGACGTACAGGACTACGGTCCGGCGGGCGCGACCAGCGTGATGCGCGCGGCCGACAAGCTGGGACAGATGGCGGGCCCCTTGATGGTGGGCGCGCTGTTCGGCACGGCGGGCATGGGCGCCAGCCTGGCCATTACCGGCCTGGTCTATCTATGCGCCACCTTCGTTTTCATGGCGTTCGCGCCAGCAAGGCCGGCGCGAAGGGGATGACCGGCACACGGCGCGTCAACGACGTCAGCAGCTCGGCCGCGATGGTGCCCATATGGCGCGCGACTGCCTCCACCGGCAATTCAGGCGTCCCCCACAGCACGACGGGCGCGCCGATGGCAATGGGCGGCAAGCCCGTCAGGTCCACCGGGAGGAGGTCCATCGTGACGCCGCCGAGTATCGCGGCGGCATGGCCGTCCACGCGTACCGGTGTGCCGGGCGGCGCGTGACGCGGATACCCGTCGCCATAGCCGCAGGCAACCAGTCCCACGCGCAAGGGCACGGAAACCCGCACGGCGCCGTTATATCCGATGTGCTCGCCGGCTGCCACGTCGCGCAGGCCGACGATGCGCGAATGCAGCGACATCGATGGCCGCAGGCCCAGTGCGGGGCCGTCCATGGCGGGCAGCGGGCTCGCGCCATACAGCGCCAGTCCGGGCCGCACCCAGTCCGTTCCGCGCGCGGCGTCCGGGTGGCGCAACAAGGCCGCGGAGTTGCTGCAGCTGCGCGGTCCCGGCAGGCCGCGCGCCAGCGCCCGGAAGCGCGCGTCCGCCCGCGCCAGGCCGTCCGCGTGCTCTGCGCTGCCGTAATGGTTCAGGTGGCCGATTCCTGCGATACGGCCCCTGGCCGCCAGCACGGCGCAGCGGGCGTAGGCTGCCGCATAGCCGGCATCGTCGAAACCCACATAACCGATATCGCCGGTGTAGCGCAGCCAGATCCAGGGCGGCGGTCCGGATGGCTCGGCGGCTTCCAGCCAATCGATTTGCGCCGCATGGGACAGCACGAGGTGCAGGTCCGGCATGTCCAGCCTGCGCGCCTCGTCCGCTTCCAGCAGGCCGCCGTAGACCAGGATGGGGGCATTCCAGCCCGCCTCGCGGCAATCCCGCGCATCGGCCAACTGCGTCACGGCCAGCCCGTCGGCGGCCGCCAATGCCGGCAGGATGCGGCGTATCCCGTGTCCATAGGCATCGGCCTTGACGGTGGCCCAAATGCGCGGGGCATCCGCCGGCGGGCCGGCCACCAGCGCGCGTATCCTTGCCAGGTTGTGCGCGATCGCGGCGATGTCGATACGCGCATGGACACGAAGGCCGGTGGTTTCCGTATCCATGGCGATCAACCGTGGCCGGCGACCAGGGTCAATCTGTTCCAGCCGCCGTCGCGCCGGTAGCGAAGGTCTTTCAGGTAGTGCCGCATCAGGCGCAATCCCTGGCCGCCGGGCGTGGCGTCCTCCAGGGTGTGGGGCAGGGAAGCCGGCGACCATGCCGTGGGATCGAAGGCGCGCCCGTTGTCGGCGATTTCGACGCAGAGGTCCGTCGCGTCGCGATGGTAGGCCAGTTCCACCGTGGGCGAGCCCGACACCGGGATGCTTCCGGCGAAGGCGTGCGTCAAGACGTTGGTCAGGGCTTCGTCCATGGCCAGCGCCAGTGCGAAACGGGTGCGCTCGGGCCACTGCTCGCGCTCGGCAATGGCTTCCAGCCATTGCATGGCGGGGCTGACGGAATCGTGGCCCGGAATCAGCCGCAGCGTATCGGATCGGGGAGCCATCGCGAGATCGACCTTGAGTGCCAGGCGCCAGTATGCCCGATGCCGTCCGTACGTCGTAATCCGCATGGCCGGCACGCCCACGCTCGCGTATGATTCCGCAAAAATGCGGCGTGCACGCCGCGTGCCGTGGACGTCGTGATTATCTACCAGGATGCCCTATCCATGACTCTCGCCATCGAAAAAGTCGGTTCGGCGCTGGTGGTATCGCCGCGCGGCCAGATCAACAGCGCCAACGCCGCCGCCGTCGAATCGGAGCTTCTCTCGCACGTCGATAACGGAGAACGCAAGCTGGTCCTGGATTTGTCCGGACTGGACTACATTTCCAGCGCCGGCCTGCGCGTCATGCTGCTGGTCGCCAAGCGCCTGAAGCAGCAGGCCGGCGCGCTCGCCCTGTGCGGTATCCAGCCGCACGTGCGCGAAGTATTCGATATCAGCGGATTCCTGGCCATCCTGACCGTGGTGGAATCGCGCGGCGATGCGCTGGCCCTGATGGACTAGGAACGTGTCAATAACGCAAGGAGGAGAAGGAGCATGACCCAAGACCACACCCAGGACTATCTGCCGCGCGACGCCGCGCAGGCCACGCTGGTGGGGCGCGTCTGGCGTCCGGCGCCGATAGACGGGCCCAGTATCGTCGCGGTGCGCAATGGCCTGGTGTTCGATATCACGGCGACCGTGCCGACCATGGCCGACCTGCTGGACCAGCCGGACCCGGCCGACATCGCGCGCTCCGCGCCCGGAGAATCCCTGGGCCCGGTGGGTGCGCTGCTGCAGGCGAGCATTCGCCATGGCGGCGCGGATACCGCCGCCAGTCCCTCGGCCGTGACGCTGCTGGCGCCCTGCGACGTGCAGGCGATCAAGGCATGCGGCGTGACCTTCGCGGTCAGCCTGCTCGAAAGGCTGATCGAGGAACGCACCGGCGGCGATGCCGGCGCCGCGCAAGCCATGCGCGCGACGCTGCAGGAAACCCTGGGGACCGACCTGCGCAGCATCAAGCCGGGGTCGGACGGCGCGCTGCGCCTGAAGGAAACCCTGATCAGCCGGGGCGCGTGGTCGCAGTATATGGAGGTCGGCATCGGGATCGACGCGGAGGTGTTCTCCAAATCGCAACCCATGTCGGCGGTAGGCTTCGGCGCGGACGTCGGCCTGTTGCCCGCCTCGGAATGGAACAATCCCGAGCCGGAAATCGTGCTGGCGGTCAACAGCCGCGGCGAGACGGTCGGCGCCACGCTGGGCAACGACGTCAATCTGCGCGACATCGAGGGCCGCAGCGCGCTGCTGCTGGGCAAGGCCAAGGACAACAACGGCTCCTGCGCCATCGGCCCCTTCATCCGCCTGTTCGATGCGCACTACGGCATCGATAACGTGCGCGACGATAGCGTGTCCCTGCTGATCGAAGGCGCGGACGACGGCTTCGTGCTCAATGGGGTGAGCCATATGCGCGAGATCAGCCGCGATCCCCTGGAACTGGTGTCGCAGACCTACGGCCGTCACCATCAGTACCCGGACGGCTTCATGCTTTTCCTGGGCACGATGTTCTCGCCGATCCAGGACCGCGGCACACCGGGCAGCGGTTTCACGCACAAGACGGGCGACCGCGTGACCATCGCGTCGCCGGGGCTGGGCAAACTGGTCAACACGGTGCGGAAATGCACCGAGATCCCGCCATGGACCTACGGCGTGCGCAAGCTGTACGCCAACCTTGCGCGGCGCGGACTGCTGCGCTAGCGGCCCGATCGGCGGGGCGCAGCCGCGCCTCGCGTCGCATCGCGCTCGCCTGGACACAAGGCCAGCGCCCATGTCGCGGAGATCCTCCGCGCGATAAGAGTTGACTGAAACCTGAATTTGGGGGCGCCGTGCGGGGCACGGCGCTTGCTTTGGCCCAGACGGGATCATTGCTGCGGGCGGCCGAACGGCTGGCCATGCCGGTGGCGCCCCAGCACGCGGCCGTGTAGTTCGGCGTACTGCCCACCCTGGCGGCCATACTGGTGCCGCTGGCGTTTGCCGGGCATGCGCAACGCTTGGACCGACGTCAAGCTGGAAGTGGTGACCGCGTCAAATTCCGAACTGCTGGGGCAGCAGCATCGGAAAGGCGCCGCCGGCAGCGCGTGCCGGCGGCAATTCCGGGCAGCGAGGAGCGGGTCGGCATCACTACCCGGCGGGCCGCTGTGCCCACGACGGCGGCGCCGTCGATGATGGCCTCTTCTGCAAGAGGCAGCGACGGCACGGAAGTATTGATGGCGGAGGCGTCCGTACGATCGCGATACGCATGACGCCCGAGCGTGTCCGACTGGTGCCTTGAAGGGATCACGAACTGGCCCCGGGTCAAGAACGCGTTGCGCGCCCTGGCCAAGTTCCGGCCCGCAAGTGGCACATCATTTCGCCGGCTACGGCGCGGTTGAAGATGGCACCGATCTTGGTGGCTGCCGCGGCGCACAAGGAGGCGTTGCGAATGGCTCCGCAATCTTCCAGAGACAGCTTGCCATTCTTTAGCACTGCAAGAAATTCCTCGTCGGTTGTTCCGAACGCGTCCACCGCACTGGCGGATTGCAGTGCTTGCGCCGTGGTTGCGTCGAACTCTTTCGCCTGTGCCAGTGATGCCTTGATGGCCGCTTCGGGCGTATAACCCTGCCGATTGGCTTCATGCATGCCGTCGACGATATTTGTATTGACGGCAATGTCGCGAATTTGCCGGATCTGCGTGTTGTTGACTTCGGGAATTCTGTTCGCCAGGAATACGGTCGTGACTTGGCAGGTGCCGTTGTAGCTTCTCGTGGTGGAGGCAAGAACCGCTTGCGCTGTGCCGTCCGTTTCTTCTTGTTCTTCGGCTTCGCTGCTCGAGGCGGTTGACGAAGCCGTGGTCAAGCTTGTGCTGCTACTGCTGTCGCCAGTAATGCTTTCGATTGCCGCCATGTTGGCCCTGCTTTGGCGCAAGGCTGTCGCGGTCGACCCCGCGGGCGCGTACCCCTTGCTTTCTGCATAGCTGCCCAGTGCCGATGCCCCGGTTTCCGGATCAACGCTGCCGCCTAGCGTAAATACATCGAGGATCAATGTAATAGGAGTGAGCAGAAGTGCGACACCCGCCTCGCCATAGTCACCATTGGAGGCGGCGTCGCCGGATTTCTTCAGCTGGTCCATCGTATGACAGCCTGCCAGCGCGGCCAACGATACGGCGCAAGCAATCTTCAAGACTATCGATTTCATCATTGTCTCCGTCTCGGCATCCATCAGCGTCCAATCCCGCATCGCGCGGCCAGTGCTTCGTATTCAGCGTGGTGCTCGACCACCAATTCCGTGCGCCCTGGGCCATCGAGCTTGCTGCATTCGTCGGTGGTCCCAGCCGGGAGTGTCGTGCGTCTCGGGGTGCCGTTGCTCGCGTTGCTTGATGGCCGTGCCTCGCTTTGCGCATTGAGATCCCGCATGCTCTTGTCCGCCTTAGCGAACTCCATGACAACCTCGTTCTGGATCTGGTTTACGCGCTCCAGCATCGCGGTCTGGATCAACGCGATCGCGGGATTGCTCGTCATACCGAGCGGAGCATGCAAGCTGAAGTCAACCAACGATTGGCGCGTGGCAGCCATGCAAGCCTGTCTTACCTGTGAGATGGGAGATGTCGTCTGGCATATCTTTAGTACATCTCGCGTGAGAACGGCCAGCTCCACTATCTTGGCCGGGACGTCGTAAGCGGCGTTCACGGTATTCTTGCTTACCCCCAGCAGCTTGGCGAATGCGTCCGTCATGGCGTCGCTCGCGACCATGCTCGCTGCTTCCTTTGGCCCGGCCATGAGCTTTTCGCCGATCTGGAAAAAATGATCTTCCCGCGAGTGGTCTGCGTTATCGGCATTCTTGTCGGATGGAACCAAAGCCTTGCGGCATTGCCGATAGCCATCCTGGGCTTTCTCCTGTAGCGCTTCGCGCATCACGTGCAACCGCTCGCATCTTTGAAGTGCGCAGCGGCGACCGGAGTTGCCGCCCGTACTGCCGGACGATGAGCTGCTCGCGTTCAGACAGCGGTTGTGCGCGTCGTTGAGCGTCTGCAGCGGCCGCGCCATCCGTTCCCGGAACGCATCGCAGTCCTGCAAGGACGAGGGATTGCGGGGCGCGGACAGGCCCATGTTGATGGGTACGCCGTCCACGATTACGGTCGGGGCAGCGATTACGCCAGGTGACAGGAAGGCTAACGCCTGAATTGCAAGCAGCGATGCCCATGCAGCGGCCATGTCCATTCCCTTGATTGATGCTTTACGGCGAATGGTAAGAGCGCGAGGGGCGTGCCGCGTACTCAGAATTGGGTATGCGGCGTCGATGCGGGAAAATAAGCCGGGCGGGGGAGGACGGCGCTACTCCTGCAGCAAACAGGCGAGCCTGACCAGCTCGGACTGCCGATTGCATTCCATCTTTTTCATTAGCGAGGCAACCTGCTTGCGCACTGTGAGGACCGCTGTTCGCCGCAATACCGCGATTTCATCCACACTGTGACCGGCGGCGAGTCCTGCCAGCACGGCTGCCTCGCCGCGAGTGATGTCGAACACGGAGGCAAGCCGTTCGGCGTCCGGCGTCGCGAAGGCGCTTTTCCGGCGCATGCGGACGAGCAGCATGCGGTTTCCAAGCAGGCTGAGACCGGGCGATGCCGCGGCGATATCCAGCAGGATGACATCGCCCCAACCGGATGTCGTAGCGTGCAATCGTGCCCGACCGTCCGCGGTGACGGCACGGCATTGCGCCTCGAAGCGCGCCTGGATATCGCGGTCGGCATGCTGCAATTTTCCTCCACGGATACGCCATCCTTTCATGGCCTCCAGGTAGCGCTCCGCAAGCGGCGATCCACGGATAAGCGAGGCGTCGTCGCCCAACAGGAATATCGCCTGGTCGGCGCTGGAAAAAGCATCTTCGATTGATTGGAATCTCATTTCCACCGCCGCGTGGCGCCTAGCCATTTGGCTGCGCAGGACACGAAAATAGGCCGCCAGATTGCCGGAGTTCAGGTGGTCGCCGGCTTTGTCATCGACCGTTCCACGCTGAAAGCCCAATGCGGCACGTACGGACGGCCCGGACTCCAGGACGAGGGACACGATCTGCCCCATCCGATGCTTGGTCATGAAGTCAGTGTGGAACTCGCTGCGCCGGAGTTGGGCGGAGGTGTACATCTGTGCGGTATCGAGCCACGTCCCCGCAGGGGCATGGCGCGAGCCCTGCTCAAGAATATCGCAGCTATGAAAGTGTGATTCGTAATCAGCGAAGCATTGTTCCTCGAACCCGACCGCCGAAAAATTCAACAGCGTATTTTTGGAATCGAAGATGATGAGCGTGGCACTGTCGGCACCTGCCAGATCGCGTGCGGTCTGCAGGATATCGCTCCATGGAGGCGCAGGATCAGTCAGGTGGTCGACAGCCTCCAGAGCTCGTCTGAAGGCAGTTCGATACGCTGCCATTTTTTTCTCCAATTCGTGCGCGAATGAAATCGGAATAACCATATGTTATCCAGACGTCCGCGCAGTCGCCTCGTCCAAAAGCGTAAGCCGAATTGCCTAATAGCAGTGTGGTGCAGGCATGCGGTCTTTCGATGTGTCCCGGCGCATTGCGCTCTTCCAGGAACTCGATACGCTCGCTTCGGTCGGCGCGGTCATCGCCAGTTCGACCAGCGGCGTGCGGCCCGGTACGTTCACGGCCGGCCTAGCGCATCGCGAACGTTGCCTAGTCGCGCATCCTCCGAATCATGATCAGCCAGGGCGCGTGGTCGCAGTGCATGGAGGTCGGCATCGGGATCGACGCGGAAGTGTTCTCCAAATCGCAACCCATGTCGCCGGTAGGCTTCGGCGCGAAAGTCGGCTTCGTGCTCAATGGGGTGAGCCATATGCGGGGCGCAGCCGCGCCTCGCATCGCGCTCGCCTGGACACAAGGCCAGCGCCCATGTCGCGGAGATCCTCCGCGCGATAAAAGTTGACTGAAACCTGAATTTTGGGGGCGCCGTGCGGGGCACGGCGCTTGCTGTTCTGCGCGCGCTTTTTCCACGATTTTTCGAGGGGCGTCGCAGCCGGCCGCATGGGGCAATGAGCCAGATATTCGATAAAGCCGCAGTCCTGTGCGTGAAGCTGGTCCTGATAGGTACGGCGGGCCTGCTTGCCGTGACCATCGCAGTCGTCGTCTGGCAGATGAACGCGCCCGTGGCCGCGGGCGTGGCGGTGGCCCAACCCATTCCTTTCAGCCACAAGCACCACGTCGGCGACGATGGCATCGATTGTCGGTATTGCCATGTGTCGGTGCAGACCTCCGCGTCGGCCGGCATGCCGTCGGCCGAAATCTGCCTGACCTGCCACGCCGTGCTGTTCAAGGATGCGCCCGTGCTCGCGCCGCTGCATGCCAGTGCCGCGAGCGGGATACCCATACATTGGAACCGCGTCTACGACCTGCCCGACTTCGTTTACTTCGATCACAGCGTGCACGTTGCCAAAGGCGTGGCCTGCGTGACTTGCCACGGGCGCGTGGACCAGATGCCGCAACTGGTGCGCAACCAGCCGCTGGAAATGCAATGGTGCCTGGACTGCCATCGCGCACCCGATAAAAGGGTGGGGCCGCCCGACCAGGTGTTCGCCATGCGCGATCCGCCCGCGCTCTCCGAGGACGACATCGCGTCGCTGCGACGCATCTACCGCTTCGAGAGCGAGGACCGCATGACCAGTTGCACGACCTGCCATCGCTGACCGGGGACGCCATGCGTATCATTCCTGTCCATCACGATGCGGGCCGGCCCGATGCCGAAGCCCGCCGCGCGGCCGGCGCACCGGACGATCCCGCGCGCCGCGCGCTGTTGAAATGGATG